>CACFTI010000030.1 GCA_902569115.1 uncultured Verrucomicrobiota bacterium | reverse complement strand
AAAGGCTCTCAGGCAGCACAATTCAGAAATTGATCATGACTCGATCGTACACCAATTGAACCCAACAGAAGAAGCTCGTTTGCGGCAAAGAAAGCATTATCTAGCTAACATCACTATGATTGATCATGCGGTCGGTCAAATTACTGAGTGCCTAAAAAATAATGATCTGAGCGAAAACACGGTCATTATTTTCACAAGTGATCATGGCGATTGCCTAACGGATCATGGTCACAGTCAAAAATGGACTATGTTTGAAAAGATTACCCGAGTTCCCCTAATTTTCTCCGGTGTGGGTATTCAGAAAAATCAAAAAATTGAAGAACTGGTTCAATGGATGGATGTTGGTCCAACAATTCTTGATCTTGCACAATGCGATTCACCTTCAGGTATGGAAGCAGTATCCATGCTGCCCGCTGTAATCGGAGACACATGGAAAGGCCGAGATTACTTATTCTGCGAACAGGTGGGGGACATGGTTCTTACTGATGCAAAATTCATGAGTATGATTAGAAGTAAATCCTGGAAGCTCATTCACTTTCTAGATTCTACCGAAGGTCAGATGTATAATTTAGTTAATGATCCAACGGAACAAGAGAACTTATGGAATTCTGAGGAACACGAGAGCCAGAAACAAACTCTTTTAATTGAGTTATTAAATTGGCGAGTCAAAAGTCAGCTCGAGCATTCAAACTGCTGGATTTACCAGAACCCTTAATAAACATATCACGATCGCAAATCATTCAAAAGTTCAGGCCCCGCCGCGTACTGTTCTAGGTATACTAAAGAATTTAGGTCCAGGGCTTATACTTGCCGGATCTATTGTTGGTTCGGGCGAACTAATTGCCACCACGAGAACCGGAGCAGAAGCACACTTCGATTTTCTCTGGCTTATAATTATTGGATGCTTCATCAAAGTCTTTGCACAAATTGAATTTGGCAGACATGTAATAACTTACGGAAAATCATCTCTTGAATCTCTTAATGAACTACCTGGCCCAGCATACCGGTCTCAGAGAAGAGGGAGAATAATTAAAGCAAATTGGATTCTAATCTTTTGGTTCCTTATGTTCCTTTCTATTCTTGGACAACAGGGAGGCATCATAGGGGGAGTCGGGCAAGCAATGGCAATAACATTCCCATTGACAGAGGCAGGCGAGATTAAAAATAAAATCTTAAGCGAGAAAATAACGACAACGATTAAGCTCAATGAGGCTAAGGCAAAAAAAGATTTCGACCAACTAAAGAAACTTGAAGAAAAGCTCGCGTCTATTCCTCAGTTACCCTCCTCGCGGGATGATCTCATTTGGTCAATTCTTATCGCGAGCTTTACCATAATCCTGTTGATCAATGGAAAGTTTTCTCTGATTGAGAAGTTTTGCATTATTTTGGTTTCAAGCTTTACCTTAATTACCATTTTAAATTTATTCGCCCTGCAATCCCATGGATCTTGGGCAATTAAAATGGATGAAATTGTCCACGGTCTAAGTTTTTCATTCCCAGAAGCAATTAATGGAAGCAAACCGCTTCTTACCGCCATAGCTACCTTTGGCATAATTGGAGTAGGAGCATCCGAAATCCTTGTTTATCCCTATTGGTGTATAGAAAAAGGATATGGGGCATTCACTGGCAAGAGAAACGATTCCTCAGAATGGTTATACAGAGCCAAGGGGTGGATTAAAGTCATGAAATGGGATGCCTGGGGATCAATGATCGTTTATACTTTCTGTACAATTGCCTTCTATCTACTTGGAGCTTCTATTTTAGGAAGATCAGGATTGCTGCCAGCCGGAGGGGAAATGATCCAAACACTCTCTTCCATGTACCGGCCTGTTTTTGGAGAATGGGCTCAAATGATTTTCCTCATTGGTGCTGTAGCTGTTTTGTTTTCAACATTTTTTGTAGCGCTCGCAGGTCAGAGTAGAATGGCAGTCGATGCACTGATGACATCCGGAATTTTGCCTCAAGAAAATAAACTGAGAACAAAGCTTATAAAAATATTTGGCGTAATTTTCCCAACTCTTTGCGTTATGTGTTACGCTTTTTTTCCTAAACCGGTTTTCTTAATTTTAGTTTCTGGCTCTATGCAGGCTTTAATGCTTCCAATCGTTGGTTTTGCAGTTCTTTTCTTTAGGTATAAATTATCCGACTCAAGATTAGGGTATTCAAAAGTCTGGGACATATTCTTATGGGTCTCTTTCGTCAGCTTTATTGTGATTGGAGCCTACCAATTATATTCAAAAATCTTTGATTGATTATGAGAATATGAAAGAGGACAAAATTATTCCTAAGACAAACCATTTACAGTCAAATATCTTTGCTCTCATTATAACAATAACAACCCTTTTCTGTCTCCTGTCCCTTAAATCAAAACCTTTCTTTATTGTAGGCCAAAAACAAGAACCGAACAAAGGTCAAGAAATTGAGATAGAGTGGACAATTCAACAACTTGAAGAAACTAGAATTAAAAAAAAGAAGTTTATTGAAGCAAACCCAAACAGTCCTATTAATTCCCCAGATAATACAAATAATTTTTCATTTCGGGATCAACAAGCCGCACAACCTACAGCCAATCCTGAAAAAAATAAGGGGGATCTGCCAAAAGTAAACGGCATGCAATTTTCCTCCAAAGTGACACCGACAAAAATCGAATCTCCTCCTCAACCCCAATTTACTGAACAGTCAAAAAAAACTACACAAGAGGAAAACGAAGATAAAGCCATTGAACAAACGGCTAAGGTGAAACCTAAAAGCACGCAGATACCTAATGTCGAGAAAGTAGATAAAAATGGATTAAAAATTGAAGAACAGGAGAAAGATGGAAGGGATCGGGTTATTAATCTTTCTAAAAAATCATTCTGAAAAGGATCCCAATAATGAGGGACAGCAATTAGCACTAAAAGAGCCCAAGTTGGAAACTTCAATCGCAAGGAGACCAAGACCTAAGCTTTCCCCCCGACCTTTTACGTGGACCTGTAATGAAAACAACCTCGAATGCGCCAAGAGTGGGCATGCTCGCAGTTGAATGTCGACTTCACCCCTATGGTGTATATGTCCAGGAGATGCTTCGTTCAATTGAGGATCAATGGCAACAACTCGCATACAATTCGCTTAGCTTCATTCAACGTGACAGATTAAAAAATCGTATTTCTTATCGGTTTACTCTACTTGCCGACGGTTCAATCTCTAACTTGAAAAACCTTGATAACCTTGGTGAGTTTTCTCTTCCTGCTGAAATTTGTAGACAAGCAATCGCTTCCAGAGTTCCTTTTGGAAGCTGGACACCTGAGATGAAGGATGATTTTGGCGAATCAGATACAATAACTATTCACTTCAATTACAGGTAATAAAATGATGCCTGAAGAAATCCCCCTAGACAAAAACTGCCAAATTATTGCAGTAGAGGAACCGGGAATCTATATTATAGATAAATCACATGGAGTATTGAGTCATCCCAACGAATATCAAAAAAAAGAATCTCACCAAAAGACATTATTGAAAGCTGATTACTGCATGAAAAGAGAAGCCTTTTCATGGACATCAGGCAAAACTGAAAAAAACTTTTATTTGTGTCACCGCCTTGATTCAGCGACATCTGGTATCATTATTGGATGCATCGATCCATTTATTGCAGATTTTATTAAAGATGCCTTTTCCAAAAGGCTAATAAAAAAAACATACCTTGCGATTACCCACAATAACGAAAGGGCCAAAATGGGGAAGTGGCAAGATTCACTTATCGAAAAAAGGCAAGATGGGAAGTTAAGAGTTACAAAAGGTAAAGGCCCTTTAGCGATTACTATTGCATCAAGGGAAAGAGTGGTTCACGGGCAATTTAATTTACAACTGCTAAAATTAAAACCGCTTACAGGAAGAACCCACCAACTCAGGTACCAATGCATGGCTAGAAGAATGCCAATCATCGGTGACAGGACATATGGCGATTTTTCGTTGAATAGAATCTTTAGTAAGAAAAACAAAATCAATCGATTGTGCCTTCATGCATCTGAGATTGAATTCGAAGGTAAATATAAAGATAAAACATTTAAAATTTTCGCCGAGTCTCCATTCCCTCGACAGCTTGGAAAAATTTTCCCCTAATTATAAATCAAAGTTGGCGTTCAGGATAAGCATATGGCTTTTTAGCTGATCGTAAGAATCATTTGCCGCACTTGAGTAGTACCTGTAGTCCAAATTTAATGACCACAAAGAAGTAATCTTGTACCCTGCTCCAAGGACAAAGTCATATATGAATCCAACCCCATCGTAATTATCTGAATTACCGTCAAAGTTCATAAACCCGACTCCAAGTCCCAATCCTGTCCTTAAATCAGCCCGATCGCCAATCTCAAAATCAAAATTTAAATGACTAATGAAATTGTGTGCACTAATTTCAAAATCAGTTTCTCCGTCGAAACCCATATAATTATATTCCGCATCCCATCTAACCTTGCCGAAATCCCTACCAAATTGTAAACCAAGGGTCGTACCTGTCTCAGCTTTGTACTCTGTTTTTGGTAAAGATTCATTGAAGACAGCACCATTTTGGGGAAAGATGAATCCAAATAACGGACCAAAATAGTATCCGACTGAACGAGTAACCTTCGGTTTTGCATAGAAATCATCATATGCAGAAAGTAGTTCATCATTACTAGCAGAACTATTTACATCGAAATTATCCTCCGTAACACCAATGGGATCATTAACGAGGTCATCAAAATCAATTTCGGGAGATAATTCTTCAGGATTCTGCTCTTCAATACCTCCAGCATTTTCATACCCAATTACTGATTGAGTAGCGGAACTTGGTTTGTTATCAATGAAAGGATCTGTCAATTCAGTGCTTACAACTTTAGGTTCGGGTAAAACAAATTTTGTCGGAGTTATTTTGGGACGAGATAGAAGAACTTTAATGCTTTCTTCATGATCTAGAGATCTTTGTTTCAGCTTTAGGTACTTTTGATTAAGTGAGTCAAAGTCCGCAGAAACGGATGCAACTACTGCTACCCCTAAAAAAAAGAAATATAAAACTACGCGCATGAAGAAGAACATATGTTCACATGATTGTGAAATTTGGTAAAAATGAAAGGAAGAAATTTACACAAAAAAAGCGCCGGGCGGTAGATTGGCGGGAACCGCCCGGCGCGGGTGTGGTGGATGGGAAAGAAAGTTATTAACAATGTAGTGATTTTTTACTCAATGCAATATAATTTTTTGTTCGTCCTAACATAAAGATTAGAGCGGGAAATGCTTATAGATGATCTTGTGTTATCATCGTATGAATCACCCATCTCAGTCATGTGAATAGTCTTACCAGAAACTGCATCGACAACCAGAACGGTTGCATTGTGGTTCATTAAGAAGATCTTCCCATCCCCCGCTGTTGGAGAACTTCTCCATTTATACTTGCCCGGCAAATCAACACTCCATTCAGTCTTTGCACTAGCGGGATCAATTTTTGATAAATTTTTCTTCAAGTCACTAAGAACATAAAACTTATTTCTATAAAAAAGTGGAGTTGGCACATCCGAAGTAATAGAAGGCTTTTCTTCCGTTGACCAGCGAAGCTTCGGTGATTCATTTTTATTTTTTTTCGGTATCTCAATTGCGAAAACAGGAGCCCTCTTAGGAGCACAGACTAAAATCACATTATCACCGACGACTGGAGAGGGGACCAATCTCCACCATTGCTCTTTATGCCCCGGATTCCATGTACCCCATCGCCATAATTCTCTTCCCGTTGCTGGATCATGTGAAGTTAGCACATCTCCTCCAGCAACAATTAATTCATTATTGTGAGGAATAATTGTGCCAAATGATTCAAGTGATTCTTTTTTTGCGGGTGAATTCCTTATATGCTTCCAAATGGTTTCGCCATTAAGTGAATCAATACATAGCAAAAAAGATTTTGCACCGTTTTTCCCCCGTCCATGTACAGTTTCATCTCTCTGTAAAATAGGGAGATACAGGTTATCGTTGTAAAATGTTGGCGATGCAGAAAATGTCCACTGAAAGCTAAAATCTCCGTAATCTTTCTGCAGATTTCTTTTCCATACTAAATTACCGTCGAAATCATATGCCACTAAGTCACCATTTCCAAAAAAGAAATATACTTTCCCATTACCAACTACTGGTGAAGGGCTTGCGTAATTAGATCTGTCGTGCAGTTGATAATCAAAACCATCACCATTACCAGGTTTATAGCCACTACCCGCTTCTTTTTCCCAAACAACCCTTCCATCTTTGGCATTCAAACAAATTGCCATTAATTTGCCTTCACCTCTTTTATTGCTTGAAATTTTCACAGACGGGACAAAGACCAACCCTTTGTGAATTATTGGCGTCGCTGCGGAGGAACCAGGTAAATCACTAGCCCACTTTACTCTTTTGGACCTATCGAAAGATGAAGGAAGTTTCTCATCAGTTCCCGATGAACCATTAAAGTTGGGACCGCGCCAATTATCCCAATCGCCGAATGCTGGTAAGACTAAATTTGCCGAAAAAGCCAGAATACCAAACCTGGCCAGTTGAATGGGTAAATGTAATATCTCAAACATATTTTTATATTTATTTAATATTTTTAATTATCGTGAAAATGGAGAAATAAGAAAACATTAAAATAGGGGAAAATTCCGTAGGTAAGTCCTACTAAAGTCTTAAGTTGAACCTTTTTTTATCACTTCTTCCATCTGCTGCTCCTCGAGCCACCTCACTATTTCATCAAGCTCAATACTATCAGGACTTCCCGATGCTTGGCTCGCGAACTCGTCAATAAAATCATTTTCAATTTCTTGATCAAGTTTGGCAACTTCTTTAGCTTTCCTTTTTCGATTCCATTTAAAAGAAAAAAATGCACAACAAAAAGCAATAATGGGAATAACCAATAGATCCATAATTAATTGCCGCTAAATATCAATTCCTCACCTGATACACCGAATGTCAGATTCGCTAACATTGCGATACGATTACAAGCTTCCAAAATACTCACATCACTCAACATCAATGAAATCTTTGCTGTACTCGCTTCTGGAAAGTTTTTAACGACAAAATTAAATTCGCGACCATCAGGCAAAAAATTTTCATTCATTGACTGAACTACCTCATGGATCGATTTATCCACGAATTTTAATTCTTTTATCTTTTGCCTGTACAAAATTGAAGTTGGCATATCCTCAATTTCAGTAGAAATAAAATTACACATCATGCCAAGAACGACAGATAGAGAACTCACTTCATTACTTGCGCCATCTTTGTCGATAGGATAAAAAATTCTCTTACGGAATTGCTTGATAATTTTATTTTGATTGTAAACATCAACAATGAAATCAGCTAAAACTTGATCTCTTCCAATTTTTTCAAAACTTAATACAGTTAAAGATATCTCGTAGAGGCAATTGGGTTTAGGACGATGGGGATACGCGGAAAAATTAAGGTTATCCCAAATCTTTGACAAATTTAAAGCACTAACCCTTGCAATCCCCTCCCCTACAGGTTCTGCCCAACGTTCGTTTTCTCGATAGATCAATGTTGATTTGTCGAATCTATGAGTCATTCGGGTGTCATCTAAATAAGGAGGTATACTTACTTCTCTTAGATGGAAAGACAGGGAATTAGTTGAAGATTGGTTACCCTCTGATTCAACATGGAAAAGCAAATGAAAGTTTGGTTCAACATGATTAGAGTCAGGAATCATGCAACCGGAGGAGATCAGAATAAAAAATGTGATGTAAATTCGAAAGTTTAGCAAAAATTTCATTCTCTAGAGCTGTTTGGTTTACCAATTAAAAAAGCCTGTGGATTTCTCTCCAATAAGTCTGCCAATCTTTTCAAGGACTTTGACATCAAACTCACATCGCGCATGGTGTTTGAAAATTGGAAGGTAAAGTCAGAATCACTGCGGACGAGTGAATTCAAAGATCGCGACAACTGAGAAACTTCCTTCAGCGTCGTAGTTGCCTCTTTGGAGGCAGTTGTCAACTCTGGGCCAAGATCACTGTAATTTTTCAGCGACTCGTCTAAAAATAAACGAATAGCATCATTTGTTTGGCTCCATTCGGACTGTAATTGCAAGAAATCAATTTCATCCAATCTTTCAATTGAAACATCGAGTACTTTACTTACTTGCTTACTTAATTTGTCGAAATTAATTTTTTCACTTAACTCAGCGAAAATCGATCCCTTAGTCCGCAAGGCTTTGTACCCATAGAGAGTACCATTTGTTTCAGATAATCCGTTAGTAACCGAGGTCTCAGTTGTGAGGTTTATGTATAGAATCCCAGTAACAAAACTTTCCTGAATTAATTGGCCAACTAATGTGGGAATAATATCTTTCTTAAATTTCCCATCATCGTCGAAAATCTTATTGCCAGTATTAAGCATGTGTCGCTGTACGAGTTTGCGATTGATTTCCACTAGTACTGGAACAGGGGCATCCTCTAGTGCATCTCCGAGGAAAAACCTTTCTACTCGGCCAATCCTCACCCCGTTGAGCGTGACTTTACCGCCTTCATAAAGACCATACATGTTCTCATGAAACACGAGAACGAATCTTTCATTTTGATTCCTAAAGGTTGAGAAGCCTCCGGTAAATATTGTAAAACCTATCAAAATAATGATAGCTCCCACGGTAAAGGAACCGACCAACAATCTGTTACCTAAATGCATCAAGATTAAAGGCTAATATTTCAAATGCTAGCTGTTCTTGCAATGCTCAACTACGAATTATTTACAGTCTTTCGTTCAAGGAAACTCCTGACTTTTGTCAGGGTATTTTCCTTTAAGAGATCTTTAGGGTTTCCGTGTGCAAGAATCTCTTTTGATTCTGAGTCCAGGAAAATGGAATCATCTGCTATATCGAAAATACTGGCCAGTTCATGAGTAACAACAACGAAGCTTATACCCAAACTTTCCTTAAGTTCATTAATGAGGTCATCCAATCTCTTGGATGTAATTGGATCAAGACCAGCAGAGGGTTCGTCCAAAAAAAGTATTTCAGGATCCATCGCCATAGCTCTTGCAAGACCAGCTCTTTTCCTCATTCCGCCACTTAACTCAGATGGATAGAAATTCCCGGCCCCAGCTAATCCGACCAAGGCAAGTTTGTAATCAACCAGATTCTCCACTTCTTTCACGCCTAAATCCGTAAAGATCTCCAAGGGCATTGCTACATTTTCAAAAACTGTCATTGAACTCCATAGTGCACCATTTTGAAATAATACTCCCAATTTCTTTAAGGTTTCTTTTCTTTTCTTATCACCATTGAGCCACAACTCATCACGATCAATTATAATTTTACCTCTCAAGGGAGCCAGTAAGCCGACCATAGATTTCAATAGGGTACTTTTCCCACATCCACTACCACCCATAACAACCAAACAATCCCCCCTCCTAACCTCAAAGCTAATATTCTTGAGCACCAGATGATTCCCGTACGCCAAATCGAGTGACTCAACCCTTATCACAATATCGTCTCTGCCGCTTACATTCATCAACGTAACTCAAGTAAGCTGAAAGCGGTTTCGAAAAATGCATCAGCAATGATTATAAGTGTTACCGAAATGACTACGGCAGATGTAACCGATTTGCCTAAAGATGCAGAATCCCTGCCAGAAAAAACACCCTTATAGCATCCAACAAAACCTATAATTAGTCCAAAAAATAAACTCTTCGAAACGCCTGAGTATACTTCCCACATATCAGTTAACGCGGACTGAGTTTGCTCAAGATAATGCAATGCGGAAAACCCCATTACCAAAGTCCCAACAAGTAATCCTCCTAAAATCCCGACTATGTCTGCATAAATGGTGAGCAATGGCGTCATCACAAAAAGAGCAAGAGTACGAGGAAGCACTAGAAATGAAACCGAGCAAATCCCGAATGTTTCAAGCGAATCAATCTCTTCATTAAGATTCATATTCCCAAGCTCAGCAGCAAAGGCAGCTCCAGTCCTGCCAGCCATAATTATAGCTACCATTAGTGCTCCCATTTCCCGAACCATAGCAAGACTGACAAGGTCAGCCACATAGATTGTTGCATTAAATTTCTCTAACTGCACGCTTCCGACGAATGCCATAGTCACTCCGGTCAGAAAACTTATTAAAGTTACTATCGGAAGTGCGGACGCACTACAATTCCTCGCACTCGCAAAAAAATCTCGCCACCTCATTACGGATCTTCCCCGTACAAGGTTCAAAAAGGAAATGACTAAAGCACCCAAAAAATCCAATGGTTTTAGAAGAGCTTCCATTGAAAGAAACCCATCGGAAGGCGGGTCTTGCTTTTGCTCTTTATTTCTTTTCTGGCCTTCATCCGCCAGATTGAGCAACTTGTTTAACCCAGCAGGAAGATCGAGAAAAACTACTTGGCCCCCATTTACACTGAGATCCCTGTTTGCATTTCTCAGAAAAACAACCAGTGAGGAGTCCCAAACAAGCGACTCATCACATTTGATTTCAAACCTCAAAACATCTTTCCATTGTAATACTAAAGACTCCCATCTTCGGAGAAGACGTAGTCTTTCTCGACTATTTAAACTCCAGTATCCGCAAATCGTAATCGAGACATCAGAATTATTCTGGTGATGTTCAATTCTTGGAATTTTCTCGTCGCAAGATGAGGGCATGGTGAATAATGATAATAGAATTTGTTTCTAATGATGAAATATTTATAGAATGACTCCTCGTGCAATACTCTTTGATCTCGATGGAACACTTATTGATCAGTTTCAGGCAATACATCGAGCTTTTTCTTTAACCATGGAAAAAATGGGCTTCCCTCGACCATCTTTTGAAACTGTTAAAAAAGCAGTTGGGGGTGCATCCATATCAACAATGACAAAACTCATCGGGCCAGAGAGAGCAGACGAGGCCGTTAACATTCTAAGACCTATTTTCGAAGAAGAGATGCTTAATGGTCTCGTAATGCTTCCAGGTGCAAAGGAAATATTACTTGAACTCAAGAAATGCGGAATCAAAACAGCCGTATTAACAAACAAGTACGGTCCTCACGCACGTGAAGTTTGCCAACATCTAGGACTGGACGAATTTTTAGAATTTACACTTGGAGCAAACGATACCGAATGGAAGAAACCAAATCCAAAACTCACTCAATTTGCACTTGATAAAATTAAGTCCACCGCTGAAGACACCATTTATATTGGAGATTCTCCCTATGATTACCAAACGGCCCAAAATGCGTCCATGGACTATTTCTTAGCAACTACGGGCACACACTCTGAAGAAGAGCTCTCAAGCTTGGGCGATAATATAAAAATTTACCCAAATTTACTTTCAATTTTACCCCACCTAATTGCCTAGATGTCGATCTTGAAAGGTAATTTTCCTTCATTGACTTACAAAAGCATTGGTCAATAGAATAAACTTTAACCCTACTACCCAAAATGACCATTCTTCCCCATTCAACCAGTCACCAGAAAAACAAAGTCAGATCCCAAAAGGTTTCAACACAAACCTTTCCCCATAGAAGAGAAGTTTCAAAATTGTCTAATCGGGTCTTAATCATTGATTCAGATGACCAAGGGAAATGGAGAAAGCTTGAGGTATTCAAAGGTATGCAAATTTTTTTTGCTGAATCTGTTCATGAAATTATAAGAAATGGTTTTTACCAAAACTTTATGTTTTTTGGTGTTACGGAAGAAAACCCTCATGTTTCCAAAAAAAACCTCTTAAACCTTCTTAAGAATAGAAGTAAAACTTCAAGATATGTTTTTGACTACGCTGAAGCATCCAACATTGGAAAGGATTTTCTCGAAAATCAATTAACTAAATTGGAAGTAGAATTGAAACACCAATTAGACAAATCATTGTCAACACCCGAGGAAACTCTGAGAAAAGCCATCAATTTTATCCGTTCCAAGTAAAGAGATCTGCCTTATCATGAAGGAAATCGGGGCGATTATCTAAGGATTTTGTTTTTTAAATCCACATTCTTATCCTTTAGATTAAAGCTTCTGCTTTCAGTTTTTGGGGTAAATTTGATTGTAGGCTCAATCATTATCTTCATCGCCTACAATTTTATTGTAAATTCTCAGAGAGACTTAATTGAACAACATATTTCAAATCTTGGCAAAAGGTTAGCTGAGCAATTTAAACCAGCATTAGACTTTGATGATAAAGAAACCGTTGCCGAAATAACTGACGGAATTCTGAGTAACCCTGATACCGAATCTGTGTTCATTTGGAAGGTGGATCCATTTAGACATTTATTTGAAGAAGATAACCAACTTCCACCTCGAGATACTTCAGTTTCAATGGAATTGTTTTTTGGTAAGGAAAAGAGTCCTTCACTACAAATTAATGAAGTTAGTCAAAATATATTTCTTGAGGATTATATTTCATGGGAACAAACGCATCTTGAATTAGGGCAAATCATATATTCTGGTGAAGTCATCTTTGGCTATTTAAGGCTTACAGAAAACCTTAATCGCTTCAATAGTTTTGAAAATGACCTAAAAAGCCTTTTGTTCGCAAGCCTCCTTATCTACCTCGTACTCACTATTCTTATCTCATTACGGGTAGAATCTGCCTTAACTAAACCTCTTTCAGAGTTGGTTAATGTTGCAGAAAGAGTATCACTCAAAAACGATCTTTTGGTACGAGCACGTAAAATAAGTAATGATGAATTTGGTCAACTAACCACCGTGTTCAATAAAATGCTGGACTCTATTCGAGACACCAATGAAGCACTTCTGGATAGTAATAAAGAAATGGAAAATCGGGTAATCGAAAGAACCAAAGACCTTGATTCTACAAACCAACAGTTACAGTCGGAAATTAAAAAGGGGATAAAAAACAGCAAACAACTACTTAGCCTTCAAAACAAAATGAGCACACAACAAACTTTTGCCAGTATTGGTCAGGTATCATCAAATATTGCTCATGAACTGCGTAACCCTATGGCTGCCATAAGAAACTCAGTCTACTTCCTGCAAAACAACTTAAATTCGAGCGAAAAAATCAAAGAACACCTTGCCATCATAGATGAGGAACTCACTTCAAGCAATGAGGTTATAAGTCGATTACTCGAGATGACGAAGGAAGAAAGAATTAATTTAGAAACTGTAAATTTAAAAAAACTCTGCGAAGAAGCTTTAGCTATTCTTGGACTTAAAGAACAAATTTTATTTCGCTACTCTGAAGGAAAAAAAGAAAGTAAAAAAATCATTATAGATAAGCTTCTATTTCGACAGTTAGTCATGAACTTATTCTTAAACTCTTACCAAGCAAAAAAAGATAATCAAACTCTAGAAATCTCAGTCCATGTAGAGGAAAAAAACAACTTTTCTGAGATTCAAATTATGGATAATGCAAAAGGGATTCCTGAACAAATTAAGAGTCAGGTTTTTGAACCATTATTTTCAACAAAAAAAAATGGATTCGGTTTAGGCCTATCTTTTTGCTCAGATGTTATCTCAAAACACGATGGTACAATCGAAATAACGAGATCTTCTAACGAAGGGACAATTTTTTTAATAAGAATTCCAAATGCAAAACATTAATCAAGTATGAGTATAAGAGTTTTAATAGTAGATGACCACCCTGCTATCCGTTCGACCATGATGGATATTTTAAAAAGCGAGGGCTTAGAAGTTGAAATTGCAGAAAATGGTACAACTGCATTAAAAATCTACAGCGAGAAAGAATTTGCTTTTGTATTAATGGATATGCAAATGCCTGACATCAAAGGGTTTGACACTTATAGGCAGATGTTGGCCATTCCCAAAAAGCATGCTGAATTTATTTTCATCAGTGCATTTGCAACCCCAGAATTAGAAAAGAAAACTAAGGAACTAGGTTGTCTTGCATTCCTGCACAAACCCATACGAGCGGAAGAAGTGATCAAGCTAATAAGGTCAAAATCGTTACTTTCTGTGTTAGTTTATATTTCAAATGAAAGATTTAGAAATAAGGTAGTCAAAAATTTTCAAAACGAAAACTGTAACCTAGAAATAGCTTCGGATTTTGATGAAACCCTCATTCTAATAAGGCAAATCGATTACAATTACTTAATTATTGATGAGGACTCCTTTTCGTCCGAGCAAGATCGAATAAAAAGTTCCCTCCATCTATCGGGATCCCATACTGAACTTATTTTGATCAATGAGGATGAGTCTACAGACTTACTGAAAGAACAAATCTTGCAGATCTAAACAATAAAACCTTCAAACCCTAGCATTCTTTATCAAGCCAAAGGTGGGAGTTTTCTCCCACTACACTAAACAATTCCAAAACATCTAAGTTTGATAACTGAAGGCAACCCGAGCTTGCCGGTGTTCCGATGTGTTCCTCATGATTAGTGCCGTGAATATAAATATATCTTGCAAAACTGTCGATTCCTTCTCCTGCATTCAAGCCTTTCTCCATACCTCGTAGCCTCAAGATTCTAGTTGTGATTAAATTTTTTTTACGCTTTTCATCATCGCACTGCCAATAAGTTAATCCGATTGGCTTTCTTCCCTCAAAAACCATTCCTAAACTCTCTTGATTGCCGATTTTCTCAACAACCTCATGCAATCCCCAAGGTGTACCAAGAGAATCTTCTTGGCATGAAGGGGGGCGTTTCGAAGTTGACATTGCATACTTTTTCAAACTTTTCGCATTTTGTGCCACATATAATCTTTGCATCTTGATCGAAGCCAAGATTACATGTTTGGTTTCTTTTAAACCCAAAGACATAATGGTCTTTTTGTAATTATTGTATAAACATTCTAAATTCATTGAAAAAATATCGTGTTGGCATCGTAGGGGCAACTGGAGCAGTTGGCCAAGAAATTATTAACCTCATGGAAAAGCGTGATCTTCCTGTTTCGGAGATCAAATTACTCGCTTCAGCAAAATCTGCCGGAAGGGAAATGAAAGCACTTGGTAACATGGAAGAAATCCAGGAAACCACTCCGGAATCATTCAAAAACCTCGATTTTGCCATATTCAGTGCTGGATCACAACAATCTTTCGATTTTGCGGAGCATGCCCGTCGAAACGGTTGCGTGGTGATTGATAATAGTTCTGCCTTTCGCATGGAAAAAAGTATTCCTTTGGTTATTCCAGAAATTAATGAAGATGCCCTTGATAACCACCCAGGCATAGTCGCAAACCCAAATTGCTCAACAGCTATTACCTTAATGGGATTATACCCGTTACATAAGCGATTTGGTTTAAAAAGATTCTTTGCTTCTACTTACCAAGCTGTTTCGGGAGCAGGAGCACAGGGATTTGATACACTCGAAAATGAATTAAGAGCATCTTTGGGTGAAAGTATCGAACCATCATCCTTATCGCAAAGCCCGTTCCCCCACCCCATTGCACACAACCTTATACCTCACATCGATTCTTTCAGGGAAGATGGCTACACCAAAGAGGAGATGAAAATGAAAAATGAATCAAAAAAGATTCTTTCTTTACCGGAACTCAAAGTGTCCTGCACTTGTGTCAGAGTTCCAGTCCTTCGTTCCCATTCAATCAGCATAAACGCCGAATTTGAGTCTAGTGTCAATATTCCGGATGCCAGAGAGGCAATTGAATCTTTTAACGGAACCCAGCTAATGGACAATCCTTCAGAAAATGTTTACCCTACTCCAATACAGCTTACAGAAAACGAATCATGTGCCGTTGGTAGATTAAGGATAGACCAAGCTTTAGGTAATGGTCTCTCCTTTTGGGTAGTTGGCGATCAACTATGGAAAGGTGCTGCTCAAAATGCCATTCAAATTGCTGAGTCGATGATTGCCAAGAAATCCTTTGCTTTCACTTTCTAGATAGATTGGCAATGAAACTGCTTCATAATTGGCATGAACCCAATATTTGCCACAGGAATAGTTTCAGCCGGTAAGGATTTAATCCAAAATCTTTCTGCTCCTTCATCCAAACCTAATTTGATCCCTGCAGGCAAATTTAGTGCAGAGCTCAGCAAAGCTGAATCGTCAAAAGAATTATCTGCCAGCACTCTTAGAGATGATTTTCTTAAAATCGATCAAGTTAAGGAGTTTTTGGCTGCTGATTCCGGATCCGAAGTCCACCTCGAAGGTAGAGCTGATGGCTCCATTCAATTAGTTTCTTCATCCGGGCGAAGACTTATTTTTGATGCAGGAACACAAACCTGTGATATCGGACAAAATTTGCTTAAAGTTAGTATCGCTAACCAAGCTAACATCTCCACCACAAGACCAAACGCGATACTTCTCCGTGACTGACCGATGAAGTTCATTGCGAATAAGTTCTTCTTTTTCGCTTTCTACTTCTTTTAAATTCAATGAGCCCGATATCAGACTTTGTTCTCATTGATAGAATCAATCAGTGCCCAAAACTAGCATCACTGAGCAGTATCAGCAAAACACTCAACTCACTGCTTGTTGCAGAAGATAGCCTCATGAGCCAGATTGCTGAAGTAATAAGACTAGATCCGTCTTTAACCACACGCGTATTGGATCTCGTTAATTCAGTATTTTTTGGTTCCAATTCAGAGGAAAGCATTTCTGGTGTCGAAGAAGCCTCTATTTTCCTGGGACTGAATCGTATAAAAGAATTATTATCCACAACTCCTGTAATCGAAGAAATATCCAACCTTGGATCAAAAGGTCCTAAAAACTTTTCGTGGGACAATTTTTGGAGGCATAGTATAGGCACAGCCATATTAACCAGAGAAATCCTTGCCATAGCAAAGCATCGAGTGGAAATGGAAGCAGACTACATCGCCGGATTACTTCACAACTTGGGTATAATTATTCAGGCAATCACTTTTCCCGATGAACTTGAGCAAATCCACTCTAAAACCTATGAGGATTTGAATGCACTTATTGCGACTGAAGAAGATATAATTGGTTGGAATCATGCGAAAACTGGCGCCTATTATTTATGGAATCATCACATCTCGGAAGATATTGTGGAGGCCGTAAATTTCCACAATGAACCAGAGAAATCAACGATTGATCCCAAGTTGTGCAGTGCCGTTTATTTGGCCAATATTCTTACCCGTCAGTTAGGCCTAAAAGGAATTGAAAAAATGAAGGACGAGCAGGATACGAATGTAGTGAGAACTACTGCATGGGCAGTCCTCTTCCCTAAAGAAACTGAAGAACAACGAAACGAAAACAAACTCCTCATTGATGCATCAATGCACCGGCTAAAGGAAATCTCCACACACATTTTGTAACTCCCCAATTATCGGGAAGAACAAAGTAGAACTTAGGGCTTAAACTTGGATCCATTGATCCTCTCGGGCAGCTTTCGCAACCTTCAAGGCACCAATTGCCACGAAAGGCATATTTTCTCGAGATGAAATGGTAACATCGGGGTCTTCGTAGCCGTCATCGACCAAAAGCCTTTGTAATTCCTGATCAATATTACGAATGCGACTGCCTCCTCCAGTAAGAATTATATTTTGCAAAAGCTCAAAAACTGATTGAGGAGATGCCTTGCCAATTACCACCTTTAAGGATTCGAAGATTTCCGAGAGAAGGCTATTGCAAGCTTCTCCTATCTGCTTTCCAATCTCAATCTTTCTGGGTTTACCGTCAATAGGTACTTTCACGCGCACACCTGACTCACTCTCACCTACATAGGAGTAAGATTCTTTAAATGACCTGGACATGGATAATGGAATATCTACTTCAGGATAGGCTTCCCGTATACCCTTATCCAGAAGCACATCTACCTCATTTCCAGCAAAAGGAATACTCAAGAGGTCTTCCTGCTTAGGGAAGTAGCCCTGTACAATGCAAAAATCAGTGGTACCCGCACCGATATCAACAAAAAGAGAATTGCTTACCGGGTCGGTATATTCTGGATCCTGCAATCGATTTTCATCTCGCATGCCCAAAGCTGCAAGAAATGGTTCAGGAATAAAAAGAATACCTTCAAACGCTCCCTTGGCGGCTTCTTGTAACCGGGACTTCGCTTCAGTATCAGCCACTGCAGGAATACCGATCACGCAATAGACTTCTCTCTTGCGCTCGGGATCGATTTTTTCACGAATGTAGGCGAGAAAAGATTTCGCAGCATCGCCATCTGAAACTACACCATCACTTAGTGGATTCACCAACCTCAGGTGTAGAGAATTAGCAAGTGCTTCTTCCCCGTGAAGCATTCTCGAATTACCAGGTAAAATTCCAGCCAAAATACCGTCCTCCGGGTAACCCACAATCGAGGGGATCCAAGTACCCTGATGCTCACCGCTCCCTGGTTTACTTAATTTGGTAATCACGCATGACTCAAGCGTTCCCAAATCAAGCCCAACAAACAATTTTCTCTTTTTGTCGGAGGATGAATCGTCAGAAACATCGGTTTCTTTGGTGTTAGGTTCTTGGGGTGGTTCGGAATTTTCAATCATAATATTATATTATCATCTTCGAAATTTGGAAAAATAGGGCTTAAGTCAAATCTAGAATCGTATCATTTGCCAAATGAATTAATTTTCCATCGATAAAACTTCATCAATCATCTCTTCGATTTCATCAAATTTGAGCCCCATCCCAATTGGTTCGTCTAATTCTTCGATTTCATCATCGATAATTGGCTCGTCATCGCCTGTAAGATCTTCCTGTACATCGGGGTTCTTATTAGTTTGTACCTTTTCTGGCTCAAGTAATTGATTATTTTCCTCGATTGCTACCTGCTCAGTAACTTCTTCAATTTCCAGCTCTGTCTTCTCTTCCGCGATGGGTTCAGGTATATTTTCAACAATTTCTCTTTCGGGCAAAGCAACCGGGATTTGAGCGACTTCATCTTTAAGTTTTTCCAAGGAGTCTGCTACATTTTCAACCCTTCGGCATGCTTTTTTTATTTCTTCGGTTACTAAATCCGCAACCCGACTTTCAAACCTCCCAGCGAACAGATCGAAAGCAGTGGCCAGTTCATCGGCTCTCGAAGATTCATCATCAAACAGTTCTTTTAACTTAGCTTTTTTCTCATTGGCGTCCAGGTTAGTCGTCTTAGCCCAACCGACCACTAATTTGGGAATCTCGTCTTTTAAAACAGTGATTGCACCCTCTTCGTCGCCAACTAGCCTACGAACACAAGCCCTTCGAAATCCACCCTTTAAGGCTTCAAGAGGAGATAATGCCTTACTATTGTCCGTCATTAGGCAATATGCTTACCTATTCTTCTGATTCCCGACAACTTAATTTCGTAAGAGTTTCATTTATCTTTGTCTCGATTTTCTCTAAACCCCAACCTGCTTTTTTATCTAAGTACTCCTTCATATCAATAGGAACCGGTGCCATAAAACTTGTTCCCAGATCATGATGCTCTATAGTTAAACCATGCAAAGCTTGGCGACTCATTCCTAAATCTTCCACCCACTCTTTTCTCCAGCCTTCTTCAATAAACCGAAGATAAAAAGATTCGTCAGGACCATACAGTTTATCACCAACAATGGGATTACCTAGATGATTGGCATGTACCCTTATTTGATGCTTCCTTCCCGTTTGAGTTTTGACAAGACATAGAGTGTGCTGGTTTTGTGCATGAAGAGGAATGAAATGGGTTAATGCTCGTTGCGACTTCCTGGATTCCTGCGTCACTCTTTGCTTTACGAAGACTTCACTTTCCGGATCATTACCGATAAAGCTTTCCACATTTTTTTCTTCGGTCATTTCACCCCGAAGAATGGTCAGGTAGGTTCGCTTTACTTTTCGATGCTCCACTCCTTTCTGCCAAATACTCGCTGCCTTTTTATGCTTTGCCAGTATCACCACACCACTAGTTTCTCGATCCAACCTGCTAACCAGGTGAATCGAATCCATGCCTAGATATTCTTTGGTAGCACCCACTAGGCTGGACAAGGGACCATTCTTTGAAGGATGGCAGACCAACCAACCAGGTTTATCTAAAGCCAATAGATCATTATTTTCACAAAGTATCCATTCTGGAAACAATTTTGGGTCAACTATCGGTGCATCCGCACCTTCCTTCATATTATTAAATCCCTCATATTCAACGAGCTGCATTTATTCATAAAAAAAATCAAACTTTATTGGATTTACTCCCCTTTTGGTGCGAGGTTGACTGTAGCGTCTTCAATCGATTACGCACAAACTCAAACTTAACAACAAATACATAACGCATATGAAGAACAATCTGATTCTCTCCGGCCTTCATCTTAATCTAACTGATTCCCTCAAAGGTATAGTTTTCGAAAAGATGGAAAAAATTTATAAGCATGAGGAAAGAATCATTCGTGCGAGAATCGAGCTTGAGCATGACTCAAAGTCTTCTTCTCACGAAAAAGAATATGTGGCGAAGGGACATCTCGAACTCAAAGGAAAAACGATTACCATATCGGTTCTTAGTGAAAATATATACAAGGCTGTGGACGATTTGGTCGAAAAACTCGATCGGGGTTTACGCAGGCGCTCAAGGCTTCGCCGAGTCAAAAGGAAACAAATCAGCTTACAGGATCTTCCAAATGCTGCCTAAATAATTTATATTTAATTAACTTATTAAGCCTAGTTTTCACTAGGCTTTTTTTGTAGAAAAATATTTGCATATTTATTTATTTAGTGTATATACTTATGAATATGATAAATTTCAGTAAAAGCCTAGTTTTCACATTCCTTTTCTTTTCGGTAGTTGAAATTAATGCACAGGGTCAAATTCATCCGGAAATACAAAAACTAATCCCGGGTAATCTCATCGATCAAAATTTCAACCAAGTTAATTCAGAAAATTTAGAAGGGAAAATAATCGGGCTTTATTTCTCAGCGGGTTGGTGTCCTCCATGCAGGACTTTCAGCCCTACCCTCAAGGAATTTAGAGAGCAAAACAAAGAGGATTTCGAAGTGGTCATGATCAGTGCTGATCGGAATCTCGATGAGCAGCTACAATACATGCAAAGTGCTAAGATGCCATGGCCCGCCCTCCCAGCCGGTTCTTATGAAGCAAATAATCTGTACAGTATTTTTGAAGTACGTGGGATACCCACCCTTATTATCATTTCACCTAACGGCCAGGTTATCTCCATAAATGGTAGAAACGAAGTCATTCAGAAAAAAAACTCAGCCCTGAATGAATGGAAAAACTCTGGTGCATATGCGGAATTCAAAAAAGAAAACAAAAACAACGCCGACACAAAAGATCCAACAGATCAAGATAAAGAAAATGTTGACTATCAAGAGGAGATAAAACGCTTAAAGCAGGAAAATGCTAAAAAGGATGCGCAAATCACTGCCCTCACAAAGCGTGCAGAAGAATGTGAAAAACTAGCTAATGTTGTAAATGAAGATTGTGCGGTGATTCAAGACGAGCTCAATCGGGTCATCAAAGATTTAACATCTGCTCTTGCTGAAAATCAATCCCTCAAAGATCAACTCTCAGTAGCCCTCCAGAGTAGTGAAGCGTGCAGTACGAAGGTAGTAGAACTTCGTAAGCAACTAGAACAATGTAAAACGATAAGCAACGCACCCTATGTTAGTGGATGGGTTTTTACGCGGGAAAAAGGATGGATATACACTAGTCCTGAAGTTTTTCCCTTTGTTTTTCTGGAATCGAGCTCCACATGGTACCTCTACCAACTCGGATCAGCCGCTCCTCGCCAATTTTTCAATTATCAAACTCAAGAATGGGAAGAATGGGAATAACTAGCAAAAAGAAATCTTAGCCCACTAGATAAAAGGCTTGGTTCTAAACCGAGCCTTTTTTATGATAAATCTTCGAAAGATTGACATATAGCTCTACTTTAATCAGCTTGGTATCCATGAATTTATGTCGGCCCATATCAATTCTATGGCTCAGTACATTTTCCTGTTGGATAATGCTCACCCAAGCTCATCTTGCCGCCAATACAAAAAGCAAATACACAATCAGTCAGTCTACAATTTCCCCAGCAGCAGGTATCTCATCATCAAAAAATTATAAAGTTTTTGCGAATACCGCCCCCCTCCTCGGGTCAATGCCCGATCTGCCCAAGGGAATTTCGAGTATCACCGGACTACTCAATGTATTCCCATCCACATCTACCCCTCCCATAGATTTCAGAAATATTGCTGATCTATTTATTCATGAGAATCAACCCATCGGTCAGATAGTAGGGCAATTCTCTTCTGCTTCCAAATTTGCCCCCGTTAGTTATATGCTTGCACCCGGAAAAGGGGATACAGACAACACCCACTTTTCCATCGACTCCGATGGCACACTTCGAAGCGGGAAAATTTTCGATTACGAAAACTCGACTTCCGAACTATCCATCCGCGTGCAGGCCAACCGTAGTAATAAATCAAAGATAGAAAAAGTCTTTACCATTCAATTGATTGATAAATTTGAAGATTTGGATGCCGACGGCATTACAGATCATAAAGATCCTGACATAGACGGGGATGGCTATGCAAATGAAGACGAAATTGCCAATGGAACCGACCCTTACGATTCACAATCCACTATCGGTCGCCCGAAAAATGATGATAAAAACTCTTTTCGCCCAATTGTTCGCACCCTCTCCGACTATACTCTTCTCGATGGCAACCTCACCGTTCATGGTAAAGTTACCGATCTGGGCTCCTCAGCAGAAGAAGTGATTCGCGGATTTGTTTTAGCAAAAGATCCAGGTGCCAAAGTTGGTGAAAAAAACCAACTCCATGCGAAGTCAAAAGGTAAACTCGGTCCATTTACCCATACTTTCCAAGTCGAGCAGCTAACAAGTAAAAAGGTGTATATCCGGGCCTACGCTCGCAACTCCGAAGGCATTTCCTACGGCACAAGTATCCCCGTCAGGCTGGAAAAACCTCTCCCCACCCTCGCATGGGCACATGCTACCCGCAGGCCCGATGCCGACGGCTGGTGGGAAAGCCCATGGTTGGGTGCGTTCTATGCCCCTCAGGAAAATGGATGGATTCTTCATCAGGACTTACACTGGGTATTTATCCTCCCACAACCAC
The DNA here is from genome assembly GCA_902569115.1 of uncultured Verrucomicrobiota bacterium. GTDB lineage: Bacteria > Verrucomicrobiota > Verrucomicrobiia > Opitutales > Seribacteraceae > Seribacter. The sequence goes on along the minus strand of CACFTI010000030.1, from coordinate 8,349 downwards.
AGGGTAAGGGCATTTGGCTATGGAAGGAAGGAATTGGCTGGCTTTGGACCCGAAAATCTACCTTCCCGTATTTATTTTCTCATACCTCTCAATCTTGGGTATTTTTACATGGATCATCTCAGGACGGTGCCCTTCTTTTTGATCATCAAAATGAGAACTGGCTAGTCCTGAAAAAGGACTGATTTGAAAGTGAAGGGTAGATTCCAAATCAGCAGGTCCCTGCCCGCTATATTTCTTCTACTTTGCACATCTCTTCTTCACGCTATCCCGCCTGTTCTTAATTATGCCGGTCAGGTAGCAGTAGACGGGGAACCATTCCAGGGTAAAGGCCTCTTTAAGTTTGCCCTGATCAAGGGAGATAACAACACAACCATCTGGAGTAACGATGGATCCAGTGTAAACGGCTCTGAACCTCTAAAATCTGTCAGCACATCCGTGGATGGTGGTCTTTATTCCATATTGCTTGGAAATTCATCCATCAAAGGGATGAGCTCACTCAATCCATCGATCTTCCAAAAACACAGCAATGTAAAGCTGCGCGTATGGTTTAGCGACGGGATAAATGAGTTTGAGCAATTAAGCCCCGACCGTTCATTCGCATCCGTCCCTTATGCCTTTTCCGCTGGGTCCGCTCCGATTCCGCAAGGTTCCATAAATCGTAAAATGCTGAGCGCAGATGTCAGGTCCGACCTCAATTCCTCCCTCAAGAAGATCACCCGCGATATGCTACCCAAATCAGTGCTCGAGGACCTCAACTCCTCAATCAAAAAGATCAAGAGAGACATGCTTCCCGACAATGTGCTCGCACAACTTGACCGCAAGCTCACCCGTTCCGACCTGCCAGCAGATGTGCTTACCGATCTAAATCGTACAATTCAATTAAACAGCCTATCCCCTGAGGTTCTCTCCGCCCTGCAGGTCACTCCCTCGATATCCACCCAGCCCTTCGCCCGTTATGATTGGCGTACGGATTCTGCGACTATTGAAGCCCGTGGACGTGGACACAACCTATCCTACCAATGGCTCAAGAACGGCAAGAGTATTGCCGGTGCGAATGCTCCCGTGCTGGTACTCGCCAAACCTACCCTGGACGACAACGCAACCTACGCCGTCGTTATATCCAATTCAGTCGGCCAAACTACCAGTCAAACTATTACGCTTCAACAAGCCGTTGGATCCCCTGGCTTGCCCATCGCTGAGGCCAACGCAACGCAGGTTCCAAGAAATGGACTCATTCTTTGGCTAGATGGGGCAGATTTGAATGCGGATGGATTTATGGACAATTTCCTTTCAGGAACAAACTTAGTTCAATGGACCGATAAAGTCTCAGGTAAGCATGCTATTCCTACCTCTTCCACTAATCATCCTACGATTGCTGACAAAAGTGTATATTTCGACGGGAGTGATAGTATTCGTATCGCAGATTTAAATCTTAGTGCAGAGCAAATTTTCATTGTATTGAAAAAGCAAAAACTAATAGGAAGTTTTTTAAAGGGGGAAGGTGCTGCGACAAATATAAAGCTTGATAATTTTGGTATCTCCAAAAGTGATTGGTCCGACTTTGTCTCTGGCAATGGGGATGTAAGGATTTCAAAAGGTCCTAACAGAACAATGTATGATCAGATTTTCTTAGCATCTTTATTAAAAAAGCAAACTTTAGGAAATGATGCTTACAAATGGGATATAGGAAATAGTTTGGAAATTGGTCTCAATTCTTTCAAAGGCCATGTTTACGAAGTTATAATCTATGATAGAGTCTTAAATCAAATAGAACGAGACTCAGTTGAGGATTTCCTCATTCACAAGTGGCAGATAGAAACATCTCGGCAATATGGTGAAAGTTTTCCTGAGCCAAAGCCCGAAACTGATATGGTTGCTTATTGGAAATTTGATAAGGTTGAAATTGCATCAACAATGATATGGGATTTTAGCGGTAACGATAGGCACCTAGGAACGAGTGGACTAGATAGCGACAATTGGATTAGTGGTGTCGATGGCGATGCATTATTTTTTGATGGTTCAAACGATAGAACTACTGACAGTAGGAGTGTAGGAAATTTCAATTTTAGATCTGTTTGTTTTTGGGTTAAACCAACTGTACCTGTAGATGGGCGGAATGATTGGAATGTTGCCTTATCGGTAGGTTGGGCGACAAGTGGCTTGTATGAAATTTCCTTTAATAAAGTGATCAGCTCTGGCAGTGGTCATTTCAGTATAGGTAGAGGAACTAGCTTCAGAGAAACATTGGAAACATATAATTCACTTCATGAAGGTTGGTTTCATCTTGCAGCTGTTTTTGATCAAGCGGATGGTACTTCCGGTGGATACAATCTATATTTAAATGGTGATCCATTGCCTCTTACACCGATGGTCAATTCAGGGTTAATGTCTGGAAATCATGACTTTGATTTTGGTAGAAAAGGACAACCTTACTTTCGAGGCTCTCTCGATGAGATGAAAGTCTACGATCGAATACTTCCAGCTTCTGAGGTAAAGGCTCTATTTAACTCCTACCAAAATCCAATTATAAGGACGAGCGGTGAGCACAACGCAACAGTGGGGACGAATTTCAGTCTCAGCCTGGCGGCGGACAACGGGCCGACCACCTACTTGGCGGAAGGCTTACCTTCGGGGCTCAGCCTGAACGTGACCACCGGGCAGATCACCGGTACCCTGAGTCAGCCCGGCTACCACCGGGTATTCGTCAAAGCGATGAACGAGCACGGTACGGGTTCGGACACGATCGCCATCATCGCCCGACCGCAAACTGATCAATACGGCTGGCCCGTTGATGTACCCGATGGCTCAGCCATTCCTCAAAATGGACTCGTTCTCTGGCTAGATGCCAATGATGTCGATGCCGATGGAAAATTTGACACAGGTACCGACCACCTCAAACTCGCCAACTGGGCGGACAAGGCCGGCAAAGACCACAACGCCACCCAAGCTACCGCCGCCAACCAACCTGAAATTCGTTCTGGTCAAATAAGTGGAAAACCAAATTTAAATGTTTTGGTTTTTGATGGTAATCAGTCGCTTTCCTTCCCTACCATCGGCCAAGGACGTACTTTCTTTTGGGTTATTAAGATGCATCCAGATACTAGTGAGCACGCAAACTTCTTTTCTTACACATCATCTACCCTCTGGGGCATTAACGGGAAACCCGCATCATACGGTAAACAAGCTTTGAAACTCAATGGTTACAGCGAGAGCGTAATCAGTAATGGAAATTGGAAGGTTAATGGAAATTCTGTTAATCAGAATGATTTCGTTTCATTTTCGCCTACAACCATTTCTTTGGTTTCATCAGATCTTGCGAGTTCGAATCTTATAGGTAGGCACAACAGTGAAAGCTTACCAGGGGATTTGATAGATTCATTCTTCTCAGGTAACATTTGTGAGATTCTCATATACGATCAAGCTCTTACAAGCAACCAGATCGAAACTGTCGAGAAATACCTTGGTCAAAAATGGGGGATTTCTATTTCTCACGATACCACGCCATCTCCGTCTGGTAATCCGCCGACTTATCGAGTAACACCGGCTAATGATTCCGTAACAACCGCCCACCTGACTGAGCAAATCCTAAAATATTTAAAACCAGAAATAACAGCTCAGCCACAGGCAAACAATGTTTTCGCAGATACAAACCACACCTTCTCGGTCACTGCTGAGGGGAAATACCTGAAATACCAATGGAAAAAGAATGGTCTGAATCTAGCAGGTGAAACTAATTCTACCCTTGTTCTCACCGATGCCAATGCTACCCAACATGACGGCAATTATTCGGTGGTGGTCAGCAATGATTTTGGGAGCGTTGAGTCCACAAAAGTTTCTGTATTTGTAGCTAACGAAGTTTTGGATGGCTTAGTTGGTTGGTGGCCGCTGGATGGAAATGCGTCTGATTTTTCAGGTGGCCAAAACCATGGAACTATCAGCGGAAGCCCATTATGGGTAACTGGTAAAATTGGAGATGCAGTTAGATTCAACTCCGTAAACCAACAAATATCCACAAATTCAAATTTTGGCACTCAAAACTCCATATCCATATGGTGTAATTTTTCTTCAACATCAAGTGGCCAATTTCAAATGGTTTGGTCATTCTCAAATCCAAATCTGGCATTTGACTCAAGTGCAGTTTCTTTAAACAGGATGGATGGCTCTGCCAATAAATTTGCTGACTTCTCAGCCTTACAATTCGCAAACCAATGGCTTCATTTTGTAACTGTAAATACATCCTCTCAAACGGAGTTATACTTGAATGCTGCCTCAATTGGCACAGCTAATTATGTCTCTCCCTCAACTAATAACTTTGTGATCGGCAAGGGTGGTTACACTCTAAACGGAATTGTCGACGAGGTTCGCATATACGACAGAGCTTTGTCCAATACCGAAATACAAACTTTGTATAATCTTGGTCAGTAAATCCTAGGCTATATAACTTAATACTGTCTCGGTGATTTCACTTACCAGTGCCAATTTCCCAATGCCTTCGTAGCCACAGGCGAGTTCGCCAACTACTGGTTCGATGATTTCCACTCCCCTGCCCTTTAGAGTTTCCAGATTCTTTTGCACGGCTTCATGCTCATACATCTTTCCATTCATTGCTGGCGCAAGCATAACCGGTGCTTTGGTCGCTAAATAAATCGCCCCCAATAAATCCGGAGCCAATCCATTGGCATAGTTTCCCACCTGTTGAGCTGTGGCAGGGGCCACCAGGAAGAGATCAATCTTGTCTGCCAGTTCAATATGCCCCGGCTGCCACCCTTCTTCATCCCAAAAAGAAGTAAGCACCGGATTTCGGGAAAGCGTACCCAGTGTTAGAACAGAAATGAATTTGGTTGCAGACTCCGTCATCACCACATGCACATCCGCCCCAGCCTTGCGTAATTCGCTGGTTAGATCCGCGGCTTTGTAAGCAGCAATCGATCCGGATACACCAAGGGCAATGGTCTTGCCCGCAAGTGGACCGGAAAAAGATGGGGTGGATTCCGTCATTTGAGCCTCTATTCATAATGAAATCTTTGCGAAACCGCAACCCAAGGCTTTCCGCTTTTCATACCCTTATGAAAAGAGTATGTTATACTCTTTCCATGCAAAAGAGCCCGATTACAAAGTACCAACCCTGGGGAACGATTGATCTACCCGACCGGCAATGGCCCAGTCGTACCATTGATCGCGTTCCCTACTGGTGCAGTGTGGACTTGCGTGATGGAAATCAGGCATTGCCCATCCCCATGGGAGTAAAGGAGAAGCTCGAACTTTTTAAACTCCTTTGCGATATCGGCTTTAAGCAGATCGAAATTGGATTTCCTTCCGCTGCCCAAACCGAATTTGATTTTGCCCGGAAATTGATTGATGACCAACTGGTACCGGATGGAGTTGCCCTGCAGGTACTGACACAAGCACGAGAACATTTGATCAAGCGAAGCTTTGAAAGCCTACAGGGTGCACAGAAAGCAATCGTACATGTTTACAATTCCACTTCCCCCCTACAGCGCCGGGTAACATTTGGTATGAGCAAGGAAGAGATCAAAAACATTGCCGTGGAAGGTGTGCGTCTTGTTAAAAAGCTCTTACCCGAACTGCCTGACACCGAGGTGCAACTAGAATATTCCCCTGAGAGTTTTTCGGATACCGAAGTCGATTATTCCCTCGAGGTCTGTGAAGCGGTGATGAATGAATGGGAACCGACTGTGGAAAACCCAATCATTTTGAACCTTCCTGCCACGGTTGAGCTATTTACTCCAAATGTGCATGCGGATCAGATCGAATGGTTCTGCACTAATATGCAGGAGCGAAATAAAGCCGTGATCAGTTTGCATACCCACAACGACCGGGGAACTGGCACGGCAGCCACTGAACTTGGACTCCTTGCCGGAGCCGATCGTGTGGAAGGCACCCTCTTTGGAAATGGGGAACGCACTGGAAACCTGGATATCGTGACCGTTGCCCTGAATATGTATGCACAGGGCTTGCATCCAGACTTGAATTTTGAAAACCTCGACCATATCCGCGAGGTCTATGAAAGAACCACCGGAATGACGGTGCATGACCGCCATCCATACGGAGGCGATCTTGTATTTACCGCGTTTTCCGGGTCTCACCAGGACGCGATCAAAAAAGGAATGGACCTACGAGAAAAAGACGGGGATTCTAATGAAACGCTCTGGCAGGTACCCTATCTTTCAATCGATCCACGCGATATTGGCAGATCTTATGAGGAAATCATTCGGATCAATAGTCAGAGTGGAAAAGGTGGGGTTGCCTATATCCTTTCCCGCGAGTACGGACTCGATCTCCCCAAAGCGATGCATCCGGAGGTTGGCATGCTGGTGAATGAAAAAGCAGATTCGGAATCCCGCGAATTAGCCGCAGAAGAAATTTATACCACTTTCAAGGCAGAATACTTGGAAAAGAATGATCCATTGAAACTAATTTCCTATGATACCAGTAAACAGCCCGGACAGGAGGAAGTTGATTGCATTGCAAAAATCCAAATCAATGGAGAACAAAAGGAATTAGCCGGAAAAGGAAACGGGCCGATCAATGCATTCGTACATGCACTCCAGCAGGAAGGGTTGAAGGATTTTAAGCTCACGGATTATCGTCAGCATTCAATCGGAGAAGGTTCGGCTACTGAATCCGCCGCCTATGTTCAATTGCAGACAAAAGTGGGAAGAGTGGCCTACGGATGCGGAATTGACTCAAGTATTGAAAAGAGTGGACTATTAGCACTAGTGAGTGCGTTCAACCGAACCAGGTCGTAAAGCAAAAGTCTTTACAAGCTTAATTTCTCTTCTTTATATTAAAGAAAGAGAACAATGCCCAGTTCCCCAAAGCCCAATCTTGCCTTTATCATTACTCTTCAAATATGCGGAGTAGCTACTGCTTTTGCTCAACACGACAACTATACAGCAAAACTTAATGAATTTGCCAAAAGCCCAGATCCAGAGCTTACCGATGGACTTTTATTTAACGAAGTCTTCTCCCTGCAAATTAATGATGCATTTACCAATATGCGACATGCGTCTACCTCGTTTAAATATTATGCAAATGTCGAGATGATTGATTTCCCTAATGGAATCTTTGCAGAAGAGAATGATCGTTTAATTATCAAAACACAGGAAATCCTCTTAGAGAATGACTTACCAGCGTTATTAAACGACGATCTCTATGAGTTCACAAATAATGACTTGAACTTTACGGAAGAGATTAGAGTTTCGGAATTTAACACCATTCATAACTACAATGTTATATTTTGGGAAGGAACTCGGATTGTGGATGAAAATTTAAATCAGAACATATATAGTTTTCATATCCGTGGACCAATGATTTATGAGGGTACCACTTTTTCCGAGGAAAACTATGTAACCTGGATACATGTTCATCTCTTTTTTGAGTCAAACAACGGAAAGATTTCTTTTACAAAAGCCCGAGAAATTGTCGAAAGTATTAAATTTTTGGATTCTATGAATAAGGATTTCGAAATTGAAGAAAAAACGAATGTTACCGCAAATTTCCCTTTATATTCGAAGGAACCGCAGTGGTATGAATCCACATGGTTTGGTAACTACTATGATTCAACAAAAGGATGGCTTTACCATGAATACCTTGGCTGGGTTTACACAGAGGGTTCCTCCACGAGTGGCCACTGGTTATGGCATGAGAATCTTGGTTGGTTTTGGACACGGCAAGGAGTTTATCCTTATCTGTACAGCACATATGAATCAGACTGGCTATACTTGAATCTCGCTGCTCTGAACCCCAAGAAATATTTTAGTTTCGCTTGGTCTGAATGGGTAAATTTAACAGACCCAAATATCGAAATACGGCTTGATCAGCTCAAGAGGTCGAATACAGGATCCAATAATCCTAGAGATTTAAAACGGGATGCCATCCAAATAATATCGAGTGCTAATATTCCTGAGGAGGAAGCTAATAAAAGAATCTCAAAAATTATTCTCTATGGATTATAAAGTACTAATTTCTGTTTTTTACCAGATTTCATTTCTTCTTGCATTAAATACTTTCGGGCAGAATGACAGCATTAATGAGTACAAGAAAATCGAGTCAATAGACAACAGACTTGAAGAGTTAAAACGCAGTCTGAAAAGCATGCAAAAACAATCTTCCACTCAAGGTAACCGCTATAATTCGACTACTCCCCCTCCCGCTGTTAATGCACCTAGGTTAAGACCAAAAGAAAACTCTAACAAAATTGTTACCAACCCCGCATTTGAAAATGTAAAAATTAATCCTCAACGAAACGAAGTCAGATCAACAGAAGCAAAATCATTCAATGAGGACATAAAACCAACGGAAGAATTGATCAAAAAAATCAGTGAT
>CACFTI010000029.1 GCA_902569115.1 uncultured Verrucomicrobiota bacterium | reverse complement strand
GGAATCAAACCCAAGAAAAATACCAAGTTTGACGGGATAAGTTTGGCTTCGGTTCTTCGCGGAAAAGGGCAGGTATCTGAAGACCGAATCTTGATTATCAATTACAGCCGAATGCCCGGCTTTTCGAATTACCCGTCTCCGCATTCCCAAACCCAGATGCGAGCCGACCAGGCAGCGGTTCTTTGGAAGAGGTGGCGATTACTCGAAGACCGGGAACTCTACAATCTCGCAACCGATCCCACGCAAAAGAAAAACATCATTGGTCAGTATCCAGATGTGGTTACTAAAATGCGTCAGCACCTTTATTCATGGTGGGACGGAGTCAAGCACCTAGCCAACGAGGAACAAAGAATTATCATTGGCTCTGAACATGAAAACCCCACCAAGCTTTCCGCAACCGAGTGGCTCGATGTTTTCGTTGATCAGCAGGGGCAGATCCGTCGAGGTGTACTTAAAAATGGCTATTGGTTGATCGATGTGGCCAGGGCAGGGGAGTATGAGATTGAACTGAGGCGCTGGCCTAAGGAAGCCGATGGTACCGTCAGCGGAACCTTGCCTGATGGTAGTGGCACGGCACTACCCATCAACCAAGCCATGCTCTATGTCAGCGGACACAATCATTTAAAAATTTCCGAAAAGAAGTCCTACCAGTTTGAGGGACTGACCAAGAGAGTGAATCCCAAGGACAAAGGAGTAACCTTCACCATGAACCTGAAGAAAGGACCCACTGCTTTGCATACCTGGTTTAAAGGAAAGAATGAACTTATGTTGAGCGCCTACTATGTCTATGTGAACCGTAAAGGAGATGCCAAATGAACCGTTTTCTTTTTTTCCTTCTTTTTTTTGGATTTACTCAGGCTCAGGCGAAGAAGCCCAATATTGTCTTCTTTCTGGTAGATGACCTAGGCTGGTCCGATGTGGCTTGTTACGGCTCTTCTCTTTACGAGACTCCTAATATCGACCGCTTGGCCAAGGAAGGGGTGAAGTTTACTTCCGGGTATGCTGCCTGTCATGTTTGTTCACCTACCCGGGCGAGTATTCTTACCGGGAAGTATCCTGCCACCATGAACCTGACCGAGTGGCTCAACGGCCGTTCGGACCGACCTTACCAGGTGTTATTGAATCCGGATAAGGCCATGGCTTTGGATCCCAAGGAGATTACCTTGGCCGAGGTGTTGAAAAAGGAAGGCTACGCCACTGCTCTTTTTGGTAAGTGGCACTTGGGCAGAGACACCAGTCCAACCGGACATGGGTTTGATATTCATGTTCCTCATTCTGTGAATTCCAACCTCGGACGGAGGGGGTTCTACCACCCCAGGAAAATTCCCGGCCTTGATGGGGGAGACTATGTTACCGATCGTTTGGCGGAGTTGGCTGCTAACTATATCGACGAGAACAAGGAGAAGCCCTTCCTCCTATATATGTCCCACTTCTCCGTACACGATCCTATTCATGGTCGTCCTGATCTTGTGGAAAAATACAAAAAGAAACTGGCTAAGATGAAACCTCAACCCGGTCCCGATTACATTCTTGAAGGTAACCCGGACAGTCCGACCTTTCCCACAAGAGCGGAATTAAATGAACTGATCAAGCGACCTTTGTATGCGAATAGTTACAAAACCTATCCCAATGATTTGGTCAAGGTGAAGCAGAAGCAGGATAATGTCCAACTTGCTGGGATGGTGGAAGCTGTGGATCAGAGTCTCGGTACATTAATGGCTAAGTTGAAGGAACATGGCATGGAGGAGAATACCATAGTATTCTTTATGTCTGACAATGGAGGTATGTCGGTGATGAATGGAACCCCGACCCGAGTGGTTCCCCAAAAACAATTGGATACTGCGACTTCGAGCTCCAACCTTCCATTGCGTGGAGCCAAAGGTTGGCTTTATGAAGGAGGCATTCGCGTACCCATGATTGTGAAGTGGCCTCATCAGGGAAAGAAAGATTTCATCTGTGATGAGCCGGTAATCAGCACTGATTTTTATCCCACCATTCTCGAGATGATCGGTCTGCCATACGATCCCAAGAAGATTGACGGTAAGAGCATAACCTCCTTAGTCAAAGGCAAGAAAATGGATCGTGGACCGATTTACTGGCATTTCCCTCATTACAGCAATCATGGGATGCAAAGCCCCGGAGGCGCGATTCGGGATGGGGATTATAAACTCCTCGAATATTTCGAGAATGGCACTGTTCAACTCTTTAATCTCGCTAAGGATATCGGAGAGCACAAGGACCTTGCCAAGATCGAGATCGAGAAAACCAAGGAGCTTACCCGCAAACTTCATCGTTGGCGGAAGCAAGTGGGTGCCCAAATGATGAAGCCCAATCCCAACTATGATCCTGCCACAGACTTGTGGTCCGGTAAGAAGTAAGCTATGAGTAATAAATGAGCTTCTCCGTTCTTCCATTCATTATTTTATTACTTTTAGTTTCTTTTGCTACGGCGAAGGAAGCTGAATGGCGGGGTCAGGAGATCTATTCCGGATCGCATGTTAATTCTGCCACCGCCCATGATTACAATGGCGATGGAAAGCAGGAGATCCTGTTCTCCGCTGAGGGAAAGTTCTTCATGTATTTTGGCCCCAAATATGACAAGCCCTTCATCTTTGCGGAAGCCGTTCCGAAATATGCGAAAATGAAGCCCCGTTGTATCCACTGCGTCCTTCATGATGTCGATGGGGATGGGGATCTCGACTTTGTGGGTTCCTATGTTCGCGAAGTCTTCTGGCTTGAATGTCCAGACACGAAACCGACCACAACTAATTGGAAAATGCATCTGATTACTGATCAGATTTTTGGGGTTCATTGCATACGATCCTTCGATATCGATCAGGATGGAAAAAACGATCTCATTACCAATGATTTTACGGATGACAAAGGTCCCTATTCCCGGTCGGTTTGCTGGCTTAAACCCAAGTTCTCCCAAAAGAAATCCATCGAGTGGACCATCATTCCACTAGCCATGGGTACGGCACAGGGAGGCAGTCATTACTTCGACTTTGGCGATGTGAATGGAGACGGGCGTATCGATTTTGCCATGGGGGCCAAGGGTAAGCCTTTTGAGAATGGAAATTACTTTGCAATTTATTATTCGGGGAATGATATCACTAAACCATGGCGAAAGGAATTACTTCCCGGTGCCGGCGAACAATTTGGAGCTACGCATGCTGCCCCTGCGGATGTAAATGGAGACGGCAGGATTGATATTTTAGCTACCCGTGGCCACGGGGTGGGTGTAATGTGGTTTGAGGCTCCGGACTGGAAACAGCACATGATTGATGAAACCATTGAATCCACTCACTCCACCGATTTTGGAGATATTGATGGCGATGGGGATATTGATTTGAGCACTGTTGGATATGAATCCAAGCTGGCCGTATGGTATGAGAACGATGGTAAGGGAAACTTTACCCGTCATGTGCTCAGCCGTGATCAAATGGCCTATGATACCATGATTACTGATCTTGATGGTGACGGGCACAAAGACATCCTTGTAGCCGGACAGCGAAGCCAAAATGTAATTTGGTTCAAAAACCCAGCAAAGTAAAAGACTGTAGTTAAAAATTATTTCACCGGGGACCGTTGAGATCATGCTTCTTAAAAAAGTCCCAAAGTAACTGATTGGTGTCTGATCCATTGAGATCGAGGTCGAACCAGACATGGCCGCCATTAATCACTTTATAATGCTCTACCCATGCCGTTCCGTTTGAGTCGTAGTAGACGGATTTTTCCACACTGAAATCTCCAGAATTTAGATTAGTGAGCACGGGCGTGGTGCTAGCTCCATTTTTGGTAGCCCAGTAAAGTAGAGTGTCGGTCGTAGAGGTGCTACCATCCCCTCCGGAATATGTAAGGACAGAATCAGCAGTGCCGTGTAAATTAATCATAGGCACGGGGCTAACTGGATCGGGGTTTCCTTCGAGCATGGTTCCGGAAACGGATCCAATAGCGGCAATTTTATCACTCATTGATCCACCGAGAAAGTAAGACATCATAGCACCGTTTGAATAGCCGCAGGCGTAGATACGAGTGGAGTCTACCTGATAACTGGAGGAAATAGAAGTGATCATGGCACTAACAAACCCAATGTCATTGGCCGAACTTTTATTATCCCCTCCGGCAAGGGCAGCATTCCAGTGACCCGACCCGTAACTGTCGGACGAGCCTTGCGGATAACAGAGCAGGAAATTTTCCTGATCGGCAAGTGAGCGCATATCCGCGGTTGAAAGATGGTCACTGCTGGTTCCGCCATAGCCGTGGAAATTAAATAAAAGAGGAACTGCTGTATTATTGTTGTAGGAACTTGGAACATAGAGTAAATATTCCCGCCTGAGACCGTCGTGTTGTAAACTGAGATTGAGGGTTTCTGCTGACGAACTAGTGGAATTGTCTTTCGATGAATCATCCGATTTATCGTAATTGTCCCACCAGCTATCATATTCAGATTTATCTGATGAGTCACTTTTGGATTCATCATCGGCAGCACCGACCGCGGAAACAATTAACCATTTTTCTGATGTTTGATCGAAAAGATACCAAGTCTGGTTGGAATCTTTCCAACGGTAGAATTTTCCGTCGGTCCCGGCATGCCAATAGTGCCAGCCTTGTTCCTTATCACTGTAGACCCAGGGGAACGCTCCATGCCAGTTCCATTGAGTTTGATTTTCTTCAGCACTCAGAAACCCGCACAAAAGAAAGAACAAGCAGGAAGTGAGTATTCTCTTTATAAGGGAAGCCAGTGTAAGGATGTTCATCTACTTAAGAAAATGCTGCGACGAAAGATAGTCAAATCGGTTTGGATATCTTGAGTACTCGATCTTGACGATACCTGCCCGAATGGTTTGAAAGGGCTTAATGCATATTACTTTCATTCGCCCAATCCTTGCTCTTTTCATCCTGTCGTTTGTATTATCCTTACCTGCTTTTTCTAAGGAATCAGATTTAAAGGTGATGAGTTTTAATATCCGGCTCGGTGTCGCTAATGACGGAGAGAATCACTGGGACAAGAGAAAAGAATTGGTCTTTAAAACCATTAAGAATTTCGGGCCTGATTTATTGGGATTACAGGAAGTGTGGCATATGCAGGAGGAATATTTGAAAAATAAGCTTTCCGATTATGCCTACTATGGAAGAAGCAGGAGGACGAAACCAAGAGAGGGTGAGCAGTGTGCTGTTATGTTCCGCAAGGACCGATTCGAAATGGTAAAAGGAAGAACCTTCTGGTTGTCAGAAACTCCCGATGTTGTAGAAAGTAAAAGCTGGGATTCATCCCTGCCCAGAATTGCCAACTGGACCCTGTTGAGAGATAAGAAAAACAACCAAAGCGAGGTCTTTTTTATCAACACTCATTTTGATCATAAGGGAAAAGAGTCGAGAAAACAGGCGGCCCTTCTATTGAAAAGAAGGATTCAAGAGCTAAAGGAAGGCGTTCAGGTTATCATAACCGGAGATTTTAACGCAAAGGAGAGCAGTGAACCTTACCAAGGCTTAGTGAGTGATAAGATACTTGATACCTATAGAACTGCTCATAAAAATCCTACGGAAGAGGAGAGCACTCTCAGTGGCTGGAATGGGAGAACCTCTGGAAACCGAATCGATTGGGTGCTTTGCTCCAGGAATTACCGGGTCTTATCTGCAAAAATTGACCGTACGGAATTTAATGGGAGATATCCATCCGATCATTATCCAGTGACCGCGAGACTGAGGCCTCAAAAGTAAGAATTACATGAAGATTACAATATTAGATGCCTACACCAGTAATCCTGGGGATTTGAGCTGGGATGCCTTTGAGGAATTTGGAAAGGTTACGGTCCACGACCGGACCACACCGAAAGAGGTGGTTGCCCGATGTGCCGGGTGTGAGGCGGTGTTGACTAATAAGGTGGTCTTGAATGCAGAAATTATGGATCAGTTGCCTGACCTGAAATACATCGGTGTGTTGGCCACAGGAACGAATGTGGTGGATCTTGATTATGCGAGGCAGAGGGGAATCTGTGTGACCAATATTCCAGGGTACAGTACGGATTCAGTGGTCCAGCATATTCTGGCGTTCATGCTTCATTTTAGTTCCATGGTCAGCATACACAATGATGCGGTACACAAAGGAGACTGGGTAAATTCGAAGGATTTTTGTTTCACTCTGGGGACCCTGAATGAATTGAGCGGATCAACACTGGGTATCATCGGACTGGGAACGATCGGAAGAAAGTTGGCCAAGGTTGCCGATGCGTTGGGTATGAAGATTGTGGCTGCTCACCAGTCCAGCATGAACCGGCTGGAACTTCCCTTTGAAGTGGAGTGGTTACCGGTGGACGAGGTCTTTGCCCGTTCTGATTTTCTATCGTTGAATTGCCCACTGACGCCGGAGACGGACAAAGTGGTCAATGCCCCGCGTTTACAAAAAATGAAGTGCTCGGCCGTCGTCATCAATACGGGTCGTGGACCCCTGGTCGATGAGCAGGCACTGGCGGATGCATTGAATAATGGAACGATTGCAGGTGCTGGTCTGGATGTATTGAGCACCGAACCACCGTCCGCGGACAACCCTTTGCTTGGAGCCAAGGATTGTGTGATTACTCCTCATATTGCCTGGTCTAGCATGGAAGCAAGAAGCCGATTGATCGCGATCGCTGCGAATAATTTATCTTCTTTTATAGCAAAAATTCCAAAAAATACGGTTTGCTAAATAGTTTTTTTAAACGCGACTTTTCCATTTTCAGAGTTTCGCAGCTTTCAGTTTTAAAATCATCAAATATTGAAAGCAAGTGTAACTGAATTCCATAAGTTGATGATTATTAAGAAAATAA
The DNA here is from genome assembly GCA_902569115.1 of uncultured Verrucomicrobiota bacterium. Taxonomy (GTDB): domain Bacteria; phylum Verrucomicrobiota; class Verrucomicrobiia; order Opitutales; family Seribacteraceae; genus Seribacter. Next base: position 24,664 of record CACFTI010000029.1, on the reverse strand, counting down.
AATAGATTGATTTATTACCTTCCTATGAATTTTTGTTATAGATAATAAAGTAAGTTGACAATTTATTCTTAAAAAGAGGAAAGTAGGTAATATATGAAAATATTTCATAATTTTGGAGAGTGATCTAAGCATGATTTGTCGTCGATATATTTTGTTACTTAATATCACTTTTATTTAAATCCGGGTTTAATAAACCCATAACTCAAATCAATAAATAAATGCTGTGAAAACGAAAAACATCCTTCTTCTACTACTTACATCGATACTTGGCTCTACATTGTCATTTGCTGACGATCATGCTGAGAGTGAACCAACTGCGGCAGAAACTGCCGAAATCACTTATGATGGTTCCCTGCACCCAGACGATTTTGTAGGCGTAAGTTTTTGGCTTGCAACTGCAATGATGCTCGCCGCTACCGTGTTCTTCTTTATAGAGCGTGATCGTGTTAAAGGTAAGTGGAAAACTTCCCTCACTGTCGCTGGATTGGTGACAGGTATTGCATTTTGGCATTACATGTACATGCGAGAAGTGTGGGTAAACACGGGTGCGAGTCCAACCGTGTTTAGGTATGTGGACTGGTTAATCACAGTCCCTTTGCAGATTGTTGAGTTTTACTTGATTCTTGCAGCCGTAACTAAGGTTAGTGTTAATCTATTCTGGAAACTACTCGTAGCTTCTCTTGTCATGCTCATCGGCGGTTATGCGGGCGAAGCGGGTTATGCAGATGTAGGTCCGGCATTTTTTGTAGGAATGGCTGGATGGGTTTATATCATTTACGAAATCTTCAAAGGTGAAGCTTCTCAACTCAATGAGAACAGTGGTAATGCAGCGTGTCAGCAAGCTTTCAAGACCATTCGAGCAATTGTGACTTTCGGCTGGGCCATTTACCCTATTGGTTATTACCTCGCATACATGGGTGGGGGAACCAATGACAGCGAAACTTTGAACATCATTTACAACCTTGCAGACTTGGTTAACAAAGCAGCCTTCGGACTTGCCATTTGGGTTGCTGCAACAAGTGACAGCGAGCAGAACGCTTAAGATTCTCCCATAGTTTACTAGTCTATGGATTGCAGTTTAAACTTCCTGAGTCGTCTTCAATGGCGGCTCAGGAATCATTTTTACGAAGACTCCATCCTTAAGGATTTGGTCGATGATCCATACTTTTGGTCGGGTCAAAAAATTCGGGCTAAGATATGCCTTACAATCGGTAAGTCTTTTGGAATGGAAGAGGATTTGCTTTTAGATATAGCCGCATTTACTGACCTCCTTCACAATGCCAGTCTTATCCATGATGATCTGATTGATGATGACTCCGAAAGAAGGGGATGTGCAACCCCATGGAAAAAATACGGAAAGGAGAAAGCACTTTTGCTGGGGGATTTGCTAATTTCCAAATCATTGGAAGTTTCCACAAACATCAATGCAGATTCAAATTTAAAAACAGCGTGGGCATCCGAAATATCAAATTGTGTAACTGCTGCGGTCAGAGGTGCCTTTTTTGAACTTGATTTTACTTCTCAGAAACCGAAAGACATATTGTCCAATTACATTACAATGTCGCGAGACAAAACAGGAGTGATGTTTGCGTTGCCCGCTCGTTGTGTAGCAATAGCGGCAAGAAAAAATAAAGTGTGTCTGGACTCCATAACCGAAATCTTTACCAACCTAGCAATCGCCTACCAAATACGGGATGACCAGGCAGATTATTTTGGAATCAAGAAGGGACGGAAAAGTCTTTCTGATTTAAAAAATCATCGTCCCAACCTTTACTACTTATTAGAAAATTTACCAACCTACGAGGGTTCTCATCAGGAGTTTATTGAAGACTTTCAAAAGGATCGGATTGAAAAAGCTATGGATCTGGCTAATATTCACTTGCCTGAGATAAGCAATTTTTTCTCTAGCGTGATTCTTCCATTCATTACACTCAATTCTCCGATTCCATCATCCAAAAAATTACTTGGTAATTCTTGATAACTGATAGTTTCTGTAACCCTTCCGCACATAATTGACTACCGGGAACATCTCCAAATTACCCAGAAGTGCCATTGTGGTTGGTGCCGGGTTTGGAGGTATCGCCATGAGCCTTCGTCTACGTCGACTTGGCTATGATGTATCCGTAATAGACAACAATCCTAAGGCTGGAGGTCGTGCCCAGGTTTATGGATTGGGGGAATATAAATTTGATGCCGGACCAACAGTAATTACAGCCCCGTTTTTGTTCGATGAACTGTTTGGGCTATTTGGTAAAAGAAGATCTGACTATGTCGAATTTCTACCAGTTGAACCTTGGTATCGGTTTGAATTTGCGGACGGTTCGAAGCTCGACTATGGCGGGCAGCTGGAAGATACTATTGCAGAAATAAACAGGCTCTCTCCGGGAGAAGGGTCGGGATATCAAAAACTCGTTGCCTTTTCCAAAAAAATATTTGCGGTGGGATTTGATAAATTGGCTGATCAATCATTCCATCGTTTTCAGACAATGATGCAACAAGTGCCCGCACTTTTATTTCTGAAAAGCTATCTTTCGGTTTATTCTTTAGTAAGCAATTTTCTAAAGGATGACCGATTGCGGCGAGCATTCAGCATCCATCCTCTTTTGGTTGGTGGTAATCCTATGCAGACTACTTCGATTTACTGCCTGATCCATTACTTAGAAAGAAAATGGGGTGTATGGTTCCCGCGAGGTGGTACAGGTGCATTGGTGGAAGCACTAGTCAAATTGATGGGGGAAGTGGGTGTGAAACTTGAACTTAACCAGCAGGTAAATCAAGTGATCGTAGATGGAAAGAGGGCCTGCGGCATCCGCCTGAAATCCGGAGAGGAAAAAAAAGCAGATTTGGTGGTTTTCGATGCCGACCCGCCCAAGGTTTATCGTGATTTAATTGATCCAAAGGATCGATCCAAATGGACAGATGCTCGACTCGGTCGTTTGTCATTTTCAATGGGCTTGTTCGTCTGGTATTTTGGAACAAGTCGCACTTTTCCCGAAGTCGAGCACCATACGATCATCATGGGAAAGGCTTTTAAGGAATTATTAGAGGATATTTACGACAGGAAAGTCCTTTCTGATGACCTGAGTCTCTATCTGCATCGCCCTGCGGCTACCGACACAAGTATGGCTCCGAAGAATAGAGACGCCTTTTATGTGCTTGCACCAGTACCCAATAAACTGGGCAAGGTTAACTGGAAGCAGGCAGGTGAGCGAATTCGCATGCAAGTGCAAGCTCAGTTGGAGAAAACCTTGCTTCCCGGACTTGGTGACTGCTTGGAAGTGTCCCATTTTGTGACTCCGGATGATTTTGAGGGGAAATTTAACACTTTATGGGGAAGTGGATTTTCCATAGCCCCTCTCTTTCGACAATCTGCTTGGTTTCGTTTTCATAACCGGTCGGAAGATTTAGAGAATCTGTACTTTTGCGGTGCTGGCACTCATCCTGGAGCCGGTGTTCCGGGAGTGGTCTCCTCTGCAAAGGTGGTGGAAAAACTGGTACCTCCTTCGCGACAGGATAAGGAGGCAAGTTTCCAGGAGATCTTCCGTTCCAAGAGCCGAACCTTTTCGTTGGCTTCCCTACTATTACCAAAGGAAAGGGCCGAAGCCATCTTCAGGTTGTACTATGTGTGCAGAACCTTGGATGACTGGGCGGATGAGGGAGGAGGAAGTAAACTGAAAGATGCGATGAAATGTTGGATAAATCATCAGCCTCACGAACTTCTTGATCATTATCGCTTCCTCCAGGCAAGATGGGGGTTGGCTTCGTTACCTTTGACAGAACTTATGGAAGCCATGGTCAAGGAACAGGATGGAGTGCGTATCCAAACGGAAACTGAGCTTATTAAATATTGTCATGGAGTTGCAGGAACAATTGGACTGATGACCTGTCCAATTTTCGGGGTGACGGACCCTGATGCGATGCAGCATGCAGATGATCTGGGTATCGCAATGCAACTTACCAATATTTGCCGGGATGTTCATGAAGATGCGGAAAGAGACAGGATATATCTACCTGCAGATTTTTTTGAAAAGATGCCCACGGTTGAACGATTGCTTTCAGAGAATTTAGAATCTTTGGAAGAGATAAACCAAGTTAAGACCCGTCTGCTCAATCTTGCGGATGAACGATATGCTAGTGGAGAATCTGGTATAGGCTATCTTCCTTTGAGAATGAGAATTGTGGTTCGATGGGCGGGTCGCATGTACAGGGAAATAGGAGAACTTATCAAGCAAGACCCTTCTTTCTTTCATACGAACCGGGCGGTGGTATCAGGTAATAAAAAGATAAGGATCCTATTACCCTCTATATTTCAGGCATTTGTATCTTAGCCTTGTATGACCTATTTGGAATTTCTGATTTTATTTATTGGCATTCCACTTTTTGTCATCAGCTTTTGGGCATTCAAAAAACAATGCCTTTTCCAAAAAAATATTTTCGGTATCGGACTGATGTGTTTAATAGCTCTAGTTTACACAACACCGTGGGATAATTATCTGGTCATGCAGAATGTTTGGAGTTATCCACCTGGTGTAGTCCTGGCGACCATCGGATATGTGCCCATAGAGGAATATGGATTTATGGTACTCCAAACGATGTTTGCGGGCATTCTTTGGTCTTTGGTTTCGAGCAAAGTCAATGTTTCGGGACTCAGTTTTTCAGGAAAGGGAATCGTAGCAAGTTTGATTCCGGGCGTGTTGGGAGGTTTCTTTTTGTACCATAAATCCGGAACCTATGCTGGGCTCATTTTGGTTTGGGCATTTCCGCCTTTGGCCATGCAGTGGGGACTGGGTGCTGGGGTTCTTCTATCATCCTTCAAAAGATGGATGCCTCTATGGGTCGGACTTACCCTGTATCTTTGCCTGGCGGATGCTTATGCCATTTCTACGAATATTTGGACGATTACTCCGGCTACACGCTCGGGCATCGAAGTGGGCAATCTACCAGTTGAAGAAGCACTCTTCTTTGCCCTGACTAACTTGTTTGTCTTCCAAGGTCTATGCTTGTGGAAGGCTTGGCGAAACAGGTAATGATGAAATGGATTGAATGGAATCCGCTAATCTTTGGTTCGTCCACCGGGGAATGCCTTCCGAAGTCTTACTCGTTGGGATTGACTAAGTTGACGCTAGCCCTCCTTTTTCCTATGGGCATTCTTGGGCTTTTCAGTGCTGACTGGCCTATTTCCTATCAATTGTTTCCTCTCTACTTGAGTCTGTTTCTTTTTGGTATGCCTCATGGTGGTGCCGATCATCTTTTAATATGGGGAATGATCAGGAAAAGTACCTGGTTATTTAGGGTGTCCACTCTTTTACTATATCCGACACTTTCTGTTTTATACCTAATTTGCTGGCATTTTCAGCCCGTGGCTTCAGCTGTATTCTTCCTGGCTATAACTATTTTTCACTGGGGGCAGGGGGATCGATACTTATCAGTAAAATTACATCGGGCAGGTTACCTTGAACGATCCGGTTTATTGAAGACACTTCATATTCTGGCAAGGGGGAGCATTCCGATTCTCCTACCCGGTTATTTGGGAAATGAGACCTATCGTATGTTTTTGGAGGAAATGATCCGCCAGGGCGGGCAGGTCGACTACGATTTATCATGGGTCTCAGAAAATCAATTATTCTTCCTATCGGTTCCTTTATCTCTAATGGTCATGCAACTGTTTGTTTCGATTTTTAAACTCGAAAAAGACGAGAGGGCAGCCTTGGCACTGGATCTTTCCGAAGCTTGCTTTCTTTTTCTTTGGTTTTTATTTCTTCCTCCCTTATGGGCATTGGGAATTTACTTTGCTCTTTGGCACAGCCTGAGGCATGGGTTGCGTATTATATGGATGGATCCAACAGGTAAAAAGAGTTTGCTTACAGGCGCCTATCTAAAACTCAAAGCACGATGGTTGCAGATCAGCGGATTGATGACCGTTCTTGCATTAGTGGGACTTTGGTTCCTGCTTGCACTACCGTTATCTTTTCGTGGAATACAACTTGACTGGTTGGGGAAGGCAATGCTTGGCATTTCAATCCTGACACTTCCTCATACAGTGGTGGTGTGTTTGATGGATCGTTTCCAATTTAAAAAATAGTTGGGTTAATTAAGTAATTGTTTACTATTAAATTGTATGAAATTACCAGTTCGAAGCTCTATTGATCGTAGAAATTTTTTAAGGGGTGCGGGCTTGGCCTTGGCTGTGCCTTTCCTTGAAAGCGCATCAACCAAGGCTTACGGGGCGCTAGATCCAAGTCGAAATAAACGAATTCTTGCAGTTGGGAATCACTTGGGATTTTACCCTGGAGCTTTTTTTCCCAAAGAGGAGGGCAGTGATTATTTAAGCAGTCCGACTTTACATAATATAGAAAAGCACCGAGATGATTTTACGGTTTTTTCACATCTCGATCATGATGTGAATGGCGGACATGGCGGAGTTAATGCTTTTTTGACTGGAGTACGGAAGCAAGAATCCAAAGGGTTTCCGGAAAAGAACGTCTCTTTGGATCAGATTGCCGCAGAACATGTTGGAAGTGGTGCTCGTTTCCCCTCGATAACAACGGGAATTGGAGAGGGCACGGATATGTGTTGGACACGAACGGGGGTGCGGATTCCTCCGGTCAATAGTCCTTCCCGTTTATTCAACGCATTGTTTACTGAGATGCCAAAGTCACAGCGTGAAGTAGAAAAGCGAAAGATGACTCACCAAGGTAGTGTACTTGACGCCCTACTGGACTCGGCCAAATCCTTACAGGGGAGACTGGACGGATCTGACCGCGACAAAATGGATCAGTATCTTACTTCGGTGCGGGAGGTGGAAAAACGCTTGCAGATGTCGCAAGAATGGTTGGATCGCCCTAAGCCAAATCCTGCGATGAAGCCTGTAAGCGAAGAAGATCGCATGGATATCGAAGAAATGCCGCTTTTCTTTGATTTACTTACCTTGGCCTTGCAGACCGATTCCACCCGGGTGGCCACTTTCGAAATTCCATTAGGGTTTACCACCACAGATCTTGATGGGGTATCGTATGGCTATCACGGCCTTTCACACCACAGTAAAGGGGAGGAAAAGCTAGCGGAACTTCAAGTGGCGGAGAATTACATTTTTACCCAGGTTAACCGTTTGCTCGATAATTTAAAGGAAGCAAAGATATTCGACGACACCCTGGTGATTGTGGGAAGCGGAATGAGCGACGGGTCAAGACATAGTAATAAAGACCTTCCAGTATTACTGGCGGGCGGAGGCCTGCAGCACAAAGGTCACTTGGTATGTCCTGAAGAGCATCACAAACGAGTACCATTGAGTAACTTATGGTTGTCGGCACTGCAGTGGTTTGGTGTCGAGCGAGATACTTTTGGTAAAAGTACAGGCACTTTTTCAGGACTTAACTTTTCATAAGTTATGCTTCGAACCAGCTTGTTTTGCCTGACTCTGTCCGGATTACTTTTGCATTTTTTATGGGCAAACCCAATGCCCACAAAATTTGTAAGCAAGTACTGTTACAAGTGTCACGGTGAGGAAAAGCAAAAGGCGGATAGACGATTCGATGTTTTGGGGACTTCCATTGTAGACTTTAAGCAACAGGAATCATGGCAGGAAATTTTGGATCAACTGAACTTGGGAGATATGCCACCAGAGGACGAGGTGCAGCCGACGGAGGCAGAGAAATTAGCTGTTATTGAAACGATAACTCACGGGATTTCTGAATCCCGAGAAAAATTTTCCGGTACGGGAAGACACACCGTGTTGCGAAGATTAAATAAATTTGAGTATACCAATACTGTCAGTGACCTGCTTGGATTAAATACCAAGTCCTGGAATCCGGCGGCAGATTTTCCTGCAGATGTGATTGTCGATGGATTTGATAACCAAGGGGCGGAGTTGGTCACTTCCGGGTTGTTGCTGGAAAAATATTTTCCGGCGGCGGAAGGGGCGATTGCCCGAGCCACGAAGTTCGAAAACCGACCTGAGAGCAAAAGCTATCTTCAAAAATCACCTTTTTATTTCAGGGGTAAGGAATCCAATGGTTTACCCAAACTTTTTCAGGTGGACCGTTACCGCTTCGTTCCGGAAACCCCTTACACCGATTTGTATGGACGTTTCTACCGTGGAGGTCACTTGGGCTTTCTACCTTTGTACAGAACGGGGGGTGTTCCCCACAGTGGAAGGTATACGATTCGGGTTAAGGCAGCGGCGGTAAATCGAAATCATGCTTATGGCAAGATTCTGGGTGACTTTCGGAATGGGGATCCTCTTGTAATGGAGTTTGCCTCCGTGGATCGGAAGGGAAGCACAGCCGGAACCAGTGGAAATGTAACCAATGCGGTTTCACTGACCACATTCGAACTGGAAGAGGCAGAGCCGGAATGGTTTGAATGGACTGGATACTTGGAAAAAGGATTTGAACCTGAGGTTCGATTTCGTAACGGTACGGCAGCAGCCAAGCGGTTGGTTCGACTATTGTTGAACAAAGCAGATGAATTTCCTGAATTCCAACCTTTTGCCCAGATGAAATCCGCAAAGGAGAAAGGTTATGAACGCTGGCATGGAACACTCAGAGCCTACAAGGGACCGGTTCTTCGTGTTTGGGAAATACAAGTGGAGGGACCACATATTAATGAATGGCCTCCTGTCGGACATGAGGTACTTTACGGAAAACTTACTCCGCAGGATTTAAGTGCTAAAACGATTGAAGAGCGAATGATTCAATTTGCCAAGCTTGCCTTTCGCCGCCCCCCGTTGGAGGGTGAATTAAGTCCCATTTTAAATATGATTCAATCGAAGCTCGCGGAAGGCTTGCCTCCTCTGGAGTCGTTGCAACTTGGTTTTCAAACGATCCTCTCTGCACCCGGTTTTCTCTACCTTAACGAAGGGGAGGGAGAACTGGATAATTATGCTTTGGCTTCAAGGTTGTCTTATTTTCTGTGGTCTTCGATGCCGGATGCCGAATTGTTTGAACTGGCAGAACAGGGAAAGTTGGTGGATCCCGCAATTCTAACCCAACAAGTTGAGCGCATGCTGGACGACGCCAAAAGCGAGCGCCTCATCAGAAACTTTCTGAGAGTCTGGCTCGAATTGGACAATATAGGAAAAATGCCTCCATCCAGAGAATTCGTCAGTTTTTACCGTGACAATTTAGAAGCAGCTATGCGTAAAGAGACCAATCTGTTTTTTCAACATGTTCTTCAGGAAAATCTCCACCCGATTGAGCTTTTGAGTGCGGACTATAGTTTTATCAATCGCGAATTAGGAGAGCACTACGGTATATCCGGTTTGGAAGGAAATGAATTTAAAAAAGTCAGCCTATCCGGTGGCGAACGCGGTGGGATCCTTGGTCATGGCAGCTTTCTGACAGCTTCTGCAAACGGAGTTGATACCTCGCCTGTAGTCCGTGGGATTTATGTGATGAATAAACTTCTCGATTACACGCCTCCACCTCCACCAGACGATGTGCCTGAGATTGAACCGGACGTAACGGGAGCCACTACCTTAAGGGAAAAATTGATCATGCATCGGGCGGATGCTTCCTGTGCCCAATGTCATAAAAAGATTGATCCGGCCGGTTTTGCCCTAGAGAATTATGATGCGATTGGGGCCTGGCGAGTAAAGTATGACCGCAAACTTGATGTGGATTCATCTGGACAATTGCCAAACGGAGAAACTTTTTCCACACCCGGGGAATTTAAGGATCTCGTGCTCGAGCAGGAAGAGACTTTTATCCGTTGTCTGACCAAGAAGATGCTGACGTATGCAATTGGCAGGAAATTAAACAGTGGAGACCGGCCCGCAATTGACAAGATTATCAATGAAATGCTCGGCTCAGGTAAAGGGATGAGGGACTTGATCAAAATCATTGTCCTCAACGAAACATTTCTGAATAATTAACATTAAGCAAGTATCTCTGAAATAATATGGCCGTAGTCTTGTTCGATTCGCTTGTGTCCGGGAACTTCGAGCGAACGACCATCCAGGCCAAGTTGATGTAGAAGCGTGGCATGAATATCGGTGACATAGTGGGGATGTTCCACGGCATGGAAGCCGATCTCATCGGTTGATCCGTGTACCACACCTCCCTTGATTCCTCCTCCCGCCATCCATACGCTGAAGCCATAGGGGTGATGATCGCGTCCATCCGTACCCTGAGAGCCCGGAGTTCTTCCAAATTCGGTGGCGAACACCACGATGGTATCCTCAAGCAGACCGCGTTGTTTTAGATCCTGAAGTAAGCCGGCTGTGGGCAGGTCCACCTGGCCGGCCAGTTTGGCATGGTTTTTCTTGAGCTGAGAATGCTGATCCCATGCCCCGGCGGCACCGTCCCCATGCATGATTTGAATAAACCGAACCCCCCGCTCCACAAATCGGCGGGCGGCGAGCAATTGTTCTCCGAATGGCCGGGTCTCTTTTTGGTCTAAGCCGTAAAGTTTTTTAGTGGCTTCGGACTCATCGTCAAAGTTGATGGTCTCTGGCACGGCACTTTGCATACGATAGGCAAGCTCGTAGGATTTGATGCGTGCTTCAAGAGCGGGATCGGAAGGATACATTTTGGCTGAGAGCCGGTTGAGCCGACCGGTGAGATCAAAGGTGGCTTTTTGTTCTTCCAGGCTTATTTTTCCTTCGGGCTTGGCAAAATTAAGTGGGTTCTTTGGGTCGATCTTGAGGTTGACCGCATCGTAGGCCGGACCAAGGTAGTGCCCGTCTCGTTTATCGAAGAACCGGGGGCCTATATTGATAAACTGGGGAAGATCATCATTGAGGGAGCCGAGTCCGTAATTGATCCATGCACCGATGGTGGGTTCATGGGGGTCGAGCATATGACGCCCCGAGTGAAACTGTACCTGGGCACCGTGGTTATTGTCGGTGGTCCACATGGAACGAATGATTGCAAGGTCATCCACCTGCTGTCCAATATGGGGAAACCAATCGCTGACCGCCGTTCCGCTTTGTCCGTATTGTTTATATCCAACCTGAAGTGGATAGAGCTTATTTCGTTGCTGCCCGTTGGCATCACCCACGACGACAACCCGCTGGTTTTCGAATTTTTCTGGTTCAAGAACACTGGCGTAAGGGGAGTCGGGTATTGATTTACCTGCATGGTCATTCAATGCAGGTTTGGGATCAAAGCTCTCCATATGGCTCACGCCTCCACGCATAAAGAGCCAGATGACACTTTTTGCTTTCGCTTTCGGAGTGGGGCGTGGGCTTCCCAGCAGGTTATTGAGAGCCATTCCTCCAAACCCAAGGCCTGTACCTTGGAGAAAACGGCGGCGATTGATGGAGTGGGCGATGGATGGATCAATCATGATAAAAACTAAACTTTAGCGGATGGTGAGGAAGTCATTATGTGTCAGTAGGGCGTGAGCAAGCCGATCCCGCTTGGGCATTTTATTGAGGAATTGGAGACACTCGTGAAGTTCTTCATCTGTGGGCATACGACAAAGAATCTTTTGAAACAGTTCATTAATGAAAGCCGTGTCTTCTTTGGGGCCTTTTTTTCCGAGACTTTCGCTTATCTGTATAGGCAATTTTGCGTTGCTCAAGGCAAGGGCCTGTTGGGGGACGATGCTTTCAGTACGCTCATAACAGGCAAGAATCTCCGCATCATCAAAAGTGGCCAGAAACTTTGACTGCTGGTCTCGGGAATGGAGAAAGTAAAGGGCTCGCCTGGTAGAATCTGGTGACGGATTTATAGAGGGGCCTCCCATTTTTAAATCAAGTTTACCAGCGATGTGGAGAAGGCTGTCGCGAATGACTTGGGATTCCATCCTTCGTGAATTCATACGCCAGTAGTACTGGTTATTCTTATCCGTTTTAATGGTCTTGGGATCGGCATGCAGGTTGGATGCAGTTCTTTTCCAGGTTTCTGATGTGAGAATGATACGGTGAATCTTTTTCATACTCCAGTCAGAGGCAATTAATTCACTCGCCAGCCAGTCGAGCAACTCAGCATGTTCAGGCTTGGGAATACGCCTGCCAAAATCAAAACTACTTTTAACCAGTGGTGTTCCAAAGTGTCGCATCCAGATGTGATTGATTGCGACTCGCGCGGCGAGGGGATTTTCTGAAGAAGTGATCCATTGGGCGAGAGCGAGCCTGCGGCCAGTGCTTTGTTTCTCATAGATCGCGGAGTATTCAGGTTCTTTATCGACATTGGAAACGAGCGCCATTTGGCTTCCGCGAAGAGGGGTATGTTCACCGCCGTCCTCTTCAAGAGCTTTTCGAGCGTTGGCCAGATTTTTTTCGGCTGCAGCTTTCTTACCCGCTTTGGCCGTAAGGAGATCAACTTCGGCTTGTGCGACCAAATATTCCTTTTGTGAAACGATTGAATGGGATATGATCTCATTGTTGATATCGATCTCCGAATGCCGAATCATCCATTTGTCAGCCGCAATTCTTGCTTTAATGGCTTTTAGTTTTGCCAGAGTCGCTTTAAGTCTGGCCTTGGGCAGTTCAGTGGGATCAACCTTAACCAGGTTAGGGGAATGTGAAGTCGGAGGTTTAAGCTTGGTGTCGGCGGGAAGTTCCCTGACAGAAATCTCGTTGAATTCGGCAATCGCATCAAAAGCAAGCAATTCAATGCGGCCATCCTTGTATCTTTGGGGAAGTCGATGGCTGATTAGATGTTCATGATTAAGGGAAACATTGAGGAGATCTTTCTTGACCTGAAGCGTAAAGACATAGTTCTTATCCAGTTGAATTTGCTTTCTTTTTTGTGCCTGGGGTGGGTAGGTCATCCGGTTGTTTGTCCGGTGAGCGACTTGAACTTTTTGGGCATTATTCACTGCGGATGCGTAGACCACATGACCATTCTTACCCTCTTCATCAATGTCGAAACAGACACCGACGGACTTCCACTTTTTCCCTCCGGTGGTTCGAAATTCCATGGTTAGTTCGAAGTCCCGGGGATGAACTTTTAAACTGCGCACAAACTGATCACTCATGACCGGTTCAAGCTGAACGAGATTACCACCTTGATAGCGCCAGCCACCCCCAACGATTTTCCAGAGCTCAGGTCTTTCAGCCTCAAACCCGTCGGTAAAGGATTCTGCCTTTTGATTTACAGGGTTATCTTTCTTTACCTCGGGTGGTATTGCTTTTTTGCCGGACTTGTATTCCTGTAGCTCCTTGCGGGCATTGAGAATTTCGGACTCTGCAAGTTTGATTTGATCATTCTGAAAGTATGAGCGGGAGCCGGGTGCCCAGCTGCTTGGGGGAAGAGAGACGGTTTGGACTTCGGGAGCAAATTCCCGAAACATTTTGGGCACCAATGGTTGGATATTCTTTTGATCGTCTGGAAGAGCCGGGTCGCCCCGTTGGAAAAGAGAAGTTGTGGCGTTAAGGTCCCGATCATAGGCCCGCGGCAGTCCATTTTTGTCAAAATTGGTTTCCCCGGGGAGTGCATCGAGTCGAAGATGATGAGGTTCAAAAAAGGAACGGTAATTATAATAATCGACCTGACTGATGGGATCATACTTATGGTCGTGGCATTTTGCACAATTCATGGTAATGCCAAGAAATGCCTTGGCAGAATGCTCGATGGTGGCATCGAGCCAGGTGTTACGGTTGAACACATAGTAACTGCGAGCGAGATATCCAGTTCCGGTGACCGCTTCGCGGCTTTGTGGGTCCAACTCATCTCCCGCGAGCATTTCCTGAATCATGCGGTCGTATCCTTTGTCTTTGTTCAGGGAGTTTATGATCCAGTCGCGCCAGTGCCAGAGATGTTTTTGGCTGTGGCGAAGCATACCTCCAAGTCCGTACCAATCAGAATATCTCCAAACATCCATCCAGTGCCTGCCCCATCTTTCTCCGTAATGTGGGCTTGCCAGCAGCTGATCGACTGTGTCCTCATAGCTTGCATTCGTGAGGAGTTGCTCAGTCGTGGGTGGCAAACCACTCAGGTCGAGATAAAGACGTCGTAGCAGAATTTTAGGTTCAGCCGGTGGCTGTGGTTTGAGGGCCATCTCCCGATGTTTGGAATGAATAAAGGCATCGACCGGATTTTGATCGCTAACATCTTTAGGTAGGGGAGGCCGTTTGATTTTTTGATAAGCCCAATGGTCTTGGGGATCAGCTTCCGGTTTCTCTCCTTCAGGGACAGGAGCTCCGTTGGCAATCCATTCGCGTATAATATTTACCTCGTTCTCTAAAAACATGGCCCCTTCGTGTTCAGGCGGCATTCTTTCTTCAGGTTCCGTTGTGGTGATGCGGTAGATCAATTCACTGTCATCAGGTTTGCCGGGAATAATCATTTCCGCATCGATCATCGATTGAGCAGTATCGACCCGAAGCTTGGCCTCTTGCTTCAGGGCACCATGACAGTCAAAGCATCTGGAGGCGAGTAGCGGTTTCACATCCTGTAAATAATCCGGAGCTCCAAATATGAACGAATGGAGTCCTAAAGCTGGAAGTAACCAAGTAATTGGTTTCACTGGCCTGTTCGGATCTCCTGCAGGACCGGGTGATTGGTCCGAAGGTGTTTAGATAATTCTGTACGGGCCAGTGCCCAGTCTTCATCAATCAAGGCGTCGACAATGGCGTGGTGTTGGTGCACTGCCTGTATGGCCGCGTTCTCGTTTCCACCCTCCCATTCGAAAAGTATGGAGTAATACTTTCCGTGACGCTGAAAAAAGTCGTCGAGGTAAGGATTGTCTGCAAGTTCGAGAAGGTATTGATGAAGGGAATTGTCGATCCTTACTTTCACCTTTCCATTTTTTGAAATCTGATTCGATGCCTTGATTTCCTGCAGTCTTTGTTTTGCTTCCGGCTTGGACAATTTGAATTGAGCCAGTTCCAGAGCTTTTAGTTCCATCACTTCGCGAACTTCGATGAAGGATTGGAGGTCTTTCTGCCTAAAGGGTTTTACCTGCCACCCTCTTCTGGGGATGTGAAGGACCAGACCTTCTCCTGCCAGTTTCAGAAGAATTTGGCGAAGGGAAGAACGGGAAAGCCCATGTTTGCGGGCTGTGCTTTCTTCGCGAACGAAAACTTCTTTTCCAGACAGACTTAATTCAACGAGTTCACGGGTAATTTCAATGTTTGGATCGGGCAAGTCCTCAATCTCAAATGATCGTCTTTCGAGTGTAAGTGGTTTGCAAGTTGCCACTGGTTCCAAGCGGCCATTTTCTTTTTTGCGAATCAAGCCTTCCTCGATTAATCCATTAAGTGCTTTGCGGACAGGGGTGTAACTGACTCCGTAGTGACGACTCAGCCCATCCATTGTTAAGGGGCAAGACAGGCTATTGCTCAGTAATTGTGCACTGAGATCCTTTTCTATACGGGAAGCAAGTTTCATTAACTACCTACGATCTAAAGAAAGGGAGTTAACTTACAAGTTTATATTGTCGACAAAGTAAAAATATTATTTTTTCTGTTGGGTGGTAAGAGCAGATGGTTTTGATGCGAGACCCACCGTATTGACAGCTATAATTTCATACTGATTGAGCTCTTCCGTTTGTTCATCAATAAATTCCATTACATTAAGAGGCTGGGTGGGCGTATCGCTGTAAAGTAGTTCCTGAAATAGGGGTCTTCCATAACGGTTGACGAGTTTTTCGGGAACCTGTCCTATGATTTTCCCGTTCTTTTTAATAATGAAATGAGAAAGGCCACTTTCGATGTCTGCACGGGCTTGCCAGGTGATTCTGACTTTATTGGGAGTAGGGTTTGAAAACTTAATTCTCGTGGGTGAGGGAGGAGGGGTAAGGTCAGGAATTTCAGCGTCGCTGACATAATGCATCCAGGCCTTGGCAATCCGTTGGCTGGGTAACCAGACTCCTTTAAGCGGATCACCTTTGTATTTTTGTACAGAAATTGCGGTGGTATCCAAAACAGGAGCAAGCCATGCCTGATCCTTTTTCATTTTACGGAGGGGTTGACTCGGCTTTGAGGGCAGGCGAGCAGTTAGGCATGCATCGAACCAGGGAATGGCAAGATACCTTTGGTTACCGCATTCATGAGAAGAAAGCGGGTCGATTGCTATTCCAACGAGTCCACCGGCTCCTCTTACTTTTTTGAAAAACTTTTGATTGGCAGACCAGACCTTTGAAAATCTCCCTGTTTTTACGGTTACGCCTTCCTTGGTTCCCAGGTTACACATGATGGGTACATGGAGTGAGTCAGGATTCAGTTTATAGGGTAAAATGAATTCCCTATCAGGGTTGGTTTCGAAGAGGGGAACCCCCGAGCGAAGCCAGCAGGCAATTACCCGATCGGGGTAGAGTAAGGTCATCCCACCTGCCCAATGGCCGCCCCCACTATGTCCCCATAAGGCCCATGGAACTTTGCTTAATTCTGTATGACCGCTCATCTTACCAAGATCTTTGAGGGCACGAAGAAAAGTCTGTCCGGATCCGTTGCGTGGATCACACCAAAGTTGACAATTGGCTTTTTGAGGTTGCTCGTATGAGGGAGAGAGCAGGGCGCAGTCGTGCTTCCTGGCAACAGCTTGCCAATGTAAATCCCATGCACCCGTTAGGCCAGAGGCACAGGAACCCTCACCGCATCCATGTTGATGAACCACAATTCCTTTCAGAGTCTTGACTCCTTCTGGAATCCAAATGGTGAATTTAACCGGGAACTGAAGGCCTTGTGGATCCTTGGATGCTTCGTAGCGAACCCGATAGTAGGGGGGGCAGCTTCCGGAAAAACATCGTAGGGTGGATTCTGGGCAAAGCAGCAAACTGCCGAGAAAAGAAAAAGAAAACTTACGGGTTTCATAACTATTGGATGTGAGGAAAGGGAATGCATGGCAAGTCAATGAAGGCTGCAAATGGTATTCAATTATTTTAGCAACCGATGAATAAGGTTTGTTGGCAACTTGACATTCCAAAAGTTTGAGACTCAAATGAACAGAAATTTTACGCAAAATGCGGTTTTCATTTTTCACTTATTCGTGCTAACATCTTTCAAATTTTAAATCCACAGCCCAACTATATCTATATGCAACATTTCGAATGCGATAAAATCCAGTACGAAGGTCCCGACTCTAAAAACGCACTTTCTTTCAAACACTACAATGCGACGGAAGAAGTCGGCGGGAAAGCGATGAAAGATCATCTCCGGTTCGGTGCCGCTTACTGGCATGTAATGCGCAATGAACTGGCGGATCCATTCGGTGCGGGTACCGCTCAAATGCCCTGGGATGACAAGAGTGATTCCGTAGAGAACGCACTGGCCCGAGTGGATGTGTTTTTTGAGTTCCTCGATAAAATCGGAATTGATTACTATTGTTTTCACGACCGCGATATTGCTCCTGAGTTGAATGATCTCTCTGCATCGAACGATGCCCTCGATCAAGTGGTTGCTAAGCTGAAAGAGAAGCAGGCGGAGACCGGTAAGAAATTACTTTGGGGTACCGCCTGTTTATTTGCGCATCCCCGTTATGCCCATGGAGCTGCCACTTCTCCGGATGCCCGTGTTTATGCATATGCAGCGGCCCAAGTTAAGAAAGCGATTGAAGTGACTAAGGAACTTGACGGACTTGGATATACTTTCTGGGGTGGTCGTGAAGGGTACGGATCTTTGATTAATACCAACATGAAGCGGGAGCTTGATCACTTGGGAGCTTTCCTTCATATGGCGGTGGATCATGCGAAGAATATCGGGTTTGAAGGACCTTTTTACATTGAGCCAAAACCTCGCGAACCATCCACCCACCAGTATGACAGTGATTCAGCAGCCTGTCTTAATTTCCTTCGTGAGTATGGTCTTCTCGATCATTTCAAACTTAATATTGAAACCAACCATGCCACACTTGCTGGACATACGGTGCAGCATGACCTGACGGTTGCCGCGAATGCGGGTGCCCTTGGAAGTGTCGATGCCAATACCGGTGATACTTTAATTGGTTGGGATACCGATCAATTTCCAACCGATGTGTACATGACCACGGAAATTATGCTGGTACTCTTAGGAATGGGCGGATTCACTACTGGTGGGTTGAATTTTGACGCCAAGCGTCGCCGCGAATCTCATGAACCGATCGACCTAATGCATGCACACATTGGAGGCATGGATGCTTTTGCCCGCGGATTGAAGGTGGCCCACGCCATTCGTGAGGATGGTCGGTTGGCCCAGTTCGTACAGGATCGTTATTCCAGTTACGACAGTGATATTGGTGCCAAGATTGAGGCGGGTACCACCAGTTTTGCGGAATTGGAACAGTATGCATTGAGTAATGGCGAACCAAGCCTTGCCAGCGGTCGCCAGGAAATGCTGGAAAATCTGGTTAACGATTTTATTTAAGTTTTTGCAAAGCGTACCATCTGTAATGAGATGGTGATTTTGTTACTGTTTAATTTTCTGCATGTGTCTTCTGTTAGGCTTCTGTTCGGATGTCTTGGTAAAAGTAAAATAATGCTGTAAGGATGCTTTGATTAAAGACATAGTAGATTACATGAAAAAATTTAATATTTATTTAACCTTTTTTCAGTTATGCCTGCTATTGCTTCCAGGGGCACATCTCGAAGCCGATACAAAATCGGATTTTACACCCGTTGATCGATGGTATGAGGTTTACCTGGGAGGTTCGAAAGTTGGGTATGTTTCGGACATGATGCAAAAGGATGGAGATGTTATAAAAAGCCGGAATGAGTTTGTGATGCAGATCAAGCGGGCGGGACAAAGCATTGAAATTACGGTCGAGCAGGAAACCAGGGAGGAGCTAAGTGGTGAGTTAATCGATTTTTCCAGTGAAACCAAGATGGCGGGAATTCCGATGCTTAAAAAGGGTAGGGTGGAAGGGAAGGAATTGGTCGTTTATGAAAAACAATTCATTACGGGTAAGGAAACCAGGCATCCTTTTGACCCTGAAGGAGCCATGAGCTGGGGGCTTCGTAAAAAGGTTCTTGAAAAAGGATTTCAGGAAGCCGGTAAAACTTATGAGCTTAAAGTCTATTCTCCTGATCTTGGGATGAAGGCTCCGGTAAAAGCGAATATCAATTGCCTGGGAAAAAAAATGATTCAAGTGGGGCCAGAAAAGATACTGGGCTATGAAGTGGACATGGAGTTGCAAAGCACATTTGGATCGTTGAAGACAAAATCCTGGTTTGATAAGGACTGCGTGGCACTGCGGACAGATATGAATATGGGTGGCATGAATATTTCCATGATTCAGGTACCCAAAAAGAAAGCCAAGAAGATGGATGCAGAGGTCCAGGAATTATTGTTGAGCTCAGTTGTATCCCTGAATGCGGCTGTTCCGAAAGGAGATAAAAATATTTTCATCATGGAAACCGTAAAGGGAGATTGGTCAGCCACCTTGTTTGAAGGAACCGGCCAGAAGGTGGAGAAGATAGATGATAAAACGGTGCGGGTAATTGTGGACCAGTCTCCCACAAAGAAAAAAGCTGTGGAGGAAATTGACAGGAAGTCTTTTCTTTTAGCCAGTGTTTATCTCGATACCGATGATTTGCTCATTCAAAAGCTCGCTAAGAAAGGAAAGGGAAAAGCAAAGACACCCAAAGAAATTGCCAAGAAACTGACCAAATTTGTTTTTCGCTATATGACCAACAAGAATTACGGGGTTGGGTTCGCCACCGCCAGTGAAGTCGCAAGGAATAAAGAGGGTGACTGTACGGAGCATTCTATGTTGCTTGCGGCATTGGGCCGTGCCTTGGGTATCCCCACCCGTGTTGCAACCGGTTTAGTTTATGCCGATGAATTTGAGGGTGAAAAGGATGTGTTAGTTTACCACATGTGGAACCAGTTTTATCTGGATGATGAATGGGTGAATCTTGACGCTGCCCTTGGTCTGGTAAAATGTCCAGCCGACCGCATTACCTTTACGGTCGACTCTATGCAGGAAGATACCATGGATTCGGTGATCCCGGTAATGGAGCTAATTAATAATTTGAAAGTTAGGGTACAAATACCTGAGTAATTATTCCTCTCTTTTAAATTTAATCGAAGAGTCAAGGGATGCCTTGACCATTTTGGGTAAGGATAAGAAAATTGCTTGATGATAAGAATCCTCATTTCTTTCTTCTTCTGTTTTATCTCATGCATAGCTGCAAAGAAACCAAACATTCTTTTTGCTTTTGCCGATGACTGGGGGCAGCAGGCTGGAATTTATGCAGATGTTTTGGGTAAGGGGGGAATCAATGACCTCGCGAAGACACCTAATTTTGACAAGTTGGCAAAAAGGGGTGTGCTCTTTAAAAATGCTTTTGTCAATGCACCCTCCTGTACCCCGTGCAGAAGTTCTCTACTTTCGGGAAGAAATTTTTGGGAGACGGGTAGGGGAGCAATCCTGATTGGCGCTGAATGGGATGAGAAAATTCCTACCTGGCCGTTATTACTCCAAAAATCTGGTTATCATTTGGGCTATACCTACAAGGTGTGGTCTCCCGGGAATCCGCGCGATGCGGGTATTGGAGGAAATGCCAATGCCTTCCGTTCCGCAGGTGGCAAATTTAATGGATTTTCCCAGTATGTATCTAGCAGGTCCGGAAGAATTGCGACTGTAGAAAAGATAGATAAAGCCCAAGCGATTGAGAAGACAAAGAAAGAACTTTACCGGGAAGCTCGAGGAAATTTCAGCGGTTTTTTGGATCAGAAAAAGGATGATCAACCCTTCGTCTATTGGTTTGGCCCCACTAATGTTCACCGTAAATGGATCAAGGGTTCGGGTAAGGAGTTGTGGGGAATTGATCCTGATAAGCTCAAGGGGAAGATGCCAGCCTTTTTACCGGATGTTCATGAGGTCCGTGAGGACTTGGCTGATTACCTCGGAGAAATTTCCGCTTTTGATGCGGGGCTGGGGGTTTTGATCGATGAATTAAAAAAGCGGGGAGAATATGAAAATACTCTGATTGTGGTAAGTGGAGATCATGGTCCTCCAGGTTTTCCATACGGGAAGTGTAATTTATATGATTTTGGTACCAGGGTTTGTTTGGCAATAACCGGTCCAGGCGTGAAGGGCGGCCGGGTGGTGGATGATTTTACCTGCTTACCAGACTTGGCTCCGACATTTTTGGATGCCGGTAAAATTGAAGTGCCAAAGGTCATGTCCGCGAAAAGTTTATGGCCCGTTTTAAAATCCAAGAAGCAAGGATTGGTAGACAAAACGAGGGATGCTACAATTACCGGTAGGGAGCGGCATGTTCATACCGCACGACCAGGTTACTTGCCATATCCACAACGCTCTATTCGTACGAAAGATTTTCAGTTCATCATCAATTTTAAACCGGATCGGTGGCCACTGGGAAATCCCTATCGATTGGATGGCAAAAACGAGCCAAGCTATCAAACTCTGGAAAACAGAACTTTTGTGACTTTGGCTGATGAAGATGCCGGCCCTACCAAAGCATGGATAGTGACCAACAGGAATGATCCTAAAGTAAAGCCAATCTACAATGCGGTTTACGGGAAAAGACCAAGGGAGGAACTTTATGACCTGAACAAGGATCCGGATCAAATGAACAACCTTGCGACCAATCCAAAATATGCTCAGGCAGTCAAAAAATTACGACAGCGATTGTTGAAATATCTGGGGGAAACGAATGACCCCCGATTGGTCGATGATGGTAAGTTTTTTGAGACACCACCGATGGCTGGAGTGGTCAAAGGGCAAAGAACAATTGAGCAGGCGATCTCTGACTAATTTATTACTATGAGATTTAATCTTATCCTTTCTTCCTTCTTTCTTTTTCATGGACTTTCAGGAAATTCTCCGGTTGATCGTACTTTTTCTTTAAAAGCGATCTCAAGCGATTTTGGATTAGCCGATGGGCCGTCCTGGCAAGGTTGGCATTTGACGGTTCCGGATCCCAAGGCTGCCTCGGTCAAACGCTTCATTCCCAAACAGGATAAATGGAATGTCATCGCTACTGATAAACGGTTCAGTGCCAGTTTTCATAATCATGGAATCACTTATTTTGCCGATCATGGAGAAGGTGCGATTCGTAGTCTTGATCAGAATAATAAGTGGTCACTGATTTATCAGGAAGACCTTAAGAAGGATAAACGACGTCGGCCCAATGATCTGGTGGTAGATCGTTCAGGTGGAGTCTTTTATACCCTGACCGGTCCTGGCGAAGTCGTCTATATCTCTCCTGATGGAAAAGCGACCACGGTGGCCAAGGAGGTGGTGACCCCGAATGGGATAATTCTTAGCCCCGATGAGAAGACTCTATATGTTTCGGAATATGTTCCTAAGAATATTGTTTCCTATACCGTTGGCAAAGGAGGATCCTTATCGGAAAAAAGCCTGTTTGCGAAGATGGATGATGGACTGCCCGAGTTGAAAGGAGCGGACGGTATGTGTGTGGACCGTGCGGGAAATGTTTATTGCGCAGGACCCAAAGATATTTGGATATGGAATGCGGAGGGAAACCTACTTGATAAAATTGTTTGTCCAGAGCGTGCAGTGAATTGTGCTTTTGGTGGGCCAAACCTCCAGGAACTCTACCTTGCCGGTTTTGGAGGTGTGCATATGCAAAAAATGAAAATTGCCGGAGTCCCTTCTCAACCGCCGACTGAGTGGCCATCTTCCATAACAAATAAACCTAGCCTTGAAATTCCGCGGAGAGTGACACAGTTGCTCGATCTGACCTATGCAAAATATGGTCCCAGGAAAATGCTTGCCGATGTATTTCTTCCCAAAGGTAAAGGGCCGCATCCTGGAGTATTAATTATCCACGGAGGAGGTTGGGCCAAAGGGGATAAAATGAAATTTAGATCGATAGGTTTAGAAATGGCCAAGCGTGGCTATGTATCCATGGCAATCGAGTATCGTCTTAGTGGAGAAGAACATTTTCCAGCAAATATTCATGACTGTCATGCTGCCGTCCGGTATCTTCGTGCAAATGCGAAAGAGTATAAATTGGATCCGGATCGTATTGGCGTTGTCGGGGGATCTGCCGGAGGGCATTTGGCCGGGTTGCTGGCTACAACTTCCAAGGTGAAGAGTCTTCATGGGAATGGTGGAAATGAAAACTTTTCGTCCAAGGTCCAGGCTGCCGTGGTCATGTCCGGTCCGATGCGGATTTCAACCGGACGGGTTGCCGAGAAATCTATGCAAATCAACAACGCCCAATCTTTTGCCGTTAAATTATTTGGAGGGACCATTCAACAGTTGCCCAGCAATATCAGGCAGCCGATGCTCATCTTCATATTGATAAGGATACTCCCCCAATTCTCTTCCAATATGGTGGAGCGGAGGATCCGAGTGAAATTGAGCCCACGGTGGAGAAGCTTGAGAAATTAGAAATCCCGGTGGAGGTGCTCACTCATTATAAGGATGGTAAGCATGGTTGTTGGAATAACCACCCCTGGTTTATGCCGATGATGGAAGATATCGACGCCTGGTTCCAGGAGCACCTTTAAGGATTAAGAACCGGTGGCATTTTGCCGGCAAACTTACAGTCTGTTTTTTCAAGTTCCCTGATGGTGCGGACCCGCAGTTTTCTTACCAAAGGAAGATGCTTCTTATTCGCAGCTAGGTTGACCAGTTCCTCCGGGTCATTTTTCATATCATAAAGTTCCTCGGTTTCACCTGGTAATAGGTTACGAATATATTTATAGCGGTCGGTACGGAGAAATACCCACCAGGGAACCTCCTGCTTTTGATAAATGGGGTCGTCCTTCATATCGATTACTTCGTCGCAATCCTCTCCAAAGCTCATACCCGTATGGGCCAGTAATAGGGGAGATTTCCACGATTGATCCTCCGGATTTTTGAGGAGTGGTGTAAGATCGCGTCCATGCATCTTCCAGGGCAACTCAAGTTTCGCAGCCTTGAAGAAAGTGGGCACGAGGTCAGCCCCACCAACTGGTTTTTCACAGACTTTCCCGGAAGGAAGCTTTTGAGGCATACTTACGATTAAGGGCCCGCGTATAGTTCCGTCATAAGGAGCCAGTTTCATCTGGAATCCCTTTTGTCCCCAGGCGATTCCCTGATCCGCTCCGAATACGATCAGGGTATTTTCATACTGCCCGGTATCCTTGAGTGCCTTGATCAACTTTCCGACTCCTTCATCAATGGCGAGCACTCCCTGATGATACTGTCTTTCCAGGGAATGAAGATCCGTTCCATGAATGAACTTTCCACTGACGGTGCGTCCGGAAAATCTTTTATTTTTGAGAACCGGTAATCCGTTCTCTCCCCTGACCCATTGTTCTTTTTCACGAGAGTATTTCGGTTTTCCTATCCTTGGCGGATAGATGTCGCTGGGAACTTTGACTTTCACTTCCGGGTACTCTTCCAAGTGTCTGGTAGCTGGGGTAAAGGGCCCGTGAACCGCACCGTAACAGACCCAAAGATAAAAGGGATTATCTTTTTTCTTACCGTGTCCGCCACGAATATACTCCTCTGCCCATTTGGTATAGTTGTCAGTGGAGTAGCCCTGAGTCATTACTGCTTTCTCTCCGTTTGTTTGGATGAGTTGTTCTTTAAAATAATTTCCGGAATTTTCCGGAAAAGCAGGTCGGTTCCAAACTTTTTGGAAGTCCCAATCACGTCCGTAACCATTGTCCGTACCTGTATGCCATTTCCCAACCTGTGCAGTCTGGTATCCATTCTTTCTAAATACCGCAGGCCAAAATGGAGATTTCTTACTGTCATAGACACTACCTGGATAGTTCCCCTCCATCCGCATGGATTTAATCCCATAGGTTTGATAACCCGTAAGGAGGGTAGCCCGGGCACCCATACACCAGGATCCCATGTAGCAATTGGCA
>CACFTI010000028.1 GCA_902569115.1 uncultured Verrucomicrobiota bacterium | reverse complement strand
TCTGATATTTTACTTCGATCTTAAAATTCTAAAGTTCAAAGTGGTGGGAGATGGCAGATTCGAACTGCCGACCTCATGCGTGTCATGCATGCGCTCTAACCAACTGAGCTAATCCCCCTTCTTTAACGAAATTTCAATCTAATAACCCTGAATGGGCTGTCAACGCATTGATTAGAAAAGATAAACCATTCTTTACGATTCAGAATTAAAGATATATATTCAATAAACATGAAAAAAGCATTGGTCACAGGAATTACCGGACAGGATGGATCTTATCTTGCAGAATTACTTCTTGAGAAAGGATATGAAGTTCATGGGATTGTTCGTCGTGCTTCAACTTTTAATACGGATCGCCTGGATCACCTTTACAAGGATCCTTTGGTGGATGATACAAACTTATATCTGCACTATGGAGATCTGGCAGATGCCGTTCAGTTAGTGAAGCTTTTGTATGAATTACAACCCGACGAAATTTACAACCTTGGTGCACAAAGTCATGTGAGGGTATCTTTTGACATTCCAGAATATACCGGTGATGTGACGGGTCTGGGTGCAGTAAGGATTCTAGAAGCAATTCGAGAGGCTGGTCTGGTTGAAAAAGTACGCTATTATCAGGCATCCTCCTCAGAGATGTTTGGGAAGGTCCAAGAGGTACCTCAGGTGGAAACTACTCCATTGTGGCCGCGTTCACCCTATGCTTGTGCAAAGGTGTATGCCCATTGGCTGACGATTAATTATCGCGAGTCTTACAACATGCATGCAAGCAGTGGAATTTTGTTTAATCATGAATCTCCCCGACGCGGAGAAACTTTCGTAACCAGAAAAATTACCAGAGCAGCAACTCGTATCAAATTGGGCCTGCAGAAAAAACTTATTCTTGGAAATTTGGACTCAAAGAGAGATTGGGGCTATGCAAAGGAATATGTGGAGGCAATGTGGCTCATGCTTCAACAAGACGAGGCGGATGATTATGTAATTGCGACTAATGAAACCCACACCGTTCGTGAATTCTTGGAAGAGACTTTCGCATGTATGGATATGGATTGGAAAGAGTTCGTCGGTTTTGACAAAAAATACGAAAGGCCAGCAGAAGTGGATTTACTTATTGGTAATCCTGAAAAAGCTAAAAAACAGCTAGGGTGGGAGCCTAAGACCACCTTTAAGGAATTGGTTGCCTTGATGGTGCAAGAAGATATGAATCTTGCACAACGAGAAAAGGCATTAGCCGAAGCTAATCTTTCCTAATGCCAAAAGTATTTATTACCGGTCACCAGGGAATGGTTGGCTCGGCAGTGGTGCGGGCAATTAAAAAAAATTATTCTGACTGGTCTATCCTATCGGCAGACAGGAAGAAACTTGATTTGCTTGATCAAAATGGGGTTGAAAAATTTCTATCTCAGGAAAGACCTGATTTTCTCATCAATGCTGCAGCCAAGGTTGGGGGTATTTATGCCAACTCGACTTACCCTGCAGAATTTATTCACCAAAACCTCATCCTAACTGGTAACCTGATCCACTCTGCCTGGAAAAATGGCGTTTCCCGTTTTTTAAATCTTGGAAGCTCCTGTATTTATCCATGCAGAGCGGAGCAACCGATTAAAGAGGAATACCTACTGACCGGATCTTTGGAAAAGACCAACGAAGCCTATGCATTGGCAAAAATTGCCGGGCTCGAAATGTGTAGGCACTACCGTAAGCAATATGGGGTTCTTTTTCATAGTGCGATGCCTACTAATCTTTATGGTCCTGGAGATAATTATCACTCAGAAAACTCCCATGTTTTACCCGCTTTGATCCGCAGGTTTCATGAAGCTAAACTGAATGATTTAGACGAGGTTGCTATTTGGGGAACGGGTTCTCCACGAAGAGAACTTATGCATGTTGACGATTTAGCATCCGGACTTTTGTTTTTGCTTGAAAATGAGTCTCCCCCAGACTGGGTGAACCTCGGGACAGGCGTTGATCATTCTATTCAGGAAATTGCTAATCTGGTCAAAGAAGTGGTCGGTTATGAGGGTGCAATCAGCAATGATCTTTCGAAACCGGATGGAATGCCTTTGAAACGATTAGATGTTTCTTTAGCCGAAAAACTCGGATGGAAAGCTAAGATACGACTTGAAGAGGGTTTACTAAGGACTTACGAGGAATTTTGCGATTCTCTCGCAAATAATACTGCCAGACTTTAAGAGCCTTATTCGAACTGCTTACGAAAATTACGATATTCATCCGATAGTTCCCGTAATTGATATCGCAGTGCTTCCACTTCCTCTTTTAGATCTTTAAATTCACCCATGATCACCTCGACCTTTTCCAACCTTTGGTCCGGTGCGGGTACATAGACGGAAGATCCATCATCTAAATTCTCTAATTTTGGAGGGGGGCCAAATTTATGAAACCATCTTTTTTCCTTTTGGCCGGGCCTAGGATCCATGATCCCGACTAGGGATGGACTTCTTTCCATCATATCCTGAAGAGTGTCCTCAACATCTTGTAAACCGTCGAACTCAAACATTCTGGCTGCCCTGGAATTTAATTCACCTGATGTTTGCGGTCCACGGTTAAGCAACTCTGCGACTAGAGATCTTTCTGCCTTGATTAAATCGAGTTCTTTTTCCGCATTGTGCTGAAATTTTGGAACTCTGGATCCAACCAAGTCCACCCTGTGAACCAGTCTCTTAATTCTTAGCTCTTCAATTGTCTTGGAAACCTCGGCTTCATCAAGATTAGATTTTGGTAAACGGTTGTTTTTCTGGTTACAGGCAGAAACCAGAGAATTCAAAGTCAGAGGGTAGTATTCTGGGGTGGTAAGTTCTTTTTCAATTAATGAACCTAGTACTCGAGTCTCCTCAAAATTTAAATCGACCAATAGATTGCCACTACCAGATTCAGTACCCTCGGTTGACTCAACTTGATTGTGGTCTTCCATAATTTATACTTTTAAGGAAAACCAAATAACTGAAACTGAAAGAAAGCTTATTCGCTAACTACATTTACCAAGCGATGAGACTTATCAAATTGAACCTTGCCTGGGGTCAGGGCAAATAGAGTAAAATCTTTGCCTAAACCAACATTCGCACCTGGATGGTATTTAGTGCCTCTTTGCCTGAGGATGATGTTTCCGGCAAGAACGGATTCTCCGCCGAATTTTTTTACACCTAAGCGTTTGCTGTTACTATCTCTTCCGTTTTTGGAAGTTCCTTGTCCTTTTTTATGTGCCATGGGAAAGAGTGGGTTGAAATTACTTCAAATCAATGGATTCAATTTCGACTACTGATAAATGTTGCCTGTGACCTCGACGGCGTTTGTAGCCTTGACGACGTTTCTTTTTAAACACGATAATTTTCTTATCTTTCTTATTTTCGAGGATCTTGGCAGTAACGGTTGCTCCCTCGATCGTGGGTGAGCCAAATGTTGCCTTGCCTTCATCAACGACCATGAGTACTTGGTCGATTTTTACTTGATCACCTTCATTTGTGTCAGGAAAACGATTCAAAGAAAGCTTGTCGCCTTTTTGAACAGTAAACTGACTTCCTTGGGTTTTTATGGTAGCCTTCATGGGTAGAAAAGTTGAATAACAAAACAATTTTCAAGCATTTTTGCAAGCGTCATCTTCTTATGTTTTAAGATAAAACGAAATTATTTCCTTCGCACAGAATAAATCATGGAAAAAGTAAGTTCATCAGAAATACTAAGATATTTTTCAAACTTACCTGTTTTGGAACATTATCAGGAAGCTACCGAAAAAGTAGGACTGTGGAATTCGGAAGAAATCGTTTTTTCAAAAACTTTCCCGAATCGAAATCTTAGACTTTTGGAACTAGGGTGCGGAACAGGAAGAATAAGCTTTGGTCTTTGGAAAAAGGGGTATACCACACTTACTGCCACTGATTTTTCCAAGCCAATGATCCAAAGGGCGAGAAGACTTAATAATAAATTTAAAACTGAAATTATATTTAAAAAAGAAGATGCTACCGATTTAAATTTTGGAGATGAATCTTTTGAAGGTGCAATCTTTGGGTTCAACGGGCTTATGCAAATACCCGGAAGAAAGAATCGGATCCAAGCACTGCAGGAAATACAAAGAGTATTAGTTCCCGGTAGTTATTTTGTGTTCACAAGTCACGACAGAATGATGCCAAAATGGAAAAAGTTTTGGACTGTTGAGAGAAAAAAATGGAGAAAAGGGCAGCAGAATTCTGAACTTTTAGAGTTTGGTGATCGTTTTGAAGAAACTCCCCGTGGTAAACTCTTCATTCATGTCCCCGATGTCGAGGACGTTCGTTCAGATTTAGTTAAAGCTGGTTTTTCAGTCGAGAGGGATATCGTAAAATCCAAAATTTCCAAGGAAACCAATCTAGTGAATCAGTATTCGGACGATTGCAGGTTTTGGATTGCCCGAAAAAAATAGGCTACCCGATATGGCATTCCATATCCATGTTCATGGTTGCAACACGAGTGGCAGGGCCAGTCATTTTAACATTATAATCGTCGTCGATCACCAGCCCAATTTCTCCTCCTGGCATTTCAACAGTAATTTCTTGGTCACAAGCTCCCATTTTTCGCGCAACCGCACCGGCGGCAGAACTACTGCTTCCAGAAGCTAGGGTGTAACCGGCACCTCGCTCCCAGATTTCAATACGAATGCGGTTTCTATCCAAAATTTGCAGGAGTTGCACATTCGTTCGATTGGGAAATAGAGGGTGATTCTCAAGTTCAGGGCCCAGTTGTTTGGCAAGTGCTTCAGAGATGTCAGTTAAAGGGACTACGCAATGAGGATTTCCAATCGTACCCGCATAATATTTATAGGTTTTGCCATTCAGGTTGATTTCTTCATTTAAAACTTCGCGTGACTCTCCCTCTACGGATACGGGAATCACATCGCTATGAAAGCTTACCTGTCCCATTTCCACTGAAATAGATGAGGCATCATCACTGACTTCACAAGTTACGATTCCACCGAGAGTATCAACAGTGAATGGAGAGGACCCAACCTTTTTCTGGTCAAATAGATATCTCGCAAAAATTCGCAGTCCGTTTCCACTTTTTTCAGCTTCACTGCCATCAGGATTAAGAATGCGAAGACCAAATTCTGCTTTATCAGTTTGGAGTGGCCCAACTAAGATACCATCAGATCCAAGTCCAAAATTACGATGGCAAATCCGGATGATTTCTTCCGAAGAAAATTCATGATCCCCACTTGGCGGATCGTAAACAAGATAATCATTTCCAAGAGCGTGATATTTTTCGAATTTCATAAATTTTGAATCAGTTGTCTTTCACTTTTTGAACTACCCAGTCGATTATTTTCTGATCATCATCACCAGCCCGTCGTACCGCGCCCAAAAATTCTGCAGGATGTATCCTATTATGGTGAAAGAAATTTCGATCCCCTCCACAGCAAAACATGGTTTCCGGAGGAAGTTCTCCACGGAGTTTTGCTTTCGCTTTGGGAATAATTCTCGGGAGCCAGCGTATCCCTTCGATTTCCGAGTCTTTCGCAGGTAAGCTGGTTGGATCCAGTCTCCGGGTGGATTCAATCCGGTTCTGTTCTTCCCAAAAATAGTCCCTTCGGTGTTCATGAATGAGTAGGAATGAAGCAAGATCAGGCTCGCCTTCGCATACCCAATCCTCAGCAAAGTCAAAAACATCCATTTTGTTCATCCCTAAACTTTGTAAAAATGACAGGTCTTTTTCTATGGGGAATTCGTCTGCATTTTGATGACCTGATTCGTAAAGGTTT
Organism: uncultured Verrucomicrobiota bacterium; assembly: GCA_902569115.1. GTDB lineage: Bacteria > Verrucomicrobiota > Verrucomicrobiia > Opitutales > Seribacteraceae > Seribacter. The sequence goes on along the minus strand of CACFTI010000028.1, from coordinate 26,451 downwards.
ACAGCCCTGTGCCAAATTTCAGCCAAGTTTTCTGTGTGGAAGTTTTTCATTAGAAAAATGAAATTGTGTCTGGGGCGAGCGATGGCAAGCCTGTTTACGCCATTCGAAAGTCCAGTTGTTTGTCTGAGGGGAAAACCTTATCAATCACAACATCAATTTCCTGTCCTAATTTTAATCGATGTTTTGGGTTTTTACCGACGAGTGCCGTTCCATTTGAGGATAATCGATAGCGTAAATCTCGAGGGAGAGTTCTAATCGGTACAAATCCGCGGGCGAGAGTGTCAATGATTTCGATGAAGAAACCCCTGCGTGCGATTTCCGTTATTATTGCCTTGTGTCGAACGGGCGGACGTTTCCCCATTTCTTTTTGGTAGATGAACAATAGCTTATCTTTGATTGATTCTCTCTCCGCATCCACACTTGTTCGTTCAGTCGAAGAGAGATGCTTGGCGAGACTCTCAAATTTTTCAGAACCCGACTTTTTCGATCTATTTTTACGAAGATAGTCTTCAATAACTCGGTGCACCACTAGATCAGAATATCTACGGATGGGGGAGGTGAAGTGCAGATAGTCGGTCTTTGCCAGCCCGTAATGACCGTCTGGAGTATGTCTATAACATGCCTGCTTGAGGCTTCGAAGGAATTTTATTCGAAGAACCTGACTGATGGGATGCTTATTAATGAGGGTAAGTGCTTTTGAAACTTCTTTTTTCGAGGTAAGTTCCCCGCATGAAATGCCAAATAATTGCAGGAAATGGCGAAGCTCCTCCAAGTTTTCCTCGTCGGGGTCCGGGTGTACCCTGTAAATTCCGGGAAGTCCTTTTTTTCTTAATTCTTTGGCGATTGTTTCATTGGCTAAAAGCATCAATTCTTCAACCAGTTGATGACTCTCATCGTTCTCTGTTTGCAGAACCTGTTCAGGTTCTCCTTTTTCATCAACCAGGATTTTTATATCGCCGGAATCTAGATTAAGGGCACCGTTTTGAAATCGGGATTTTCTTAATTTAGAGGCAAACCCCCAAAGGGTTCTGATCGATTCTCCAATTTGGGTGAGCATTTTGGTATCGATTTCGCTCAATGGTTTTCCCGGATTTCCTGAGTATCGACTGGGAGGTGGTTTAGCCGCTTTAATTTTTTCAGGGGATTTAGATTGGAGAAAAAGAATGGCCTGTTCATAGGTCAGGCGTTTATCACTCCGGATTACACTTTCAATAACATCAGATTTTAAGATTTTACCATTCTGATCGAAGTGAAAACGAACACATTTAGTCAGTCTATCTTCACCCTCAACCAAACTGCAGATTCCGCTCGATAGACTGTGTGGAAGCATGGGTACCACCTCACCCACCAGGTAAGTTGAATTTCCCCGTTTTTTGGCTTCCCGGTCTGTCGCAGATTGGTCACGGACATAGTTTGAAACATCGGCTATGTGCACACCTGTCTCCCAAACATTATTATCTATTTTTTTGATTGAGATGGCATCGTCAAAATCTCTTGCATCCAAAGGGTCGATGGTGATGGTGAAAACATCCCGGTAATCAACTCGGTGTTTTAAGTCTTCCTTTGAAACAGGAGTTGCAAGTGATTTGGCTTCCTCTTCGACTTTAGCCGAAAAGGTGGGTGATAAGCCAAACTTAGCTAAAATTCCGAGATGATCAGTACTTGCTTCACCCCCCGGCCCGAGGACACGAATGATTTTGCAGGTTGGAATCCTTGCGGGGGGATCCCATCTCACAAACTGTGCCACCACCTTGTCGCCCGGGTTTCCTTTACGTGTATCTCCGAGAATCTTAAAAGGAATGAAGAGTCGGGAGTTTTCGGCTTCCACCAAATATCTACCCAAGTCTTTCTTAAGAAAACCCAGAAATTCGTGGGTTTCCCTACGGATTATTTTACGGACTTCATACCGAGGCTTTTGATCACGAAATTTCTTCTTTCTCCGGTCAAATTTCTTTTTTTTGGGTGGTAATGCCCTTAATTCAACTAAATCACCATGGAGAGCCGTGGATGAGGCTCCCCTTGCAAGGGCTATGGGTTCGTGTCCGGAAGATTCTGCATGAACCTTGGCTCTGCCTTGCTTGCCAAAAAGCAAGGTGCCTACAAAATCTTTTTTTATCGGATGAGGAGAAAGAGATTTAGTCGTCGATCAGTATGACCTGCCAGTCTTCTGGAAGAGCCTGTTCTGGATCTGCTGTTTGTTCAATTTCGGCATCATCATCATCATCGTCTTTGGAGGCGATGTTGAATACTCCACTTTCGTCTGCTCCTTTTGTATCTTCGTAAAATTCGACCTTACCGTTTGAAAAAAGAACATGTCCTCCGTCTCCACTCCAGGGAGAATCGGGGTCCCATGTGCCTTGATCCCCTTCATGCCCCCGAGTCCACATAATCGGGAATGGTCCACTTCTAAGATTTTGCTCAAGTTTTGGATTAGCATCTTCACCGGGAATCGCAATGGACCAAGCCATGGCATTCTTTTGATCGTCGTCTAAATCACCCACATCAGTCGGCATAGTGCTTGGGATTCCAGCAGCGTCTTCATCTTCAGTCAAAGCGAGGGCTTTGTCATCCTCGTCAATATACCATAAGCCTGATTCTGTATTTCTGGTTTTATTTCTGAACCAAACTGCAAAACCTGCAGGACTTTCTTCATCGAGAGCTTCTCCCTTTGGAAACTTCACTTGTCCTTTATATTTCTGAACAAGGCCTTTATAAATTGAGTGTAAGGAGTCTTCAGCAGCAAGCTGACCGGCTGCTCCAAATATTCCTCCGAACGAGGAGATAGCTATACCAGCTAGAATTCCAATAATAGTGATAACGACCAAGAGCTCGATAAGAGTGAACCCTTTTTTACGATGCTGAGATTTTTTCATATGAGAATTAGTATTTAAAAAGTTAGCAAAACAATTTTCAGTAAGGTAGGGGAAATTTGGCACAAAGGGCAAGCGCCTTCTGCTTAGCGTCCAGCAATGAAGTTTCATTTTCAATGTCTTGCAATACAGCGGTTATGATGTTTGCGATTTCGACCATTGAGTCTTCCAGCATTCCCCGGGAAGTAACCGCCGGTGTTCCGATCCGCAAACCACTTGTTTGGAATGGACTTCGTGTCTCTCCAGGAACGGTGTTACGGTTAAGCGTAACATTTGCCTTTTCCAGGGCAAGTTGCCCTTGTTTACCCGTTAATTCGGAGTGAGACGGACGAAGATCCAGTAACATTAAATGATTATCGCTCCCACCGCTTACCAGATGAAAGCCATTAGATAGTAAAGATTCGGCAAGACAATTGGCGTTGTTCTTAACCTGCTGTTGATAATGTTTGAAATCTTCCTTGGCCGCTTCACCGAAGCAGACCGCTTTGCCTGCAATCACATGCATCAAAGGACCACCTTGATTGCCGGGAAATACCGCTGAGTCGATGGCTTTGCCATACTCTTCCTTACAGAGGATTAGCCCGCCTCTTGGTCCTCGCAAAGTCTTGTGAGTTGTAGTGGTTACAAAATCAGCGTGAGGAACGGGAGAAGGGTGCAAGCCGGCTGCGACCAATCCCGCAATATGAGCGATATCAGCAAGGAGTAGGGCTCCATTTGCCTTTGCGATTGCTCCCATTCTTTCAAAATCGATGGTTCTGGGGTAAGCGGAGGCACCCACCGTGATTAATTTAGGTTTTTCCGTTTCGGCCAATCGTTTGATCTCATCGTAGTCTATATATCCAGTGTCAGGATTCACCCCGTAATTGACCACATTATAAAGCATACCACTACAATTCTTAGGATGTCCATGTGTCAGATGACCGCCATCCTGCAGGCTCATGGTCAGAATTTTGTCACCTGGTTGCAGCATTGCAAAATACACTGCGGTGTTTGCCTGGCTCCCGGAATGGGGTTGAACATTGGCATATTCCGCACCGAACAATGTTTTGGCACGCTCAATTGCAAGGCTTTCTGCCACATCCACATGTTCGCAACCTCCATAGTAACGTTTGGCCGGGTATCCTTCCGCATACTTATTGGTCAGTACGCTCCCGGTGGTTTCGATGATCGCAGGAAGAGTGAAGTTTTCAGAAGCAATCAGTTCAATGTGAGTGCTTTGTCTCTGTTTCTCGTCTTCAAGAACGGCATGAATGGCTGGATCGACTTCAGAGAGAGGACGATCATCCAGGGATTTTGTTGTAGTGGGTTCGACTAAGGCGGTGGTGCTCATTATTATTTTAAAATAAAAGATTACAGGTTTTTCTCAACCCAGTTGAGGAGGGAGGGGAGGGCTTCTTTCATATTTTCGCGACAATCCCTGTATACTTCAAGACTTTGTCCAAATGGATCGGGTAATTCCTTACTTCCATCCTCAATAAATTCACGCATTAAAAATATCTGGGTTTTTTCGGGAAGATCAAAATACATTTGCAGAAGTGCTCGGTGGGACTCTGTCATGCAGAAAATTGCGGATGCATTTTCGGCTGTCGCACGAGTAAGAGCCGCACTTCGATGATCTTTTAAATCGAGCCCGATTTCCTCACATGCCTGAATTGAATTTTCTGATGCCTGATCTCCATCCATGGCTGAAATACCGGCAGAGAATACCTTGATATTTTTTTTGTTCTCTGCTCTCTCCAGGGCATCAATAAACAGCTTTTCGGCCATCGGACTTCTGCAGACATTGGCCGTGCAGACAAAAACAATTAGTTTTTCCCTTTTCCGCTCTTTTTTTTCTCTGCTCTTTCGTCCCATTTCGGTACGGAATACTCTTCCAATCAGAGTCTAAAAAAGCAAGGGTTAATCGTATCAGGATCGAGAAAATTCACGGTGTCCAATATCTGACCGAAAATACTTACTCTCAAAATTTACTGCTTCCGCCATTTTATAAGCCTTCTCCTTGGCTTCTACCAATGTATTTCCGATCCCCACAGCTCCGAGCACACGGCCTCCTGCGGTCACGACCTGTCCGTCTTTTTCCTGAGTACCGGCATGAATAAGCACGGCATTATCAATGGAATCTGGGGCTTCAGTAATTATTTCGCCCTTGGGATAAGAACCTGGGTATCCCTTGCTCGCAAGTACCACCACCATGGCCGATTCATTTTTGAAAGCCACTTTATCCGGCATCCTTTCACCTCTTGCAGATTGTAAGAGTAATTCCACCAAATCATCGGCAAGCAGCGGGAGGATCACCTGCGTTTCAGGATCCCCGAAACGAACATTAAATTCCAGAACTTTTGCCCCAGTCTCCGTTAGCATCAATCCGATATAAAGAGTTCCCCGAAAATTGACTCCCTCCGCTTTCAGTCCTGCCAATGTGGGGCGTACAATTTCTTCCTCATACTTGGATAGCATCTCCGGGGTCACCAAAGAAGTCGGGGCATACGCCCCCATGCCTCCTGTATTCAGACCAGTATCTCCTTCACCCACTTTTTTATGGTCCTGGCTCATGGGCATGGCTACATAACTTTCGCCAGAGCAAATTAGATGCAGAGATGCCTCCTCTCCATCAAGGAATTCTTCAATCACCACTTCCTTGCCGCTTTCTCCGAAACTTTCACCACTTAGCATATCCTCTACGGCTGCTTGTGCCTCTTCCATACTTTCACAAATGAGCACTCCCTTGCCGGCAGCCAATCCGCTTGCCTTAACCACGACGGGGAGTTGGCATGTCTGCAGGTATTGGAGAGCGGGAGAAACTTCGGAAAAATTTCCATAGGCAGCGGTGGGTATGGAATATTTCGCGAGAAAATCCTTGGTGTATGCCTTACTTCCTTCCAGTCGTGCACCTGCCGCGTCTGGCCCGTACGCCAGGATTCCCTGCTCGTTGAGTGCATCTACCAATCCATTACATAAAGGCACCTCGGGCCCAACCACCACCAGGTCAATCTTTTGATCCTGGGCCAGTTTCACAATTCCCTGATTATCTTCAACGCCCACTGTGAAGGATACAAATTCTCGATTGATCCCGCCATTTCCCGGGGTGACCATCACTTGATCCACCCGGGGGCTTCGGGCACACTCTTTCGCAATGGTATGTTCGCGCCCACCACTTCCGATTACTAAAATTTTTAGGTTTTGATCAGTCATTCTCCTCGGTTTCCCGAAAAAAGAGGGTGAAGTCGAGGCAAAACCTTTTTGTCTTCCGTTTATTGGCTGATTTTTTCAATATTCATTCCATGCGGGTGTTTTTTATTGGGGTATGTGGTACGGCTATGGGCAATGCGGCCGTGCTTTTGAAAAAGATGGGCCATGATGTGGCCGGATCGGATGCCGGGGTGTATCCACCGATGTCGGATGTGCTCGAGTCGGCCGGGATCGATTTGTTCGAGGGATTTGCCGAGCACCGGATGCTTGAATGGAGGCCGGACCGTGTGGTTGTGGGTAATGCGGTGTCCAGGGGAAATCCCCAGGTCGAATATCTGCTCCGTACCCGTGAGATTGAATTCGTTTCCTTGCCCCAATTGATCGGGGAGGATCTGATTGGTAATCGGCCTGCCGTTGTGGTTGCGGGAACTCATGGGAAAACCACCACCACCGCCCTCACTTCTTTTGCCCTTAGTCAGGTTGGCATGGATCCAGGCTATCTTATTGGCGGAGTACCACTCGATTTACCATCGGGTAATGAACTTGGATCTGAAACATCCCCATTTGTTATCGAAGGGGATGAGTATGACTCCGCTTTTTTTGATAAGAGGAGCAAGTTTATTCACTACCGCCCCAAGGTTTTGATACTTAATAATTTGGAATTTGATCATGGGGATATCTTTCGTGACTTGGAGGATATTTCCCGTAGTTTTTCTCATCTTTTACGGATTGTACCATCGGATGGCTTTGTGGTTTGTAACGGGGACGATCCCCACCTGAAGGCTCTTCCTGATGCTCCTTGGACGCGGGTGATTAATGTTGGGGTGGGGACTGAAAACGATTTAAGAATCACTGATTTTCAGGAAGACGCGGATGGTTCCCGTTTTGGTCTTTCCTGGATGGGGCAGTCGGTCATGCATGTCGCATGGAATATGCCCGGTCTTTTCAATGCCCGCAACCTCGCCATGGCCTCTCTCGGTTGCGTGCTAGCACAGAATATTCACAATCAAAATTCCATATTGAAGGGGGCTTATCCATTTGAATCAGCGATTTTGCCCGACTTTTCAGGTTGTGCGGGAGTCAAGAGAAGGCAGGAGATTTTACATGAGAGTGAGCAGACTGTCGTTCTTTCCGATTTTGCCCATCATCCCACCGCGATTGCCGGAGCGCTGGAATCGCTGCGTGCCCGCTGGCCGGACCGTGAAATTCTCGCCTGTTTCGAACCTCGAAGCAATACCGCTGCCACCAATGTATTTGAAGATCGTTTTGCCGATGCTCTTGCCCTTGCCGACATTGCCCTTCTTGGAGCGGTTCATCGGGCTGAAAAAATTCCTGAGGGAAAAAGGATCAATCCTGCAAATATGATTGCCCGGATTGAAGAAGCCGGAAAGAAAGGATTTTTCTTTTCCACTAATCCAGATCTCGAAAGTTTTTTGGCCGAAAGGGAATCTAATCAACCATGCTTAGTGGTCTTTTTCTCCAATGGATCCTTTGATGGTGTGATCGGTCGATTTGCGGAGTCAGTAAAAAACACTTAATGGATATGAATGCTTGAGGTTTTTCGCCATTGGGATACCGCGACCGTTGGTTTGGTAAACAGTCTTCTTGAGGAAGCGGGTGTACAAACGGTTCTACGAAACTGGGAAGGGAGTAATATCGTGGAAGTGCCCATCCCCGTAATCTATCCGAATATATGCGTTTTGAATGGCGAAGACTATGCCCGTGCAAAGGAAATGATTGAAGCTTTTATGGATGGTTCAACAGCAGAGGGGCAAGAATGGGTTTGTACAGAATGCGGAGAATCGGTTGGCCATCAGCTTCGCGAATGCTGGAATTGCGGGAAAGAACGGGGCATGCTCAACGATTGACAAACTTCAAATCTATTTTGACCGAAATCATTATTTAGAAACCCGAAGAATTTAGTTCTTTCTCACCTTGCCTATCAAATATCTCTCCAATCCATTTGCGGTGAGGTCCGGATAGAGTAATTTCTTTCATTTTTTTACTGTCTGACCAGAGATATCCGTCATCGAGTTCATCCTTTATAGATTCGAGGTTAGAAACCCGGATGATTTCCTCCTTGTAATCGATATTTCCAATGGTGCGTTTTCGGATGCCTATTGATTCGAAAGTAATACACTCTTTTTCAATGAAAGCGGGTAACTCCTGTGGCAGTTCATAAATCCCGGAGAGTTTATTTTTAGAATGTAAATCAGTAAACAAGAGGAGTTTTCCATCTGATTCCAGCCAGTAGCGTTGGATCGATTTTTTCTTATTTTTCTTTTTCTCGATCCTCGGAAATTTTTCCGCATTACCCGTCCGGCCGCTAGTGCAAAATACCAATACCGGACAGGTTAGGCAAAGAGGGGATTGGCGGTGGCAGACCGTGGCCCCGAGCTCCATCATCGCCTGGTTGTAATCGCCCGGACGATCCATATCGATCAGGGACTGGGCGATGGGTTGTAGTTTTTTCTGGGCTGTCGCTCCGTCCTTGAATTCTTCATTAATCGCGAAGATACGGCTGAGGACACGTACCAAATTGCCATCACATACAGCTTCAGTTTTCCCCATGGCAATGCTGGTAACCGCAGCCGCAATGTAGGGGCCGACTCCAGGGAGGGTCATCCATTCCTTGACCGTTCCTGGAGGTACTTTCCATGTTGCGGCAATTTTCGCCAGTTTATGAAGATTGCGGGCACGGGAGTAGTAACCAAGCCCTTCCCATGCCTTGAGTACTTCCTCCTCCGTTGCTCTGGCCAATGTTTGGAAGTCAGGGAATTTGGTGAGCCAGTTGTCGTAATACGGAAGTACAGTCGATACCCGTGTCTGCTGGAGCATGAATTCGGAGATTACAGTCTTGTACAGAGATGGATCACTACGCCAGGGAAGTTTGCGTTGATACTCGTTATACCAACCGAGCAAAGAATCCTGAAAGCTGGTGACTTCCTTTGATCTTTTCAGTGGGTGTGTATTGGGAATATCTTTCATGCTTGGCGATTGCGTTTTCCTCATCTCTTTTTCATGGATATTCCGATGATGGCAAGTTTGGCTTCAAATAAAGATGGGGACGGGGCAAAGAAAAAGTCGATGTATAACCTGAAATTGACCTCGGAACAGGTCGATAAACTCGGGGATGTACTCAATGCCCGTGGATGGCCCACCCGGGAGGTTCAGTATGCCCGGCATGCTTTTGATGGAGATAATGTAAAAGTGGTGGCTTATGAAAGTGGTAAACTGGTGGTGCAGGGAAAGGGGACCGAGGAATTTGTGACCAATATTTTAGAACCGGAAGTGACGGGTGAATTTAAACTGGGATATGAGGAGGTTAATAATCCAGAGTGGTTTGAGCCCCATGCGGGGCTGGATGAGAGTGGGAAAGGAGATTTATTTGGGCCGGTGGTATCTGCTTGTGTGATCGCTGACGGAGAGATGGTGAAGTCATGGATGGCACAGGGGATCCGGGATAGTAAGACGATTACCGACGGGGCGATTATGAAAATGGCTAAGTCCATCGCATCGACCAAGGGGGTGGTGATCAAGACCGCTTTTACGGGGATGGAGAAATATAACGAGCTCTACCTTAAATTTGGAGAAAATTTAAATAAACTGCTCGCGTGGCTCCATGGTAAGGCTCTCAATGATGCATTAAAACTTAGAAAACCAGAGTGGGGGCTGCTTGATCAGTTTTCCAAGCAACCATTGGTGCAAAAATATGTGGAAGGTATGGATTTTGATCTACAAATGAGAACCAAGGCGGAGGAAGATCCGGTGGTGGCGGCGGCCTCGATTATTGCCCGGGCCACATGGCTCCAACAGATGAAAAAATTGGAGGATTTGGCGGGAATGAAAATTCCCAAGGGTTCGGGCTCGCAGGCAAAAGAGATGGCCACGGAATTATTTTCTAAAATAGGGGAGGCCAAAATGAAAGAGTTTTGTAAGATGCATTTCAAGACAGCGTACGAAGCGATGGGAAAAAAACCGCCGGCTAAAAAAGCGTGGAACCCGAAGTGGAAAAAATAATCCGCTCTTTGTATGCCTAATCCCCGATGGACTCATGATCGTAAGCTTGCCAAGGGCCATCTTGGGATCGTGGGCGTGGACGAGGCGGGCAGGGGATGCCTGGCGGGTCCAGTGGTGGCGGGAGCGGTTATCATACCAGCCTCATTTTTCAGTGAGGCACAAAATCGAAAAGCCACCGAGGAAATGAATGATTCCAAGCAGTTTGATGAGACGAAGCGGGAAAAACTCTACGAAAGAGTAATGGCACTTGGACAACAGGAAAAGATATTTACGGGAACGGGACAGGCGAGTGTGGAGGAGATCGAAGAACATAATATTGTGGGGGCTACCTGCCTTGCGATGGCGCGGGCGATGAAGATGGCATCTGAAGCAAGTGGCGGCCTTTGGCAACCGAAGCAGAAATCTTCCCTCGAATTATTTGAAAAGAAAAATGAAAATCAAAAAAGCTGGGCAGTTCTGGTTGACGGTAGACCCATGAAAAAATTGCCATACCAACATGATGGATTGGTAAAGGGGGATACAAAATCTCTCGCCATTGCCATGGGGTCTATGCTCGCCAAGGTGACCCGCGACCGCATGATGCGTGAGCTGCACCATAAATTTCCAAATTTTGGATTCGATTCCAACAAGGGCTACGGAGCCCCGGTACATTTGAAAGCTTTGGATAAGCATGGGCCGACAGTGCATCACCGTCCAAGGTTTCTACGGAACATTCTTTCCGAACATTCAGGTACTGTTGATTCCACCGATATCGAACAAAGCCAATTGAGTTTACTTTAAATTCCGTCTATCTTGTAGCTTTTATGATTTTATTAGGAGTAAATGTAGACCATGTGGCGACCCTGCGACAGGCACGGTACCGAGATGAGCCAAACACCCATGGTGGATTTGTAGAGCCCGATCCGGCTACGCTTGCCTGGCTTGCGGAAGAAGTCGGTGCGGACGGAATAACCATGCACGTGCGGGAGGATCGTAGGCATGTGCAGGTCGAGGATGTCCAGCGCTACAAGGAAAAGATGAAGACCCGACTGAACCTGGAGGTGTCATTGGCTACCGAAATGGTGGAACTGGCTCTTTCCCTAAAGCCCGAAAGTGTCTGCCTGGTGCCAGAAAATCGTAAGGAGGTCACCACGGAGGGAGGCCTCGACATTATTTCCAACATGGAACGCTCAAGGGATGCCGTAAAGGCCTTCACTGATGCTGGTATTCCCACGAGTATGTTTATTGATCCGGATGAAAAACAATTGGAAGCATCGGCCGAGATTGGATCACCCTGGGTTGAGCTACATACGGGAAGTTTCGCCCGGGCATGGTATGATGAATCTAAACGAGTTGCTGAACTTGATACCTTGAGAAATGGGATGAATTTTGGAATATCGCTCGGTTTACGCGTCAATGCTGGCCATGGAATCAACTATGACAATGTCGAGGGTGCCAAGCAGTTGGAACAGGTGTATGAATTTAATATCGGGCACAGTATTATTTCCCGTTCGATCACGCATGGACTGGCGGAAGCGGTTCAGACTATGCGTTCCCGATTAAACGATTGATGAATCCACCGGAAATTCCGCAGGGTAGCAATGTGGTGGGTGTGGGAATCGATCAGATCGAAGTGTCCCGTATTCGGGAATCCTTGGAAAAGCACGGTGATCATTTTCTCAATAAAATCTTTTCGGTGGGTGAGCAGAATTACTGTAAGGATAAAGCGGACCCGGCTCCCTGTCTCGCTGCCCGATTTGCCGCCAAGGAAGCCGCGGCCAAGGCCTTTGTTACTGGATTCGGTCCGGAATTTGGTTGGCTCGATTCGGAAGTTTCCAATGGAAGTAAGGGAGAACCGATTCTTTCCTTTAACGGGAATGCCCTTGCTTTACTCGAACAAAAAGGAGCAACCAGGGCACTGATCAGTCTCACTCATTTGGAATCCGTGGCCAGTGCAATTGTAATTTTAATTTCGGAATGAGCCTTCTACCCACCGATCCAATTCTCTCAGTTGAAGAGAGTCTTTCCTTTGAAAAAAAATATTTTGGAGGAGATGAGGAACTTGAATGGCAGGCCATGAATAAAGCGGGAGAAGGGGTGGGGGATGCCTTGCTTCGAGATATGCGTGAATTGCGCACCATTCCCCATCGCCCAAGAATACTCGTACTGGTTGGAAAAGGGCACAACGGAGGGGACGGTCTCCTTGCGACCAAAAGATTATTACAAACGATTCCCACGGCCCGGGCGGTGATCATACCTTTGGCCAGATGGGAGGATTGCCGCTCCCTGACCCAGAGGGCGTGGAAAGAGCTTAAGGAATTGGCAGAAAATAGGATAGAGATGATCGATCCTTCGTCAGTCAATCCATGTGAGGAATTGGAGAAAAGAACCGAGGGTCGTGGATTTGATGCACTGATTGATGGGCTTTTGGGAATGCAGGCAAAATTACCTTTGAGGGAGCCGATACCTGCTCTCATACAATGGATTAATGATTCAGAAAAGATTGCGGTCCGGGCATCGGTTGATTTACCAACCGGAGTAACCGGGGAGGGGAGTGAAAATCCCTTGCGTGCTGATTTTACCTACTGCACGGGTATGGTGAAAAAGCCTGTCATTGATCCTATAAATTCCGAATATGTGGGACGTTTGCGCTATTTAAACCTTGGTTTTTTCGATGATAACAATCTGGAAGAAAAACGATTGCGGGTATTGTGTCCAAGCGCACTCCAAAAACTGAGGAGGCTCCGTTCCGTAGCCGGAGATAAAAGATCGCATGGGCATCTTTTCTTACTTGCTGGCTCTCTTGATTTGGGAGGAGCTGCAATGATGGCTGCCCAAGCTGCTCTTAAGGCTGGAGTCGGTCTTTTAACCGTCGGAATTCCTGAGTCTCTCCACCCTGCTTTTGTTGCTCAATTGCCGGAAGCGATGTGGGTGCCGCTGCCTGAAACTCCTGAAGGTACTCTAGCCCTAGAGGGTCTGGGTAAAATTCGTCAGTCTTTGAATCGGGCAACTGCTTTGGCTGCTGGCCCGGGACTTGGATCTGTAAAAGAGACTCACACTTTGGTTCGGGAAGTTTGTAATTTTTTTGATGGACCAACTTTGTTGGATGCTGATGCTCTGAGGTCAGAGATTGTTGAAAAGATCGAGCTATCCGATGAGTTGGTGCTTACTCCCCATGCGGGAGAATTTATCAGACTGGCCGGGAAGGTTGATCCAAAAGAGTGGATCCAGGATAACCCCTGTACTTTAATATTGAAAGGGCCTCACTCCCAGGTTTTTTCAGGTCAGGATCAAACCTTTTGTATGGGTGGTAGTTCGCTTCTGGCACGGGGTGGAAGCGGGGATCTTCTTACTGGGATTCTTGGTGCCTTGCTTGCCAAAAGAATCTTTTCTCTCCAGGATTGCGCACAACTTTCGGTGCAGTGGCATGGGCGTGCTGCCGAGGTTCTCGCCCGTCAGCATGGGCAGGAATCAATTCGAGCATCTGAAATTCTTAATTTTTTATCCTTTGCAACTCGTAATGACTTCTAATTCTACAGATTCAGCCACTTTACTCGTTTTGGCTGCCGGCCTAGGCACCCGTTATGGGGGACTTAAACAGCTTGAGAAAATAGGTCCATCAGGGGAAACGCTGATGGATTATTCGATTTATGATGCTCGGCAGGCTGGGTTCACCCGGGTTGTTTTTTTGATTCGTAAAGAAATGCGGCAACAGTTTGAGGAGCAGGTGGGCCGTAAGTATGAGGGTATCCTGGAGGTTGATTATGCCTACCAGGACAAGCATGATCTTCCTTCCGGTTTTAGTTGTCCGGATAAGCGGGAAAGGCCCTGGGGTACAGGACATGCGGTATGGTCAGCTAGAAGTGTCCTTCGAGGGGAATCATTTGCGGTAATCAACGCAGATGATTATTACGGTGCAGAAACTTTTGAGGTTTTGATTAAATCTTTTCGGGAGGATTTGGGTCAGGATAAGCAGCTTTTTTCAATGGTTGGTTTTCGCTTATCAGAGACACTTTCTGAGCATGGTGTGGTGTCACGGGGTGTATGTATGGAATCGGAAGGGTATTTGGAAACAGTTGAAGAGTGGACCAAGATTGGAGGAGAGCCTTTGGTTGGATTGAGATCGAATGGTCTAGAGGCATCTTTGACAGGTTCAGAAATTGTTTCGATGAATGTATGGGGGTTTCCTTTTTCTGTAATTGAACTTTTGGAGAAGGAGTTTATTGGTTTTTTGGGCAAGATTGAGGTGAATGACATAACCTCCGAATTCTATTTGCCTGCGGCAATAGATTCCGGCATCAAGTCCGGCAAGAATAAGGTTCGTGTTTACCCGGCCTCATGCAGTTGGATGGGAGTTACCTATCAGGAGGATAAATCGAGTGTTGTGAAAAAGGTAGCAGAAATGATTGCCGATGGGCGCTACATGAGCCCGCTTTTCAAGTCTTAGAATTCAGGGGTTACCTCAAATTTCTCTCCCGGTTTAATTTCGTATTTACCTCCTTTGTCGGGGTCTTCATCATTTCGGTAAATTTGAATGGTGAGAGAGGCATTTTTGCGGGTTGGAGACCAAGCCCATTTACCTATTTCAATGAAATTCATGGCCACACCCTCATCCCAACTGAGTCCGGGTCCCTCTCCCCGAACAAAAGGTTTATTCCCGATACCTATCATTACATTTGCCACTACTGAAGTCATTCCTGAATTGGTTGACTTATCTTTTGCTGGTTTTGCCTTTGTTTCTTCGGTCGGTTTTCCGGAGAGGAGGGCATCCACTTTTCGAATGGTTTCTTCAGGGTCAGGAAGACCGAGATCGAGTTCGTCCGATTTTGGAGCCTCAGAAAGCCCTGCTGTTTGCTCTAATTCGGATTCAATATTTAAGTTTTCGTGCTGCTCGGGCGGATCGATGATTTCTTCTTCCAGTAGATTTATTGGATCTTCTTCGCTCTCCTCCAAATCATCTTCGACTGCAACTGGTGATGGCTCTAAATCTTCTTCCTCCATATTCAATTCATCATCGGTTGTCTCCTGTTCTTGATCATCTGAGAGAGCTTGATTCTCTTCCATAATTTCTTGAACTTCGGCATCTGGCGAAAAAGCATCTTCATGGAGGATGCCACTGATTTCAATTTCTTCCGGCTTTTCCTCGCTTTCCTCGGTTATTTTTTTTGGGTCGGAGGTTGGAGTCTTCTTTTTTGATTCTTCCTCCTGAGGCTCGCGTGGGGGCGACAAGACTTGAATCTGGGGTTCAGGAAATTCGGTGGGTAAGTCTTTGATCAAATTTATTATTTCATCGGCTTGCGAGGACAGAGAAGTGATTGTTTTTTCCAACTCTGCTACGCTTTTTTTTGTCTCGATGAGTTCTGGTTCTGGTTCTTTTATCGGCGGTTCCTGTGATGCCAATTCCTCGATCCGACCAAGTTTAAGAGCGATGTCATCCTGCATCTTGTGCAACTCATTGGCAATTTCTTCAGCAGAGTTTGAATCCTTAACTGAATCAGAAACTATTTTATCTACCAGCGTAGGAACCTTATCGATTTTAACGGCAAGACTTTCCAAATCATTTCTTACTTCCTTTAAATCAAAATATACTTTTCTAAATAATTCGTCATCTTTCCTGTTGGCTGTCTCGAGACAGAGCTGCAGGGATCTTTCGAGTAAAAAAGGCATAAAAATAAGCAGGCAGGCCATTCCTGAGGAAAGTATGCAAACCAAAATTTGCCATACTTCCAGAACTCCAGCGGTGTGAAAATGGAAATATGCAAATCCGATAGCACCTGCAAAAATGAAGAGTGCTGAAAAAAAGAATGGCCATTTTGGCAATCCTTCTTCCAAGTCTTCTCGATCTTCATAATCCATCACAAATAATTATTCCGCCAAGAAATTTAATGATCAAATTTCAATAAAGAACCAAGCGAAAAATATACATCCTAATCTAACAATTATTTTGCCCTCTCTGGAAACCCAACTTTTCGGTAGACCTTTGAAAGAATCTTGTAAGCCCGTTTTTGGGCGGCATCTGCACCTTCGGCAAGAACCGATTTGAGATAAGCCTTATCTTGAATCAAATCCTTGTACTTGGCTCGAACGGGCTCGAGTGATTCAGCGATGATTTCACTCAGCTCCGATTTTAGCTCCCCATATCCTTTACCCAGAAAGTGTTCCTCAATTTCAGGAATGGGTTTTCCGGATAGTGAGGAATAAATAGTAAGTAGATTTAATACCCCGGGTTTATCAGAAACAGCTTTGATTTCAGATCCGGAGTCAGTGACAGCAGAACCAATTTTTTTTCGGATCCGGTCGGGTTCATCAAGAATGTAAAGAGTTGCCCTTTCATTCTCATCCGATTTTGACATTTTACGAGTTGGGTCAGCTAGCGACATGATTCTGGCACCAGTCTTTGGGACATAGGGCTCAGGAATGGTAAAGGTTTCCGAATATTGGTGATTAAACCGTTGGGCCAAATCGCGGCATAATTCCAAATGCTGTCTTTGATCTTCACCAACTGGAACTAAATCCGCATTATAAAGTAAAATGTCGGCAGCCATTAGGACCGGGTAGCAGAGTAAGCCCGCATTGATCGAAGCCTGGGCTCTGGCTCCCTGATGCTCAAATTTTAAATCATCATTTCCAGTATTTTCCGAAACTTTGAACCCAAGCTTAGCAGCCTTGTCTTTGAACTGGGTCATTCTCTGCAACTCTCCGATTGGAGTATTGCAGGTGAGAACCCAGGCCAATTCCGTATGTCCCATGACATGGGATTGTACAAATTGATGACATTTTTGTGGGTCCAGTCCACAGGCGATATACTGTGCAATACATTCGAAGACATTTTGGCGAAGAACCGCAGGTTGGGAAGGGGTCGTAATCGCATGCAGGTCAACGATACCAAAGTAGCACTCGTGCTCATCTAGCATTTCAGACCAGTTACGGATTGCTCCAAGATAATTTCCAAGCGTAAGACTGCCCGTGGGTTGCGCACAGGTTAATATGACTGGTTTAGGTTTGCCTGAATTGTCTTTTTCCATCAGTTTTGAATAATAAAAGGATGTTTTATCCTAGATTACGACATGCCACGATAAAAAACTTATCCCCCTATAAAATGACAAACGAACCAGAATCTTCGGTGGAAGAGGATCTTAAAGAGCTTTTGAAAAGATGTCCTCCTGGTACTTATGAGTCGGCTCTTCTTTTTCGAAAAAATAAGGATATTAATCAGATAGAAAAAATTGTGCTTGGGATTATTGATCGTCATTTAGAACCTGAGCAAAGAGAAATTCTGGCAAAAAGTGATGATACCCTAAGGATGTACGAAGACTTGGGAATGGATTCTCTGACAATGCTGGAAATTGTTATGCTCGTTGAGCAAACTTTGGAAGTTAGCATTGATAACGAGGAATTAAGAGATTTACGTACAATTGGGGATGTGAAAACATACTTAAGTGCAAAGGCAAAAGGGGAAGAACCGCCCAAATTGTCTAAAACATACAGGATTGAAGAGATTGCTTCCTTGATGCCTCATCGTGAGCCTTTTTTGTTTCTCGAAACAGTTTCAATTAATGATGATCAAGCAACCGCTAGGTATAAAATTTCTGGAAATGAGTATTTTCTGGAGGGACATTTCAAGGAAAACCCTGTTTTTCCAGCTTCGATCATGATTGAAGCTCTTGGTCAATTATGCGTCTTTTATTTACTTAAAGGTGACCATCCCTCCTTAACGGAAAAAGTGGACCCCAATACCATCTTTTTTACATCCTGTGACGGAGTGAAATGCAGGCGGATTTGTAAACCCGGTGATATTCTGGAGATGCAGATTAAGGTAAACAGGGTGCGTCATCCATTAGCTAGTTTTCAAGGCGATATTACAGTTGAGGGTCAAAAGACTGCCACGGCTGAAGAAGTAAAGCTAGCTTTTGATTACTATCCTGTTATTGATGGAGAGACAGGAATTACTGCTAATAAAAGAGTATCCACAAACGGAAACGGAACTCATAGCAATGAACAGGATCTAGTCGATAAGCAAAGTCTGACCCCAAGATTCGAGAAATATTCAGACTAAAGTTGAGAAAAAATTTCTTACCGGAAAGATTTCGGTTTTGCCAAAAATAGCCTTCTTTTACTCAACTTTTCCTCGACCGACAGAAACATTTGTCAGGAGGGAATTGCTTGCCCTTTGCTATCATGGTTTAGTTCCCACCATACATTCAATTTGGCGGGGTGGGTCTAAGTGGAAAAATATGAAAATCCAGCGCTTTCAAATCTTTCGGCTCTGGTCTTTGCCCTATTGGATAATATTTTGGTCCTGGAAGCGGCCTAGTGCGTTTCGCGAAGTGCTGACTTCATTGTGGAACCGTCCTTGTCCTAATTTACAAAATTGGAATGAGACATTTCTTGGGTTGGGGTATGCATTGGTTGAGGCTAAAAGAATTGAATCTCAAAATTTTGCGTTATTACATGGAGTGTGGGCCACAATGCCAGCAACCGCAGTTTTTACTCTAAGTAAATTACTCAATTTACCTTTTAGTATGGGAGCTCATGCCTATGATCTTTTTCGGAAGGGTGGAGACTGGCTTTTACAGGAAAAGTTTAAATATGCTTCGATGATTCGAACATCATCGCAGTCATCCGCTAAAAGATTGTACGCACTTGTTCCCGACCAAAAAAGAATAAAAGTAATCAGGAGAGGCCTTTCTCAATGGCCCGTCCGTTCTTCCTTTGATTTGTCCTCAAAAGTTAATCTTCAAATGATTTGTGTTGGTCGATTAGTTGAAAAAAAAGGGTACTTTCTTTTACTTCGAATCCTTCTTCTTTTGAAACAGCAAAACAAGATGAATTTTTCAGCGAAGATAGTCGGGGGCGGTCCTCTCTGTAAGAATTTACAAAATGAAATTGATAGGGTGGGTCTTACAGATCAGGTCAAACTCGTTGGTCCCAAGTCGGAAAAAGAAGTAAGTGAACTTTTTCTTGAGTCAGATATTATGCTTTTTACCGGAGTTATTGCATCAAATGGTGATCGAGATGGGATTCCGAATGTTATACCCGAGGCAATGTCGGCTGGTTGTCTTGTGTTAGCATCCTCTTGTGCAGGAGCCTCCGAGGCAATTGAAGATGGAGTATCTGGATTCAGTTTAAACCCAATTGAAACCGCTACCTGGTTGAGTCGTATTGAAGATTTTGCATCTAATCCTGGTAAGTACTTAAAAATAAGAAAAAGGGCCCAAATTGACGCTCGTGAGAGGTTCAATATCAATCAAACCGCAGGAAAACTTATTGGTGCATTTCAAGATATCATAACTTTAAACAAATGACTCCCGAAGTAACCATTATCATTTCGGTTTTCGGACAGCTTGAATATACAAAAAGGTGTTTGCAGTCCGTTAAAAAAACCCTTGATGGAAAGATCGATTATGAAGTCATAATTGTGGATGATGCCAGTAAGGACGGAAGTGTTGCTTTCTTCAATACCTTGAAATCTCCTCATCATGTGATTTACAATGCAAAGCAAAAGGGGTTTGCTAAAAATAACAACTTAGCTGCGTCCCGGGCCAAAGGGGAGTATCTTTGTCTTCTAAATAATGATGTTTTTGTAGATGGCGATTGGTTGCAGCCAATGATAAAAGTATTCAAAGATCATCAGAATGTTGGAGTGGTTGGAAATGTACAGAGACTGGCTTCCTCAAAAAAGTATGATCATATGGGGGTTGTTTTTGGTCCATTGGGAAACCCCCGACATTACGGACAGGGCTTCCTCCATAGGCCATTTAAGGGAGAAATCAAACAGTGGAGTGCTGTTACTGCGGCATGTTGCTTGGTCAGAAGTAAGGATTTTTTGGAAATAGGAGGATTTGATGAAATTTTTATTAATGGATGTGAAGATATTGACTTATGTCTGCGTTACAACAGGAATGGATGTAGAAACTTTATAGCACATGACAGCATTGTTACCCATGTAAAGGGAGCCTCGGAAGGACGTAAGCGTTTTAATGATCGTAATTCACAGGTTTTACAAGAGAAGTGGGGTGGTGAAATAAAACGAAATGAGGCAGTTAATGATCAAATTTTGCATGCCCAAAATTATATTTACAGTGGACTCTTTCGACCACTTTCAACAAATTTTTTAAAGTGGGTAGAAGCACTCCTGATTTATTTTCGTTTCAAAAAACTGTAGGTATTTAAATCTTGGATTTTGCGTAATGCATTGCTTCTTCAATTCGATCAAGATCTTGATCGGTATGAGATGCGGAAATAGCAGTGCGTATCAGGTCTTTACCAGGAGGTACGCCGGGAGCGATTGAAATAATGGTATAGATTCCCTTTTCAAGGAGTGCTTTCCAAAAGTAATAAACTTTTTCTTTTTCACCCAACACAATAGGGATTGCCGGAGTTTCACTTTCCCAAGTGTCAAGTTCCAGCTCATTCAAAATAGATCGGTATCGCTCGAGATTTTTAAAAAGTCTTTCCCGATGTTCAGGCTCACTCTGTAATACACGAAGTGCTTCTTTCGCTGTGGCACAGGCAGAAGGTGTGAGAGCAGCTGAAAAAATTGTCTGCTTCGAATGACTACGCATGTAATCAATTGCATCTTGATTCGATGCAACAAACCCACCGGAGCCTGCCAATGATTTTGAAAAACTAGCACATATAACATCCACTTCATCGGTGAGCCCAAAATGATCACATACCCCGCGGCCCTCTGATCCCAGTACTCCAAATCCATGAGCATCATCTACGACGACAAAGGCTCTATGCTCCTTTGCCAACTCAACGAAATCTGGGAGTTTTGCAATATGACCTTCCATAGAATAGACGCCTTCAAGTACAAATATTTTAGCGTCATTCTTTTCCTCATAACTAAGCAGTTCCCGTAAATGTAATGGATTGTTGTGAGCAAACCGTTCACACCTTGCACCACTGAGTTTAATACCGCTCAATAGCGAAGAATGCAGGTTCTTGTCCGCAAAAAGAATATCTTTCCGGTCTGCAAACCCGGTAACCGCAGAAGCACAAGCTAAGTATCCTGCAGAAAAAACATGACATGCTTCCTTACCGACAAATGCGGCTAGTTCCTCTTCCAATTCACGATGAAAAATTCTCCCTCCATTGGCCAAGCGGGCACCGGTAGTGCTTGCTCCCCATTCTTGAATTGCCCGTTGTCCAGCTTCCTTTACTTTTGGGTGGTGGGTTAAGCCAAGGTAATCATTGCTTGATAACATGATGAATTCCCTGCCTTCTTTCCATACCCGGGTTCCTTCCTGCTTTTCAAATATATGATAGTAGGTATCGTATTTGAGACGCAGGCGAGTAGCGTCATCAGATTGAATTCTTTGATGAATAGGGGTTTTTGCCCGTTTTAGAAATGGAAGTGCCATCTAATTGTTAACCTATCCAATAAGTCATGTTCGCGAAAGAAAAAAGCCTCTCCGACTCATGAGCAGGAGAGGCTTCTAAAGTAAATGAATCTGAATTAGTTGGTTCTTTTAATCACATGGTAGCCAAATCCGGTTTCAACAACTTCGGAAACCTCATTAATTCCGAGTGCGAAAGCAGCTTCAGAAAAGGGTTTAGCCATGACTTCAAATTTAAACTTACCTAAGTCGCCCCCCTTCGTGCTGCTTGGGCCGTCTGAATGTTCTTTTGCCATCTCTGCAAAATCTTTTCCGTCATCAACAATTAATTTACGGATCCTTTCAGCTTCGGCTTTTGCTTCTTCCTTTGATCTTGAAATATCCGCATCCGCACGGTCAGCTCCTTTGTATGAAATTAGGATGTGAGAAGCCTGAACTTCTTCCGGTTTATCACTCTCCTCTTTTTCTTTGGCTTTTACGAAATCAGAACGATCCAAACGAATTTTTTCGTACACCTCATTGGAAATAACATAGTACCAACCGGCCAAGTTCTCATTGAGTTCATTGACTCTCGCTTGTGCCTTGGTGACTTTTCCCTGGTATTCCATTTGTTTTTGGGTATTTGATGCCTTGATGCGGGCAATCTCCGCATCTCGATCAGCCTTCTCCTTGGCAAAGTTATCTTCTCCATTGGAAGGAGCCGAAGAGTTTGTTTCCTGTGAATTGATTTCTTCAGGAGATGGGGGAGGAGGAGGCGTCAAGCTTGGAGGAGGAGATGGAGGGATGAAGCTCGGCGGAGGACCTGGGGGAGCTGTTGGTGGTACGGAAGGTTTTCCTTCCTGACCTTGGTCGCCATTGTCTCCTTTCGATCCATTGGAATCGAGAGTAGTAGGGGGCACTGAAGACGAATTTTCATCTGAGATAGGTTCCACTAAAGGTGCAGGGACGGGTTCTAGAACTGGCTGTTCCAAAAGATTTTCATTTACCCGTGCATAGGCATAAATGTAGCGGCTGTCGCCAGTTGAATTTTCATCATCTTCAGGTCCGCGGTATGTTTCACCAAATCGTAGAACATATTCAACCCCATCTTTCATACCAACAAGTACTTCACCCTTTTGCGAAACTACCTTTAGTTTAGGTTTCCCGTTAGGGTAGGAGAGGGGTTTGCCATCTTTATCCAATTCATTGACTGGACGAAACCCTTTTTGAATTAAAGAATTAGCACTACTTTGCAGTTCCTGAATGTTATTTGCATCCACGAATTCGCTTCCTTTGCGAAGACTGGAAATAAGAATTTCAGGCTTTCTTTCCACATCAATGATTTCAAGATCGTCAAAAGCATCCTTCATATCATCGAGCTTTTCTTTATCGAGTTCCTCGTCTTCTGAAATATTTGAGCCCACAAGTTTCCATTCGGAATTATCATAATCGAGGACTTGTTTGGCTGACGGTGCGATCTTGCCGTCCTTGATCTCGTAATTATCAAAAGTTACCTGCTTGATGTTCCATTTATCGATATCCAGGAAATCTTTCTCCACCCAATCAACAAACTTGGTTGTGACATCATTGACATTTTGCAGTTCAACTCGATAAACCGCATTTTCCTCAGGCTTTCTGACGAATCGGGTATTGCTGAGGCCTTCGACTTCATTTCCGATGATTAACTGTGCCAAGTTCGCTCCCGTGTTGTTTTTCAGTGCAATCATCTTACCAATTCCAGCATCACTAGGGTTAGCCTTGGAAGGGTCGAGCACACCGAAGTTTGCATGTTCGCCAGCTCCTTCGGCAGCCTGATCTATAATTCTGAGGTCGAAAAGAAGTGAGGAGACATTTTTTACCTGATTGTCAGCATTTGCCGGGTAATCCACTTTTCCTGGTCTTTTAATGAGCCATCCCTTTTCCGTCTGCGAAACCTCAATAGACTTGGAAACGAGGTCATCTTCATCAATTTCCACGATTTCAATACCCGTTGCGGATCGGGGATCAAAGCTTTCAAAAAGAGCCTGCCCCATTTTACTTCCCTGAGAACTGGGATCCCGAGCGTCCGGAGCGGAATAAAAAGCAAGAGCCACGCAAGCGACTGCCGCGACGATAAAAAGGATTGTTTTACTGTTTTCGTTCATGATAACCAAATCAAAAAATTATAAGTGAAGGCTTTATTCTTAGGATCTTACTCTGGAAGAATAGGCACCTTGGATTTCTGCTTTTTTCTTTCGGTAAAAAACCACAAAAGCAATAATTAGAAGAGGAAGAGGGGGTAAGAATACTGAAAGTCTTTGGATGCTTTCCTGCTTCGCTTTAATTTCACGGTCACGTTTTCTTTCAGCATCTTTTATTTTCGTATTACTTTCCTTGCGAAGTTCACGTTCCTTTTTCGCCAAATTCTTTTGAAGTTTAGCAGCCTCCGTTTGTAGCACTTGCATAAATTGTCCTTGTGTCATCGAGCCTTGACTACCTTGAACTTCGGCGAGCGCTTCATTTAGCTTACGGTTTTCATCCTGCAGAACTTGCTGGATTGATTGCTCAGCTTCCTTGATAGTACGGGTTGCGACTTCACGGGCGGCTTCTATACTTTTTTCAAATTCTTCAAGAGTGCGGTGAAGCCTTCTCCTGTTTCTGATTTCGAGGAGACTGTCCTCACCGCTTAAACTGTCGATAAGGTTTAAGCAGAGAGTTACATTGTCGACATCGAGTGGGAAGTCAGAGTCCGGTCCGCGACTGCGGATATTAAAGAAAGGATCAGCAAGCACATCTGAGTCTGCAACCAGGATAACATTCATTTGATTGGTCTGATTGCCATCCTTGACCGCACCTGAGATGTTAGCAGCGATAACTTCAGCGTCACCCGTTCCAGGGTAGATGGTTCGGTCAGGGTTAAATCTTCTTGGTGTTCCGAATACGCCACCTGTCCAGAAATTATCAACTGAAGTAGTCCCGGCTAGATTCCCACCTCTTGTAGAAAGTAAGGGCTTGAAGGTGAGAGCCGAATTGCCTTTCGGATAAATGGAACCCGGGCAAGTGAATAAGCAATATTGAAGCTCGGATGTCTCCGGGCCATCTCCAAAAGAGTTGGGCAAGCCTCCTACATAGACAAATTCATCCGGAAAGTTTTCGGATCTGGGAATTTTAGGGAATGGATTATATGGATCTCTCACCACTCTTTTACCCATACCGTTTAGACGAGTTTCGACATTGGCCAAAAGACGTTGCTCAACAAAATTCCGAATCGGATGATTGTAATCAAGGTCTTGGACTGTCTTTCGCAATTCGTCCAATTTTAAGCTATCCCAGTCGCTCGAAGATAGCGAAGCGTTCGCGTTGAGTCTGGCATCAAATTCCGATGCCTTTTTGACCAACTCGTCCAACTTTCCAAAGAATTTTCCGACCTCCGGAAACCTGGCTCTTGCAGGTGCGAGACTTTTACTTGCATTAGCCTGAAGGGTATTCAGTTCTTTTATAATCGCTGCCAGTCTTTTCTTGGGGTTGACATTGAAATGTATCCCAAGAAGTTCCCATAACTTATTCAAGTCTCCCTTCTCCGGGGCTGGGGGAGGGGGTTGTCCTGGGCCTCCACCGCCCTGATTATTTCTACGAGGATCATAGGTCCCGGTCAGTCCACCTTGAATGAGAGGCAATGGATCCTCGAAAATTGCGGTAGGAATTCCTGACTTGATTGCAGCGATCAGGTTGTCCAGTTTTTCGTTGTCGAGGTTGTTCGGTTGTACGACCAGCAACGCATCATAATCATCTTTAGAAATCTCACCACCTGTGATCTCCTGAACATCGTATTGTTTGCGCAATTCAGTGACGACTTCCCATGCTGGTGTTCCGCCACCCATGTTAAATCCCATAATGCCCATCCCACCTGTTCCTAACAAGGGAGCATCCGTTGCAAAAACGCCTAGTTTCTTTTTAGAAACCGGTCCGCTTACTGAGCTCAGTGTTCGCATGATTTCATATTCAACAGGCAGGCCTTTGTAAAGAAAGGGAATAGTTTGCTGGGATCCGTTACCTTTAAAAACAAGACCCAGATACAAATCTTTCTGCCAGGGCATAAAACGACCGTCCTCTTGGACAAAGAGTGGAGGATTTATTCCATTTTGATTTTCCACCCCGTATTTTTCCGCTGTAACGGATGCATTGTCTTCCGGGGTAATCTCATGAATCTTGACCAGTACATTTTTACTCTCCCGATCAATTTCTTTTAGGGCGGTCAGCAAATTAATGCGAGTTTGCACATACTGTTCAGGCATGGCTTCGGCTGGAGAAACAAAGGCATCGATTTCGACCTGAGAATTAAGGTTTTTCAGCACATTGATCGAACCGGAAGAAAGACTGCTCAGTTGTTCTTCGGTTGAATCTATACGAATAACATCATTGTAACGGAAAAATTGAGTGAGGCCCAGAGCGATTACAACGGCAGCAACCACACGAATGCTGAAATGAGTTACTTTTGACGATCCTTTCGTGCTACCCACCCAGTGTCGTCGCCCAATCAAAATGGAACAGAGGTAAAGCATGGCGATTGCTACTCCAAGAAAGAAAGCAATTCCCGAAATGCTGATAATACCACGGCTGAAATCGAGGAAGTTGTAAGATATACCCCATGCTGAATCAGATAGTAGGGCAATCGGAGCATTGAACGCGACTCCGAGAACAAAGGCTACTGTCAGGTTGGCAGTGAGGAAGGAAGCTACCATGCCAATGGCAAGCATACTTAGTCCCACAAACCAATAACCAACATAGGTGGAAAAAAGCAGACCAAAGTCAGGGTTTCCTAGCTGTCCGAGCACATAGTAGTTTGCCAGCAGCGAAATAACGATGGAAGCGGTAAAGATGGCGACGGCTCCGAAATACTTGCCGAGTACCACATCAAAGTCACTACCGGGTAAGGTGAGAAGGAGTTCGTCCGTGCCCTGCCTTCTCTCGTCCGCCCACACACTCATGGTTATAGCAGGTATGAACCCGAGCAGGATGTGCGGAAGGAATTTATTTAGTTGATCGAGGTTGGCGAGGTTGGAATCAAAAAACTCCTGAGGCCAAAAAGCGGC
>CACFTI010000027.1 GCA_902569115.1 uncultured Verrucomicrobiota bacterium | reverse complement strand
GGGTTATTTTATATTTTAGTTTGTAAAATGAATCGAGAATAAAGATGAAATTCTCAATCTAACTTTTACCTAAGTTGACTCTACCTGCAAAGCCTCACCCGCTGAACCAGTAAGTCGACGCCAGGAAGTGACCATAAGAAATAAACCAAGGACAAACATTCCTGCCGATGTTCCACCAAGCAGCGTGGTAATCCCAAATTTTTGGACCATCAAAGCCAGTGCTGTCATCGGCATAACGATCATGACCAGCGCCGGAAGCAAAGCAAACCTGTAGCCCACTTTGGATGCTTTTAGGTAGACGACAAAGGTAAGCAGGGCCAAAGCAGCAAGTAATTGATTGGTTGCTCCAAAAAGAGGCCAAATCGCTTTCCATGCCGGTTGCAGGGTCCCGTCGGCACCGGGAAATTGTTGAAAGACAAGGATACAGGGAAGAGACAAGGCAAGCGCAGTCCCCAAATAACGGCTCGCTTCACTTCGCCAGGAAAATAATTCCTCAATCAGAAAGCGGGTCAACCGGGTACAGGTATCCAAAGTGGTTAATAAAAAGGTACTGATGGCAAGCATGGCAAACTCAGCACCTAATTGTAGGGGTATTCCTACTGCTCCAAAAAACTTGGACGCACCGGTGGCGAATATTCCCACGGGGGTGCCTCCCGCTTCCCGTTCAGACATTGTTAAAACTGCCACACAACCCATGGCAAAAACGGCCAGTACGCCCTCAACAAGCATACCTCCATAACTGATCCGGCGAATATCACTCTCCTTCTTGATCTGTTTAGAAGTCGTACCACTGGATACTATGCTGTGAAAACCGCTACAGGCACCACAAGCCACGGTAATAAACAGGAAAGGCATAAGCATTCCCAATTTCTCAGATTCCCAGCCAGAAAAAGCGGGCATCTGAATGGTTTCACCGGAGAGTAACATTCCAATCAAACCAACTCCCAAAATTGCATACAAAAAGCCGGCACTTAAAAAATCACGGGGTTGAAGGAGCAATCCGACCGGTAAAACCGCCGCAATAAAGCAATAGCCAAGAGTAAGCCAAATCCATACTGATTTATCCAGTTCCACCATTGGAAAGTAGTGACCCACGGCAAGTCCCACAAAAGTTAGGGGAAAGAAAATGAGGGCCAGCTGTCCGAGCGAGAATTTGTTACTCCGCAGGAGAAATCCAAAAATCACCGCTACGACGATGAACCATCCGGATGCTGTCGCCACTGCAGGTTGTTTGGCGAAGGTATTGGCCGTAAGATCAAGAAAAACAATGATCACATAAACAAGAGCCAGAACGACGAATAGCATGAATAATTTGCCTGCCCCCTCCCCCACCAAGCCACGCATCGTATCAGCAATCGAACGGCCTCCATTTCGCACAGACATTAGGGTGCTCCCGAAATCATGCACGCCACCCACCAAAATAGCCCCAACCAGAATCCAGATCCAGGTTGGTCCCCAGCCGAAATACATGGCTGCCAGAATAGGACCCACAATTGGACCCGCACCGGCAATGGAAGAAAAGTGATGCCCAAAGAGGACAGATGCCCGAGTCGGGGAGTAATCAACCCCGTCTTCTTTCTTAGTGGCTGGAGTGACCTTGCTGTCATCGAGCTTGCAGCGATCGGTGAGAAATTTCCCATAGTACCGATAGGCGAGAAAACAGAGTAAACAACTGGAAAGCAGGATTAAAGCTAACATAATAGGAAAGTATTCAATTTATTAATCCCATTGGCAAGAATTCAAAAAAACGATCATATCAGATTGTTCATAAAGAATTTCCAAATTGATAAAGTACTAGGTGCCAATCTTTTCAGAGATGAATTTCTGGATTCTTTTCCCATTTCACTGCCGACAATTTTATCTAGTACTTGCTAATTAATTATCAGCATAGTAAGAACGATAAGAAAGTGAATCCTCTCTCCCCACGATCCTACTTCTTGTTACCATTTGTTTTTATTGGTCTGCTTTTTGGGCAAAACAATAATCAAGATACCTGGAACTTTGTGCGGGAAAAAAAAGGAGTAAAAATATATGAAAAAGAAGTAGGCGATCGGATTGCTTTTAAGGGAGTAGGTATTATTGAGGGTTCTCCAGAAAAACTTATTGGTATCATCCACAATCCAAAGCGATGGAAATTTTGGATTGATGACTTGGATGAAGGAAAACTATTGGAAAAAAAGTCAGATTTCCATTTCGTCTTCCTAAAGGAAATAGATGCAATGTGGCCGGTAAAGAATCGGGAAATCGTTTTCGAATCAGTCATCTCAAGGGTGGGTGCAGCTCAAATTTTGCTGGAAATGAAATCGGTTAACCACCCGAAAGCCCCTTTTGACGATAGCAAAGTACGGGCAAAGGTAACTTATACCCGTTATCGGATAGATCCCTTAGAAGGTAACCGGATGCAGGTAACTTTTGAAAATCTATCAGATCCGGGGGGCAGGATCCCGAACTTTATGGTAGACTGGGCGTCCAAATCTTTTCCTGTCAGCATCATTGAAGGCTTACGTAAGGAAATGTTGAACCCTTCCCAAGAAAAAGCCCTTCTCCCGGAATAAGGAAGAAGGGCTTCGTTTTAAAGATCTTATTCTTGGCGGAAGTTGAACTCTAACGAGTTGGTAGATTCCATCCGAATTTTATCGTGGACCAAGAAAAATAATCAAATTTTAAGAGGGAGGAATTCTTCGATATTTCAGAAGTGCCTGCCAACGCCATAAGGGGTCTGCCTCCTTTTCTTCTGTGAATATTCTATAAAATTTACGAACTAAGGGCCCCGCTCGCTTGGATGACCGGATGGATTCTGAATCCGCCATCCCCTGCTGATTGATTTCCCATTTCATGTATTGCAACATGTTTAGTTCCTTTCGTTTGCGTTAGTGGTTGGTGTTGTAAGCCTCCCCGCAGAGGCTAATAAGATGATAACTTGCTCATATAGAAACAAAAAAACAAGCATCCGTTCAAAACAAAGACAGAATGTTACAAGAAGGTTACGACAAGATTGAATAGACACTTGCCAAGTCATTTTAAGGACGAATACAATTCGCTTATCCTTTTTACATCCACGAACAAATGACGCCCATGAAACTGTTAATTGCAAATTTTATTTTTCTTTTTTTGACCACCATTCTTTTAGCCAAAAGACCTCCGAATATTGTAATTATGTTTATGGATGATATGGGCTATGCCGATATCGGTGCGTTTGGTGCGAAAGCTTACCCGACTCCTCATCTGGATCAGATGGCAAAAGAGGGAAGGAAATTCACTGATTTCTATGTCACACAGGCTGTGTGCTCGGCTTCCCGTGCTGGATTGTTAACCGGTTGTTACAATGTAAGAATCGGGATCAATGGGGCTCTTGGGCCCAGATCAAACATCGGACTCAATCCTGATGAAACCACCATCGCCGAAATCTGTAAACAAAAGGGATATGCCACGGCTTGTTTTGGAAAATGGCATTTGGGTCATCATCAAAAATTTCTGCCGCAACAACATGGGTTTGATGAATATTTTGGTCTACCCTACTCCAATGATATGTGGCCCTTTCACCCAGGCGTACTTCATCTCCCAATGGAAGAAAGGCTCAAAAGATGGCCTCATCTTCCGTTAATTGAAGGCAATAAGGTTATTAACCCTCAAGTGAGCGGAAAAGATCAGGAGAAACTTACCACTCAATACACAGAACGAACGGTGTCCTTCATTGAAAAAAACAAGGACAAGCCATTTTTTGTCTATCTCCCTCACAGTATGGTTCATGTCCCTCTTTATGTATCAGAAAAGTTCAGGGGTAAGAGCGGAGCTGGGTTATTTGGAGATGTCATGATGGAAGTGGATTGGTCTGTCGGCGAAATCATGAAAGTGCTACGCAAACATAATCTTCATAAAAACACTCTCTTTATTTTCACTTCCGATAACGGACCTTGGTTGAATTATGGAGATCATGCCGGGTCAGCGGCTCCATTGAGGGAGGGAAAAGGAACAATGTTTGACGGTGGATGCCGAGAGCCAACGCTCGCATGGTGGCCAGGAACTATACCGGCCAATTCTGAGTGTAAGGAGCCGGCCATGACTATTGATTTGTTACCAACCATAGCGAAACGCATTGGGGCCGATCTACCTAAACACCGTATTGATGGAAAAGATATCTGGTCTCTTTTGGCTAGTGATGGAAAGTCTCCCCATGAAGCCTATTATTTTTACTACGGCAATCAGTTACAAGCAGTCAGAAAGGGAAAATGGAAACTTCACTTCCCTCATGGTTATCGTACCATGGCAGGAAAGCCGGGAGGTACTGGGGGAATTCCCACAAATTATACCCAGGCTAAGATTGGGTTGTCTTTGTTTGATCTTGATAGCGATATTGGAGAGACCCGAGACCTTAAAAATAAATTTCCCGAAATTACCAATCAGCTAAAATCCCTTGGAGAAAAGTTTCACAAGGATTTGCAGAAAACAAAGCGTGCAGTTGGAAAAATATAGTATCCAGCGTAGTCCGATGGCGTTGTGAATGCTTTGGCTCAATCATTTTTCTTTTTTTTCCTTTTTACTTTTCTGTCAGGCTGCAGCCCAAATCCTGATGACATTATCAATGAGTGGAAAGAAAACGGGTGGTCGTATGTTTCAACCCATGGATCCATAGGGGAAGTAAAAAGAACCGGTGTGCTCCAAAGTGAAAAAGCCCAAGCGGTCGAAGCGGCATGGACTGAAAAAGGCAAAAGAAAAACTAAACTTTACCAACAAACATCTCACTACTATATGGTACTTCGTTTCTTCAAGGCAGATGACGAAGAATTTGTAGTAGTCATGAGAAAAAGGAAATAAAAAAGGCGATGGATTTCTCCATCGCCTTTAAAATTAAGTTTAAAACTCAAGAATTAAGCAAGTGCTTCCTTGGTGGTTTTAATAATTGCCGCAGCGATTCTGTACGGATCACCATTCGATGCTGGGCGACGATCTTCCAAACGCCCTTTCCATCCATCCTGAATTGTGCCTACTGGAATACGAATTGAAGCTCCACGGTCTGATACTCCGTAACTGAACTTGTCAATCGATTGCGTTTCATGAAGACCAGTTAAGCGTTTGTTATTGTCGGCACCATAAACGCTGATATGACGATCAATATTCTTTCCAAACTCTTCACAGATTTTCTTAAATAATTCTTCGCCACCCTCCTCACGCATGGGCCCGTTGGAGAAATTAGCATGCATACCAGAACCGTTCCAATCGCCTTGTATCGGTTTAGGATGAAGATCGATAGCGATGTCGTAAGTCTCAGCAGTACGCTCAAGGAGGTAGCGAGCTAACCAAATTTGGTCGCCTGCACTGGCGGCACCCTTAGCAAAAATTTGGTATTCCCACTGTCCCATCATGACCTCAGCATTAATACCCTCAACATTAAGTCCTGCTTCAAGACAGATGTGCAAATGCTCATCCACCAATTCACGACCCTTTGTATTACGTGCACCAACGGAAGTGTAGTATGGGCCTTGCGGACCAGGATATCCTCCTTTGGGGAATCCTAAAGGTAAATCAGTTTCCAGATCGATTAAGGTGTATTCCTGCTCAAAACCAAACCAAAAATCGTCGTCATCATCGTCGATGGTAGCTCTACCATTTGACTCATGAGGCGTTCCGTCAGGGTTGAGGACTTCGCACATTACAAGCCAGCCATTTCCCCCAAATCGATCTGGGTCGGGAATGACATGGACGGGTTGCAAGAGACAATCAGAAGAACCACCTTCAGCCTGTTCTGTAGAAGAGCCGTCAAAGGACCATTGCTTTGCGTCTTCAAGCTTGCCGCTGAAATCTTCAACGATCATCGTTTTACCTCGCAGGCTTTGGGTAGGTTTATACCCATCGAGCCATATATATTCTAACTTATGTTTACTCATAGTTTGTTTTTTAGATTACTGACAGAAAGTCAAATAAGGGGATCATTATTGTTAGCAGAGGAAGCGCCAAATTCAATCCTGAAAGAAAAGTGGAAAAAAAATACTAAAAAAATGCGTATTAATTGACCTGGGGGTCATCAGGAGCATCAACAAGTAGCTTGAAATCATCTCCCATTCCTCCAACCAGTTTCTTCCACATTTTATTTTTTTGGTCCATTTCTAAAAACAGATCATGGTTTAAAGAAGACACAATCCACGAATTTTGGTCTAATTCATCTTCCAGTTGGCCAGGCGACCAACCAGAATGTCCTAAAAAACAGGCTATATTAATTTTATCATTCTCAGATCTAAGCGATTCAGCTTTTTCAAGATCAATTCCGAAATAAAGTTTGAAAGAAGTCGGAGAATCCAACCACTCCCATGCTGCAACAATCAATTTATCTTTTTCAACAGGTCCGCCTTCAAAAACGGGTGTATTGCCAAAGGAACCAATCTTAAATTGATTGTCAAGTTGTGCGAGGTTTTGGCCAAGTGGGCGATTCAGAATAACTCCAACCGTTCCCATATCATCGGAATGAGCCGAAAGAAACACTATAGTCTTAGCAAAATTTGGATCTTGCAAGCTAGGATGAGAGAGCAAAATGCTCCCTGACAGACACTGTTTTGTTTGGTATCTTCCAGTTAAATTCACAAGCGTTTAATTCACTTTTCTAATGTTGAGAAAAATACGCAAGCAAAACTCCAATTAACCTTGTTTACCGAAAGAATTTCTAAGGTAATAAGGCGAATCTAATATCTGAATATTTAAGGAAGGTTACGCTTCAACGACTTCTTCCGAGACAACTTCTTTTTTAGTTCGAGGTTGGGTCTTAGGTTTGCTTTCCTCAGCTATGATAATTTCGCCCGGAGACTCAGGTGGAGCGGTTGCTTCTGCGTCTCCCCATTGCTCTTCGTAGAGAGCTTTTAAATGGGTAAAAACTTCGATAATTGATTCATCTTCTTCGATTTCAAAAAGTTTCAGAATAAGTTCTTTATTATTGTTGAGTTGTAAACGCTTTCCAAGTGTTTCCATGCCCCGATAACTATTAATGACTTCCCGGGCCTCTTCCTGCTTATCCAAAATTCTCTTTGCTTCTCTATATGTAATATTCATCGTTATTCCCTTTTGTTTTGTATGTTTACTATTCGGGAAAACCTAAGGGGCATCCAAACCACTGCGTATTCCCATACAAATAGTAGATATGTGATATGAGGAAAACGTTCGATAAAAAAGCAGAAAATGTGAATATGTTATTAATTGAAATGGGCAAAATTGAAAAACAAAAAATGTTATCAATGAACTGATTCATTAATAACTACCCGGTTCAGAGCCAGTAATTTCGAACTGATTTGGAGATTCATTGCATCGGCTTTTTTAAGATTAACTCCTAGTTTCAAACGGTTATTTTCTTTTCTGAAAGTAAGTACCAAGCCCTTTCTCAAATATTTGCTAGACTCTCCCATGATTAAAGTGCCAGGAATATTAGGGTAGTTATGCTTTTTCCAAGCACTTAATTCTGAATCAAGCAAAAGGACCACCTTTTTTCCATCTATGCCAATCTGATCTTGAGCTTCTTTCAAAGATGAAACTTGCCTCACCCTTAATTGGAAATTTTTTATCTTAAACTCAGTAGAATGAATCAAATATGCGAGACGAGCAGCAAGGTTATTCTTATCATCGCCAACGATAAGAAATTCTACATGTTTTTGCCTTAAAGGAAGATCCTTATCATGCCAACGAATATAGTTCAGGGTATTTACAATGAAAGTGGCTTTGAGATTAGAAAAATGCTTATTTTCTTTTTTCGCTTCTAGACTCAATGATTGAATAAAATTTCCGAGTAATAATGCCAACAAACAAAAGTGTCTGATGGCTTTACTAGTGGAAAGCATTCTCTTATTCATGTTCAGCAGCGATTTCTTCATTCCGTCTAGAATTCTTTGCTGATTGATAAAAGGAACCTTCTCTCAATGCGTGTAGGTTCCACATCAAGATCCGTATACATGTTCTCGGGGTGATCGGGATCAAGTAAATCCTGCCCGAAAAGTCCAATTCGCCATCCCTCCCCAACCTGCCAAATCATGCCGAGATCCAATCTCAGGTAATCATCAATAGGTAATTCATTATATGCAGATGGTAAAATTCGATCACCTGTGAAATAAAGATTCTGCACAAATTTCAAATCGTCTTTCGCATGAATTACTGATTTGAGGGAAGCCATCGATTCGGGAAAGTCAGTCTGCCTTACTCCTTCCTTTTCACCTTTGGAATAGGAATAGGACCCTTGCAGTTCCCAAAAATCATTGGGAATATAATTGAAGGTTAGCTCACCTCCGACCGAAGTGTAATCGAAAGCGTTATAAATAGGGGGACCGCTAAATACTGCATCCTGGGTATCGTAGTAAAACAGAGAAAGTTCCCAAAGCAACTTTTCGCTGGAGGATGAACGCCAACCAATTTCATAGGCGTCCATCACTTCGTCGTCTAGAGTTGGATCAGATTCAAACGACTCATTAATCCATATACCATTAGAAGCATCCCAAAAACGGGCATAGCTGACCTCTGTAAATTTCTCGACAAGAGATGCCTGGCGATAAGCCCGCGAATAGGCGGCCCAAAGAAGATTATCCGGATTAACTGAATAAGAGGCACGGACACCAGGTTGCAAAGTTGTGCCACTAAAATCGCTATCTTCAAATTTGCTCCCAAATGATACGAAAAAGTCTTCTTTGACCTCAAAAGTATCTTGTACAAAAGCCGAAAATCGTTGGAATGAGTCGGGCCCTTTGTAATTAAGTATCGGGTATGAATTAGATCCAGGAATTGAAAGTGGGGTTAAAGATACCAAGTCAAGAACAGGGAAATCCCATGGACTGGTGACCACTTCCGTAACATCAAATTCCATGAATCGGTAACCCAGACCAAATGCCAAATGATTTCGATCACCCAAAGGGCGGTTCCCACGAAATTCCAGATTGTATTCATCCCGTTCCCATTGATGGCCAACATGTCCAAGATTGGTTTTATATTTCTCGGCAAAAGCATCGATTGACCATTCAAAATCGTTACCGGTAACACCAGTCAAACGGGTCCTCAAATGACCCGCATCCTGTGCCAGTTCTTCGAAGTTTTGGTACCTGGTGACGCCACCAATTGAATCATAAGGGGAACTTTCGCTAACAGGCCAATTCGTGGTAGCAAGTAAAATAGACTGAACTGCAACTGGAAAATTCCCTATCGGAATAATGGGTGGAGAACCAGGGGTAAGACCAAAAGGATTCAGCGGGTCATTGTTAATGTAAAACAACCGGTAGCTCAGATCAAAAATATGCTCGAATTGCCTAGTAGAATATGCACCTGCGACTGTGAGGTCCAAATCCATTCCAAGATTTTTGTCGTAGCGGAACCCGACTTTTCTTCCATACCCGTCATCCCGTGCCGGTAATCCGGAAAGTAAGTCACTTTCTGCATATTCCTGATCACGCACCCATACCCGGTAGTACTCACCATCCCGAATTTTACCGCCATGTACTAATTCGCCAAGGAAAGTGCCAGTGCTTTCAATCGCCAATCGAACCGAATTCCCCTGAGTTGATTCCGCTGGTTTGGTAGTGACATTAATAACTCCGCTCACTGCATTGGTTCCCCAGATGGAAGCACCCGGCCCCCGAATAATTTCGGCACGATCCAAAATAGCAAGTGGAACTTCTTCGGTGCCCCAAGTAATGGTGCCTCCCATGGGTTGCAGGACTTCCCTGCCATCTACGAGCATAAGAAATTTTTCTGTTGGAGAACCACTAAAGTTACGCATGGTCACAAAATCGTCATAGGCGTTACCACGGGTTACAAACATTCCCCCCACCCCTCTAAAAGAATCGACTAATTGTAAGTGACCGCCATCAAAAATATCATCGGGACGAATGATGGCAATGGAAGCAGGGTTTCGCCAATGTTCCTGGTCATATCCAAGCACTCCCGAAACAGGCTGATTGGCCAACTCCGTCCAGTCCATCTTGAGTAAGCGTGACAACTCCCTTTTTTCAAAACTTGAAAGCTCCTCCGTCCACGCATTGGAAAAAGAAAAGAGATACAAAGAGACAAAGAGACAAAGTCTACTCAAGAACCCAAAGGGATTATTTATGTTCACTTTTGGGTGCATCTGCCTTGTTTTTAAAATTTGTGTTGAAAGTTATTTATCGACGACCCTGACTGCACTTTTCAATTCAGCAAGCTTCGAACTTATTCGGTTCTTCTGACCGCCAATTGCTTTTCGGTCAATAAGCATACGCACCCGGTTTTGATTATATTCAAAAGCAACTTGAGCAGGTGAAGAATTAAGACGTTTCTGGCCATGAACAACAATTACGCCCTTATCTTTCAATTCAGATAAAGGCACTCCGGACATCGATGAATTATTCAACAACACAAGAAAATTAAATCCTTTGGACGCTTCATTCAGGGCTGCTTGCTGCTGAGCATTGGAAAAGCTCAGGATTTCCACGCTCGTTTGGGGGTTTGAGATCTTCATCGCAAACCGAAGGGTCTCACTGAACTTAAATCGATCATCCCCATGGACAATAATTTTAAGTTTTGTCTCCGTATCTTGCCTATCCCATTGTATATACTTGGTTAGATGGGTAAGATAGGTTGCTTCCAATCTTGCCAATTTCCTAGACTGCTCTGCCGATTGCCCAAATGTATAACTTGAGCCAATTCCCAAAATCAAAACAGCGACAACCAACAATGCAGCATTTTGCATTGCTCGTTGAGCAAAATTTTGAAATCTGGAAAATTTTCGAAACATTAGAATTTTTTGTAAATCGAGAGAAGAAAAGTTCGTTCAACACGGGCAGGTTCGACATCGATGCCCGGAAACATGGTTTCGACATGGTGGGGCTCAAGAAGATCCCGTCCGAAAATACCGATTTCCCACCCATCCTTTGGTTCCCATACTAGCCCGAGGTCAAAGCGAAGATGTGACGGAATCGTAATGGGGTTATAATCGGATGGAATCTGAGTTTCATCCGAATAGTAGAGGCTCTGTATGAGAGTCAGGCTATCGGAATAAGCAATTCGAGAAGTAAGACTGGCAGTCTGCTCGGGAAAATCGTAATTCCTCTCTCCTGCGATTTCTCCACGAGCCAGTGAATAACCTCCCCGAATTTTCAACACACTCGAAACATCCCAATCAATGGAAAGTTCCCCACCGTACGATTTTGCATCTTTTGCTTCGTAGGCATTCACCGAAGTCTGGCTGGCAAGAACCGCATTCTTGGTGTCGTAGTAATAAGAAGAAATTTCTAAAAGTAAATTCTCACTGGGTCGGCTTCGCCAGCCGAGTTCAAAACTGTCAATTTCCTCACGATCAAGAGAATCATCTCCTTCAAATTGAATATTTGACCAAATTCCGCCTCCAGGCAAAAGTGGATTTGGAATCCAAACTTTTGCAGGCGTTAAAGTGGTGTATCTTTCGCGTAAAGAGGGTTGTCGGTGAGCCTTTGAGTAACCTGCCCACAAGACATTTGAATCATTGGCAAGCCATGATGCACGAACACCTGGCTGAAAACCCGTTCCCGCCAAGTCGTTCTCTTCAAATTTCGTGCCAACTGATACTTCGATATTATCTGTTAGACTTATCGAGTCTTGGATATAAGCTGTAAAACGATCAATTTCGGTAAATTCCTGGTTGTAAGAAAGGACGGGAACGGATGACGATGAAGATGTTTGATCAAAAGGATTAGAAGGGGGAACCAAGTAATTTGGGTTAATTAAGGATGAAAAAGCGAATGGCTCAATAACAGTAGACCTTACATCCAAATTAGTCCTCCGTGCCGCCAAGCCAAAGGAAAGTCGATGAAAATCATCCAAAGGTCGATTGGCATCGAAACCCAAGTCAAACTGAGTCTGATCCCAGTCGAACCCGATGTGACCCAGAGAAATTTCTGTATGCTCAACTGCTCCCGTGAGAGACCATTCTAAGTCTGAGTCAGTAATTCCATCAAGTCTTGCAACGACATGACCAGAATCGTTTGTGAGCTCTCCGTATTGTTCAAATCTTGTGATTTGTGAATCTCCAAAGTAAATATTACCAGAAGCAATTGAACTCCAAGAAGGCGGAGTTGAGGGTAAGTTGAGAGATACACCCTGTAGGAGGTTTGCACTACCATCTGATAAAAGAGGTGAAGCAAATAAAAATGGTTCGACACTCTGAATATAACTCAATGGGATGAACTCAGGATATTCTGGTAGTATTGAATTTTGATAAAGTAAGCGGGCTGTAAGATCCAATGTATGCTCAAGTCGACGGGTAGCCCCACCACCTGCGATGTAAAAATTCAAATCCGAATTAAATTCCTTATCGAAACGAAATCCGGCTTTTCGCAAGTATCCATCATCCCGAGCGGGTAATCCCGAATCGAGAGTACCTTCCGCATATTCCTGATCCCGAACCCAGAACCTGTAATAGCTATCTTCAGAAACTTGTCCTCCATGGACATAGTCACCCATGAAAGTGCCATTGTCCTGAATCAAAAAGCGAACGGAATCTCCCTGCGTATCGGCAGAGTGCTTGGTAACCAGATTGATTACTCCATTTACCGCGTTTGTTCCCCAAATGGAAGCACCCGGGCCTCGAACGATTTCGATCCGGTCAATAACCGCAACAGGATAGTCATCAACCGAATAGTTGGCACTCCCAAGCATAAGCTGGGAAACTTCTCTTCCCCCAATTTTACCGAGAAACTTCTGAGGAGTAAACCCACTGAAGTTCCGCATCGCTGCAAAATTATCATAAGCCAAGCCTCGGGAAACATGCATACCTGGAACGGCACGCAAGGCTTCCACCGAATTGGCGAATCCATGCTCGGTGATATCCTCCGGTCTGATTATGTGGACCGATGCCGGGTTGCGCCAATATTCCTGATCGTAGCCAAGAACTCCCTGTACTGGCTGATCCGCCAGCTTATCCAAGTCCAACTCGAGAAGTCTTTTTAACTCAGCCTTTTCAAAATTGGTTAATTCATCCGCAAAACCCAAAAAGCATATAAAAAATAGCGAAAAGGCTACTAAGATTTGCTTTTTTAGGTTCAAAAGAATCCTCAATCCTTAGATTGAAAAAGTGGCAAGAAAAGATGTGCTCTTTTAGGAAACTACATCAATCATGGACTTCAAAATCGTGTTCCATGTCGATGGGTTTTCAAGGGTTGCATTAGGGAACATGCATCCATCCCAGCAAATATGCTTAATTCCACGACTTTCAAAGTCTTTAAGCCAGTAGTGTGAGCAGCGGGTGATGTCTAGCTTACCGTTAGGATCGTCTGCCGGGCAGTGCTTACCTGTTTTGTCGTGTGAACCAGCTCCGTGTACTTGCCCATCGTTTTGAGCAACATGGAAATCGATGGTCCATGGGCGAAGCTTGTCCGTCATTTTCTCGTATGCTGGCCAGAATTCTTCGTCCGCATAGCCGTCATGTAAAAGGGCATGCTCGGGAGCATTGTAGCCCATGAGGTAGAGATAGGTGTGAGCTAAGTCTGCCTGAAAACCAAGGGCATCCGGCATTCCGACTCCCTCCAGAATATCTAGCATATCTTTCCAACTGTGCATGCCAGCCCAGCAGATTTCGCCTTCAGCTGCCAAACGCTCGCCATGATCTGCAGCAATTTTGGCGGCCTCTTTAAATGTCGCTACGATGCTGGCAGTGTTGGTGCTTGAATCTTCTCTCCATTTCTCAACACCAAATTCTGCGGAATCAATACGGATGACACCTCCCTTACGTGCACCATGTTCATTGAAGACCTTGGCGATACGGCAAGCCATTTTAACCGCATCAAGAAATTTTCCTTTTTGTTCATCGGTTCCCATGGCTGAGTCTCCGACTGTTCCGGGCCAGACTGGTGCAACCAGAGAACCAATGTCAAACCCTTTGCTAACAATAAGATCAGCAATTGACTTAAGTTCGTCATCACTTGCCTCAGGGTTGGTGTGAGGGAGAAATAAGAAATAATCGATACCGTCAAACTTGCGTCCGTTGACCTCGGCCGCTGCGGTGAGGTCGAGCATTCGCTCCAAACTAATAGGTGGTTCTTGACCGTCGTCATCACCTTTGCCCACAAGACCGGGCCACATTGCATTGTGAAGTTTAAGAGAAGATAAGCTCATGATTCTTTTTAGGGATTAGGATTAGGGAAAAGTACTAGAATCGAAAATGAAAGGGTTCTGACAAGAAAAAACTTTGTAAAAATTCTTCAAACACTTGCAATACTCATCAATTATCATCTAGAGTTCACAATATTATATCATGAAAATTAAATCTCTTACATTCCTTCTATTATTTTTTACTCTTCTTGCTTATTCAACTTGGGCTAAGCCTTCGAGCGGACCAAGTGCAGGATTAGAAGAACTCTTCCCTGGAAAACTCCTAAATTCAGACGGCAAGGAAGTATCCAAAGATGCACTTGCCGGAAAAACAGTAGGAATTTATTTCTCTGCTCATTGGTGCCCTCCCTGTCGTTCTTTCACCCCAAACTTGGTTAAATTCCGCGATAAAAACCAAAAAAACTTTGAAGTGGTTTTTGTAAGTTCGGATCGATCTCCAAAAGCCCAAATGGATTACATGAAAGAAGCTGGCATGAAATGGTATACCCTTCCTCACCGCTCGGATGAAGCCAATGCCCTTGCAAAAAAGTTTGAAGTCCGAGGAATCCCTTCCCTTGTGATTGTCTCTGAAGATGGCAAGACCATTACCAAAAATGGCAGGGGTGATGTCTCAAGTAATCCCAAGGGCGCTTTGAAGAGTTGGCAGAAAAAATCTTAAGCAGTCATTTCTCTTCTGCTCCCTAAATCACAATACATCTTTTCTCCAAATACTAGCTACTTGAAGGTAGCTAGTATTTTTTTAATCACTTTACTGCCTTTATTCTGTAAGGCACAAAAACAGTGGGACAGTTCTTCATTATGGTTGGAAGAAGGTGAAATCATTGATGTAAAAATTCCTGCAGGTTCAAGGCAGGTACGAGTATTGTTCAAGCACGAGGAATTAGAAGAATGGAAGGTTTGGCAAACCAGTCATATTCCTGATGATGCAAATGGCTCGATCTACTTTCGCGTTCCGCATGATATGCAAATAAGTAAAGTTCGATTCGAATGGAATGGATATGACCCTTTGCCCTACTCTTTTTACACCGGTAAAAGTAATTTCAGCACCCGGGCATCTGATCCCGAAAATAGGAATAATTTACTCTACAGAGCTGAAATTGCTGCCTTCAGCACTTCTGAAGACTCCGTAACTGAAGATGACAGC
This sequence comes from uncultured Verrucomicrobiota bacterium, assembly GCA_902569115.1. Lineage (GTDB taxonomy): Bacteria > Verrucomicrobiota > Verrucomicrobiia > Opitutales > Seribacteraceae > Seribacter. Next base: position 19,213 of record CACFTI010000027.1, on the reverse strand, counting down.
AGTGAAGTCGAAGAATCTGACATCTGGAAAATTGTTGGAGATTATTTGTATTTTTTTAATCAGCGAAGAGGGCTGCAAATTATTGATCTAAGCAATCCTCTAAATCCTGAGGTTAGAGCAAGGCACCGCCTTCCAGTATCAGGTGAGCAGATGTATGTCAGTGATGACGGAGAGTTTATTTTTCTTTTTGTGAGAACACCCCATCAAACATGGCCATACCAATCAAATTTGCGGGTATTACAATTTATGGATGAAGATATCAAAGTAATTTCTGATTTAAAATTAACCGGCCATTATAGTGACAGCAGAATGGTGGGAGAGACCCTACATATCGTTACTACAGAATGGAAAAATGAAGCAACCGAGTGGAATGGATGGAATTTTAATTACTCAACAGTTCTGTCATCATTCGATCTGAAAGATCCTAAAGATATCAAAAAAACAAGTGAAATTACCACAGCCGGAGCTCCTCAAGTAATCTTTGCCACCAATGAGAAGCTGGCAGTAGTAACCCGAGACCCTCAAGATTATTATAATAGTCATCTTGTAAGAATTTATGACATAAGTGATTTTTCGAAAATTCCACGGGAAATCTCTCTCGTTCAACCGGGAGGAAGAATCCTCGATAAATTCAAGATTCGAATCAGCGGTGATACCTTAACCCTGATCTCTCAAGCCAATCGTAACAGTAATTGGAACAGCCGATACTCGCTGATGGAAAATTTTGATATCAATACTGGCGAACTTTTGGGTTCTTTGGAATTAGCTGAACGGGAAACGCTCTATGCCACCAGATTTGACGGAGATTTCGCTTACATCGTTACCTTCTTGCGGGTCGACCCGCTATTCATTGTGGATCTGAGGGACCCCTCGAACCCAACCCTTCTTTCTGAATTAATCGTGCCGGGATGGTCCGAATACCTGGAAGTCCTGGATAATCAGCTATTCGCAGTGGGAGTCGAAAATAGACAGGTTACCGCATCGCTTTTCGATGTCTCCGACAAAGCCAACCCGTTTCTCTCCCAGCGTATTTTCATGGGAAATGAAAATGAGTACACTTGGAGCGAGGCGAATTATGATGAAAAAGCACTTGGGAAAGTTCCTGCTCACGGTTTGTTTTTCATCCCATATCAAACTTGGTCTAACGGAAAGCAGGAGAATAAATTACAAATCCTCAAGTACAGTAACCAGCTTCTTGAAAAGGGCGGTGAGATTTCTCATCCGATGAAAGTGAGGAGATCAGTGACCGACAGCACCGGCATCTATCTTTTTTCAATCTCGGGCGAAGAATTGGTGGTTAGCAACATTCTTGATACCAATAACCCTTATGAGGTAACCCGAGTGCCTCTCTCATGGCCTACGGACAAGCTTCACATAATGGGCGAGTACACTCTACAGATCGAAGACTCTAGCACAGACGGTTGGGGTTGGGGTTATCAATTCCAGGATCAAAATATAACCCTCCGCCTCACTCCAACGGATGACTTTGATAAACTTATTCATTCTTACAACGCAGGGCCGGGTAGATTATTGGGCAGTTTGGTTGAAAATGATCTCATTCATTTGGCCATGCTGAAGGATGGAAATTTGTCTCTACAGATGCTCGAAGTCGATGATGAAAAGATCATTCCCTTAGCCAAAACTGAATCAAGTCTACCAAACACTTCCCACGGTTTAGAAATGGAAGCTTTCGTCCTTAAAGACAACTTGATCTGCTGGGCTACCAAAGCGAATACCTATTCCTATTTCATACCTCTTGCCTATAGATCCGCTCTAATAATCGATCATTGGTATCCATACCCGTACAATTCAACCACAGTAGTTGATGTTCAAGTTTTTGAATATGAGAAAAATTTAGTTAATTCATCCATCAACCGGGAAGGCAATGCAAGCTTTCGAATTACAGCTTCCGAAACTTCAGGTCCCTTCTTAATTGGCGATAAGCTTCTCTACGGAGGAACACATAATATTGATCAATACAATGATTATAATGTAGTAGCATCGGAATCGAATTCCTCAATCTATCAGATTGATTTATCCAATCCAAAATTTCCTACAATTGGGCTAACAATCCCTTCACCCGGATTATTAATTGGTGCCCAACATAATGAAAGCAAATCCGACGCGGGCTACCTTTATTTTGAAAACCAGGAAGTACAAATCGGAAATTACCGCCCCATCCCTTTGCTACAAGAAAACTCAGTTAATTACCAAGACTTTGGCCGTTCCATGACCGTCTGTGCTTATGATGGTGCAAATATCTACCTGCTCACTGAGTTGGATTTGTCTGATACTTCCGGCCCCATTGAGATAAGTCAGGAAGCTTCCTTCGTGGCTCATTCCGAGAGAGACTCGAAAGGTATTGATGCCTACAAAATTCAGGAAGATGGTTCCTTACTTCTGATTGATTCTGTTTTCTCAAATTACAATATCCATCAGTTAATTTCCCAAGATGAAATAATTTTGGGAAAAAGTGATGACGGTATCCATGTCAGCGAAAATTTACTGGAATGGCCAAAACAAAAACTTTCAGGAGATTTCTACTTCGACTTACGAGAGTTGTCCAAGGGCGAATTTGGTCTAGGGATTGCCACAGGAAACTATGGTGTGGAATGGTTCAATCGTCCGGATTCGATATCACAAAACTCATCCGACAATCCCTACAACTTTACACCTCCGGCTGAGGACGATTTTGTAACAATGGCTCTAGTGCCATACAACAATCCAAATACCGGATATACTTGGAATGCCCCAACAGGCGGTTGGACGGCACCTGAGGGATGGGTTATAGGTACCAAGGAAGATTACGAAGCCAGCATGAATTTAAGGAGATCAAAATCAACTAATGGCTGGCAGGAATTAAATACCGAAAATATCTATGTTTTTGAAACCGAAGAGGCTCCCATCTTCTTTGATGTCAACGCGACAAAGGCATGGAAATACAGACCCAGCACCGCCATCGACCTTCAGGTGGAAGAACTGGATGGCAAATGGAAAAATCAAACTTGGTTTGGTAATTTCTACGACCTTTCCTTTCCCTGGATTTATCATACTGAACTACAATGGCTATATTTCAGCGAATCAAGCAAGAGCAGCTTTTGGCTCTGGTCAAAAGAACTCGGTTGGATTTGGACGCAAGCTTCTGCATTTCCCTATTGCTTTTCAAATTCAAACGAAGGATGGTTGTACCTTGATTTAAAAGATAGAAATTCCCTAAGGTATTATGACTTTAAGTCGGAAGATTGGATCAAATTCGACTGAGTACGAGTTCAACTAGAGAATATAAGGCTTTGATCAGATTAATTGAGATTGCCGTACATGAGCTCTCGATTATCGTAGGAGATCAGAAATAGATATGCCTTAACCAAGATTATCTATTCCCCTTCTACACCACATTGATTATTATAAAAATCAACTCCGATATAGATCTTAACCTCAGCTTTTGTACGGATCCTCTATCCAATGCCCGAACTACAGAAAAGTTTTCTCCAAATTTCTCCGCATGATAATCTTCTGGTCGCCCTGCAGAATCTAGACGCAGGAACTGACATCAATTGGAATGGATCTTCGTTCAAACTGTCTGAGAACATTCCGGCTAAACATAAATTTGCACCAGTCGAATTAGAAAGCGGAGAACAGGTTCGCCTTTATGGAGTCTTGGTTGGTGAAACCACTCAAAAAATTTCAAAAGGCGAAAGAATTACCACTCAAAATGTGGTCCACCGGGCAGAGGATTACCGATCAAGTGAAGGTCAATTCAGTTGGGACGCCCCCCCCCATTTCGAATTGGGAAAATCGTACATTTAATGGCTATATGCGATCGGATGGTTCCGTCGGTACTGCCAACTACTGGTTGGTCGTCCCCATGGTGTTTTGCGAAAATGGGAACATTGAAACCCTGAAAACATCGATGCTTCGGGCGCTGGGTTTATCAAAACGGAATCAATATGAGGTTTTCTCCCAATCACTCGCTGATGCGTACAGTCGAGGCGAAAACCCGGATTCAGTCTCTTTGCCCAAGAGAACCAATCATGAACCTTCTCCCATATTTCAAAACATAGATGGCATCAAGTTTCTCACTCACGGACTGGGATGCGGAGAGACGCGCGGTATTTCTGAGGAACTCTGTGCCCTCCTTGCCGGGTACGCATGCAATCCCAATGTCAGTGGAATTACGGTCCTGAGCCTAGGCTGCCAGCACGCCCAGGTCTCGATCCTTGAAAATGAAATTGCCAAGCGAAGCACCAACTTCGACAAGCCACTCCTTGTTTTCGAGCAACAGAAATACCCCTCTGAACGGGAAATGTTGGAGCAGGCAATTCGTCAGACTTATGCCGGATTATCTCGAATCAATGAATTGAAAAGAACTCCTGCTCCCCTTTCCAAGCTCTGTCTGGGAATGGAATGTGGGGCATCCGATGGATTTTCTGGAATATCAGCTAACCCGGCGATGGGTCATGCTGCCGATCTGCTTGCTGCGATCGGTGGACGGGTAATCCTCTCGGAGTTTCCGGAGCTTTGCGGGGTGGAGCAGGAAATCGTCAACCGGTGTGCAACTCCAAACATTGGAAATCGCTTTATTGAAATCATGCGTAACTATGAACTCCGTGTAAAAGAAGCAGGTTCCGGTTTTCACATGAATCCATCTCCTGGGAATGTAAAAGACGGGTTGATAACCGACGCGATGAAATCTGCGGGAGCCGCCCGTAAGGGAGGTACTTCTCCTGTGGTTGATGTATTGGACTTCCCAGGCTGGGTCACAAAGAATGGACTTAGTCTACTTTGCACCGCAGGCAATGATGTGGAATCAACCACTGCTCTCGCCGGAGCCGGGGCCAATTTCATCCTTTTTTCAACCGGCCTCGGTACTCCCACGGGTAACCCGATTGCTCCCGTGATTAAAATTTCCAGTAACTCCAAGACGGCCGGTTCCTTCCACGAATATATCGATTTCGACACGGGACCGGTTATTGATGGGAGCGAAACCGTGGAGTCGATCGGAGAAAAATTACTTAATGAAGTGATTGAGTACGCCTCGGGAAACAAGAAAACCAAATCAACGATTCAAGGGAGGGATGACTTCTTACCTTGGAAACGCGGCATGTCTCTGTAAGGATCATCATTAATGAGTAAATTCAAAAATAATACAGCCGTTGTCACTGGAGGAGGAAAAGGAATCGGCGAAGCCATCGCCAGGCGATTTGCCGAGGAAGGTGCCAAGGTTGCCATTTGGGAAGCGGATGAGATTGCCGGCGAAGAAACCACTCAGGAGATCCTGACCAAAGGACAGGAAGCCCATTTTTTCAAGTGTGATATCACTGATGAAAGAAGCATCCAAAATGCACTGTCAGGAGTTTCAGAAAAATTCGGAACACCTGATATTTTGATCAACAATGCAGGCATTGCCAATGTAGGCACTGCCACCACCACATCCGTTGAAGATTTTGATAAGGTAATGGAGGTGAATGCCAAGGGTATGTTTTTGTGTCTCCGGAACATCATCCCAACAATGATCGAAAAGAAATCGGGTGTGATTCTCAATCTTGCATCCATTGCCTCGCGCCTGGGAATTGCCGACCGCTTTGCTTACTCTGCCAGCAAGGGTGCCGTCCTTGCCATGACGCTCAGTGTAGCCCGCGATTATGTCGATCAAGGAATCCGCTGTAATTGTGTTTGCCCGGGTCGTGTGCACACACCTTTTGTCGATGGCTTTCTTAAAAAATACTATCCGGATGAAAACGAACGGAATGAAAAATTTGATGAACTGTCAAAGTATCAGCCCATTGGCAGAATGGGAGAGCCTCATGAAATTGCCAACATTGCCTCTTTTCTCTGCTCCTCCGATGCCTCTTTCATTACTGGGGGAGCGTATGATATTGACGGTGGCGTAATGAGCTTAAAATAAATAACCAATCATGAAACTTATTCGCAAAGGACAGCCTGGAGAAGAATTACCAGGTCTTATTTTAAAAGATGGCCGGGAAGTGGAAACTTCCGGATTTGGTGAAGACTATGACGAGGTGTTTTTTGAAACCGATGGTCTTCAACGCCTTCAGGAATGGGTGAAGGAAAATGAAAGCGGTCTGCCAATCTTTCCGGAAGACGAACGCTACGGGGCACCTATCGCTCGGCCCAGTAAGATTGTCTGTATTGGACTGAATTTTGATGATCATGCCGCCGAGTCCGGAATGGATATCCCCGAAGAACCCGTTTTATTCTTCAAGGCAACCAGTGCCTATTGTGGGCCCAATGATGACCTGATCCTCCCCCGTGGCGGCGATAAAACTGACTGGGAAGTCGAGCTTGCTTTTGTCGTAGGAAAAAAGGCCAGCTATGTTGACGAGAAAGATGCAATGCATCACTTGGCAGGCTATGCCCTGCATAACGACTACAGCGAGCGTGCCTTTCAATTGGAAAGAAGCGGTCAGTGGGTGAAGGGAAAAAGTTGTGACACCTTCGCACCATTTGGTCCGTTCCTCGCTACCCCCGACGAAATTGAAGATGTAAACAATTTGAAAATGTGGCTCAAAGTCAATGACGAGACCATGCAATCGAGCAACTCATCCAACTTACATTACAAAATTCCATTCCTCTTGAGTTATGTAAGTCAGTTCATGACTTTATTGCCCGGGGATATCATTTCAACAGGGACTCCCCCAGGTGTTGGGTTGGGCATGGATCCTCCGGTCTACTTGAAAGCGGGAGATCTTGTGGAGCTTGGAATTGATCAACTGGGCTCATCCGCCCAAAAGGTCGTCGCCGCAAAGTGAACCTCGAAGTCGAGGGAAAGGTTGCGGTTGTAACCGGCGGTGCCAAGGGAATCGGGGCTGCCATTGTAAAATCTTTCCATGCGGAAGGAGCCATTATTGCCATCCTTGATCGGAATCCAGATATCGCTAATTCCTTGATCGAAGAGCTTGGGGCTAATCAGGAAAAGGTCTTTTGCATCCCAACCGAATTAACCGAAGAATCAGCCTGTAAGGAAGCAATTCAAAGAACCATCGAAAAGACTGGTCGAATCGACTACTTAATACACAACGCTGGTACCAATGATGGCGTGGGTTTGGATTCACCCACCGAAGATTTTTTTAACAGTCTGCGTAAAAACCTGGTTCATGTATTTGCCCTGACTCACTATTCATTGAATGAACTGGTTCGCAATAAAGGCGCAGTCATAAACATTGGATCCAAAGTGGCCGAAACCGGTCAGGGCGGCACATCAGGCTATGCGGCTTCAAAGGGAGCAATGAATGCCCTGACCCGTGAATGGGCACTCGATTTGGCAGATAAAGGGGTACGAGTAAATGCCGTAATTCCTGCGGAAGTCATGACCCCAATGTATCAAAGATGGCTGGACACTTTAGAAAATCCTAACAAAACGCTTCACTCAATAGAGGAAAATATTCCCTTCGGAAAACGCATGACCACTGATCGTGAAATCGCGGATGCAGTGGTGTTTCTTGCCTCCCCCCGATCCTCTCACACAACGGGTCAAATTTTTTATCCTGACGGAGGATACGCCCACCTCGATCGATCATACGGAAAAATCCAATTAGACTAATTTTCTTTAAACATTAATCATGTTTGACATCTGTATCATAGGCGGAGGGATCGTTGGTCTAGCTACGGCCTACCAACTTTCAAAAAAACATCCCAAACTAAAACTGGCGGTTTTGGAAAAAGAAACCTCGCTGGCCAAGCATCAAACCGGACACAATTCTGGCGTTCTTCACACGGGTATTTATTACAAACCCGGTTCCCTCAAAGCGATTAATTGCCGAAACGGCAAGAAAGCAATGGAACAGTTTTGCCAGAAGGAGGGGATTGAGCATGAACTATGCGGAAAAATCATCGTTGCCCTCAATGATGAGGAGATTCCCCGCATGCAGAATATTTTTCAACGGGGTCAGGAAAACGGTGTGAACTGTAAAATCATTTCCCGGGAAGAAATGCTTGCGATCGAGCCCCATGTTGCCGGAGTGCAAGCCATCCATGTACCCGAATGTGGAATCGTAAATTACAAGGAGGTTTGTCTGCGCCTTGGAGAAATAATCCATGAGAAAGAAGAAAATAAGATCTTTCTTGGCCAGCAGGTTACCAAAATCAGGAACATGGCAACCAGTCTTGTTGTTGAGACAGATAAACAGCAAATTGAGTGCAAACATTTGATCAATTGTGGCGGACTTCATTCCGACAAACTAACCAAGCTTGGCGGGCAACCTCCACCGGCCAAAATCATTCCATTCAAGGGGGAATATTTTGAGTTAAAGGAAGACGCCAAGCATCTCTGCAAAAACCTTATCTACCCAGTGCCGGATCCGGCCTTCCCCTTTCTTGGTGTTCATTTTACACGCATGAGTGACGGAACGGTCGAATGTGGGCCCAATGCCGTTCTCGCCTTTGGTCGGGAAGCCTATGATAAATTTGATTTAAATCTCAAAGATCTCCTGGAATCCATCACCTATCCTGGCTTTCAAAAAATGGCGATTAAACACTGGAAAAAGGGATGGGGAGAAATGTGGCGTTCTTATAACAAGGGAGCTTTTGTCAAAGCCCTCCGTCGGTTAATCCCCGAAATTGAAGCCAAAAATCTGTTGACTGCTCCAGCTGGAATTCGGGCTCAGGCTGTTTCACCCCGAGGTGCACTGGTTGATGATTTCTTAATCGAGAGTAATGAGCGGATCATCAATGTTTGCAATGCCCCCTCTCCTGCGGCGACTGCATCACTGAACATCGGCTCAACCATAATGGCTCAACTTGAGGATCGAATATAATCCAAACTTCTTACCAATAAGACTTTTGGATTTATTTTAGAAATTTCACTTTTTTTCGATTGCCCCGCTCCCTATTAATAATCATTTCTCAAAACTTTTATGAATTATATACAGCCCATCCTTCTAGGTCTTTTACCAGTGCTTTCTTTACTTGGACAAGCCGATGATTCCAAAGCAGATCGAACAACGCTCGACGAAATAGCAGTTACCGGATCTAGTATTCCCGAGCTGGATCTTTCTCGATCTTCTATATTAACCCAAGATCAGGTAGAAGACAGGCAAATAAATAACTTGGTTGATCTTTCAGGCTTATCCCCAAACCTTCATATCAACAATAATTCCATCCAATCTTATGGCGACATTATTACCATGCGAGGTATCGCCAACACTCAACTATTCGGTCCTGCTGGCGTTCAACTTTATGTGGATGGTATTCCACAAGCGGATATTTCATCTTACTCTTCGACACTTTATGATGTCGACAGCATTGAAGTGCTCAGAGGGCCCCAAGGATATCAATACGGAAAGTCGGTAGCTGGCGGCTCTATAAACATAAAAACCAAGGCTCCTTCCGATGAACAGGTTAATAGAATCTCGGCTTCATACGGAACCTTTGATACCCAAAAGTATAACTTAAACAGCAGCGGTCCTCTCGACGAGAACGGATTCTCTTACTCTGTTGCCCTTCAAAGAGCCTTATCCGATGGTTATATAAATAATACTTCTGGTAATGCTGACACCTCCGAAACTTGGCATGGTTCACTTCGATTTTTGTTAGACAGAGGAAAGGGTACAAAGATCGATTTTGGAGCCAACTTTGAAACTCATGAACTGGGGGCACAACCACTTGTTTTAAGAAACCAAGCAAATTTCTACACCCGTTCAACGGATTTTGATGAATCCACTGAGATCGATCGAAATCAGCAGTTTTTGACTGTAGAGTCTGCACTGGATGACTATACTTTCTTTTCAATCACCAATCGCAATGACTGGAGCATGAACCCAAACCGAGTGGATTTGGATATTTCAAATTTCAGAGGTGCAGAGTCCACAATCATTCAGGATCAAATAGAATGGAGTCAGGAATTCAGATTAGAATCAGTAGCAGAATCAGAGATCGATTGGATTCTAGGTTCTTTTTATTCTGATAGCGAAATCGATGGAGCAGCAACCCGTTGGTTCCTCACTGGTTTTCCTGCACCATTTGATCAAGATACTCAAACAACCAATTATTTGATCGAGTCAAAAAATATTGGAGTTTTCTCCTCTATCGGAAAAAATTTAACGGAAAAAGACCACTTTTCACTAGGTTTACGTTTTGATAACTACGACAAAAAGATGACAAGGGTTAAAAGTAGCCAACTTGCGGCTCCATCTAATATCACAAGTTCAAGTGACTTCTCAGTCTTTTCTCCTTCAACTCAATGGCAGCATGCTTTCAATGATTTGATTACTGGACAAGCCCGTGTTACATATTCTGAAAAACCGGGTGGATTCTCCGCTTTCACAGATACAATGCCAACGTTCTCTGAAGAAGAAACTTTAGCATACGAGATAAGTTTTCTTTTCAATCCTTCCAAATCTTGGGGACTCAACTTCACAGCCTACCTTAACGACATAGAAAATTATCAATTTGAACTTCCTGATGCCTTAGATCCGACCAATTATTATGTAGCCAATGCTGATCAGGTCACTGCCCAGGGAATTGAAATAGAAGGATATGTGAAGCCCTCCGAAAACTTTACCTTTTCTGTAGCTTACGGACTCTGTGATTCTGAATACGATAAGTTTGACGTTTCAGGCTTGGTCGGAAAACAAGTTTCCTTTATCCCTGAACACACTCTTGCCCTTTCCCTCAACTATGAGTTCGACAATGGTCTCTATGGACAAGTCGGAACCAAAACTATTGGAGATACTCATTATTGGAATTATGCAGGTGACAACCCCAATGATAAAATTGAAAGTTACACTTTGCTCGATGCCAACCTAGGTTACGACTGGAAATCATGGAGATTTAGTCTTTTTGGCTTAAACTTAACTGATGAAGAATACTATACTTCCTTGGTGAGTAACTTGAGAAATCCCCCTGTAATAGCTGATGCACCAGGAATCGCAGGTTCTCCTCGTGTAATCGGATTGAGCATCTCCAAGGAATTTTAATTCCACGATTTTGATGAGCAGATTCTTTATTTTATTTCTGCTCGTTTCACTTACTCTCATCTCTAAGAAGAAGACGAATTTCGTCTTCTTTTTGGTTGATGATATGGGTATGATGGATTTGGGAACTTATGGTTCCACTTTTCATGAAACCCCCAATATCGATCAACTGGCGAAAACGGGGATGAAGTTTAATTACGGGTATGCCGCCTGTCCCGTTTGCTCCCCTACCCGCGCCAGCATCATGACGGGACGCCACCCGGTTCGTGTTGATATAACCGACTGGATTCCCGGTTCTTCGAATAATAAAAAGAATAAACTTCTTCATCCAAAGGACCGTGACAATCTTGCCCTCAAAGAAGTCACGATTGCTGAAGAATTAAAAAGTCATGGATATCAAACTTTCTTTGCGGGCAAGTGGCACTTGGGAAATGAGGGGCATTGGCCAACCGATCAGGGCTTCGATATCAACATTGGAGGACACCATCGTGGAAGTCCACCGGGTGGATACTACGCTCCCTGGAATAATCCAGTACTCGAGGCAAAAAAGAAGGGCGAGTATCTGACCGAACGTCTAACCGAGGAATCAACCCGTTTTCTCGAAAATCGGAATACAGACAAACCCTTCCTGCTATACCTGTCCTATTACAATATCCATACGCCCATTCAGGCTTATAAAAAACATATTGATCATTACCAAAAAAAGACTGAAAAATTTTCAGGTACAACTCCGAGTGAGCAAGAACATGATGGTCAAACACGGATACGTCAGGATAATCCCGCCCTTGCTTCAATGGTTTCCGCAGTCGATGACAGCGTGGGAACTTTATTAGCCAAATTGGACGAATTGGGATTATCGGACGACACGGTGGTCATCTTCTTTTCCGATAATGGTGGGCTAAGTACCAAACCAAAAATGGGACCGGGGAGCAACGCCCCTCTTCGGGCCGGAAAGGGTTGGCTCTATGAAGGAGGAGTTCGCGAGCCCACAATTATTCGGGCACCCGATGTCACAGAGGCTGGAAGTGTATCCAACCAGCCTATTGTCTCGATGGATTTCTTCCCTACCATGCTCGAACTCGCCGGACTTCCTCTAAAGCCCGAGTTGCATGCAGACGGACGCAGCCTTCTTCCTGAACTGACCGGGAAGAAAGGCAAAGGCAGAGCTCTTTACTGGCACTACCCACACTACCATGGATCGACTTGGAGACCCGGAGCATCCATTCGCGACGGGGATTGGAAACTTATTAAATTTTATGATTACGAAAAGGTCGAACTTTACAACCTCAAGGAAGATCCATCGGAATCAAATGATTTAGCCAAGCAAAATTCCAAAATAGCCAAAGACCTAGAATATAAACTTGTGGCCTGGCAAAAAAGGATGAATGCTAAACTACCTATACCCAACCCGGCTTATAAAAAATAAGCTTAGGCTCCCAGAAATTGGATTGCGGAACCGCAAAGAAAAATGATCAGCCCGGTAACCGCATGCATATAATTTTCAAACTTCATGAAAAGGGAGAAACGAGAGACCCCGTAGTAAAAAAACATTACGCAAAAGAGCATGGTTAGAATCGTTGTCCCACAAAATGCTGAAACAACCAGCAGCGAGGACAAAATTTCACTATTACCAGAGCCCAGTGACATCAACGGGATGAGAGGCTCACAGGGTCCAAGGATAAAAAATATAAACAGGGCAAAAGGAGTACATCTGGAAAAACTGGTTGTCTGTGCTTCCATCTGCTTCGCTACTTTATTTAACCTGCTTCTACGAATCGCCCATCTTGTCCCCCAGGCAAAATAGATTGCACCAAATAGCAAAAGGAACCAACCGGCAAAATTTCCTCGAAAGCTTTGAACGGTCTCAATACTAAAAAAAGCTAACCCAAGAAGGAAAACCAAAGAACCTACGAGAATGGTACCCAGCACATGACTAAAACCGCAAAATGCAGTGTAGGTGGCGGTCTTAGGTCCACTCCAGCCATTTGTTTTGGCCATGGCCACGAGTGGCAGGTAATGATCAGGACCAAGAATGGTGTGGATAAATCCAACGGATGCGGCACTACTGGCAATAAGAAGGGTTTCTGGAATCATAATAAAAAATGCATTATTTAATCAGTACCGGCGGAAACTTGTGGGTAATCGACCAATCGCCTTGTAAAGGATCTCTCGAATTCCTCTCATTGCTTTCCGAAACTCATAGGGATCCCCGGCCAGAACTTTCACCATCCATCCCGCCTTGTGGTGCATGGCAGTCGATCCGACAATTAGATTTTCGTTTTTCATCTCGTGAATTTCCTGCCGGCCAGGAAGCTCATTTGATACCTTTGGGGAAACCAGATAAAAGCATCCATAAAATGGAGTAGGAAACGAATTCCTCCACGGATTTACTGATTCATTTTCTGGTTCCAAGGTGAATGATTCTAAGAGAACGAGTTTCTTATCTTTTTGAATTCTTAATCGGTTGAAAAATTTCTTAAACAGAAAGGATTCACCATGAGCAATCCGGCCAGGGAGCATTTTCTCCACAAACAAGACTTCGGCCTCTTCGCCAACCTCCACCAAAGTCCTTTGCTCTAGGGCGGTCGATTTTTGCAGAATTAATGAACCCGGATTAAATTCCAAAAAAGAATCATCATGAACCATGAACTTTTGATCAACCTTTGCCACTCCAGATCGCATATAGTGAGAGCGAGTAGCACCCGGAGTGGTTACAACCATGGATGCCCGGTCTGATACTTCTATATCGCATGCCATACGATCCCCCGACAACAGACCGGCCGTTGGGCAGGATAAGTTGATTAATAATGAATCCGTACCCTCATCATAGTAAGGCTTACTTAGATGAATGGGTGGTGAAAATCTTTGGCTCGAAAGATAGGGGAAGCCGTCTTCATTGGTACGGCACCCGAGATGCACTCCACCATGGATTCCGAGAGGTTTCATACAATGAATATCATCATCTTTAGAATAAAAATTCCTTGGTTAACCACGCCACGACGTCATCCAAACCTTTTCTTGTTTTGAGATCCGTAAAAATGAAAGGACGTTCTTCCCTCATTTTTTTTGCATCCCTGTCCATAACCTCGAGATCAGCACCGACCAAGGGAGCCAGATCTGTCTTATTTATGATGAGAAGATCCGAGTACCGAATCGCGGGGCCACCTTTTCTGGGTATCTTGTCTCCTTCTGCCACATCGATGACAAAGATGAAAGCATCCACAAGTTCAGGAGAAAATGTGGCGGATAGATTATCTCCCCCACTTTCAAGAAGCACCAACTTTGCATCCGGGTGGCGTTCTTGTAATTGCTCGATCGCAACAGCATTCATGGTGGTGTCATCCCGAATTGCAGTGTGTGGACATCCACCAGTCTCGACCCCCATTATCCGGTCTTCGGGTAAAGCTTTATTCCTAGCCAAGAACTGGGCATCCTCCACCGTGTAGATATCGTTGGTGATCGCGACCATGGAATATTTATCCCTCAGCACTTCGCACAGTCGCAAAGTGAGCATGGTTTTACCTGAACCAACCGGTCCCCCAATGCCTACCCGAACGGGTCGGCTGAATTCATTATTATTTGTTTCAGTCATGATATAAATAGTCTGGAAAAAGCGAGTTCGTGACGAGCGGAAGCCAAGTCGAGCAAAGGATTAAAAGAGCCCGCTTCTTCTCTCTTTACCTCAAAAGATCTTGAAAGTAATCCTTGAATCTTGTCTACATTGATGCAGCTGTGGATAATTTTTTGACAGGCAAGTTCACCGAGCCTTAGCAATTTAATGGATGCGGAGCAAAAATTTGAAACTGCCTGATATATCCATGCAATCATGGATGAAGCTAATGGAGATTTCTGAAGATTTCGAAGGAGTGCAGTGGCTACAATTTGCTGACATTGATCTCCTCGCTTTTTTAGTAATTGATTAAATTCCAGAGAGGTCGGGCACTGATGAATCTCCATTATCATTCTTAGCAACTGGGCACCCTGTGATTTTCCTGCATCTCGAATTTCACGGGTCAATTTCCAGGATGAAATTTCTTCATTAAGATTTAACAACTCGTTCAAATCGTTTTCCTCCACGGATTTCAGAGAATATCTAAGGTAGGGCAGTTCTAATCTTTCGAGACTGGGTAAGATTTGTTCGATAAGAAATTCCTCCAAGTCTTCCTTTGACCGAACTTTATCCAAAGCAACCATTTCTTCCAATCCGTAGGAATGAGCATATCCGCCACTAGGGAAAAGCGTATCCGTGGTTTGGATCACACCTCCCAACCACGCAAAATCTTTTGGATCATTCATTTTTTTGCAGGTAAATGAATCTAATTTTGGTCGTCAAAACTTGAATACATGGTCCTACCACATGTTGAAATATTTAAGTAATTTCCCGTTCCCGTGATGATGGGATGTAGCAGCTACAATGGGTTGAAATACTTGAGTAGATTCCTCAAATGGAATTTGGTTACGCTCAAGCATGAGCCGTACTGCGTGGTCGCCCTCGACCATCAAATAGGAATCCTTGAATTGAGCCGGAAAATGAAGATTCCCAACTTGCCATGCCAGATGGGCAGCCTCTTTTTGGTTTGAATACGATACCAAAAAGACTGACTCAGGTTTTTGACCAATCACATATTTTCGTTCTTCTTCTCTATGAAAACAGGCTCCATTGCTGAGGGGTATTTCCAGATCAAAGCCGAATTCGGTTCCATCTTCCGCATGGCCCCGCCACCTTCTCTTGGCCAGCACTCTTCTCTCAACAGATAGAGTAATTTTATTTGGAAACTGCTCGAGAGGATCTGAATGTAGCTTCTTGATAATGATCATAGTCAGAAGAGAAAATATCTTTGAGCCAAAGGAACGACCTCCGCCGGCTCGCAATGTAACTCCTCTCCATCCGCTTTCACAATATAAGTTTCGGGATCAACTTCTATCTTAGGCAATGAATCATTCAAAATAAGATCTTTCTTTCCAATCTCGCGGGTGTCACGAACCGGAATAATTGCTTTTTGTAAACCAAGTTCCTGTAATGAATGATTTTCGGAAGATGCCTGACTTACAAAAGTTACGGATGTGGATGTTCTCGCTTTTCCGAAAGATCCAAACTGTGGACGGTAATGCATCGGTTGTGGTGTGGGAATTGAAGCATTCGGATCTCCCATATTGGCATAGGCAATCATTCCACCTTTTAACACTAATTCCGGTTTCACTCCAAAAAAGGCAGGTTTAAACAATACCAAATCGGCCAGTTTCCCCACCGTAATAGACCCAATTTCATCGGACATACCGTGAACAATTGCCGGATTGATGGTATACTTTGCAAGATATCGGAGAACGCGAAAATTGTCGGCTCCCCCATGTGTATTTGATTCCAACTTGCCAAACTGTCGCTTCATCTTATCGGCGGTCTGCCAGGTTCGGCATAGCACCTCCCCCACCCTGCCCATTGCCTGGCTATCACTGGCCATTACGGAGAAAGCTCCTCGATCATGCAGAATATCTTCAGCTGCGATTGTGGATGGTCTGATCCTCGATTCTGCAAATGCAACATCCTCGGGAATCTTGGAATCTAGATGATGACAAACCATCAACATATCCAAATGCTCATCGATGGTATTTACGGTGAATGGGCGGGTCGGGTTGGTTGATGATGGAAGTACATTTGGCTCCCCGCACACCTTGATAATATCGGGAGCGTGCCCCCCTCCGGCACCCTCCGTGTGAAAAGTATGAATGGCTCTGCCTTTAATTGCTCCGACCGAATCCTCCACAAAACCTGCCTCATTCAAAGTATCCGTATGAATCGCAACCTGCACATCCATCTCATCTGCAACGGTTAGACAAGTATCAATCGTAGCCGGGGTTGTACCCCAGTCCTCATGCAGTTTTAATCCAATCGCCCCGGCTCTTACCTGTTCGCGTAACGCTTCCGGATTCGAGGAGTTTCCTTTTCCCAAAAATCCCAAATTCATTGGGAATTCATCGGCTGCCTGTAACATCTTGCCAATGTTCCATGCACCAGGCGTGCAGGTCGTGGCGTTAGTTCCGGTTGCGGGTCCAGTCCCCCCCCCGGTCATTGTGGTAACTCCGCTGGCGAGGGCTTCCTCGATTTGTTGCGGACAGATAAAATGAATATGTGAGTCGTATCCGCCGGCAGTTAAAATCATCCCTTCGCCTGCGATCACCTCCGTTCCGGCACCCACAATCATATTGGAATTGATACCATCCTGAATCAGAGGATTCCCTCCGTGTCCGACACCTGCTATCCTTCCATTCTTCACTCCGACATCCGCCTTAATTATACCCAAGAGTGGATCCATGATAGTAGCATTGGTAATGATCAAATCTAAGCATTCAGCATCCAATGCAACAGGAGACTGGCCCATACCGTCGCGTATGACCTTGCCTCCGCCAAATTTAATCTCATTCCCATAGCCTCCGTTTTCCGCAATGAGATCTTTTTCAACTTCAATAAAAAGCTCCGTATCCCCCAACCTGACCTGATCTCCCACAGTGGGTCCATACATTTCAGCATATTGCCTGGGTGTAAGTTGCAGGCTCATTGATCCAGACTCCCATTGGTTAAATTATTAAGGCCATAAACTTCCCGTTTTCCTGCAAGAGCAACCAATTCGACCTCCTTTGAATCACCAGGTTCAAAGCGGGCGGCAGTTCCGGCAGGAACATTCAACCTGAACCCGCGAGCTTTTTCCCGGTCAAAATCAAGGGCCCGATTCACCTCGAAAAAATGCATGTGGCTCCCCACCTGAATTGGACGGTCCCCCACATTACTCACTTTAAGTAATATGGTAGAAAGATGTTCATTGGCATGTATAAATTCCCTGTCCTTAGAGGTTATAATTTCTCCGGGCTTCATCGTATAGGGTTGTGAACGGTTACTAATTTTGTCCCATCAGGGAAAGTAGCTTCCACCTGTACTTCGTGAATCATGTCGGGAATTCCTTCCATAACTTCATCTTTCTTTAAAATGGTAGAACCGTAGCTCATCAAATCAGCTACACTCTTACCGTCTCTGGCTCCTTCCATCACCTCATAAGTAATAAGGGCAACGGATTCCGGGTAATTCAAAAGAACTCCCCTGTCTTTTCTGCGACGAGCCAAGTCAGCAGCTACCACAATCATTAATTTATCTTTTTCTCTGGGTGTAAGATGCATTTTCTTTATACGCTTAAGTGCTTATGAATAGTAGACGCGTCGAGTTCACCGACCGACCCTTGGGCGACAAAACGTCCACGGTTCATCACCGCAAAACTATCTGAATACTTACGAACAAAATCTACATATTGCTCAACCAGCAAAATGGTCATTCCCTGTTCATCTACCAATCGACGAATAACTTCTCCAATCATGGTTATCACATTTGGCTGAATGCCTTCCGTCGGTTCATCGAGAACGAGAAATTTTGGCCTGGTTACCAAGGCTCGACCAATGGCGAGTTGTTGCTGTTGCCCCCCGGAGAGATCACCGCCCCGCCTTTTTCGCATTTGATCAAGCACTGGGAAAGTTTCATAGACAGATGCGGGTATCGAACCATCAGATTTTTCCGCAGCTTCCATTGCGACCAATAAATTTTCCTCAACCGTTAGAAGCGGAAAAATTTGCCGGCCCTGCGGAACATATCCGATACCATTACATGCTCTTTCATGAGCCTCTAAATTCGTCGCATTTTTACCCTCGATATAAATTTTCCCAGCGGAGGAACTTTCCAATCCCACAAGGTTTCTCAGAAAGGTGGTCTTGCCAACACCATTTCTGCCCATAACACAACCAATGCTTTGAGGTGCTAATTGAAATTCCAAACCATGAAGAACTTTTACTTCTCCATATGAAAATTCCAGCCCCGAAACCTGAAGGTAGGGATTTGTCTCTCCGCTATCATGTTCTTCTGCTGAAGCTTCCATACTCATCTGCCCAGATAGGCCTCCATCACTTCCTCATTTCTTTCCATTTCATCAATCATTCCCTCGGCTAAAACTTTCCCTTCATTCAAAACAGTAACTGTCTTACCAAGTCTTCTAACGAAATCCATGTCGTGTTCAATCACTACGATGGTATGCTCCTGGGCGAGTTCAAGCAGTAAGTCTGCAGTTTGTTCTGTTTCCAAGTCCGTTAAACCAGCTGCTGGTTCGTCAACTAGCAGTAATTTGGGTTTAGATATAATTAATGCACTGATTGCCAACCATTGACGTTGACCATGGCTCAGGGATTTGGCCGGCGTTTCTCTTTGATCTATCAAAGAAACTTTCTCGAGAATCTCATCTATTTTTTCA
>CACFTI010000026.1 GCA_902569115.1 uncultured Verrucomicrobiota bacterium | reverse complement strand
TCCTCAGGGACTGGAAGGGACTTTTTCTGAAGGAATTGTAAGCAGTGTTCGAGAAGTTGGCGAAGATTATTACATCCAGATGACCGCCCCAATCTCAAGTGGAAGTAGCGGGGGACCTGTTTTGGATGATCGAGGTCTCGTGGTTGGTTTATCAGTTGCCACTTATCAAGATGGACAAAATTTAAATTTTGCTGTGCCGGTGAAGTATGTTTTGGAACTTTTATCTTCGGCTGTGGTTCAAGCTAGCGCAGACCCTTTTGAGTTATCTGCTTCTAAATATGCTGGACCAAGCTTGTTTAATTTACCTGTCAGTGAGGAATCTACTTACAGAGGAGATAAATCACTTCACGGTTTTGATAATAGCAGGACTAAATCATCGAAAAATAAATCTAGTGACACGATCATTATGAGTCGGTAAGATAGTCATTAATTATTATTGAATAAATCAGCCCCCTACCTTAACTGCATTATTAATATTTAATCTACATGTGCTATGTTTGGATATACTAAAATTATCTTCTTAAAATTGTTTTGGGTCGTGTGTTCGTATGCAATTTCTTATGCGTCCACTTCTAAGTTTGCTCTGTATGTTGAAGTCCCCTCATCTAAAATAGAAAAATCGCATGCCGATTACGCTAGGGATTCAATTGCTGCTGAATTATCTAGGTTGAATTTCCAAATAATTACGCCACAAAGCGTGGTTGAAGCGGTTGGGAAGGTCAAAGGAGATAATGATAAACATGCCCATGAAAGTTTAAGCGAGAATAATATGCAGTCTTTGGCGTCTCTTTTAAATGCTGATTACTTTATGTGTTTTACGCTTAATGATTTCAGGAGTGAATCTAAAGACTTACCTCGATTCGACAGAAAAATTTACAAACACACCTTGTCCGCAAATTTTAGAGTTGTCGCTACTGATTCCGCAGCATCTTCATTTGGCAAATCTTTATCAGTAACGAAGAACATTCCTGTGACCAGCAATATTCAAATTGAAGTGAGTAAAAGCGGACTGATCAACGAACTCATTGATGATGCTGTCAAACAACTATCAGCTTTTATCATTGAAAAGGAAAAGAATAATACTCCAACTGCCGCTACAAATCCTCCCCCTCGCCTTAACAGTCCTTCACTTACACAGCTCAAAACAGGAAGTAGAGAAAAGGTAAACATTCAAGTCTCCGCTAAGGTTCAGGAAATAGTTCTGCCAGAGATCACCAAAAATAAAGATGGTAGTTTTATGATAACGGGCAAAAACCATACACTTGAAGTAGCGGATGCCGAAGTACAAATTGATGGCGTTTTTATAGGGAATTGCTCTTCCGATAATAATCTTTCTGTTTCTCCTGGAATCAGGCGATTAAAAGTGACCAGGGGAGGGTATGTTGCCTTTGAAAGAACGATAAATGCATACAATGGATTAAAATTATCAATACAACTAAAGCCAACAGAGGATGAAATTCGCGAATGGAGGGAGCAACTTGCTTTTCTTCAGCAAATAAAAATTGGGGAGCGGTTAACGGAAGCGGAACTTTTAAAAGCTAGGGGAGTTTATGAATACCTTAAAAACTCAAAATTTGAAATGCCTTCTAATATTACCTACAAAAGCCTGTATTAAAATGAAGCTATTTATATTCACTATACTTATAAGTCTCTCGGCAAATATCTGTTTTGCCCAAAAGGATACAATTATCCTTGGTAAGATCAAAGCCACTGCTAACATTGTTAAAGAGAATCCGCCTTCCTTGAATGCCTTCCTGGAAGCAATTCCAATTCATTTTAAGCACTATCTTAATCAAACTGGTAAATTCGCAGTAATCGATATTGATGAAGTAGTATCTCAGTCCAATTTAGACTTGGAGTTGGAAAATTCAGAGATATTCAAAACTACAGACAAGGAATTAATCAATAAACCAAAATTCATTTTAAACTGCACGGTAGTAGAATACAGCGAAAATGAAAGTAGGGTTAAAAATCCATTAGATGGATCCACGCGAGTAAATCGAGATATTTTTGTCTCAGTTACTATGCAGTTAATCAACCGGGCAAACCCATCTGATCAAAAAACTTTTGAAGTTCCTCCCCTTAACGACTCCTGGGATGAGGATATGTTTGGACCAACTTCCAAACGAGATTTTGAAAGTAGAAAAAAAGTTGACCAGTTTGCTAAAGGTGCCGCCCTGAAAATGTCTGATAAATTTGTGGCAGGGTATGAACAGAAAATCTATCTTTATGCCAAAAATGGTGACCAGTGTACACTTTTGGCTGGCTATCAAAATGGGGTGCAGGTTGGACAACGATATGATGTTTTTATCTCTAAATCGATTATTCATCCAGTAACCAAAAAGCCTCTCGCGGGTTCTCAGGTCACTCAAATCGGACTCATTGAAATTATTGACACTCAATCAGATGTTTCCACCTGCAAGATTATTGAAGATTTTGGAATTAATACAGATGTTGCCCCTGAAAATCTCCCCATCGCTAGACCATCAAACCGCTAATCGAAAGATCAACTTATGAAAATTCTCTGTTCACTCACGACCTTAATTGTAGCATCTTTCTTCACATCATGTGCTTCTTATCAACAGAGCACACGTGAGTTTAGAAATTCATGGGATCAAGGTAATGAAGTCGAGGCATTAGCCAATCTTGAGGATGCTGGTAAAGATATTAAACCTGGTCATGATGAAGAGCTTCTTTGGAATTTGGAGATGTCTTCTGTTTTAAGATCGAATCAACTTCCTGAACAAGCTGATTATCATTTGGGCGTTTCCAAGACTTTGGTTGATGAGAATTTTGGTGGGGGTTTTATCAAGCCACAACAAAAAGGTCTGGGTGAATATGTAGGCAAATTTCACGACCGAAATATGTTGGAGATTTATCGGGCATGTCGATTTTTGGAGCTAGGTGAAGCCAGTAAGGTGCAGGCTGCTTTTACCGAATTAAGATTTAAAAGGGAAGAGGCTCGCGAATTGAATCTCAAAAAAATTCAGGATGCAGAGTCCAAGGCTTATCAAAATAAAAACCTCAAGTATAACCAGTTGGTTCAATCGGGAGAAGTGAAAGTTCAAGATTTTGTAAATATAGAACTCTCAAATAAATATTCCGAATTTTATAACCCGATGGGAGATTATTTACGTCTTGTTTTGAAAAACCGTACAAACAAAAATCTCGATTTTGGGGCAAGCGAATCCAACTTAAAGCAGGCTTTGGGACCACGGAAAAAGTTTTTGATGACGGAAACTTTAGGTAATCAAGATCCTGTAACTTATGTGTTTTTAGAAACGGGCAGTGCCCCGTTCAGGGTTGAAAAGAAAATTAGGCTACCTCTCGCACTTTTCTTTGCGGGTCAACCTCCGGGAGGAGTTTTATATGCTCCAATAGCTTTCCCTCAGTTGCAGTATCGTACTGATTTTGATGACCGCTTTATTGTAAACAATGGTATTACAAGAGCCTATCTGGAAGAGTTGGTTGATATGGACGCAGTGGTCTCCTCAGAGTTTAAGTCAGATTTCCCTCGTGAAATGGCTAAGGCGATGATCCAAACAGCCTTAGCAGTTGCAGCTCAGGTAGCCATTGAAGTTACGACTAAAGACAAGCAGCAGGAAAGTGTAGCGGTTGCCTTGTTTGCCACTATTGCAAAAGTCGCAGCCGCTGAAGCATTCACACAAGCAGACGAAAGATCATGGTATTCCTTACCGAAAAGAATTTTAGTTCAGCGGGTAAAAACACCCCCCAAAGGTGTCATGCGTGTATCTTCAACCAACGGGCAAAAGGTAACCTTTCGGATTGATCCGAAAAGCAAAACTAATTTTGTATTTTTAAAATCCTTGAGGACCAACAGTCCAATCAAGTTACTCAGTAATTTTACTCTCGATTCTGCAATTGCTTTGAAAGATGTAGAAGATGCTGATACTTATGCAATCAACTCAACTGAATAATCATGAAAAATTTCTTACTAATAACTCTACTATTTAGTCTTTGTTCCTGTGCTCCCTATAATAAAAACCCGGTCACCACTCTTGCTCCAAATGAAGATGGGGGTGTGAATGTAGTCTCAGGGAATCGATCGAAAGTAAAAAATGTAAACATCACCAGATCCTTCAAGCAGGAAGTGAATGGTAAATTACTTGCCAAAGTGGAGGTGGAGAATACTTCCTCATCACCAACCGTTTTTATGTATAAATTTGATTGGATTCAAGAAGACGGATCCATAGATTCTTCCTCTTCGACTTGGCAAACTGCCACGATCAGCGGAAAGGAAGTCAAGACCCTGCAGGATGTTAATGTTCGGGGGGGAGCCACAGACTTTAGAATCCTGTTAAAAAAATCCAAATAACCAACTTACTTTACCTATTATGAATAAACTGTTCCTTGCTCTATCCTCGCTCGTACTGGCTTTTGCCAACTTTGGTTGCCAAAGTGGAAAAACTGTCAGAGTCGATTCCTCTCAGGTCGCTGAATATAAAGATTTAACAATTCGTGATTTAGATGAATTCTCAGCCAAGATGTTTCCTCGCCTGATGCAGTCTCCGGCTACGCGGAAAATATCCGGCCGATTGCCGGTCATCGCTATAGGTCCTATGTCTGCACAAACAACGGTCGAATTTCCAGAATCCATTCGTATCAACGGATTGAGAAACATAATTACCCAATCAGGTTTGGCAAGGATTTCTGGCACATCTTCCAACTCTTCGCTTAATGAATTTATTTCATTTGCCAAATCTCAGCGTGGAAGGTCTGGTGCTAATCTTCCTGATTTTGTACTGACACAACAAATCTTTGAGTCTAGGGAATATCAGCCACGAGTTATTAATAAAACATATCGTTACATCTTGGAACTTGTTGATTTGAACCCCAATTCTCCAAGCCTAGGCCAAGTCGTCGTCTCTGAAAGCGAAGACATTATCAAAATGGTTAGAAAATAAACCTTTACGATACGATTAAATTAACTCAATACTGACCTTTATTATGAAATTTTTAACTTTTGCATTATTTTTCTTATTAATGTTTTCCTCCGTTTCGTTCGGACAATCTTACTGGTTCGGAGGAATGACTAGGATTCCAGGTCTTCAAGAAGATGGTGTTTCAGGTGCAGTAAATATTGGGGTTCAAGAATTTGCTCAAAACATCACTAAATTTTCTCAAACAAATAATGCTAGTGGTGCAACTTCCTCCATAAATTCCGACAGTGATAACACTCTCGTTGGTTACTCAACATTTCAAGTTGGTGTTGAAGGAGCATGGACAAATACCTTTTTCGATTTAGAAGGAGGTTTAGATATAGGATTTAGTTCCTTTAGGTCTGATATTGCAGATATCGATGAATTCTTTTTGGGAGGTAACCTTCGTTTTGGAGGTGTTCTGAAATACGCCTTTAATCCAAATCGGGATTTGTTAATTACACCATATCTACGATCTGGTATCTCCTTGGAATTTCTAACTAACGATTTGGCATTACCTACCACATCATATTACTACAGTCCATCTACTGGGTATGTTCCTGTTTACGATTATTCTAATTCTTATTCCTATGTATATGGAACGAGTCTATTTAATTCATTTTACAATATTAGCATCGGCAGTTCTTTAAAATGGAAGAATTTAAAAACAGGCATTTCATTAGGCAAATACTTACCAATGTCTGGGGATTTATCGGATTTTTATGATTCTATTCCTGGGCTTGATGAACCGAGTCCCTTATTTCTAAAGTTTAATTTAGGATATGCTTTCTCTGAGAGTTTTAACCTTGATCTCGGTTGGAGACTGGAATGGTACGATCAATCGATTAGTGTAACAGACGATTATCTCGGGACTTCATACACCGATACTCTTGATTTAGAATGGGAGGGTTATGCCATTGACCTTACCATATCAAATTCTTTCTGATATTTTACATAGGAAGTTTTTATCAGATTAGTTTCAATCTGTAATCACATTTATTACAAACTATAATATCCGTTTTTTTTTGGTTATTTCAAACCTGTTGTCTTTTTAAATTTAACTAGCTAAACTTTGAATCGTCTATATTTGCTAGTCCATTCATCTTTTTGATGATTGGAGAAAAGGTATTTTCAGGAGTTTTATGGTTAGCCATCCCACTACTCCGAAAATTATGCATGCCACCAATGCCACGGTATCGAATACTCCACCTGAAAGGGGTAATATGACCGCAAAATAAACTATCCCTACCAGACTGAATACAACAAAAATTGAATTGGTTGCGATGGCTATCCATTTGAATATTTTCCCCCCAATAGATAGAAGACTGAAGCCCGAGCAACCATATCCAACTACCACTAAAACAGAATAAGTGGGATGAAATTCACTTCCCGCGAGTAGCTGAAAAATGCCTAGGATACACATAAGAAAATGAATGAGGCTGATCGCAATTTTCATGGGGTTAAGTTATGAGCAGTAGTCTGGGAAAAGTCAATAATTTAGAGTGATAGTATTCATTTAGGTTTAATGTAAAATGCCTTCTTTTTGACTGTTGTGATAGACAATTGTATAAAATATAAATGCTACAAATTTTTTCCAGAGTATCGATTCCGTTGGAGGAGATTGAATTAAAGGCTATTCGTTCGCAAGGTCCGGGAGGGCAGAATGTAAACAAAGTAGCCACTGCGGTTCATTTGTTTTTCGATATTCAGGCATCTTCCCTTCCCGAAGTCTACAAACAGAAATTATTAAATAAGAAAGACCGCCGGATCAGCCCGGGTGGTATCGTGATCATCAAATCCCAGTCAGCCCGTACCCAGGAAACCAACCGGGAAAAAGCCCTCACTCGGCTAAAGGAATTGATCCAGGAAACCATGGAGGTGCGAAAGTCACGCCGGCCCACCTCACCAACCCGCAGTGCCAAAGAAAAAAGACTCCAGTCCAAAGGGTCACGCTCGCAGACTAAGAAATTCAGACAGCGCCCAGGAATGGATGATTAAAAAGATAATTTTTTCCTAGTCCTGCACTTGAATAAGTGATTATGAGTTGATAAATGTGCACATTTATTTATTTAAAAGGTAGATGCGTTGCATTATACTATTATGTAAGGTTTTCTTAGTATTTCAGTTTCTTAATGGAGTTGATTATGTCACAGACGAAGTTTTTATTCGTTTTCATGATCTTCGTTTTCCAGGCGAGAAGGAGAGGCTTATCGAAAGATTTGGTCTGAAGGAAAAGAAAAGATTTCTGCTAACCAAGGCAATCCTTTACACCTTACCCGATGGCACTGATGCAGCTAAAGTGATTCCTCTGTTAAATGAGAGGCCTTGCGTAAAATATGCTGATTTTAATAATCTCCGGGCAAGCTTGGAGTCCACTTCAGAACCTGGGTATGGCCTGCAATGGTCCCTTCATAACACCGGTCAGACTGTGAATGGTAAGACCGGTAAAGTAAATGCCGATATTAATTGGAATGAGGCCATTCAGATTTATAACCCACAAAAGAAAACGGGTGTAGCAGTTATCGATTCAGGAGTTGCAATGGATCATCCTGAAATCAATTTGAGGTTGGGAGGTAAGGTACTTGAGCAAAATGGAGTTTTAGGTGTCGATGATGATAATAATGGATTTATTGATGATACCATTGGTTGGGATTTTGTTGATTGGGATAATCGTCCGGAAGATTTGAACGGGCACGGTACTTTGGTTGCCGGAATCATTTCTGCCGACCCAACCAATAATGAGGGTATAACGGGGATAGCACCTGATTCCTTTATTATTCCATTGCGCGTATTTGATGAAACAGGTGGAGCTACTGACGCACAAATTATTAGTGCTGCATCATATGGAGTTATCAATGGTGCCCGCGTTTTAAATTTGAGTCTAGGAAAGGGAAAGCCGTTCAATTATCCCTTACAGGAAGCGATTTATGATCTAGAAACCGAATACGATACCATTTTGATTTGCGCTGCCGGTAATGGAGGTTCTGATGGAATTGGTGATAATATCGATTATAATCCAGTTTATCCTGCAGCGTATGATGGAAATGCGATTCTTTCAGTCGCTGCCTCAAACGAAAAAAATGAACTCGCACCGTTTTCCAATTATGGTGCCACCAATGTTGATCTTGCTGCACCGGGAACCAATATGATTGGACCGACCGTATCGAGGAAAAATTGGTACTACGAAGATTTTGGATTTGGTAGCCAATGGACTACTGGACAAACCATAAATGACTCTAGCGGAATGGGTTGGAGTTTCTACACTGATATTTACAACAATCGCTGGGCTACGGACAGTAGTGACTATTTTGGTGACCCGATTAACTATTACAATAACAGCGACACATTTACGATTAGCCCAGCCATCACTATGATTGGGGTCAGTAGTCCAAAATTAAGGGTACGGATTTATCATGCACTTGCTTACGATTACTGGACTTCCTCCTACGATTTTCTTTTCATTGAATATACCAAAAATTACGGAGCCTCCTGGGAAGCGATTGAAGGAATTTATGGTTACAGTGGAACTCTTGGTACGGTTTATACTTTTGATCTGGGAGAACTTGAAGGGGAGTCCGAGGTATATTTTCGATTTCGTTTAAGCAGTGATTCCATATGGGTTGACGATGGCGTTTACATAGATGATTTTTTAATCGATGGAGTTACCTCCTTTAACTTTAGCGGTAATGAATATGAGTATCTAGATGGTACATCCTTTTCCGCCCCTGTTGTCAGCGGAGTGGCCGCTATGGTGCTTTCACATCGCCCGGAACTTTCGGTTCGTGATCTTCGGGAAATCCTTCTTAACTCTGTGACAAAAGTAGACGAACTGGACGGGAAAGTGGAGAGCGGCGGAGTAGTCAACGCGTACGAAGCCCTGAAGCTCGCCGATACTTGGAATGCAACTGATTCAAGCGAAACATTTAATTTTGTTCTATCCACATCTGTAAGTCCATCCACAGGTAGCCCAGGCACTGTTTATGGTGCGGGTAGTTATCAAGGGGGCACAGAGGTTAAACTTCAGGCAACAGCCAACTTCGGATATACGTTTAGCCATTGGAGTGGGCAGGGCTTTGGTAACGATGCTATCTTGGTACACAAATTGATCGCGGATACATCAATCACTGCTAATTTTACAAAATCAAAGGGGTGGGGTGATGCGGAAGATTTGGTATCAGGTTGGAAAACACTTTCATGGATTGGCTACTATTGGGAGAATCAGGGACCCTGGATATTTCATTCATCTCTAGGTTGGCTTTATCGGACTGATCAGAGCCAAGCAGCCGGATGGCTATACAGCCCCACATATGGATGGTTATTTGCTGCGGGTCAGAGCATGCCTTTTCTGTACAGCCAAAACTTATTTACCTGGGTTTATGCTGGGGAAAGTGAGGTCTATCGAAATAATGGAGGGAATTGGGTGATTATTTAAAATATCGCTATTTTTCTTATTTCCCATTTCGAATATTCCACTACTTCACCCTTCACAATTGATTACCTTCTTTTGCGATTTGCGGGTGTGTCCATTTACTGAAAGGATACATGAATGATTCAAAACCTTTCATCCATCTTTCAATCCAAGCCCATTCTGCTGGAACTTCTCTGCATTCTCGTTTTCGGATCGATCATTTTCGTCTGGGGTGTTCGCTATTCAAACATCAAGGATGAGTTCAAGCATTTCAACTTACCCAAATGGCTTCGCGACCTTGTCGGTATTTTCAAGTTTGCTTTCGCCATCATGCTTCTCAATGAAAACCTGCAAATTGTTCTTTTCGGTGCCATCGGAATTGCAGTGCTCATGATTGCCGCACTCCTCACCCATCTTCGTTTGAAGAGTCCATTTCCCCGGATACTCCCATCCTTCTCTTTGCTTTGTGCCTGTTTGATTATTTCCTATCTCTGCTCGGGATTAATTTCGGCTACCGTCTGATTTCCCATTTAGAATGACCTACCTTCAACCATCGATTCAGGTCATCCTATTTCTCATTTTTGCAATCGGTGGCGGTATCCGTTTTTTCCAACCGATCGATGTTCTCGCCAAACGCATGCGTTGGGTCTCCTATTTTAGTCCCGGCATCGTTCGTTCCATCGCCCTGGTCGAAGTGATCTGCGGAGTCGGTTTCATTCTTCCCTTCTTTCTGACCGGTCCCTCCTTTTCCATCCTGCTGTATTCTGGATGTCTACTGATTGCCACCATGGTCGGGGCAGCCATTACCCATTTTGTGATTGGCGACTATAAGCAAATATTTCTGAATGTTTGCCTCATCGGTCTGATCTACTACGCCGCCATTCCTTTGGACTAAACTCCATCTTTTCGGCTAATCGTTTTTGATGGAAATCAGTGACTTGGGTTTCCAGCCTCTATTAATTCATTGATAAATAATGTATAGGCCTGATCCAGATATTTGATGTTTCGATTTGTTTGACTGTTCCTAGAATTTAGAACCAATAAGTGTAATCTAGTTTTAACATCACAACCTTCGTTATAACCGAAAGTGAAAAATCAAATAATTGACAATCAAAAATTAAAAGGTTGCCCCCCATTATTTCCCTTCCGAGCTTACTGAGCTATCGATTTGCTTTTCTGCAAGGTAACTACGCCAACCCCCCAAGTGGGTAATCTCTGGGCAATTTTCGACGCCGCTGCGATCGCAGCAGAAACCATACTCTGTTTTTCCGTTATTCAGTTTGATCTGCGAAATACCAAGTGGAAATTGAATTTTAAGCAAGAAGGATCCGAAGTTTTTTATCGGTATTCTCCAGAGCTCTCCGGGGAGTGAAACGGTTTCCTCCGAACATCGGACCAAACCGGGTCTTATGGGTAGTGACTCTGTTGGAGGCAAAATAAACATTCGGTAATAAGGAGAGGTTTCAGCAGTACAAAGAAATTTCGCCCCCAGTTGAGTTAGTTGACTATTGAGGGGAAGTCCGGACATGTGCGAACCACAGACAAAAAGATCAATACTTTCCATTTCTTCTGTCTGTAAAAATGATTGAGGCTCGAATTCAATTTCCAGTCCCGCTCCGGTTTCAGCATTCCGGTGAATTTTCCCTGCCCACCAGAGGACTTCCCGATCATGAAATGCCGGAGCAAAAAGTGTCAAACCGGCCGGTAATCCGTCTTCGCGGAATGCTGTTGGTACGGCACATCCGCAGAGATCCAGCAGGTTCATGAAATTAGTGTAGCGGCCTAGTTTGGTGTTCAGTTCGATAGGGTCTTTGGAGATTGCTTCCTTCGTGTATATTGAACCGGTTGTCGGAAGTGCCATAAGATCAAAACTTTGCCAAATTTTGTCTGCTTCCCTACGAAGTTCGGCTAGTTTATAGTATGCAAGAAAGGCGTCCCTGGCTGACGGATCGTTTCCTCCGCTAATAATTTTTCGGGTCTCGGGGAGGAAAGATTCGGGAGACTCGGTAATGAGAGGACTGGTGGCAATATGTCTCTCCGCAACCCAAGGCCCGCCATAAAGCAATTCTGCAGCTTTTAAAAATGGGCTTAAATCAACGGTATCGAGATTGAGGCCGGACTGAGCAAGTATACCGATACTTTTTTCATAGGCTTTTCTTGCAATTGAATCACCAAAGAAATCAAGCTGATCATCTTCCAGCAGAGCGACTCTCGGTTTTTCTGGAAAGCTTCTCGATGACGGAATCTTTTTCTGTCTGGCAAATGGATCGTGTGGGTCCCACTCTTCCAAAACTAAAAGCACCTCCGAGATGTCACTAACCTGCAAACCAAAGACAGACACACAATCCAGACTCCGACAGGCAGGAATGATCCCGCGATTACTGATAATTCCACGGGTTGGTTTGTAGCCAAGAAGATTGTTGAAGGAGGCAGGTACCCGTCCCGAACCTGCGGTGTCAGTACCGAGTGAGAAAGAAATAAGACCTTTTGCGACAGCCACGGCAGAACCTGAACTTGATCCTCCTGGAATAAAATCAGGGTTAAATGAATTTCCGGGTACTCCGTAAGGGCTTCGGGTACCTACGAGTCCGGTCGCAAATTGGTCCATATTCGTCTTGCCGATAAGGATGGCCCCAGCGGAAAGTAGAAGTTCAACCACATGTGCATTGATTGTCGCTTCGTAAGTGAAATCTGGACAACCCGCAGATGTTGGACATCCGGCGACATCCATGTTGTCTTTCACCGCAAAAGGAATTCCATAAAGGGGCAGTCCTTTTGCACCCTTGCTTTCCAGTTCAGCTGCCCTTGTAAGCAGAGATTTCTTGAATATTCGATGGATCCAGATTGCCGGATCCGCTTCTTCTAACTTAGGCCACAGGCGTTCAATCAAGAGAGTAGGCGTCAATGTGTTTTCTTGGTACTGCTTTCTTAGTTCACTTATGGTTATTGCAGGCATCAGGAGACTTTTTCTTTCTCAAGGAGAAGCAGGCATTCTCCGTTTTTGACCAGTTCACCCTCTGCTTTAAGTAATGAGTGAATTGTGCCAGTTATCTGAGATTCCAAAGGAATTTCCATTTTCATGGATTCAATGATACCCAGCTTTTGGCCGCACTCCACTGCGTCGCCAGGTTTAACCGTCCACTTCCAAAGACTTCCGGTTACCTGACTTTCCAGCCCTTGCATTCCATCGGGTATCGCTTGGCTCTCTTCTATATCCGTTTTCGAATCAGCATCTAAAATTTCACCTTCATCGTCTTTCCATCTCAACCGTTCCTCTTCAAAAGCCGATTGCTGAGCGGATTTGAAACGAGAGATGTCCTCTTGATTATCCAATAAAAATTGATTGTATTCCTTGAGGTCAAAATTCGATTCTTCAATTTGAAGGGAATATTTTCCTAGAGGGAAGTCATTTCGAATCTCTTCAAGCTCGCGGGCCGAGACCGGGTAGAACCGAATTTGATCAAAAAAACGAAGCAGCCAGGGTTTTCCTCCATGAAAATTTCCACCAAGGTTGTTGCGGTTCCACATCTGGATGGTCCGACCCATTAATTGGTATCCTCCGGGGCCCTCCATTCCGTAAATACACAGGTAAGCCCCTCCTATCCCCACTGCATTTTCTGGAGTCCAGGTTCTGGCTGGATTATACTTGGTAGTAACTAATCGGTGCCGGGGATCGAGAGGAGTGGCCACAGGGGCTCCCAGATAAACATCCCCTAGTCCAAGAACAAGGTAACTGGCTTCGTAAGCAATTTGACGAACTTCTTCAATATAATCTAGCCCGTTAATCCTTTTGATAAATTCGATATTGTCAGGGCACCAGGGTGCGTCAGCACGGACAGACTTCTGATATTTTTCGACTGCTTGACGTGTCGAAGGATCATCCCAGGAAAGAGGAAGCCAAACAATTCTGGATGGGACTGAGGTTTCTTTTTCATGACCAAGCAAATTGATTTTGGAAATGATCCAATTTATAACCTGTTTTCGCAAACATGTCCTTGGATCAAAATGAACCTGAAGGGAACGAATTCCCGGGGTCAGGTCCATGATCCCTTGAATCCTACTCTCGACAAGAAGTTTATAAAACAGATGAACCTTAAACCTAATACGTAGGTCAAGTATGGGATCCCCGAATTCAATTAGGAGGTTTTGGTCTCCTGATTGACGGATGAACCATTCATCTTCTCCGCTCAATCCTGACTCAAGTATACTTACTATGCGCTCAGGTGTTTTTGGGGAAATGGATGAAGTTGTTCCGGAGTCTGGCTTGAGTGAAAGTACTTTGTCTTGCTGCGAGAGTAACTCAATGGATTCATTATGGGAAACGAGTCTGAATTGAATTTTGTCTCCCGGGCGGAGTTGACCCAGTTTCCAGAGGTCAGCGGTGATTACTGTCACCGGGCATGCAAATCCTCCGAGACTGGGTCCATCAGGACCGAGGATTACCGGCATGTCTCCCGTAAAGTCGACAGCACCCACAGCATAAGGGTTGTCATGAAGGTTGGAGGGATGAAGTCCGGCTTCACCCCCATCAGGCCTTGTCCATTCTGGTTTGGGTCCGAGTAATCGCACGCCAGTCCGATCCGAGTTGTAGTGTACTTCCCATACAGCTTGAAAGAAAGTTTCCATATACTCTTTAGTAAAAAAATCCGGAGCGGCATGCGGACCGTACAATACATCGAGTGTCCAATGGTCTGAAATCTTGGGGATTCCATGAGTAGTTATTCTCGAAAGAGGTTTGTCAGTCTCGAAATTACCTATTCTCAGAATGTCACCTATTTGTAATGCCCTCCCGCAATGTCCACCGAATTTCCCAAGTGTAAAAGTGGACTTGCTTCCGAGATAATCGGGAACATCCAATCCGCCTGAAACCGTCAGGTAGTATCTCATTCCATGAGGACGGACTTGGCCCAGGTCAAGCAGGTCTCCGGGAGAAACCTCGTGAGCCTGCCAAAAATCCAGCGGCTTATCGTTGAGAAGTACCTCACCGGCTGCCCCGCATATAGCAATAACGCAGAATTGATTGAATTTTAAGCTTGGTCCCAGACCAGTGATTTCGAGCCCTGTCGCACTCTCTTCATTGCCCACCAATAGATTGCCAAGCCGAAACGATAGGTTGTCCATCGGACCGGAAGGGGGAATGCCTACATCCCAGTATCGGAGCCTTCCGGGATAGTCCTGAATCGTAGTCTGGGTTCCGGGCCGGAGCACCTCAATGGTCCTGGGAAGAAAAGTAAATGTCTCCAAACTGCGGGTATGAATCGGCTCCATTCCAGACCAATGTTTTTCCACCCAATTGTTCAAATATTCGATATTGGTCTCAATGCCGTGAATTTCGGTTTGGGAAAGTGCTGTCTGAAGTTTTTGGATCGCTTCGTTCCGGTCTTTTCCATGAGCAAGGATCTTGG
This sequence comes from uncultured Verrucomicrobiota bacterium, assembly GCA_902569115.1. Lineage (GTDB taxonomy): Bacteria > Verrucomicrobiota > Verrucomicrobiia > Opitutales > Seribacteraceae > Seribacter. The sequence continues at coordinate 20,818 of CACFTI010000026.1, read as the reverse complement.
CGAGCAGGGGATCGTAATAAGGGGTAACCTCGGTCCCGTCCTGCACCCATCCATCAAGTCTGACATCTTCTGGAAACTTCACTGAGGAAATCAGTCCACTGCACGGTTCGAAATTCCGGGCAGGATTTTCCGCATATATCCGAGCTTGTACGGCATGTCCTTGCAAAGAGGGGATTGCTTCATCAAACATAGAGCTATCTCCACGGGATAACTGGATCATCCATTCCACAAGATCGATTCCATGAACCAGTTCGGTGACTCCGTGTTCAACCTGCAGGCGTGTATTGACCTCAAGAAAAAAGAAGGAATCAGTATCTTCATCATAAAGAAATTCAACAGTCCCGGCGGATAGGTAGCTGACGCTTTTTGCGAGATTCCTTGCCGATTCCTCGAGGGCTTCCAGAGTTTTCGAATTCACACCAATTGGTGGTGTTTCCTCGAGAACTTTTTGATTGCGACGCTGGGCTGAGCAATCGCGTATTCCAAGGGATAATGCTCGTCCTTCGCCGTCCCCGAATACCTGGACCTCTAGATGCCTTGCTTGGGGGAAAAACTTTTCCAGAAAAATTCCAGCATTTCCAAAATTGGACTCAGCCAATCTGCAGACCCGGTCGAAATTTTCATTCAGTTCATTTGGAGTTTCGCACAAAGCCATGCCAATTCCACCACCACCAGCCGTACCCTTTAGCATGATAGGGTAGCCCACCGCGTCGGCCTCATCCCTTGCCTCCGCCAAGTCACTGATTAGCTCAGAACCAGGGGCTAGCGGAACTCCAGCATCAGCAGCAAGAGTACGGGCACGATGTTTAAGCCCGAATTCACGAAGATGCCGAGGAGTGGGCCCAATAAAAATCAGCCCCTGCCTTTCGCAGGCTTCAGCAAAGGCAGCGTCCTCACTAAGAAGCCCATAGCCTGGATGGATTGCATCCGCTTTATGGATTTGGGCCGCTTGTAAAATTCTTTCTGAGTTTAGGTAGCTCTGATCTACCGGAGCTTGCCCTATCCATTCAGCCGCGTCAGCCATTTGGACATGGGGTGCACTGCGGTCGGCCTCAGAAAAAACTGCCACTGTTTTTATCCCCATTTTTTGTGCAGTCTTGATAATGCGGACTGCGATTTCGCCCCGGTTGGCTACAAGTATCCTTCCGATCAGTTTCATCTATTTACCAAATGAATACCTGGACAGGTGTCGGGTTGTAGGCGTTGCAGGGATTATTAATTTGGGGACAGTTCGAAATCAGACAGAGTACACTGGTCTCCGCTCTTAATTCGACATAGCGACCAGCAGCTGAGATTCCGTCTTCAAAGGTTAGCCTTCCCTCGGGGGTAACCGGCACATTCATAAAGAAATTAATATTGCAGGTTATATCCCTTTTTTCCATGTCCGGACTCCAGTCTTGAAGCCCGCGTAGGAAGCTATCCCTGCAGGCGTGGAGGTGTTCCTTGTCCAGAGAGTACCGCATTGTATTGCTTTCTCTTGAACAAGCTCCACCTAGGGTGTCGTGTCTTCCGCAGGTATCTGCAGTTATGGTCAGAAGATGGGTTCTCCGGTTGGACATCAGTTTGGAGCCTGTGGTCAAGTAAAGTTTTCCCTGCTCCTGGATTGTGTCGCTTGCACTGTATCGGTCTGCGGTATCACTCGCATTATAAAAAAGGGTGTCGACTGCCTGGTTCCCTTCGAGGTCAAGAATTCGTAGTGACTGTCCCTCGTTCACTTTTCTCATCCAGTGTTCACCGGCAGGGATCACAGATGTATGCAAGGCTTCTTCCGGTATCAGTTCACTCTCAATCAGATCTTTCATCATTAGAATCTTAGTTTGTGATAATCCTCGGTGTTGCGGAAGGCCCTCTCATTTTCTGGGCAGGACTTGATACATGGATCATCCGGACTGGTTGCGGCGGTCTGATAGACGCTCAGTTTAACGGGATGAGTCTGGTACTCCCGTTCCGGATTCATTGGGTGTGCACAAGTGTTAAGTATAATAAGGGTGTTCATCTCCATTCTTAATTCTATAAAGTCTCCCGCCTTGCTGTTTTCCGGGATAAATTCAAGCACACCTTCTTCACTTGAAGTCACCTTGCTGAACCAATTGAGATTGGGTACCAGATCACGTTCGCCAAGTCCCCATTTTCCAAGTTCAGTCAAAAAACAGTCTCTGGCATTCTGGTAATGATGGTTCCCGGCATCCTGAAAAGTTTTTTCGCCAAACTTCTCCTTCACCTGCTTGCCGTCCATGTATCCGCAGACAGTGTCATGCCAGCCGCAACTGTCAGCCGTGATTGAGCAAAGCAGGCGTCCCATGTCGGAATGCAGACAATATGGATTACTGACAAAGAAGATTTGTTGTCCTTTAAGTGTGTCTGGCATGTTATAGCGTTCATGTCTTTCATCTGCGTTGTAGAGAAGCATGCCCACATTTGCCCCTCCGGTAAGATCTTCGATGCGGAGTGTTTTTCCTCTGCCCAACACTTTGGACCACATGCCGGCTCCAGTTAGTTCAACTTCATACAATAGTTTTTTTGAGATAGTCATGACTGCTCCCGATTCTGTTCGTTTTTCATTTGCTTATTCCACTTCATCTCCCACCTCAGTAAGACGAACCATCGGAAATTCGTCGTTTTGTGCCAATTCAGGAGGACGGATAAGTTCCTCAAGACGTTTTTTAGTGGCAAGAAATTCCGGGGTGAGAAATTGTCCGGGTGCACGAGGGCGGGGTACGGGAACCTCAATGAGTTCATCTATTTCTCCTGGATTTGCCCGCAGTACCAGGATTCGGTCGGATAGATAAATCGCCTCATCGAGATCATGAGTTACAAAAAAAACGGTCACATCCACATTTTGCCAGATTTTAAGAAGGTAAGCCTGCATTGAAGAACGGGTTTGGGCATCGAGAGCACCAAAGGGTTCGTCCAGAAAAAGAATCTCCGGACGGTTTGCCAGGGAACGGGCAATCGCCACCCGTTGTTTCATTCCACCGGAAAGCTGTTCGGGATAGGCATCCGCAAATTTTCCAAGTCCCACAATATCGAGCCACTCCATTGCCTCCGCCTCCGCCTTTAATTTGCCAAGGCCCTTGATTTCGAGTCCAAACATTACATTCTTCTTAACCGAAAGCCAGGGAAATAGGGTGTAATCCTGAAAGACCATACCTCGTTCAGCACCCGGACCCTCCATCTTTCTACCTTCCAAAAAGACATTTCCTGAAGTGGGGAAGTCAAGTCCGGCGAGGATACGGATAAGAGTGGTTTTTCCGCATCCGGAAGGTCCAATGACGGAGATGAATTCCCGGCGGAAAATTTGAAAATTAATCTTATTTAGGGCTGAGATTTCTCCATTGGGAGTATCAAATTTCTTACTCAAATTCTCAACCTTGAGCTTTACCGGACGATTGCGTAATTTTTCAAACCGTTCTGAAACCTCGGGGGACTGGGACAGATAGGATGGAAGTTCAAGTGAAGGGGGCATGATCTTGTTTACTTAAAATAGGTGGTTCGGTCAGTGGATGAAAGTAAAAGGCGGGTAAGCAGTCCTTTCGGAGCTTGGCGAACTTCTTCTGTCCACGGAAAAAACAGATAGCGTAACCAGTTGAGCAGACGGTCAGTAAAAAAGCCGGTCAGTCCAATCAGTATAATTACGGGAAATACCCGGTCGAAATTGTAACGGGTTCCCTGCGTATCAATAAATCCGGTGAGTCCGGTTTTCTCTCCTATAAGTTCGGCAATGACCAGCCAGGTCCATGCCCACCCCAGGAGGATGCGCAGGTCATTGTAAAGATTAGGGAGAATGCCGGGTAGAATAATACGCCCCAGTAATTGCCTGCGTTTGGCCCCAAGAGTCTGGGCAGCCTCGATCAGAGAGTTTTCCAAAAGACGTGTGGTATTGGCAATCACTAGTACGAGTTGAAAAAAAGTGCCCACAAAAACCAGCATGATTTTTGGAGCATCTGCTGTTCCCAAAAAAGCTACAAATAGTACGCTGAAAGTAGGTGCCGGCATGTAGCGGAAAAAATCGACGAAAGGCTCATGGAGCTTGGAAAAGAAATCAAACGACCCGCAAAGGATGGCTAGTGGAATGCCCAGAAGGCAGGAATACGCGAAACCCCAGAAAATGATGTTCAGGGAATGCCGGTATCTTTCCCACATGGTAGGCATACCGTTTTCGGGTACGGTATTGAAATCCAGCCAGCCCGCGTTGATCACCTCATGGGGGGCAGGTAGGTAGACCGGATTAGATGAGATGCCCTGCGGAATCAGTTTCAGGAGAGCTTCGGTAGGATAGAGTTTTAAATTAAAAGTGGGACTGGCTTTGGAAAGTAAGATCCAGTTTTCCTCAATAATTTCGAGGTTTTCTTGACTTAGAGAAATTGCTCTGGAAGCCAGCTCTCCTTCGGCTAGCTGTTTCCAGAGGTTAAATATTTTTTCATCATTCTGACGCTCGTTATTTTTCAGCCAACCGTTGGCTACACCCAGGGGAGCAAGGTGGCGAAGTCTTTTTATATTCTCACGACGGGAAACGAAATGGGGATTATTTTTTACGCGGGCATCAAGAACTTTGCGATTTTCCTGGCGTACAGCTTCCACAAAAGTGGGAAAAAATTCTTTACTTACCCGGTCTCCGGCAGTGAATACGGTGGTGACCCCATCCCGGTCAGCGGAAATTTCGAGTTTTATGTCCGGATGCCAGATAAAAGGGACATAGCTCACTGTGACCCACACCAAAAGAGGAATACCAAAAGAACATACGGTTAAAAGAGTTCTACGACCCGGTGCCAAGTCCTTGCGAATGCCAAACCAGTGTTCACGGCTTTTGGATTTCACTTCCGACATCAGCGGCTAACAGTAAGTCTAAAACTATTTAAGAAAATAGTCTCAGAAAAGAGGGGCCGAGTTGGCGACCCCAAAACTTACTTGGATGTTTCCGCGTAGGCTTTAGTCAGGGAAGGATCAAGATATTTTCCGGTGTCCAATGGTTCTTCGTAGACCTCAAACTTAACATTGAAGTCATCGACGATATCAGTTGACCCATACACTGAATCCAAACCGTCTCCCTTAGCCCAGAATTTGAGAGCTTCTTCAAGGGTCAGGATCTTGGTACCTTTAAAAAACGGTTCATATTCCGCAGGTTCCAGAGACACCCGAGCAGATAGGATCTTTAATGCGTCATCCATATTCGCTTCGTCCATCAGGTAATCCACGATCTTATACCAAACGGCTACCACTTTCGCCCAGTCTTCTTTATTTGCTTCAAGACTTTCCGATGACACACAAAGAAGATCATAAATAATTCCTGGTGCATCTGCGGAAGTAAATATGGGTTTGGAACCGGGTAAGCTTTTGAGTGCCTGTCCTGAATTGGGTTGCCATGCGGCAATGGCGTCCACACTCCCGGAAGCCAATACCTGCGGTGTCTCATCAGTGGGAGTATTTACTACAGTGATATCGTCAGCGGACATGTTGTTTTCCTCAAGTGCTTTGAGGAGAAGAAGGTGACACACGAAACCTTCCTCCACCCCGACAGTTTTACCTTTCAAATCGGCTACTGAATCGATCCCCGGTTTGGCTACGACCATATCGTTACCGTTGGAATAATCATTAACGATGATACCCACGGATGGCTTACCCGTGGCACCGGTGACCAGTGCGTCCCCGTTTGTCATACACACCGCGTCTACCTGACCGGCAACATAGGCATCCATGGAGGCTACATAATCAAACCATAAAAATTCTACATCTACACCTGCTTCCTCAAACCAATTCTTTTGGATTCCGATTTCCCATGCTACCCAGCCTGGCCAGTCACTATACGCAATTTTAAGGGGAGTTGATTCTGTTTCGGGTTCAGGAGTGGCCTCCGGCTCGGATTCGGGCTCAGATTCTGTCTCAGGCTCAGTAGGTTCCGATTCGGTTGCTGCTACTTCCTCTTCTGCTTCTTCAGTTTCAGTAGCTTCGGGTGGCGTACCTCCGCATGAAAAAAAATAGAGACTCAATAAAGATAAAAAGAAAGGTAAAAATATGCTTTGTATTTTCATATCAACAATAACTTAATCGTGGTTTTATATTTTTAGGCAGGTTGTTTTCTGTGTCTGCAAGAGCGTTGAATTTAAAGATTTGTTTGCAATTATCGTGCCAACGAAACATGTGGATGCAAAAATGTACAATTGAGCATTATTATAATGTTTAGATATTTGTGGTCTCCTATCGAAAAAATCATCTCGCAAAATGAGCGATTTACGCATCTATAGATGCGCATGGTAGATCAGGATATACAGCCCGGCCAGCGCTGGGTGAGTGATGCCGAGCCCGAACTGGGTCTCGGAGTGGTCATGAGTGCGGGGAATGGACGGGTTTCCATTCTCTTTCCGGCTGCGGATGATCGCCGGGAATATGCCCTCGATTCTGCCCCGGTCCGCCGGGTCGCATTTGAGGTGGGGGACAATTTAAAGACTCACGATGGTATCTCCGGTTCCATCGAAGAGGTCAAGGAAGAGGGTGGCTTTTTACATTACCAGGTGAAAGGGGAGTGGATCCCCGAAGCCGCCCTGGCTGACACCATTAGTTTTTCCAGCCCGCTCGATCGTCTCATGGGCAGACAATTGGATGAGGCTCATCTCTTCAATGTCCGCAACGAAGCCCTCACCTGGCAGTCCAAAATTCGCAAAGCCCCCAACCGTGGCTTCACCGGTGGGCGGGTCGATCTCATCGAGCACCAGCTCTACCTCGCCCAAGAAGTCACCAACCGTTTGCAACCCCGTGTACTCCTCGCCGATGAAGTTGGCCTTGGAAAAACCATCGAGGCTTGTCTCATCTTGCACCGCCTCCATTTGACCGGCCGGGCCGAACGGGCCCTGATCATTTTACCCGAGTCCTTAATGCACCAATGGTTCATCGAACTGCTCCGCCGGTTCAACCTCGTCGCCAGTCTGTTCGATGAGGAACGCTGCCAGGCAATTGAAAGCTCCGATCCCGATGCCAATCCCTTTCTTGATAGCCAGATCGTCTGCATCAGTCTCGATTATTTGACCCGTTCCATGGAGCGCTCCACCCAGGTGCTCGATGCCGAATGGGATCTCCTTATCGTCGACGAAGCCCACCACCTCGAATGGACACCTGAGCTCGCCAGCACCGCCTATCAGATCGTGGAAGGTCTCGCTCAGAAAATTCCCTCCGTTCTGCTTCTTACTGCCACTCCGCAACAACTTGGGCCCGAGGGCCACTTCGCCCGCCTTCGTCTGCTCGATCCTGCCCGCTACAACGATTTGGAAACTTTTATAGATGAGAGCGGGCATTATCAGGAAATGGCCGAACTCGTCGACCGGATTGACGGACAGGAGGAACTCACACCCACCGATTGGGAAATGATCAAAAAGAGTTCATCCCACCTGCATGATCAATATTCCGATAAGAAAACTTTATCCAAAGCCGATCGTGCTCAACTGATTGAAAATATCATCGATAGTTTTGGGCCCGGGCGGGTCATGTTTCGCAACACCCGCAAAGCCCTTCAAGGCTTTCCCAAGCGCCAACCCATCCTTCACCCGCTTGATGTACCGGAAGAAGGCTCCTCAGATTTCGAGCAAAAGATCGAATGGTTGGTCGATTGGTTGTCCGAAAATAAAGAGGAAAAAGTCTTGCTCATCTGCCAGACCCGCACCCTCGTCGAAGAAATTTACCAAGCCGTCCAGGAACAAATAAATCTCAATCTCAGCCAATTTCACGAAGGTTTGAATTTAATCCAGCGCGACCGCCAGGCCGTCTATTTTGCCGATCCCGAAGGGGCCCGCGTACTCCTCTGCTCCGAGATCGGAAGCGAAGGGCGTAACTTCCAGTTTGCCCATCACCTCATCCTCTGGGACCTCCCCGAAAACCCCGAACTTGTTGAGCAACGAATCGGCCGGCTCGACCGTATCGGCCAGACCGATACCATCCATATTCATGTTCCCTACATTCTTGGAACCCCGGATGAAGTCTGGGTACAGCTTTATAATCAGGGAGTAGGCATTTTTAATCAGCCCGTGCCCACCGCACTCATTCTCGCCCATCAATTTGGGGAAAAGCTCGCCAGTTTGTCGGAGAAATTTGATACGGATACTCTCGAGGCTCTGGTCACGGAGGTTTCGGATGCCAGGCAAGAACTTGGTGAACAACTGGAAAATGGATACCTCCGCCTGCTTGCCCGTAATTCCAATAAACCCGGCCAGAGCGAAGTGCTCCGCGAACAAATCCAGGCATGCGATACCGACTCCGCGTTTGAGACCTTCGCCACCGATCTTATGGAATACGTCGGCCTTCGCGTGGAAGACTTGGGCGACCGCCGCTATTTGTTCAAGCCCGAGTACGGGCAAATGGACAGCCTGCCCGGGCTCGATCCCAAAGGTATGATGGCCACCTTCGACCGTACCGATGCCCTCAACCGGGACGACATCCAATTTTTTACTCCGGATCATCCACTGCTTCGCAACTCTCTCGACTCCCTTCTCAGTAGCGAAAAAGGCAACGCCGTACTCTCCGTTTATCAGGGCACCGAAGCCCCCGGAATATTCCTGCAAGTCACCTACCTGGTCGAATGTGTGGCACCCCGCGATTTACATATCGATCGCTATCTCGCCATCACCCCCACCACACTTTGGCTCGATCACACGGGGGAGATCATATCTTCTCCCGATCTCTCCGCAGAACATCTCAATCCCACACCGGACACCGATGATATTCTCGGAAATGCCGGGATTAAACGCCTGGTCAAAAAAATGCTTCGATCCGCCGAGGCTCACATGTTTCAGGTCACCGAAGATCTAGTGTCAGAAGCTAGAATCTCGGTTGAGCAGGAGCTCCAGTGCGAGATCTCTCGCTTACATAACCTCGCCCGTCTCAACCCATCCGTGGACCAATCAGAAATCAAAAACTTACAAACCCATCAAACTGCTATCGAAGAAGCCCTTGCGGAATCCCGCTTCCGCATGGATTCTATCCACCTTGTAGTTGTGGAGAATTGATGGTGTTAAAGTCGGTTGAAAGGTTTGCAGATAGAGAGAATTTGTAGATAACTTTAGATCGATTTAGCTTACTTTATCCTTTCATTTCAGGATTTTCTCCAATCGATTGTGATATAGTTAAACTTAATTTTGAAACCCGTAGGTTAGTGGACACAATTCAGTGTTTACTTCAATTAAATTCATTTTTAGATTTTAAGAATCTTTTTTTACAAACAAAATCTTACGATTGAATATTATGAAGCTTTTAATTCTTATTTCTTGTTTTGCAGTAAGCACCTTTGGGATAAATGTTTCTAATAAACAGGGTGTTTCATTTGACGCTAAATTAGTTGACATTGTGAGAGCTGGAAATGGCCAACTCTCGGCTAAGGTTGTGAGAACAACCGACAGAAAAGAATTTTCCATTCCCCTCTCCATGTTAAGCGAAAGAACTCTAATTGAAATTATTCAAGAACTTAGTAAAAAAGAAGACCCTCCTGTAGCGATGCAAATTAACCCTCAAGTCGCAATCCAAAGACAAGTGAATGTCAATAAAAGGTGGTCGGATTATGATGGTCATAAGATTGTAGATTTTCGAAAAGATCCTGATAGATGGAAAAATAAAACAGTAACGGTAGTTGGTCATTTTGATTTTAAAAGTTCATATTCCATGTCATTCAGTATTGAGCAGGATGATCAAGAAATTGATATAATTTACAGCGGGTTACCCAAAAGAGTTATTGAAGAAATTCTTGAAAAGGAAAATTTTTCTGAAGATTTGATAAGAGTTTCAGGAAGAATTGAAAAAGAATCTTTTTCCGAAAACAGCTTTGATATTATTGCCAAGAAAATTGAGTTTCTTTGAGAACTTGAACCCGTTACATTCGGTGGTTGATAATTAGGGAATCAAAAATTTACAAACTCACCAAACTGCTATCGAAGAAGCCCTCGCCGAAACCCGCTTCCGCTTGGATTCCCTCCACTTAGTGGTCGTGGAGAATTGAGGGTACTTTGTAGCTTAATTTCATAGCTCTACAATTGATGATTCATTTATGCAATCGACGCTAATCATAGCTTTTTACTTCCTTGGTCTTTTTGGCGGACTTTGGTTTTTATGCTTTCGTTCTAAAACTTTTAAGGATCGTAAGAAACCGGTCGGTGAAAAAATGCTGAGATCACCTGGCAATTCTCTTTTCGAAAAAGTCGAGACACTCATGGATAGAATGAACTTTCTCTTATTCACAGCAGGATTGCTACCCATTCTTTTGATTCAGCTTATTGGCAGTCCGTTGACAGAATTAGTTCTGACTCAAACCAATCAACTTCTTGTAGTTCTTTGCCCCTTTTTCTTGGGTGTTGGCATTTCCTATTTTCTATCGCGAAAATTACTCAACTTGAGCCATAACTTACTCGGACTCAAAGGGGAAAGATTGGTTGGGGAAATGCTCAATAAATTAATGAAAGTTGGATTCGATGTCTTTCATGATTTCCCTTTGGAACCAGATGGTAAATCTCCGAACATTGATCATATCGTCGTCGGACCAAACGGAGTTTTTGCTATTGAAACAAAAACCTGGCGCAAGCCTAAGGAAACTTCAGATGGAAAGAACTGGGAGGTTACATTTGATGGCAAGCAGTTGAAATTCCCTCACTTTACAACAAAGAAAGGAATTGGGCAGGCGACTCAAAACGCCCGCTTGCTTTCAAAGCACTTGAGTGCAAGCACAAACGAAACAATCCGGGCAGTTCCGATTCTTGCTCTCCCTGGATGGTTTGTTAGTAGTAAGAGCATTGATCCATTGATCGTTGTTAACCCAAAGCAAATCCAAAGTGCAATTCTTGCAAAAGATAAAACGATAGATGAGAGCCTGCAAAAGAAGATCGCTTACCAGCTTGAGTTAAGGTGCCGCGATGTGGAGTTTTAATCCAAATGCAAGATCTCGAACAACTATGGGATGAATTGAACCGGCAGCCGGTTCATCGGTTTGCGGATTGGCCGAACCGGGATGTGCCCAAAGGAAAACCTGGGGTCTATCTTATTTATCATCAGGGCCGATGGATTTACATCGGTATGTCGTTTAAGAATTTGCAAAGCCGACTTAGCCAGCATGCCAGTGGGCGAAGGAGTGGGGATCAGTTTTGTGTGTATGCGGGGGATCGCTTGGTCATGTCAAAATTGAGTATTGATCAAATGAAAGGTGTGTTTTCCGGGGAGTATTCCCTGGACGATGCGATCAAAGAATTTGTCCGTTCTCAATTATCCTATCGCTATCTTGTGGTCGCAGATGATCCGACTGCTCGGGCACTTGAAAGGCACGGCTTAGAAATTGCGAAAGGGAAGGGGTCGGACTTGTTGAATTCAATTTAATTTTCAAAAAATTTCACTTAAACCGAAATAATTTCTAGATCTCCACTCTTTTATCTTCGTGAACTCGATTATAAAAGAAACAAAGAGCCAAAGGAATGCTTCCAGGACAAAGTCAAAACAATCTCTCTTAACAATAGAGAGAAAAGCAAATGGATATCTAAAAGAAAATTTTGGAAGTCTTTTTGACCTTCAAGTTTGCAAAGATTCCCTAAAGCAGGGCGTAATGGCAGTTAATTGTCGAAAAAGCGGTGTATACCAAATTGTTTTGAATCAAAGGTATTACGATGCCTGTGAGATCCCTAATTTTTCGAAATTTATTAATTATATTTTGATGCACAGCCCCTTTCCTATTTGGGGTCCTGATTTTAATACAGAAGATTTTGAAGAAGCCATTAATCGACCGTGCGATTGGTCAGAAACCTTGGAACATATACATGAATATTTTAGGGACGACTATCGGTTTTATTCTGAGTATTCGATCCCGAGTGTTGCATACGGCACAAGGTGGAAAAATTTTTCTCAAAGTCATGATATCTGTCCTCTCGGATTCTGTGTATCTCAAGAAGAGAAAAATAATTATTCAGGCACCACCTTTGAAAATGTACATGAAGAAGTTCAGGCCATTGAAGAACTAGGTTTGATCGGTAGTTGTGCATGTCCGGCAGACTCTCTGGAGAGCTTCTGTCACGAGATCCTGGCATCCGTTCCGGTGTTTCTACTTCTCGAAAAGTTTATGGCTGAGAAGCCAGTTAAATTAACCCTCTAAAACTTGTCATCTAAGGAGAAAAATCATGAGAACTAAAAAAAATTATTTATTACATGCAATGGATCGTTCAAGCGGGGATCCATATATTACTGCGAAACGCCAGTTTTTGCCGAACATTTCTCTTAAGAAATCTGAGGTAAAGAAAATTCTGAACTTTGCCTGGGAGATGACTTGGGGCCAATTTGGAGAGCATCGACCGAATCGAAGTGGAGGTTCTCAGTATCGTAACAATGCGATGCGTTTTAAAGATGTAGTAGAGGGAAAATGTGGCGAGTTTGCGGTAAGAAAATTTCTTATCGAGAAAGGTCATAAACCAAGCGAAGTAGACCTTGCAGTTTACTCTCGTGGGGTGTGGGATGACGTCGATCTTACGCTCAACGGCAAAGCCATAAATGTTAAGACAATGAAACATTTCTCTAATCTGTTGCTTCTTGAGCAAAAGGATTATTCAAAAGATGGGAATTATCTTGGACACACGGATTCGTCCAAGAAGTATGACATCTTTTTCTGTGCTCGAATGAGATCAAGTATTCAGGAATATTTCCGAAGTGAAGGCCTGAATGGACGAAGCTTTTCTTCTTTCATGGAGTTTGAATCCCATTTTAAGGCACTCTCCAGAATGAATTGGGAGCTTGATTTACCAGGCTTTGCGCCGCTCGACTTACTTAAGCAGGCGATTCAAGATAAGCATATCATTGCCAGAGGGGAGTACCTAAATGGTCGCACACGGATGGATGCGACTAACATCTACATCCAATCAGGCGATTTGTTGGATGTCGGTTTGATCAACGATTTCGTGCTCTAGTGCGGTTCTTATGGATTGTGCCAAAGCTTCGATTACTGGTACACTTACCGAGTTGCCAGCCTGCTTGTACAAGTGACAGTTAGCAATCTCAGGAAGCTGAATGTCATCTGGGTAGCCCTGGAATAAAAAGCATTCCTTAGGCGTAAGTTTTCTAAACATTCTATCGGGATCTTGCTCCGGAGTTCTGATTAATGGTACATTATGTCCACCAGTACCCATGTTTGCGGTTAGGGTAGGGCATTGATTACTTTGGTTTTCGCGAACATAAACCCTTCTGTATTGATAGATCGTATCAACTCTAGTGATATCCCTGGCAAGCATATCATACATTGCCTTATCGCGTCCGTAGTAGAATTCATCAGGGGCAATGTCAGATAAGAGTTGTTGAATCGTCCTAGTGTTTTCTTTTATTTGAGGAAAGTTATTTGAAAAAGCTTGTGTTCTTGGGCACTGAGTAGCTCTTTCCTCATTGGTTAGAGCATCGTCGTTCCAAGCACTTTCACCCAAGAAACAGCACATGAAAGTACGCTCACGATTTTGGGGCACATCCGAATACTCGCAAGTGTTCATAATTCTAGTAAACACGGAATATCCCATTTCGCTTAGTACCTGAACGCAAGTCTCGTAGGTTCTGCAATCATCATGGGTTCTAAAGTTTTTCACATTTTCTAAGAGCAATGCTCTGGGCATATGTCCGCCTTCCATGTTTTGGAAATGCCGGAGTATATCAATGATCCTGAAAAAGACGTTGCCTCTTTCATCCTCAAATCCGCGCCTATAACCTGCTACTGAAAATGCCTGACATGGAAAGCCTCCAACAAGAACATCAATTGGATCTAACTCTATCTCACCATTATTTAAATTTTCAATTAATTGCTCGAGTGGATAATTGTAAGCAAGGGGATGACCATGTATCGATTCATAGGTTTGAGCGGCTTTTTCATCCATTTCATTTGCCCACGCAATTTCGTAACTAGCTTGTTTAAATCCAAGCTCAATTCCGCCAACTCCAGAAAATAATCCACCCACAACCATGATCTAATATTTAAGGTGAAATAACCCTTTATCAAGATCAGACTTTCCTATGACAGGATAAACTTCTACACAAACAATAACTTAATTGTTTATAAAGCCAGTAGGAATACTGCCATGCTATTTATAAAGTAATGCCTCGGGCCTTTGCCTTGAGATCATTCCTTCGTAAGTGGCGTCAATTTCCTTGAGGATTTTATCAATATTCTTTTCTCCTCTCTCGTGCATATACGAAGAAATAATTTCAGCTAGTTTTTTACCATTGATAAGTATCACTGGGTAACGATCTGCAAGAACCTCCTTTTGGACGGTATCTGAGTAATGACTGGTTGTGACAAAAACTCCTATCCATCCCCTCTGCAAGCGTGCTATAAGCCTGGCAATTTCTTGAATCCTCTAAATTTCACTACGAGCTTTTAGCCACTCATCAATAGCAACCTGATATTTTTGTACGATGTCAGGGAAGTCTTTTGATTCAATTTCTAGAAACTCCTTCGCCGATTCGATTTGATATTCGTTAAGCTTACGGTTCTTCGGGAAATTCATTTCGAAGAAACCAAATATAAGGCCCTTAAAGCTGGGTTCTCCATCTAGGCGAACCGCATTTATAAATTTTATCAAGCCATCCACATCTGGTAACTCTTTAAGAGTGTCGGCAGGGAGTATGAAATCCAAACCACATGAGTCAGATATTTCGAAATTCCAGCCATCTGGACCTTCATTAGCGGAGATAGAAGTAAAGTCGCCGCCTGAAGCGGTATTAGTCGTAACGGTTATAATGTGCATCTGTTTATTATGTCTTAAGGTTTAAAGTTAACGGTTTTCTATTTTGCCCATTATATTTTGCAGGCCAGATAGGTAATTCTTTAGGTACTCCATGTGATTAGGATCGAAAATTTCACCTGAATTGATGAGCGTTTGAATTTCAGTAACCCACCTCTTCATTTCTTCCTGTGGTTCGAAACCAAACTCACCGTGCCCCTTTATGTAGGTCTCCATCTCCCCCTCTTCGAGTACTGGTGAAAATTGATTGTTTAGGTATTTTTCAATTTCTTCATTTGAGGAAATCCCAAGATTTACAATGCATTCCTGCTCGCATGATTTTTCTGTAATGTAGAAAACTCCAGGATACTCGGGGAAGTCTAAGTAGCCATTTTTGAGGTAGTATTCATTACCCCTTAAGTAGGGCTTTTCTTCCGGGACCAATGTCCACACTCTCTCATACTCGAGGAGCTTACCTGGCTCAATCTCCTCAGGGATATGGTCGTTGAAAACCTTTGGTTCTCCATTCTCATCGAGAATTGGAGAAAATTGTTCCTTCCATTGTGCAATGGTTAGTTCTGAATTTGGTAAGCTAATCATAAATGAGTTAGAGGGGAGATAATCTATTTTTTTCGGAAATTCTAAAAATTGATGAAAAAACTTTTCTATTCATTGATAAAATTTTCAAACGAATCGACTGCAGCGAAATTCATCTCATACAACCCATCTTCGATCTTATCGATACGTACGGAATCAATGCCAAGCTGGTATAATCGATCAATTGTGAGAATTTCACCCTCTCCCAACTGTAGTACATCCCTCAAGATCCAATGACCTAATTCACGATTTGGATCGGACATCAAGGCTTTGGATCCTTCCTGGCAAATTTTAGCCGAAATTTTCTTTCCGCCCGGTAGCAACATTTCAAACTTGGTATCTTTGGTCGGAAAGAATCCAGGACATTTACGATGAAATTTTGCCGGGACCGGTATGTATACTTCATCGGGGTGCCTCTCCCTTCCTCTGGCATTCCATTGGTTTAGACCACTCTTGTCGTAAACTATCTTTCCGTCTCCATAAAGGGGTAGGTAAGCATTTTCAAACTCTGGCTCTTCCGGTTGCAAAATGATTTCTGCTTGCTCTGCGATTGTTTCAAAATTCATCGATAACTGCTCCCCTCTCGTTCCATACTTAGATCCTGATTCTTGCAGTATGCCATCCAATAAGCTTAAGGGGTCTGCCATGATTTCGACTGGGATCCTGATTGCCGGATTATGCGTCCAGAATCTCTTAAAAAGTGTACTTTTGGAAAGATTGAAATTGTATTCGTTTTGATCATCTTGGAATTTTATACTAGGACCGGTATCCTTAACTTTTTTGACCTTGTCCAAGTTGATCAGGGGCATCTCTTCCTCACAAAGATCGAAGTAGCCATCTCTTCTCACCACACAATGGTAAAGGCAATTACCCAAGCCATGGCCATTTTGAGCAAACCTTATTCTTTCGTTTCGTAATTCCGATATTTTACGAATCTTCTCTTCTGCATTTAGATCATTATAGATCTTTCGATCTGCATTAAACTCGGCAACTTTTTCGAGGGTATGATTATTAGGTTTTGCCAGGAAAGTTTTGATTCCCAGGCCGACTGTTTCCTTGGAAACATCTACAGCTATATCAGATCTCGATAGATCATCAGCATCAAAGGATTTACAAAACATTTGCTCAGATATCCGGTAATGCAAGTAAGGTACTTTAGAAGTTGAAAATAATCCTGAAAGCGAAGCACAAACTTGCAAATTCTTTTGGTACTTAGATAGGGCTTCTTTCCCCTGATTCTTTAAAAAATGTTTCATCTTAAATAAATTTAATTTTTAAATTTCAACTATTCTTTCTGGTCATCTTCGCCTTCATCAATCGTCAATCCCTTGGTGCTCTTTCCAAGCTCTAACCACTCACCCACTTTTTGATCGAGGAAGCTAAGCCCGTCAGCACATGCCTGGTCCGTTGCATGCTTTAAGGCGATCTTTTTGTGTCCTTCTTTTGTGTATGCGAGGAATATAAATCCATCTACATGTTTTTTTAATTCTGAGAGTGGATCTTTGCCCTCTAGCTTTTCTTTATTGAATCTGTAATATCCCATGCATTCATAAGAGTAGGGATGAGAAGATTTTTTCGGAAAAAATAAATTTTGAAGCAAATTTAGTTTTTAAGACAAGCTGCGTAAGCAGATTTAGAAATTTTCTTGTAAAGAATGGTTTTTTTGAATTCTTCCATTTGAAAATTTTTGACAAGCCAACCATCCTCTTTTGAAGTTCCTTCTAATTTTTTAACAATATAATCATATTTACTGGGGTCAGTCAGCGAAGACAGAGTCCGCACAATGTCATGATCATTTAAGTAATCATAAATTTTAGGTGAATTTAAAGTAGGAGCTCTTTTAAACTCTCTTTGTAAGGTGGTGAAAATTTTGTTAAGATTATTTAAATTTAAGTTAGATAAGAAAGTTTTTGAATCAAAACTTTGATTTTTGATGTATTTAAGTGGATTATTTTTTAATATTTTGAAATCCATATTAACTCCTACAATTTCGTTTGTTAGTCTTAATAAACCTATATCTAGTGCTATTCTATTGCATTTTGATACAAGCCATTTCTCGAAATCAATATCTGTTTTTTTGTCTCCTTTTAATATTTTTAAATACTTTGAAAGCTTTTGTCTAAAATCCTTTAAACTCCACATCATTGTGCCCAATGAATTAGGTTCTATGAAAAAAATGTTTTTCCTTTTATTATATTTTGGTTTTACAATTTTATCATAGTCAGAGTCTATTATTGCGAAAACGAAACTTAATGCAGTCTTATCTCTCCTTTGAATTTCTTCCATTACATTTCTAACCCAAGTCTTTCCTCCTGAATTTTTGCTATTAGTTTTGTTCCTGTGTTTTCCAGGTAAAATTGTAACTTTCGCATCGATAAAATTCACAAATAAACTCTCATCTGATTCACCTTCTAAAAGTAGATAATAGTTTGTAGTTCTTTTATGTCGGTCTGCATTTATTTTGGAGTAAGTTCGATAAGCGATATCTTTAGGTTGATTATGCAGTGGTAGGGATTTTTTAAACTTTTCGTTGGCCTGCATTTCACTCCTTAATTAGATGGTTCAAAGTAGAAAATTTCTTCTGCATCAGCGGCCCTAGCTAAAGTGGGTGAATGAGTGGCAATAATTGATTTACTCATAGTTGTATCGAGACATCGATTGAGGTTCCCTATAAAGTTTTCCTTCCATTCAACATGCATTGAGATTTCGGGCTCGTCTATGAGTAAAAGATGATCTTTTTCTACAAATGCTAATAAATAACAAAGGATGATCACATGTTTTTCTCCTGATGAAAGAACATCTAGAGGGATTTCTTTATTGTTAATTGTGCTCCTAACTTCAATTAAGTGCTTATTATCTTTATCAATTTTTAGCTCTATTCTTTTATTTAAAAGACCGTACTGATCGTTAACCATATTTAGAAAATTCCCAGTTTTCTTGGCAAAAAGTTGCATTTCATTGATCGCAGTAGAATTACTACCTGCAATTGTTTTAAGATAAGGTGTGACAAAAGCGGTGGCAAAAAATCTTTCGAAAACTTCTTTGTTAGATTGTTTAGCACCTTTTGCTTTATCTTTCGAAGAGACTGTTATTTTTTTAAAGTCAACTTCGTCTTCCACTTGATGATAAAAATATCCTGTCTCTTTGAGATTTATTTTAGCTTTTGTTGAAAAGTTAATTTGGTCACCAAATTTTTCTATTGATGGTGTCATACTTCCAATTAACCACTTCGCACTGTTACTGAGTTCAAAAAGTAAAAATTCTGTGAATTTGTTGTTCAGTTCCTCCTTTTTTTCAGCTTTTTGCTCTTTCACAAGACGGTCAATGCTATCTCTGAGTTTCCGTCTCTTTTCGTCATTACTTTTATCTATAAGCTCTTTTATATTTGGAATATTAATGTTTTTTTCGATAGGGTCGTAGCTTAAGGCATTTTTTAAAAATGCCTTTCCAAGCTTTGCATTTTCTGCGTTTTTACTTATCAGGTAATCTTCATTGATTTGATTCAATTCCTCCCTCAATTTTATTGATATCCCTTCTACTGTTTCCAGTGAGGTGTTTAAAAGGCTTTGTTCCTCAAAATCGGAAATGTTAAGGGCTCTTTCGCGACGAGTCGGGATGTCGGTAATCTTTATGCTGTCAAGCATTTGCAAAAGTTTAGGATCTAAATCATTCCACCTATCCTCCAAAGATTTTTTTAGTATTCTGAATTCATCACTCATTGTTGATTTAGCCCTGCCAGTACGTTCAACTATATATCTACGTCTATGCCAGTGTGGTCTCATTCCTGAGCTTAGTCCTGAATTTGCGATTAGTTTGGGTAAATCTGTAAGGATTATTTCTTCCCCTTTTGGATCTACTTGAAACAGGCCAGTTTGAGATTGGAAGATATATTCTGCCTCTAGGTGTCTTTCTAATAATTGCAAGATGGTTTCAAAATTTTCGTATCTGATCTTCTTGGCAGAGACCTCTATTCTTTTTTTGTTGATTTTAAAGACCAATCTATTCTTCGATTTGGTAACTGTAAGAATTCCAAGTTTAGAAAAAACAACTTTAATTTCTTTGAAAACAGTCTTTCTTAGTGGAGCAGTTTCCTCGAGGAAATTACGATTATGGAAGATCTCTTTTATGAGATTTAGAAAACTAGTTTTACCTACTCCATTAGGTCCATTAATGATTGAAGTTAAACCATTAGTTAAATCTAAAGTTATGTCTGTTTGATTCCAAAGGCCTCTGACTGAAATTTCGTTAATTGGGAATGTTTGAATTTTCTTTTTTAGTTTTTCAACTAACTCGAAAGGTACTTTAGAGCTTGCTGTTTTAATTTCTTCGTAACCCATTTCGTGGAGGGCTTTCAACACATCCTTGCTCTCGCAGGAATTATCTTTAGCAAATTGGTGTACTCGTATTGGATTAGTCATTTTTCAGTAGTTTGAAACTTATAAAGAGAGTGGATGTCTAAAAATTTTCGGTTTTTTCTTTTAATTTAGATCTTATTTGACATTTAAAGTCGCTTATCTTTTTGGTTTCTCATGGAGTCAAGCTTTTATCAGATAGCACAAAGAATCATTGCGGGAAATGCATCCGATGATGACCAGCTTGTGCTTTACAGAATGGCAGAATCATTCATTTTTTCGAAGAAATTCAGAATTCAAATCCTTAATCATCTGAGGATAAAATATCCTAACAAAGATGAGGGAGCATTAGAAAAAGATGAGTTTAACGATTTGGCAGGAGATGCCTACAAAATTGCTCTTGAGGTTTTACCAGATGCAGAAGAAGAGTCAGGGAAACACCAAGAAACAGTGCGTGATAAAATTCTGTGTGGTTACATAAAAACATCTGTTGAAAGAGGAATTTGGAACAAGCTTAACAAGAATGATCCAGGGCATGTTTTGTATCAAGAAATGACGTCTTGCCTGAGTGAACTCGTAGAAAATGAAAGTTCAGGAATAAGAACAATCGTTCATGAAAAGCTGAAATATTACTTTACGCACTCAAATTCTGAGTTTGCGGAACAATTTTCCAATTTAAATTGGAAAGAAAAAATTAAATGCATTCGATTTCCTGCCCCCAAAGGGACCAAAGCGGTTAAGAATCCTACTCCTATACAAATAAAGGAAATTGTGCCTATGGTCCTCGATGAGCTCAAACAACCTCTGAATCAAAGTCAGCTTACAAAAGTTTTGGTAAATGGATTTGAATTAAACAGACCGATGGCCGTTGGTCTAAGCGACGGTGATGATGAAGATTCTAAGCATGAAAAAGATCTTAATCAGGTTGCTGTAGATAAAGAACTTGAATCTTTCGGCGACTATAGTTCCGGCAAAGCTCAAAAATTTGTTGCAGAGAGTTCGGAGCTTTTAATCTCGATTGTTGAGCATAAAGATGAAAACCAAAAAATTGGGAAAAAGCCGATGGAAGGAGGGCCAATTGGTAATGTACTTGCAGATTTTTTTATTTGGGCACACTCACCTACAAAAGACGGCAAGAAATACTCTTTTGAGAAGTATTACAAATTA
>CACFTI010000025.1 GCA_902569115.1 uncultured Verrucomicrobiota bacterium | reverse complement strand
TTTGTCAAAAGGCTTTTCCGGGATTTCGGCTTTGATCCGGTCGACCCAATCGGAATCGATTTTTACGGGCATCAAATCCGGATCAGGGAAATAACGGTAGTCATGAGCCATTTCCTTGGTCCGCATGGGGGTGGTGTATTTCTGTTCAGGATTCCAACGACGGGTTTCCTGAATGATAGTGCCGCCTTCTTTGATGACTTTGGTTTGACGACGGATTTCATACTCCACACCATTTTTCACCCCGGAAATGGTGTTTAGGTTTTTGATTTCAACCTTGGTTCCCAGGGTCGTGGAACCGACGGGACGCACACTGATGTTTGCATCACAACGCAGTTGTCCTTTTTCCATGTCACAGTCAGAAATCTCCGCTGACACCAAGGAATTACGCAAAGAGGTAAGGTAGGCAAATACTTCTTCCGGAGAAAAAAGGTCGGGCTCGCTGACGATTTCAAGTAAAGGACATCCTGCCCGATTGTAATCAACCAGACTGTCTGTTTCATAATGGGTCAGTTTTCCTACATCCTCCTCCAAATGAATCCGGGTAAGTTGAACGGTCCGGTGGGGGCCAATCTCAGAAGGGGATTCACCCGGCATCTCAATCTCGACCTCTCCGCCCTCGCAGATTGGTTGGTCGAACTGAGAAATCTGATAATTCTTAGGCATGTCCGGATAAAAGTAATTTTTACGGTCCCATTTACAGACTTCCGCAATTTTACAATTAAGCAGCAATCCAACTTTAATTGATTTCTCGATGGCTTCACGGTTCATAACCGGTAAGGCTCCCGGCAGACCCAAAACCACTGGGTTGGTCAGGGTATTCGGTGGTTTGCCAAACCCGGTTCCAACCCGGGTAAACATTTTCGAATTGGTATCGAGTTGTACATGAACTTCTAATCCTATGACCGCTTCGTATTCCATATCAGTATCAAAGGTTAGGTTGTTTACAGCCGTATTGTAGTTCCCGGTCATAGGCGTGGGCGATCGCCAGCAATTTTTCTTCTTCGAATGCCTGCCCAATTAATTGCATGCCAATAGGCAGACCGTTTTCTGAAAAACCGCAGGGCACGGAAATGCCTGGAAGACCGGCCAGGTTGGTGGAAATCGTATAAATATCGCTTAGATACATTGAAATCGGGTCTTCGCTTTTTTCTCCAAACTTAAAGGCCGGAGTGGGGGAGGTTGGGGTTAAAATTGCATCCACCTTCTGAAAAGCCTTTTCAAAATCATTCCGAATCAAGGTGCGGGTTTTCTGTGCCCGCAGATAATAGGCGTCATAGTAACCGCTGCTTAAGCCGTAAGCTCCCAAAATACAGCGACGCTTCACTTCCTCGCCAAACCCCTCGCCCCGGGATTTGGCATAAACATCAATCGCATTTTCGGAATGCTCACTTCTCTTGGTGTAGCGGATTCCGTCATAGCGGGCCAGGTTTGAGGATGCCTCAGCAGTGGCAATTACATAGTAGACGGGCACCGAGAGGTCGGTGGTAGGCAGGGAAATTTCAACCATTTCATAGCCTTGTTCTTTGTACCATGCAATTGCCTGATCAATCGCTTTCCTTACCTCATCGTCCATGCCTTCACCAAAAAATTCTTTGGGCAGACCCAATTTACAGGGTTCAAGCTTTCCCTTCAGGGCATTGAGGTATCCCGGTACTGAGGCGGGGTAACTGGTGGAATCGAGTGGGTCATGCCCGGAGATAGTTTCCAAAAGCAAGGCCGCATCTTCAACAGTCTGAGAAAAGGGTCCAATTTGATCGAGGGAAGAGGCAAAAGCGGCCAGACCGTAACGGGATACCCGTCCATAGGTTGGTTTCATTCCCACGACTCCACACAAGGATGCGGGTTGGCGGATGGATCCGCCGGTATCGGATCCCAAAGTTAAGGGAGTTTCGCGGGCGGCAACCGCAGCGGAACTACCGCCACTACTTCCCCCGGGAACCCGCTCCAAATCCCATGGATTCCGGGTTGGGCCATAGGCGGAGTTTTCCGTGGAAGAGCCCATGGCAAATTCATCAAGATTTAACCTTCCTCCAACTACCGCACCAGCCTGTTTAAGTTTAACGGTGACGGTTGCATCATAAGGAGAACGGTAATTTTCGAGAATTTTACTGGCTGCAGTCAAAGGCTGACCCTTGGCTGAAATGACATCCTTTAAGCAAACGGGGACTCCATCCAATGGACCGATTGCTTGCCCTGTGCTTCGTCGGTTGTCTGATGATTTTGCCTGCTCGAGCATATCATCCTCATCATAACTCAGGAAGGCGTGGACTTTTTCATCCACTTCTTTGATCCGGCTGATAAAGGCTTGGGTGACTTCTTCCGAGGAGAATTTTCCTTCAGCCAACCCCTGGGAAATCTCAAGACCCGTGAGGGAGAAAATTTCTGAATGATCACTCATCTCTGCCTATTCTTCGACCACTTTGGGTACAACCACTTGCTCACTTCTTGCTTTGGGTGCATTCAGTAAGGCTTCTTCTGCAGAAAAACCTTCCACCGCGACATCTTCATCCCAGACATTATAACGGGGGAACGCATGAGCTGTGGGTTCGACTCCTTCGACATCCACTTCCTGTAGTTTTTCAAAATATTTTAAAACATCTCCCAGTTGTCCCTGGAATTTTTGCCGTTCTTCGGCGGTGAGTTCGATCCGGGCAAGATTGGCTACATAATCAATGTCCATTGATGATTCTTCGCTCATGTTACTTCCTTAGCTCGTAGGGTGTTTGGGATCCGATTGCTTCGAGGATTTTCTCGAAGGTATTATTGACTTCCTTTTCCCCGAGGGTTCTGTCGGATGCCCTGATCCGTAAGGAAAAAGCGATACTCTTCTTGTCCACGGATAAGCCTTTTCCAGAAAAAACATCAAAGATGATGACTGGATCGAGACTGATTCCATCTGCGATCGTTTGGTGAATGATTTCCTGTACTTTTTCCCTGACTGCTTCGGCGGGTTCTGTTTTCTCAACAACTAGGGATAGATCTTTGATCGCAGGAGGAAAGGTACTAAAGGATGAAAATGGATGGGGTTTCTTTTGTTTAGCAAGGAGCACCGGGTCGATCAGAATTTCAACAGCAAGTACGGCTCCCTTAAGATCATACTTTTTGGTAAGATTTAAGCTTAAGGTTCCGAGACCAATCCCAAGTTTGTTACGGTGTACATCTCCCAAGGTTGCCGCATATCCGTTTTGCCAGGGAAGTTGGTCCTCGGTGCTTTGCCAAAGTCCTTTAGGTGCATTGAGACCCACAGCATGAAGCAGGCGCTCCAAAGAATTCTTGAGAGAGAAGAAATCGGAACTTTCCTCTTCCTTCCAGTTTTTCCGGGAATTCGCCTGGGTGTTCACCCACGCGATACTGATCAATTCTGCGTTTCCGCGGGGACCAGGCTGAAAAACCCTCCCGATTTCAAAAAGATGATTCAGGTCATTCAGATTCTTTTGATTATGAGCCAGCACTTCCACAAGACCAGGAAGCAGGGACGCACGGATGTGGGTGTGATCAGCGGTCAGTGGATTCCCCAGAGCCAGATCCTCCTGGTTGATTTCTGGGAACCAGGATGCAAGTTCATCGGAGGAGCGTAGGCTGTAATTGCAGGCTTCCTGATAGCCCTGGCCGATAAGGTTGTCGACGGCCCGGTCGCATAAATCGTACGCCGGTTCGTTGTCTCGAATAAGACTGGGACTCAAAAACTTGGATCCCTGCAGATCCGAGGTTCCCCGGATTCTGAGAAATTCCTCAACCAAATCAATTGGACGGTCGACTTCCGAACGGTACGAGGGAACGGTCACCCGGATGGGGGAAGTGCCTTCGACCTCAAAACCGAGCCTTTTCCAACTTGCGGTCAGATCTTCTGTCGATACTTCAAAACCACAGCGTTCTTCAACATAATCAGTCTCTATTTCAATGGTTCGTGAGGTTCGGGGAGGTTCTCCAACGGATATAAATTCACTGCTGGCAGATCCTCCCGCAATTTCAGTAATCAGATCAATCGCCCTTCTTGCTGCAAATTCGACACCTGCTGGATCGACATCCCTGGAAAATCTTTGCGAACTGTCAGTATGCAGTCCGAGAGTCCGGGCGGTGGCTCGGACACTACCTGGATGAAACCATGCTGATTCAAGAACAATATCGGTGGTGCTGTCATCGACTTCGGCATCCACACTGCCCATAATTCCGGCAACAACCAATGGCTTTTCTGCATCTGCGATCACCATCATATTTGGGCTCAGGGCACGCTCCTGATCATCCAAAGTGGTTATTTTCTCTCCCTCCTTTGCTTCCCTGACCACAATGGCCGAGTCGGCAATTTTTTTTAGGTCAAATGCATGGAGGGGTTGCCCGATTTCATGAAGGACAAAATTGGTGATATCCACCACATTGTTAATCGGACGTAATCCAATTGATTCGATTCTTTCAATCAGCCAGTTGGGACTGGGGGCAATCTTTACTCCTTTCACAGACCATGCGGTATAATAGGGACATTGAGATGATTGAACATCCAGTGACGACAGGAGTGAATTCCCCGTCGCAGTGTCCGTAGGTTCTGCTGAATTATTTACCGCGGGAAAGCGCGTGGGAGTCTGGTAATAAGCGGACACTTCCCTCGCAACCCCGAGATGACTGAGGCAGTCTCCCCGGTTAGCGGTTATTTCAAGTTCAAGAGTGGTTGATTTGGAGACCACATCGGTGATTTTTTGGCCGATTTCCGGTTCGCCGGATAAAATAAAAAGACCGGCATCGTCTTCCCCAAGTTCCAGTTCCTTGGCACTGCACATCATTCCTTCCGATGCCACTCCCCTGAGTTTGGATTTTTTGATTTTAAATCCGCCGGGTAATTTAGCCCCGGGGAGAGCAACCGGTACCCGGTCGCCTGGTTTGAAATTGGTGGCACCACAAACAATTTGGGCGGGTGCTTCCGCTCCAACTTCGACTGAACAGACACTTAACCGGTCGGCTTCGGGATGTTGGTTTTTTTCAAGAACCTTACCGACCACCACCTTGTCGAGACTTACCGACGGGCCCTCATCTCCTTCTTCCACCTCAATGCCGAGCATTGGGAGCACATCAATCAGTTCTTCTGCTGGATCGGGTAGATCCACATATTGTGATAACCAATCGAGACTCATTTTCATACCTGACTGGAGAACTGGGATAGAAAACGTTGGTCGTTCTGGTAAAAATGACGGATGTCATCAATGCCGTGGAGTAACATGGTCACCCGTTCGATTCCGAGACCGAATGCAAACCCAGTCCATTCATCCGGATCTATATCCACTAACCCCAAAACTTTCGGGTCGACCATACCACAGCCCATGATTTCGATCCATTTATTACTCAATTTCCCAAGGTCTGGAACTTTCAAATCAACCTCGAAGCTGGGCTCAGTGAAGGGAAAGAAACTGGGGCGAAGACGCGTCTCCACTTTTTCGCCAAATAACTCACGAAGAAAGAAGTCCAATACTCCTTTAAGATCACGAACAGTTACCTTATGATCAATAAATAATCCTTCAGTCTGGTGGAAATTTGCAGAGTGAGTCGCATCCACGGTGTCGCGCCGAAAACATCTACCCGGAGCAATTACTCGAAGGGGCGGTTTTTCACGCAGCATCGTCCTGATTTGTACTGAGGAGGTATGAGTTCTTAGAAGATAAGATTCATCTTTTTTCCGCTGAATATTTGCCCATTTCGAATGGGGAGGGAAAAAGAGGGTATCCTGTTCATCACGGGCTGGATGATCGTCAGGTGTGTTGAGCGCATCAAAGCAAAACCATTCCGTCTCCACTTCTGTGGCCTCGGCTACGGTGAAACCGATTTTGCGAAAAATAGAAATAATTTTCCTTCTGGTCTTGGTCAGGGGATGCAAACCACCTTGGAGGGAAGAGACCGAAGGAAGGGTGGGGTCAATCTTATCGCCGAGAGCCTTGAGGTCTTCGATTTCCTCGATCGCGGTCAATCGGTTTTGAAACAGGGATTCGACGATTCCCTTTGCCTGATTGAGTGCCTTACCAAATGCGGGCCGGTCTTCTTTCGCTACGGCACCAATGCCCTTTGCGAATTGAGTCAGGCTCCCATTGGGACCTAGAAAAGTTGCTTTGGTCTGTTCCCATTGTGGTTTATTGGAAACATCCGGCAGAGATGACTCAGCATCGGCAACGATTTTTTGGAGATCTGGATTCTCCACGCCGAAACTATGTGGGGAGGTTTAGGCCTCCAAGGAAGCCTTGGCTTTCGCTACAAGTTCCTTGAAAGCATCAGGCTCGTGGATAGCAAGTTCAGAAATGACCTTACGGTTGAGTTCGATACCTGCCTTGGCTAAGCCATGAATGAACTCTCCATATCGGATACCCTCGGCACGACATGCGGCATTGATCCGTACGATCCAAAGTTGGCGGAACTCAGTTTTGCGTTTCCGGCGGTGAACATAGGCATAAGATTCCGCACGATCGACAGCATCCTTAGCGTATCTGAAAAGACGGGATTTATTACCAAAGTATCCTCTCGCTTTCTTAAGGACTTTTTTACGGCGTTTGCGGGTAGCGGGTACATTGCGTGCTCTAGGCATGACGAAATCTCCTGATTATGGGGTAAAGGGGTTAAGAAATAGCACGGATGACGCGACGGGCCATACCTTCGGCCAAGACCTGATCCTGATTGCCGGCACGGACTTGTTTAGTCGTCTTTTTGCGTCGCAAATGGCGTTGCCCGGGCTTGCGAAATTTAACTTTCCCAGTACCGGTTATCTTAAATCTTTTGGCTATTCCTTTGTGCGTCTTCTTCATTTTATGGAAAAAAACGGTTACCTTACCTTTTTGAGCAAGGGCAAGCAAGCGAAATACGCGTTAGGTGTTGTAAATCAGCAAACCCTGATAACTTTGATAGGCAAACCATACTGCAAAGATCAGAAACAGAACCCAGGCGATCAGTTTAACCAGTAATTTTCTAAGCCAATGTGAATAGGTTCGGTTTTGTCCGTCTCCACCAAAATCTTCGAAATAATGAATCAGGTCACGGTCTTTTGAGCGGCCCTGGATTTTTCGGTAAGTATCTCCATAGGAAGAACGGTTCTTTTCGTACCACCATCTGAAGATCTTATGAAACATCTCAATCGTTAGATAATTTACACTTCAAAATAGGAACGTCCACTGGCTCCCTGAAAATCAAGACGCGAAACGGAAGGCATTCCCTCCTTTAATGCCCATAGATCAGAACCCGTTTCCACTTCAGCCTCGTCCAACCATTCTGTCCGGTAAACCAATTGATGATGTTTCTCCCCTGGGGCGGGCTCAAAGAGATTACCCAGCATCAAGTTGTCGGCAAAAGTAAGGATGGGATCCTCTTTGCCGTCATAATTGCTCGGGAAATTAAGATTATGAACGGTCAGACCATCCGGTTTGGTGAGCGAAGCCATGTTTTTCGCGTATTTTGCGACCGCCTTGGCTGAATTACGCAGGCTTTTTTCCACCTTTTTTCCCATTTTTTTCCCGCCGCTCTTGCGGATATCTTCAAATTCATCATTTGGGAGACACATACTGCAGGCAACCGCCCGATGACCCAGAAGACTCGCTTCCATGGCGGCCCCGACTGTGCCAGATGATAAGATCATCGGCATCGTAATGTTATATCCGAGGTTGATTCCACTCACCACAATATCGGGTTCGCGGTCCAGGAGATTTCCACAGGCAAGATTTACACAATCTGCCGGGGTACCGTTTAATGAATAGGCCAGGGATGGATAGTCCTTAATTTTCTTGGGCACCAGTTTGGCGTTTCTGGAGATGGCATGTCCAATCCAGCTTCTTTCTCCGTCGGGTGCACAGGTGACCACATCGAAGTCTTTTACCAGTTCTTCAACCAGGGTAATCAGAAATCCTGATTGGATGCCGTCATCGTTTGTGGCCAGTAATAATGGCTTTTCTTTGGTCATAAATAAAAAAAGGGGAAGGATTTCGCTTACGCGAATCCTTCCCCTTTTGCAATAAGTTCTCTTTTAAACTTTCTGAATCAGGAGTTGGCGGGTTCCGCTTCCTCTTCGCTTGGGGTTTCTTCAGCTGGTGATTCTTCGGTTTTTTCTTCGTCTCCGTCAGCCTTATTTTCTTCCATGGCTGCACGACGGCTGAGCTTGACGCGTCCCTTATCGTCAATGCCGATGCATTTGACAATAATCTCATCTCCGAGCTTGCAGATATCCTCGGTCTTATTGACACGAAAATCAGCAAGTTCTGAAATATGACACAAGCCTTCCTTACCTGGAAGACACTCAACAAAAGCTCCGAAATCTTTCACTCCGCGTACGATACCACGATAGATCTTACCAACTTCGATTTCTCCGGTTACCAAATCAATTTCATTAAGGGCCCGTTCCATTGACTCGGTATCTGTCGCGTAAATCCTTACCTTACCGCTGTTGTCTTCATCAATGTCGATGCTTGCTCCGGTCACTTCAGTGATACGACGGATGTTCTTACCACCAGGACCAATCAGTGCCCCGATTTTCTCTGGATCGATTTGAACGGATTCAATCCGGGGAGCATGTTCACGCAACTGAGTGCGGTGGGATGGCATAGCTTCTTCCATGGAACCGAGAATTTTCATTCTGGCTTCGGTTACTTGTTTCACCGCTTCCTTGGCAATATCGAATGGAAGACCCTGGATTTTCAGATCCAACTGGAAACCTGTCACACCATCACGGGTACCACAGACCTTAAAGTCCATATCTCCGAAATGATCTTCTGCCCCGATGATGTCGGTCAGAACAACATGTTTTTCAATGTTTCCGTTTTCATCCATCTTGGTAACCAAACCGGTAGAAATTCCAGCCACATGCTTCGCAAGAGGAACACCTGCATCCATCAATGCGAGAGATCCGCCACAGACACTGGCCATGGAAGTGGATCCATTGGAAGACATGATTTCAGATACGATACGGATCGCATAGGGGAATTCATCTTCTGGAGGGAGTACGGGGAGTACGGAGCGCTCGGCAAGAGCACCATGACCGATTTCCCGGCGACCGGTAAATCCAAATCTTCCTGCCTCTCCTACGGAAAAGGGAGGGAAATTGTAGTGCAGGATGAAGGACTTGGCAGTTGGACCACCCGTCAGACCGTCCAGATCCTGAACATCACGGCTGGTACCAAGTGTACTGAGAACCAATGACTGGGTTTCTCCGCGGGTAAAGATCGCAGATCCGTGAACGCGTGGAAGAACTCCAGTTTCACAGGTGATTTCACGAAGATCGGCCGGACCACGTCCATCTGCCCGTTTTCCTTTCTCGAGAATGTTTTCGCGATATACTTCTTCCTGGATAACTTCGAAGGCCATTTTTACATGGTCTTCATCAAAGTCATCTCCGAATTTTTCCTGGCAGGCAGCGGTGGCATCTTCTTTGACCGCGTCAACGGCAACCTGGCGCTCCTGTTTGGAGGCGGCAAAGATGGCTTCTTCCATCCGGTTGCCGGTAATTTCACGGCAAAGGGCGAGAACATCATCCGGTGCCTTAACGAGATCGAATTCCTTTTTGGCTTTTCCGCAAAGTTCAGCCAGTTTCTTTTGGGCTTCGATGATGTCCTGGATTGCTTCATGGGCAAACTCGAGGGCTTCCACGAAACGATCTTCAGGGATTTGATCAGCGGATCCTTCGATCATCATCATCTCCTTCTCGCTACCCACATAAATAAGGTCGAGGGTGGAGTCATACATTTGCTCATTGGTCGGGTTGACCACAAATTCTCCGTCGATTTGACCAAGACGGACACATCCGATTGGGCCATTCCACGGAATATCTGAAATCATGATGGCTGCGGATGCACCGTTTACCATGAGAACATCGGCCTCATTTACTTGATCCGTGGATAAAAGATAGCCGATTACTTGAACTTCGTTGAGGAATCCTTTCGGGAAAAGAGGACGAAGAGGGCGGTCGCAAAGACGGGAAGTAAGAATTTCCTTTTCTGTCGGTTTTCCCTCGCGTTTAAAATAACCTCCAGGGAAGCGTCCGGCAGCAGTGAATTTTTCCCGGTAGTCTACCGTAAGTGGAAAAAAGTCCTGTCCAGGACGCAAGGTGGCAGCTGCGGTGGCGGAAACGAATACATTCGTTTCACCCATGGATATGGTTACGGCTCCGCTGGCCAGACCGGCCAAGGTGCCGGTTGAGATTTCGATGCCGAGTTTTTCGGCGGTTACATTATGCTTCTGTTTCATTTTCGTACGATTATATGATTTGTTCTTTTGTTCGTCATCCGCCCAGCCCAAGCCGGATTGCTTGTTTTGGGTACCAATTTAAATAGTTCAAAGCGACAACGAGTCGATTGGCTTGTTTAAAAGGAGAAAAACTCGTGGCTAACGCCTTCGAGTATGAAATCCGGAAAAGGGGTCGCTTGCTTAGCGACGGAGATCAAGTTTTTCGATGATGTCCTGATATCTCTTGAGATCAGTACGTTTTAAGTAATCGAGCAACTTTCTACGGCGGGCCGCCATCATGAGCAGTCCCCGGCGTGAGTGGAAATCCTTCCGGTGGGTTTTCAGGTGTTCCGTCAGATGTGAGATACGGGCACTAAGCAAGGCGATTTGCACTTCACTGGACCCCGTGTCTTTTTCGTGGGAACGGTTTTCTTCGATGATTGATTGTTTTTTTACTTGTTCTGACATTTTTTGTTCATGAGTTTCTCGACCCGGGGGATGAGCTTTGGCTCATCCACAGCCAAGTCGGAACCGGGCTGTCGTTTCGTCCAAATCAACCGGATGGCTGATTTTTGGGGTAATCGAGGAGACAATCCATGACGAACGGTCTCTAACGCTACCTCCCATCATGGCTAAATTCAGAAATTGTTCAAGCATCGAATACTCTTGCGCTTGCAACCTCTTTCATCGTCCTCAAACCTAGGGAGGATGGACGATCCTTACTTCGCTTACGGTTCAAATATGAATCTTGCACAGATGGCCTCTCGTTGTCCCGGTGCAAAACTGGGTGAACGGGTTCACTTGCCTGATTGGCGGTATTTTATCAATGGAAACGGGTATGCCGGGATTGAGGAGTTTTCAGGGGGACTGGTACGTGGTTGTTTGTGGTCTCTTTTACCTCAGCATTGGGAGGCCTTGGATCAATATGAAGGGGTTGCGGGTGGATACTACGATAAAAAGAAAATTGAAGTGATCAGCTGCCGAAGCGGAGAGCGGTTACTGGTCTGGGTATACCTTTCCAATGACTATGATTATGGGATCCCATCTTCGCCCTATCAGGAAATTGTGGTCCAGGGAGCTCGTGATGTAAATTTACCTGAGTCCTATCTCCCACTCCTGGAAGCCTGGGCCGATGGGCCACCACCTGCTTTTTCCAGATGAAGAAAGCCGGGAGAAAGGAGTCGTGGTCTTTCTTCGTGGACACCGGAGGTACTTTTACGGACTGCCTCGGTCGTTCTCCTGATTCGCAATGGTTCCGGGCGAAAGTCCTCTCCCGGGGTTCTCTATCCGCGGAGGCCATCGCAAAGATTGAAGATCGCAAACTGAGAATTTCGAAGACCGATAACTGGCCCGATCACTTCCCCATTGGGTTTACCCTGAAATTCGGGGGAAACCAGAGTTTTTCCACCAATATCCATGGGTGGGATAAAGATGCAGAGGAACTCATCATGGAAGACCCCCTCCCTGCAGAAGTGGATCTTCCGGTTGCCGTTGAGTTGGCATCCGGGTGGGAAGCCCCGGTTTTGGGAATGCGATTGATTCTTGCCCGTCAGGGACTCGACTGGAAATCGGTTGACACGGAGATGCGACTGGCCACTACCCGCTGTACCAATGCACTTTTGGAAGGGAAGGGCACCGAGCCGGTTCTTTTCATCACTTCCGGTTTTGGGAATTTGCTCGAGATTGGTGACCAAAGAAGACTAGGGCTGTTTGATCTGATTCCCCAAAAGAGGAAAAACCTGACCGAGGATATTATCGAGATTGATGAACGCATCGATCGGGATGGCCATGTACTTACCGCACCCGACTATCAGGAGATTAAGAAAATGGCCAATGATCTGGTTTCCTCAGGCAAAAGGAATGCCGTGATCTCTTTTTTTCATTCCTGTCGAAACCCTGAGCATGAGATCCAGGTGGCTGAAATTCTTTCCGAAGCAGGTTTTAGAAAAGTGGTGGTTTCTTCCTCAATTTACAATTTCCCCAAATGGCTGCCCCGTCTCGAATCCGGGGTGGTCGAGGCTTATCTTTCCGATGTGCTCGATCATTACCTGGATCAGGTACAGGATGCCCTCGGCCAGTCCGATTCTCTCCGCGTAATGAGCAGTGCCGGTGGTTTGCAAAAAAGGAGCAAATACCGGGCGATCGACAGCCTGCTTAGCGGACCCGCCGCCGGAGTGGTCGGGGCCGGATCGATTGCAAAATCGGCTGGCTTTCAGGATTTTATCAATCTCGATATGGGAGGAACGAGCACCGATGTTTCGAGATATTCAGGACATTATGGATACCAATCTCCCCATCAGGTGGGAGATGCCAGGATTGCCAGCACCTCGCTGAAGATTGAAACCGTGGCTGCCGGAGGTGGATCGATCTGCCGAGTGGAAAATGGATTATTGCGGGTGGGCCCGCAAAGTTCCGGGGCACATCCCGGTCCGGCATGCTATGGTTTTGGAGGTCCGCTTTGCCTGACTGATGTGAACCTGTTGCTCGGTCGTCTATCTCTGGATGATTTTTCCACCCCGGTGTTTCCGGAGGCATCCCGTGAAAGACTCGATGAGATGATCTCTTCATCTGGGAAGAATGCGGAAGATTTATTACACGGCTTTTTAGCGGTGGCCAATGATGCAATGGCGAATGCGATCCGAAAAATTTCGATCGAGGAAGGATATGATCCCGCTACTCATGCCCTGGTTGCTTTTGGGGGAGCCGGAGGGCAGCATGCCTGTGGGGTCGCGGAGCTTCTGGGGATGGATCGGGTGCTTTTACCGGCAGATTCTGGATTGCTCAGTGCTTATGGTCTCTCCTGTGCCCGGGTTGAAAGACTGATTGATCAACCGGTTCTGAGCCCGATCGTTCCTGAAAAAATCAGGGAGATGGAGCAGGAAATGATTGCACGGGGCAAAGCTGAACTTTTGGAAATGGGCGAGCAGGGAGAAGTTATCGAAAAACGGGCCTTCATCCGATTGGTCGGACAGGACTCTTCTCTAGAGGTTATTTACCGGGAACCGGAAAGCATCGTATCCCTCTATCAGCAGAAATTCGAACAGGTATTCGGATATTTTCCATCCCATGCCAAAATCGAACTTCATTCTCTGCGTATTCGGATTGCATCGCCTGCGACAACTGAGAAGGAGGAGACATTTGTATCCCACGGACAAGTAACCGATAGATGCGGAGAATGTGGGATGGACCGGTCTGAAATAACACCTGGTCAGATTTATGCGGGTCCTCTCCTTGTTGCGGATGCATTCAGCACCTTATGGGTCGCCGAGGGCTGGACGGTCCATTCAGGATCGCAGGGGAGTCTGCTGTTGGAAAGAAACCAAGAATGCCAAGGGACGCAAAATGAAATGCCCGCAGCTGCACGCCGCGAATTATTCTCCAGCCGGTTTCTCTGCCTGGCCGAAGAAATGGGTGCCCAGCTTGAACGCACCGCCCTTTCCACCAATGTCCGTGAACGCCTCGACTTTTCCTGTGCCTTGCTCGACGGAAAAGGGTATCTGGTGGCCAATGCTCCTCATATTCCGGTTCATTTGGGAGCGATGGGTGTATTCACCCGTAGCCTGATGCAGGAATTTCCGCACCTTTCCAGGGGTGATATTCTGGTGGCGAATCATCCTGCATTTGGAGGTTCCCACCTCCCGGATGTTTCGGTGCTTGCTCCCGTTTTTGGCGAGAGTAAGAAGCCGGTCTGCTTTCTGGCCAACCGGGCCCATCATGCAGAGATCGGGGGAGTCAGTCCCGGTTCCATGCCCGCGGGTTCAGCCACCCTCGAGCAGGAAGGAGTGGTACTATCTCCGCAATATTTGTTCGAAAAGGGAGAATCCCGCATGGATCAGATTGAAAAGGTATTACAGCGGGCAGAATATCCTTCCCGTCAGGTTTCCGAAAATTTGGCAGATCTATCCGCTCAGGTTGCCTCGCTTCGCTATGGGATTGATACTATGGAGCAATTAATTGCCGAGTACGGTGAGAATGAAATAACCCAACAGATGAACGCCCTGCGGGAAGAATCAAGTCTGAGTTGCCGGCATTTTCTCGAAGGGTTTGGAGACTCCGTTCTTTCCGGTACCCAGTCTTTGGACGATGGGGATCGGATCGAGCTTCAGGTAAGCATACAAGAAGGTTCCGCCATTTTTGATTTCACCGGAACCGCCCCGGCCCGTGATGATAATCTCAATGCCGCCGAGGCTATCGTTCACAGTGCCGTTTGTTATTGTTTGCGGGTATTGATTGGCTCAAACCTTCCGCTCAATGAGGGATTGCTCGAACCAGTCAGCCTCATTTTGCCAACTGGCAGTCTGCTCAAACCAGCCTTTTCTTCGGATGCTTCTCAATCTCCCGGGGTGGCCGGGGGCAATGTGGAGATAAGTCAACGCTTGGTTGACCTTATCCTAAGCACCGTTTTTCAGGAAGTTGCCTGTTCGCAGGGAACCATGAATAATGTTATCTTTGGTAATAATAAATTCAGCCATTATGAGACCCTGGGTGGAGGCTCCGGAGCGAGGATTGGGCAGGAGGGTACCTCCGCCGTGCAGGTACATATGACGAACACTGCCATCACCGATCCCGAAATACTGGAGAACCGTTTCCCGGTTCGTTTGGTTGCCTTTCGCCGACGGATGGGATCGGGAGGCGAGGGAACCTGGTCGGGTGGGGATGGGATTGAAAGGGAATACCTCTTTGAAGAGGAGACCCAACTTTCTTTACTTACACAAAGTAGAGTGGAGGCTCCCTGTGGGATTTCTGGTGGGGAGTCCGGAATGTGCGGGGAGCAGGTTCTCATTCGTATGGATGGTGCCGAGGAAGCGATGGATTCGCTTGTACAGGTAAGAGTATATCCGGGAGATCGCCTTGTCATTCGAACACCCGGGGGTGGGGGAGCCGGTGAAGCTGAACTTTTAACCTGACCCAGTTTGATGAGCCGAACCTCAGGTTCTTGATGAAAAGCGAGGTAAATTAACTAGAAATGCATCAATAAATTCCTGCAGGAATAATTAAAATCATTTAAAATGGAAGGTAAGGGTTATCCAATCAATCAAGTCTTGGATTGAATTTGTTTAAGTGGTTACAAATTAGACACGATACACTTTGTTTTAGCGGAATTTGAATGATTTTCATGACATTTATGAAGTTTTTTTCTTAGATAAATATATCTAGATCAACCTTTTGGAAAATTTTTACCATTTTCTGACTTTTTTCGAGATCAATCGGGATTGGCACGGTGTAAGCATATTTTCATCAAACTTAATTTGGAGGGAAATATGTTAAAATGTAGAAACTTAGATTCAATGAAAGATGCGAGTCTCACGGAAAAGCTTTTATCTGTGGTTCTTGGCATCATGATATCATTGTTGACGATTGTTGTTCTTGGGATTGTTGGTCTTTAACTTCTATCATTCTCTTAAGGTCGTTTCTAATTAACGGCAATAGTCAGTTTCATTTACCAGAAAACTTGATGGTTTTGGTATTGCTATTTATTGATAATTGATTATCAATAGTTAGTATGCCTTTTTATATGTCTTCCGAGTTTTATCTTTCATGTATTCTCAGTATGACTGCTTCTGGATTAACCTTTGCAGAAGATCAAAATCTCGAGCCAATGGTTGTGGTCGAGACTCGTATTCCTCAACCGCTCAGTGAAACCTCTCCATGGGTAACCAGAACCTCGGGCAATGATCTCGATCAAAGACAGATTTATAATTTGGCGGATGCATTACGTTCCGTCCCTGGAATGGCGGTTGCAAGAACCGGTCAAATGGGATCTCAGACATCACTCTTCAGTCGAGGATCTCAGAGCGATCATGTAACTTTTCTTTATGAGGGAAGAAAATTAAACGGTGGTTTTTCGGGTACTTACAACTTAGGTCAACTTTCTTTAACTGGCGTGTCCAGTCTAGAGGTTTTGCGTGGTTCCTCTTCTGTACAGTACGGAGCTGAAGGAATCGGGGGGGCAGTTATGTTACGCAGTCAACCCGGGGAAGAGCAGTTGAAATGGTTAATTGAGGGGGGGGCGAATAATACTTTTTTTAATCGAATACATTATGGGTTTGATCAATCTGGATGGGCGGGGAGGATAGGCACATCTTTGAATTCGACTGACAACGAGCTACCATACTCTCATTTTGATAACAAGTCTGGTACTTTTCATTTATCCCGCCAAGTTTCGGAAAACCTAAAGATTGATTTACTAGGATTGGGAACTAGGAGTGATATCAATTATCCCGGGAACAGTAAAAGTGCCTTTTTCCCAATCGAGGGTCAGTATCAGGAGATTGAAGGATTTCTTGTATCCCCAGGAATTAATCTTAACCTTGGAGATTGGGAGATAAAAACATTTTATTCTTTTTCAGAAGATAACTTAATGGGGAAAGACAGCTTTTCAGACACGACCTATCAAGCTGATACAAATTCATTAGATTTCCAGATTAACGGAGCGTTCTCGGAAAGTGTTGAACTAACTATCGGCGGACTGTTCGAGAAAGATTCCTTTTATAAGAAGGAAAACTCTTCCAACCTTGTGGATATTGATAAAAAAACTGACTCGGAAGGTGCTTTTGCTTTGTCGACTTTTTCTCCCAGCGAAGATTTTTCGGTAACTTTAGGCATCCGTCAGGATAATTTTTCTGATTATGGGACAGCCTCTACCTGGTCTGCGTTGATGGAGAAAAATTTATTGGAAGATTTTATTTTGGTTTCAAGATATTCCACAAGTTTCTCCCCTCCTCAGGCAAACGATCTCTATGGTATGTGGGGGAACTCAAATTTAAAACCAGAGGAAGCGGAAACTTGGGAAGTGGGTGTGACAGCATCTCCAAATAAATTTATTAACTTAAGAGTCTCATACTTTGACACTAAATATACTAATCTTATTGAATGGAGTGGATTAAGCACCGCCAATGTGGGCACTGCCCGGACCAAGGGCGTTGAGTCTTCCATTGAAGCATTTCAGGGGAACTATTCATCCCGTTTTTCGTTTTCCTACTTGGATGCAGTCAA
Source organism: uncultured Verrucomicrobiota bacterium (assembly GCA_902569115.1). Lineage (GTDB taxonomy): Bacteria > Verrucomicrobiota > Verrucomicrobiia > Opitutales > Seribacteraceae > Seribacter. Next base: position 19,308 of record CACFTI010000025.1, on the reverse strand, counting down.
CTCGAATACTCACCAAAGGTTATTACGCCGTCCAAGAATCTTGGGCAATTTTGTTATCCAGCATGCAAATGATATAAGTACCTTGGGTTTGGGACTGAAGTTTGTTCAAGATGTGATGGATATTGACGGAGGAACTTTCTCGACCATAGAGGGAGATGATTTTGCAATTCTTAGATTATTTGGAGACTATCAAATTTCCGAGGGGATCAATTTGTTTGGCAGAGTAGAAAATCTGATGAATGAGGATTACGAGGAAGTGGATGGATATCCTGCACTTGGGCGTGCAGTGTATGCCGGGTTGGGTTTTTCTTTTTAATTTTGATTACATTAGCCACACTCCGGGCAAATCCCGTAGAGCATGACTTCGAAGCCCTGAACCTTAAAACCTTTGGGTACTTTGGCTGGGGGGGCATCTTCGGTGGTATCCTCAAGGGCAAATAATTTGTCGCAGGCTCGGCAGGCAAAGTGGACCTTATCCTGCCCGTCCGCCCATTCATACCGTGGTGGCTGCCCTGGATAATCCACTCCCACCACCTGATCACTTTCACTGAGTGTTTTCAGATGACGATATGTAGTAGCGATGCCAAGTCGTGGGATTTTTTGGGAGGCCAGTTCATGAATTTCCAATGGAGTCAGAGGTCGGTCGGCAGATTTAATCGCCGATAAGATAACTTCTCCCTGTTTGGTATTTCTCTTCACTCCTCAGTTTGCGGAATTGGAACTTCGGGTAGTTTTCCTTTTCTGAGGCAGTCCAATGTCGCTTTTTTCAGGGCGTTGACTTCTGACTTGATCTCCGCATAGACTTCCTTTTCCATTCTTTCGATAAAGAGGATTCCATCGAGATGATCAGCCTCATGTTGAATGCACCGGGCAAGTAGACCGTCACACTCTAATTCGTGCTGAATTCCATCGAGATCCTGATAACAGACAAGGATGCGTTCGGGGCGGGCCACTTCACCCCGAATTTCCGGAAAGGAAAGACAGCCTTCTTCGTAGTAGTATTCGTTGCAGGGTAGGGCACTCACATCTGGATTGGCCAAGGACAGAGGCATGATGAGAGAGGGCGATAGGGGTTTCCCGTCAAGAATGCAGGCCATGGGATAATCTGGATGATCAGGGACATCCATGACGCAGAAACGCAGGGCTTTTCCGACTTGCTGGGCCGCGAGTCCTATTCCTTGCACCTTATGCATGGCTTCGAGCATGTCTTTGGAAAGCTGTATGAGTTCGTTGTCAAAAGATTGAACAGTTTCACCTTTTTGATGAAGAACGCTTTCTCCATATTGGGTAATTCGTAAGGTCATAGGTAGAAAATTTTAGTCTGTTTTGGAATTATAAAACTGTGGCAGGATATGTGCATTGTAAAATTATGTCATTTTGTGAACAAATTGCAATTGCCTCTTAGATGCAAGTGCACGAAAATAAACTCCTGTCTTGGCAAAGCTAGAATCAGATAATCAAAGAAGGTTGGGAAGTGCTATTTCTCTGCCATTTTTCGTAATAATTGGAATATTAGGGTTTGGTTCACCAGTTTTTTTCTCTGCTATTTCAGAGACCTCGCTGGAAGATGTTGGTGATGGTACCAAAACTTTAGATGAGGAGATGGTCCGCCAATTGCGTCAAAACAATCTTGGACCTGCTGAGATGCTTCTTCCCTTAACCTCTGTCGACCGTAGAGAAGAATACGCAAATACTATCCGTGATAAAATGACTCCAAAGCTCGAAATATCGGGCGGCGGAAGTATTTTTGATCTTTTGGCATTTGAAAGTTATTTCGGTGGTCTAGATCAATTTAACAAACAAAGAAAGAGATATGAGGCCTTTTTTGTTTATAACAGAGCAACGGTTCAGGGAGATTTGCAAAAACGATTGTCAGAGGAAAGTTCTAATACCAATGTCAGGGCACTTTTGCAGGCAATTCCGAAGGAGGGGCGTCCAGGTAATTTTTGGAACCAGTTACTTGCCGAGCCTTTGGTATCTGTGTTTCCTGGAGTCAAATTAGCAACTCTGGAAGGGTTTCCTTTTTTTCCGAACCGAAAAGTAATCCTGTCAGTCGGTTTGCAAAATACTCAGGAAATCGACTCAAATAAATCAGAGGCCGAAATTCGCGATGAATGTATGGCGAGTGCCAGAGCAGCTCTGGCTAATTATCAATCGGGTGCCACTTGGTTTTCGGTCACCAAAAATAAAACCAGTGCCGATGTTAAGAAATTGGAAGGAAATCAAACCATGCCACCTGCTGATTTCAAGGATTTATCCGAGAGACTGGGACTTTTAAAAGTTGGAAGAACCAATACTGGTGCATATGCAGTGATTATAGGTGGGATTATGAACGAGGAAGGTAAGCTGGAAAGTCATGGGCGCTGGCTACCATTTCCCATCCTTGTTCCGATGATGGTTGGTACAGCTATGTCGATGGAGAATGGATATTATTCCGACGAAGCCAGTTTTGAAATAGGAAAATTGGCCCAACAGACATTACTGGGCAACTTAGAGGCGAAAGAGAAAATCAGAGCCTTCTTTTGGGCTGCCCATCAACTTGCTCGAAAAATGAACTTAATGCAAATGGCAGAGCTAACAAAAAGCTGTCCCGATCTACAGGGGGTATTTGATTTGGCAGCTATGGTTCGGATGAGAAATCGTCCGGTCTCGGTATCAATAGGTAAGATTAAGCAATTGCGCAGGGAAATAAATTTCCTTCCCCTTACTGAACGAGTGGAAGCACGAAAAGAGTTAAGAAAGTTAGAACAGGAGGGAGAAATCATCCGAAAAGACTTTGAAAGTGAGTTAAAGATAGTCTACGCGGCAACATTACTGAGCGGGGATCCTTCTCGAGTCCACCGTTTCATCGAGTCTTATCCTGTCTACAAAAAAGATGGGGACAAAGAAGCAGCCGTTGCCGCATTGCAAGATTTACGCACTGCGATGTTTCACGGACAAGGTGCCCTTCTGCATCTACTTGAACAGAATAAACCGATTCATGTGGATGGTTTTTTGGAAAGTGCGGTTGCTCCTGTTTTTCCAGTTTTTGGAGGATTTATTCTTACTTACCTCTCTCATGGTTATCGAGATTTGGCAATTTTCTGTAAGATTGCGTTTATCGTGAGCAGTTTTTTCTTTCTACTTCTTTTTCTTTATAATGTTTTACCCCGACCTAGTTATTTACGTGCCAATAGTCACTTCTTCTTGCGTTGGACTAGGCGTCTTTCAGTCTCAATTGTATGGGGTTTGCTATCGATTTTAGTTTTGGAGCCAAACCTTTTACAAACTCCACGTGGACAAGTTTCCGTGGCAGGATTTGATTTTGCGCTTGCGAATCTGCTCGCCTACGCCAATGAGGAGTCTATGGCGGATCAAAATCTTACCGTAGTCACTGCTATCATTGCTGGAGTTTTTCTTCTGATTCAGGTAGCTATTTTTATGATATGTCTCTCTCGTATTTCACAAGTGAAAAACGAAGAACTTAAACCGGGCCTCAAATTAGACTTGCTTGATAACGAAGAGAATTTGTTTGATTTGGGACTATACATCGGACTTGGGGGTACAGTGCTTTCTTTAATTTTGCTTCTTGTACTGGATGTCAAACAGGATGCTCTTATCGGTGCTTATACCTCCACGCTTTTCGGAATTCTATTTGTAGCAGCGCTGAAGATTTTTGTGGTCCGGCCCTACCGCAATCATTTGCTCGTGAAGCAAGCGGAAGAGTAGTCGAATGAATCGAAGTTTGTTGTTGGTTGTTTGTGACTTCTTGTTACTTAGCATTCTTGCCCTGGCAAGGTTTGATGTACCAGAGGGTGCGACAATTGCACAAGACGATCAAAAAGTCGTTTCAAAGGCTGTTATTGAAAGAATTTCAGATGGCGAAAGTTACGATGATGTTGTAGCCGAACTGGAAGCAACCAACGAAACTTTACTCGAGAATCTCAGTAGTGATAAAGATGCACTTGTTTTACAAAAAGAGGAATTAGAAGCCCAAATACTTCAACGCCAAAAAGAACTTGAGGCAAAAGAGGAAGAGATTGCCAATCGCGATGAGGTAATTGCAGGAAATGAAGCTGCAATTGCCCAGGCACAAAAAGATGCGGCGGAACTTTCCAGACAACGTGAGGAAATTGCCAAAAAGCGAGAGGAACTATTACAAAGCAACGCCGCATCCAAAAGGGAGCTTGAATTGTTGGCCAAAAATTTAGAAGACGCCAAGAAGAAACAGGAGGAATTGTCTGCACTTAAGGAAAAGAAAGAGAAAGAGGCCCAGTCCATGAGAGTTGAATTGGCGGCGACCTTAGAGAAAGCTAAGGCAGAAGAAAAAGCAGCAGAGGAAGCAAAAGCACTCTTGATGGATGAAAAGAAACGATCAGAGGCATTGGTCGCGTCAACTGCCAAAATTGATCAAAAAATTGATAATCTTAATCAGGGCCTTGAAGGGGTGGGTAAGGATCTTCGAGTGGTTGGTGAGGGTTTGGCAGGCGTGGGTGATCGAATTACAACAGTCACCAAGGAAGTAAGTAGCGTTAAGGAGGATATGACAAAGGTCGGCCAGGAAGTTTCTGGGGTTAAGGCCACGGTCGCAGAAGTGAGTGAAGAGGTCTCAGGAGTTGGTTCAAAAGTTGAGAGTATCAAAAAAGAAGTCGAGGAAACTGCTGCTGTACAAAAGAAGAATTTTGAAAAACTTAATGAAAGACAAAAGCAATCCCTCAATGAGATTTTTACAAAATACGAACAGAATAAAGTAGAGCTATCCCTTGAGTTTAATCACAAGGGCGGCTTCTTGGGCGCAGAGAAAATAGAGAAGTTTACCATGGATTCGATTATCTTGGCTGACGGATCTTTTGCTTATACGCTTGTTCATGCTAAGGATAGTCCTTTTCGTCTCCAACCTAGACCCCGAACTTTAATTTCGGTTAAAGGTCAAATTACCGGAAAGAAGTTAAAATCCCCTATCCAAATTAGAGAAATTGCCTTCATGGATGATCCGAGAATCATCATCATACCACTTTATTTAGATCCACAAAAACTAGTCGAGACCACGGATTTGGAAATTTTTTCTGCCCCAAAAAATCCCTACCTTTTTTCGGAGGCGGTGATCGTCGATTCCAAGGAAGGCCGTTTTGGCCAGACTAATTTCGTTCGGGACGAAAAGGACGCCCGTTATATCAAAGTGGAACATTCCAATTTTGCCTTTTTGACAGGAAAATTTGATCCTGCCAAAAGTGATCTAGTTTTTTCCAAAAAAGGTGAGCTTTTAGGCATTATGGTAAATAATAACTATGCCTTTCATGTAAAAAATTTGGGAAACAGACTTCATACTGGTTCTCGAACAGTTCTCGGCAATGCTTTTGAACCAGCCAAAACAAACACACTGCTGAGTTCTTTAGGAAAGAAATTATTTGGCTTACAGAATAAGTTCCGTTAAGGAAAAATCCTTCGTTCTTTTTTAGTTTGAACAATTCCTCCAGTCACCAAGACGAAAAAATTACTAAATCATCTTCGGATACGGATGCTTCATCCTCCAACTTATTGAAAAAGATAATTCAGGACAGGGGAATGTTTTCAAATTTCCTATCCTTTCCCAAGGATAAGGCTCCTTGGTTTATAACCCTCCTATTAATAGCTGTTGCTTATTACCTGAGCTTTTGGGTGCGGTTGGAATGGATTGATTTTGCTCAGTCCCATTATGAGAATGAAAAGGGTGAAATTGTTTATTTTTACCCTGAAATGGTAAAGGATGGCGTTGCACTGCCAAATACTCACGACAGTTTTTATTTCGGAAGTATTCTACAGAAAGCACACCTGGGTGTGCACCAGAATAATAATCTTATCCCTTCTGTCCTCAGAAGTGGCATGATTACGATGTTACCCTATTGGATCCTACAACTCTTTCCCGGATTAACCATTGAAATGCTTCTTTTATGGATTCCGGTCTATGTTGCTGGAATTGTATGTATTCCGCTCGTATTAATTGGACGTTTGTATGGTAGTCATGCTTTTGGTTTTCTTGCGGCTTGTCTCGCAGGGGTCACCCATAGCTATTATAATCGTACCTTAGCCGGGTATTATGACACCGATATGTTTTCGATTACGATTCCAGCGTTTGCTCTTTATTTTTTGCTTTCTGCGAGTCGTCGGAAATCCTTGAATTATGCACTGGTTGCAGCCTTAACCTTGTACCTTTATCGTTTCTTTTACGCATCCGGACAAGCTATTACTGGAGCCCTTGCGGTTGCTTTTATAGGTTATTCGTTCGGATTGGTATTGCTTGAATATTTTTTTGTAAAGAATCGGAACTGGAGAAAGACTCTGAGTAGTAAGGGTTCTGTATTTGTTTTTAAATCCGTTTTTCTCATTGCTTTTGCCGCTTATGCTGAGAGTTGGTCCTATGGGGTTGCTATAGAGAACAATCCAGGGAAATTTTGCATTGGATTACTTTTGCTCCCTGTAATTCGAATTCTGTTTAGTTTTTTCAAAGTGGAAGCTTCTTCACAAGATTCAGATCAAGAAAAGTCAAAAGATGCAGTACCAGATCAGAATTGGTCTGCAGGAGAAAAAAAACAAAAGTATCTTAATTGGCCCTCAATCAGGATTTCGTGTTTTGTTCTACCAATTTTGAGTCTAATATTTTCATCTTTCGCTTTGTCTTCCGGGGACATAAGGGGCAAGGTTTTTGCAAAATTAGATCGGTATGTTTCGGCAGGTAAGGGAGTCTCCCTACAATCCCAAAATAAAGAAAAAGGGTATAGTTTGAGTTATTTAGATGTTTTCTCAACGGTTCGGGAAGCCAGTGGGATTCCAAAAGAGGTAGTGCGCAATCGCATCTTGGCGGACAGTCCGTCCTGCTCCTGTCCTCGTTGTTTACCTGCTAAGGATAAGAAAGATGCGATCATTATACCAACCGCCATTTTTGGACTATTAGGTGTTATTCTGCTAATGCTCCGTTATTGGGAATTTTGTTTAGCCGTTCCATTTCTTGCAATTGCTTATTATTGTTTCGAGGGGGCTGTAGGTTTACGTTTCACAGTTCACGTGGGCAATGTTGCTTCCCTTGGTATCGTTTTTCTTATCCTTTGTGTTTTAACTTTTTTATCGGGCAAAATTTTCTCTAATGAGAAGGCAAGCAATTCCAAGTTAGTTGCTAAAACTTCATGGGCCGTATGGATTCTTGCCGGATGCATTGTGATCTTTTTACTCCGTCCCAATATTCAACATGCCCAAAATTATCATTCGCATGTGGTTTACCCAACAAAAACGATTGAAGTGCTCAATAAGCTCAATGAGGTTTCACAACCGGATGATTTCGTGGTTACCTGGTGGGATTATGGTTCCGGTTGTTGGTTTTACGGAGGGGCACGTACCTTTACTTCCCCTGCACATCAGACTTTTGATAATTATTTAACTTCAGAAATTTTACGTTCTCGAAATCCAACCAGAGCAGTCAATCTTGCACGGCTTAAAACTGAAACTTATGTCGATATAAAGGATAAAAGCTCAAGGGGAGAATCCACTTATGGAACTGCTGTGCAGGCAATTTTCAAGGATGGAAAACCTGATTTAGCTTTTTATCAAGGTATTTTGCATGATTTGGAAAAAGGCACTTATCCGCTCCCTCCTCAATCTCGGGATATCTTTTTGTTTCTACCCTATGAGATATTACGCATATTTCCGACCATTCTGAGTTTTAGCTCAAGAAATCTTTATTTTTCGGATGGACAGTCAGAAAAAAGTAACGCCTCGAGGGAACCGTTAATGAAAATTCTTAGGAATGGAAGAAAAGAGGGCTTTTCATTCAAATTTGATGAAGGTTTTCGTTTTGATCAACAGGGTAATTTACGCTTGGAATCGGATCAATCAGGGTTTGTTCCTTATTCACAACTATGGAGCACTACAGGTAACTCGGGAGATACAGCGAGGCTAGTCTCGACGATATCTGTAGACGGATTTAAGATTAATTCAAAACCAGACCCACGTTCAAGTCGTGCTGTTCTTTTTATAGAAAAAACAAAAGAGTTAGTCATTCTATCACCCGTTGCGTTGAATTCTACTTTTGCTAAACGCTTTCTCTTGGATAAATTTGATGAAGAAGCCTTCTCTCATCCTAATTTCGATAAAGGGATGAATCCCGTTCGCCAACCATTTATGGCGCAAGTCGACCCAAAGAGAAGTCCAAATGGATTTACACTCCAAATGGGAGGAGGCTATCAGGTAGAAGTAAATTTAGAAACTCTGCAAGCCAATGTGCCTGGAGTGAAAGATTCGGTTCCGTTTGCTTTTCATCGCAGAATTCATGACGAGAAGATAGGTGAGTTGATAAAGGTGCCATCACAACAAAAGGCCGATCCACAATTCCATCTCATCCAAACCAATTTACCTCGCTTTGCCCTGGGTGGTGCTTACAAAGTCCCAACAGGCGGAAAAAATGTTCAACAAATAGCTCAACTATACGGATTCCCAGTAGAGGTACTCTCACATTATTTAAAAGTGAAAGAAGATCATTTTTTTGAAAACGGTGCCGAAGTGGAAATCCCTTCCCGTGGATATCAAATGTCCCAGGCTTGGTTTTTTATGGATAATGAGGCTTTTGAGAGTATTTTAATTCAGGGGTTTCTGATGGAGGAATTACCTGAAAAAAGCTTTGAAAAAATATTTTCAAGTCCATGGGGTAAAGTTTATAAAATTAAGAAATCTTAGTAAAAGTAATTTTTATGGACAAAATGGGGACATTAAGGTGAGATTGTAACAACGATCCAACTTTTTAATCTATGAAAAAACATTTATTTTGTTCCGTCTTTCTTTTTTGGTCAGCAATTCTTTTTTCATTAGAGGCACAAACAAAAGGAGCTATTATTATAGCATCCTTGGAGGGAGAAGTTAAGGTAATAAATAATGAAACTCAATCTCCTGTTCCTTCTGCACAAGTAAAAGCAGGAGGGTTGATTTTCGACGGTCACACGGTAATAACAGGGGCTGAAGCAAAAGTCATTCTCTTGATGTCGAATGGAACTGTCTCGACTATAAAAGAAAATTCCACTGTCAATATTAAGGAATTCACACAAGAAAAATTTGATCCTTCCAAGAAAAAGCTCAGTGAGATAAAAGGCGAACCCAGTTCTTCCAAAACTGAAATTGATCTAGAAATGGGTGACATGATTTTAGATGTTAAAAAGTTGAATAAACGTTCTAGCTTCAATGTCCAGTCTCCAGTCGGTACTGCAGGAATAAGGGGCACTATCCCTTACTTTCAAGTTAGTCAAGGAAACGATGGAAGCATTCAGCAAGTCACTTCGATGCTAAAAGGAGAGATCGCATTTACTCCCAAAGGAGCCTTAAGCTCTACATTATTAGGACCAGGACAAAGCCTGTCCATCGGTATTGGAGCAAACGGATTATTATTGCCTCCTACATTAGGAAAAGTTCCTCAGACTATTTTGGCTTCGATTGAATCAGAAATCGAAGCTTCTGGTGGAGTCACCGGCGTTAGTTCTGCGGATGATTCAAATGTTCCTGAAACTGGTGGTGATGTACAGGAAGATGAAGCTCCTTCTGAAGATGAACTTAACGAGGCTGATGATTCCAGAGGGGCAGCTGCCAAGGGGGTGGATGATAATAGCTCGAGTGAAGCTGTGGCAATGGACAAGGCAGGACTTATAGATTTAGATGATCAAGATCAGCTCGCAAAAATCGACACATATGTCGAAGTTTCTCAGAAGGCTTCACATAAATTGGAGGAAAAGGTTGCAGCTCGCAGATCCGGGAGAAGGAATAGTGACAAGAATGAAGATGATTTTATTTCTGACTTGGCCGGAAACTTTGACGATGTTGTTGATGTAACAGTTGAGGCAGAAGCCCTCGACATTAAGGATGAGGCTATGTTTGAAAGTCTTTTAGAATCATCGGAAAACGCTGCTGATGTAAAAGAGGTTGTTTCTGTGGCCGCTGAAATTGGTGCTAAAGACAAGGATAGCCTAGAATCAGTCTTCAAAAATGTGGATCAGGCGGATGCAGTAAAAGAAGTGGTTGCCGTGGCTGCTGAGATTGGTGCTAAAGATAAGGATAACCTCGGTTCAGTTCTAAAAAACGCTGACAAGGCTGAAGATCTGAAGGAGGTCGTTACTGTAGCTTCTGAAATTGGTGCGAAAGATGCCACTAATCTAGGATCAGTTCTGCAAAATGCAGATAAAGCTGATTCATTGAATAAGGTTATGAAAGTAGCTAAGGAGAGTCTTGGGACAGGAGAGGAAGGAAACAAGAAACTTGATTCTTCTAGCTTGGATATTTTGTCATCAACTTTACAAAATGCTGACAAGGCTAATGACTTGGCTGAAGTTATGGATGTTGCGGCAGATCTCGGTGCCCAGGACGCAGCAAACCTTACAAATGTGTTTAAGAATGCAGACAAAGCTGATTCATTGAATAAGGTTATGAAAGTAGCTAAGGAGAGTCTTGGAACAGGAGAAGAAGGAAGCAAGAAACTTGATTCTTCTAGCTTGGATATTTTGTCATCAACTTTACAAAATGCGGACAAAGCTAATGACTTAGCTGAAGTAATGGAGGTGGCCGCTGAACTTGGTGCTCAGGATGCAGCCAATCTTACCAGTGTATTTCAAAATGCGGACAAGGCTGACTCACTTAATAAGGTAATGAAGGTTGCCAAGGAGAGCTTGGGGTCAGCGGGAGAAGATGGAAAAAAGAAGTTAGATTCTAGTAGTTTAAATATTCTTTCAAGTACTCTTCAGAATGCGGATCAGGCAGACTCTCTTGCTGCCGTTGTGGAGGTTGCTGCTGTGGTTGGTGCACAAGATGCGACCAACTTAACTTCAGTATTCCAAAATGCGGACAAAGCGGACGACCTTAATGAAGTTGTTTCCAAAGCACAAGATGCCGGAGCGAGCGGGAGCTTAAGCGGAATCCTACAAAAAGCAGACAGGGCTTCGGATTTTAAGAAAGTAACAGATCAACTTGATGGTGTTGCGCTGGAGGGAGGTTCGCTCGATGTTTTTGACAAAATTGAATCAGTCGCTGATGTTTTTGTTGCAGTTGCAGGAGATGATGAAATTGATCAAGATTTTGCTAAAAACATCCTCGGAAATACCGATGCGGTTGAAGACATTAAGAATGCGGTAACTTTAGTAAAGGAAAAGGGAGGACTGAGTGACTCCAAAGCCCTGATGGATTTTGCTAAAAAAGATGTCAGCGAACTTAAAGCGATTAATAAGGTCGCAGAAAAACTTGGCTCAAGCGAAGATGCACTTTCTGCGTTTGTAAACGATGGGATAGATCAGGCACTGCAACTGAATGAAGCTATTGATTCTGGTAATTTGGACGCAGATGCCCTTGCTAGCGATATTGGTTCAGGTGGATCTTTTAGTGAATTAGTCGAGGCTAGTGCTCTTGCTCAATTGGAAGCTAGATACGCAGGCAATCAGGAGTTTTTAGAAATTATTTCAGTCAATTCGAACAGGGCTCAAGATATATCATTCGCTCTCAGCTTTGTGGAGACAGGTTCAACGCAAGAGGCCACCCTTTTATCAAATATTGATAAGATCGATGCAATTATGAACTTGAGCAACAGATTTCAAGAAAATGAAGCAACTATGGTTATTGTTTATGACAACTTAGATGTTGCTGGGGCATTAGATGAATTGTCTCAGGAACTAAGCATTTACCCCAAAAGATTGGACATTGTTTTAGATAATGCTGAGTTGGCACCCTCTATTCTTTCAACCTACAAAGATTATGAGCAGGTGGGAGATCAAACTTTGCTAGCACAGATGTTCAGTTCCTCGCAAAACCTGCGAGATTTTGTATCCAATGATGGATTATCTAAACTAATGAGAGATTTCCCCGCCTACGCATCAGAAATAGAAAAAAATGCAGAAATTGCAGGCGAAATTGTAGGAATGATTGAACTTGTGGGACCGGATTATGCAAACGATATTTTGGAGAACCTCGACAAATTTTCTGATTTGTCTGTTTTGATTAATCGCTCGCGAGGAGAATCTGCCAATCTCGATGCTCTCTTTAAACATGTCGACTTTATTGCCGATTTAAGGAAATTGTCAGATCGTTATAAACAAGAAAATATAGCAGGTGGACAGGATGTTTTGTTCGCGAATCTTGACTTATTTGAAAAAGATCCAGGTTATTTTCTCCTTGCCCAGGATGAACCTAAATTTTTCGTCAGATTATTTCAGGTTGTAGGCGATTTGTCCAAGGTGTCGTCAACTCTTGCGTATGAACTTCTTGATCTTGGTCTTGCCCGCGATGAGTTAATTGAAGTTCTTGGAGATATAATTACTGGAACCGATGTCAATGAACCTGAAAGCAAAGCCCCAAGCGATGAAGAAACTCTTTCAGAGTTAGAAAACTATAATTTTTTAAATTTAACATTGTCACATGTTATTGAAGGCTCAATCGACCCGGAATTAGTCTTTTCCTCTGAAAGTGTTCAAGCGAGTAACTATTTTGAAGAATATTTCATAGTCTACGACGAATTAATGAGCTTAGATTCCTTTGAACACGATGAATCTCACCATGATGTTCACTCATCACTTTCTGGAACATTGTCCGAAGATGAAGCTTTGATAGATAATGAAAATAGGGTGATGGATGACAAAGAATATGATCATGATATCACCAACGAAGGTTTACTTGGCGGTGCCGAGTTAACAATTAATGAGGGTGAATATGATCTTTCTGTTTTCGATTATGAGAGTTTAGTTTTTGCTGCAACTGATAAGTTGTCTGTTTCCGGAGAGATTCTTTTAATTGGTTCAGAAAGCCTTACTGAAGCAATCTTTATTTCCGCAGGTTCTCTAATTTTGGATGAAAATACAAAAATTGATTTCAAAGGAGAAAGTCTTGGGATTGGATCGTTTGATAGTTTAGAGGTTTTAAATGTTGATTTAACTGCAAATGACGAGATCGCTCTTGGATCATTAGAGAATCTGGTTATCAAAAACACATCTCTGATGACAACTGGGGGAACGGGGTCAGATTTTGTTCATTTGTTAGCCTACCAGCAAATTGAAATAGATAACCTTAGGTTTTCAGAGCAGTTACGCGAAATTAGTATGCAAGCAATGACAATCAATCTAATGAATCTCAACTTTCCTGAAAATTCTACGGTCCTTTTACGGTCAGAATATGGTCCATTGTTAGATAAGTACCCCAACTTTGGGAAATCAGTTTATGGAAGGGTCAATTTCATTGATAATGTTCGATACAACAACAATCTTATTAATTCGAATGCAACCTTCGATCAATTTGGTTCTAATATCCATATATCGAAAATTCCTAAATAGAGTTTTCTCATCATGCACTATTTTTATTTCCTCATATCTTTCTTTTTAGGAACAGCATTTTTCCTTAACGCTCAGGATAATGCCTCTGCTAACATTACACCCTCAGATACTGAAGCATTTCTAGATACTTCTTTCTTTGGAGATATTCTTGAGAATGTGCAAGAGCAGGATGCCATGGGCACTCAAAGGATAATTGATACAGAAGAGAGTGTTTTTAGTCCTTCCTTATCTTTAACCACATCATATAATTACTCCTCAAACCCACTTAAGGCTGAGGATAGTAGTCCAAGTTCATTAAATGATGGATTTTCTGCAAATTTGAATTTGGCTTTTAATCTTGGGGTAGGAGAATATCCTCTAGGCGATAACATTTTGTTAACGCCTGCCTTTTCACTTATGCAAATGCGTACTTATAATGATCCTGCCAAAGATTTTGGCAATGATATGCAAGCTTTCGATGTGGATGTTCAGGTCTTTGGCTTTTCTGTACCATTTGTTTTACCGGATGATTTCACACTTTCCCTTGGCCATACATATGTTCGTCCAATCGCATTTCGTAATGATAATGTGATAAACTACACGAATACTCCGAGCGTTAGCCTTGCTAAAAATATTCCTTTAGATAACGGAGATATCCTGACCCTTAGTGTTGGTGGTAGTTATTCTTTCTCAGAGGGAGATACTCTTGAGGAAGCAATCGCTGATCCAGTTTATTACCAGTTTATCGAAGCAGTAATGCAAAGTAGTGGTCTGGATCCATTGACTGCACAACCAAGTAACTTGCAGGATTCGTGGTCTCATATGGTAAATATTGCATACCTGAAACCTATTTCGGAACAAATTTCAATCATGCCCAGTTATGCATTTTCTAGAATCCAGTACTCGAAGGGAGCTAATACCGGAAGGCAGGATTATGTTCATAATTTAGGTGTAAATCTATCTTACTCATTCAGCGAATTAGTTAATTTCTCTTTGTTGTCCAATTACACATGGAAACTCAGTGATGATCCAAGTGTTCAAGAATATGAAGATTTTATAGGCGGGATAGTGGCTGGTTTTAATTATTCATTTTAAATAGGTTTCCCCAAAAAAATCTCAGATGTACAAAATCTTCTTGTTGGTATTTTTTGTATGCTTGTTTTGTAATCTTAGGGCAGATTCTTCTGTCAAAATGGCAGAGAGGTTTCTCGGAGAAGGAGTTTCCCTTGCGGATAGGGGAGAATTTGCTGAATCTGTAAAAATTCTAAACAGAGCGTTGGGAATATTAAGAGAGTTCCCCTCTAGTCATCCTTTGCGTGTAAGAATTGAAAAACAACTTAGAATTACCAAGGGTAAATCAGTTGTATCAAGGTATGAAAATCGTTCCTTTAGAAATAAAGATTCAGAGTTACTTCCGCTCAAAAATGAAAGCAAGGATTATCTAGTAGCTCAAATATTTGGTAAAGTTTCCAGTAGAAAGGTTTGGTTACCGAGAGAAAATTTGGAATTTAACAATCCAGTGGCACTAGGGAGAAGAATAACGGTCTTTCCCAATGCTGGAGTTGAACTCGTTAGTAATCCGACCAAGCACACGGTTATTCGATCTCTCAATGCATCATCGATTGACTTAATTAGTAGTAATGAGATCTCTTTGCATTCAGGCTTTTCTCTTCTTGGTGTATACAAAAACGATCATAAGTTTACTGTTGGTGCTCCTCAGACTAGTATTTCCATCAATGCTGATACACCTTTTGCATGCTTGTTTGAAGTTGCCACAAATGGCGGATTGAAATCCATAGCTTTACTTGGAAAAATCACTTTAACGAACGAGGAACATGAGATAGAGCTACTGCCCGGGGAACTTTGTTTCGCTATGCCAGGTGGAGGTTTTAGTCGGAAAATGTCGGTTGAACTAAGTACCTTAATGGTAACATCCAGGTTGATTACATCTTTTGGCAAGCCATTACCCTTTATGAATAAGTTAAAGCAACAGGCAATGATGCAGGCTTTGAGGACTCGCAAGCGTTACCGAACAGTGGTTGGTGATGCTAAAAATGGCACTGATTTTGAGGTAAAAGTTTTAGAATCCTCAAAACCTTAAATCCTGTTCTTCTTAAATCTGCTTTATTTTCATTATTTTTGGAGCGAATAAAGCAGTAAGATTTTCATAATGGCTTATTCGGAGACGGTCTTTATTCTCAGCTAAGTTCGTTACTTCAGCTATTTTAATGATATCACCCCGTGATAAGTTCATGATTTTGTTTAACTCCTCTTTGCTCAAGTCTCTTCTTTGGAATTCGTAGGTATACTCGTGGCCATCAGCTGACATACCAATAAAAGAAACCGTTCCTTTTCGTTTTTTGATTGGACTGATTATACGACAAATATTCTCATCATGACCCAGTCTTTTGGGTTTATTTAAGCCAAGAATGGAAAAGCCGAACTTAACATCGCGTATTTCAAGATTTAGCGGTCGGTTGATTTTCTCCATTACAGATGGCGGTCTCATTTTCCTGACTTCATGACTGAAGTATTTCGATTTATTGTCTGCCAATGGACAGCAGATCCCATTGAAATAGGGGGCATGAAGGAAGACATTAGCATCTTCTTTGGTTAACTTGGCACAGTTTTGATGAAGGGTATGGCAAATTTCAGCCTGAGCGGGTTCGGTAATAATCGCCAAACCGTTATTCTTGAGCAAACTGGGTAAGAACGAAAGCAGTTGTCTGTAATTTGAATCATCCCCTTCCTCATCCAGTAATTCATTAAGGGAGTACCCAAGAAGGATCAGGTCGTATCTTTTCCGATTCTTTTCATCGAAGGGAAAATTTAAATCCATACGGGTGGTGCTGACTCGACTATCGGACCAAAGTCCACGGTTGGCCGCGTGCACTTTCTTTACAAATATCAGGCTCTTGCTTGAATAATCTACGGCCTCCAATTGTATATGGTTCTTAATACCCTGATTCTGAAGAAAGTGCAGGCAGGATAAACCACTCGCTCCCGTACCTGAGCCTAAGTCCAGAATTCGGACTGGACCTTTCGGTGGGGGAGTCCACTCACGGAAATGGAAAGCCTCTGCCATGGCAAACGACATCGCTGTCCATGTTCTCGGGTAATAGAAATTCCCGTATGCCAAAATGGAAAGATCCCGCTTCCCATAAGCATCCGCATCAAAATCACGGAATTTATTAAAGCGGTCACTCTGCTGTACGATTTCCTTCCGGATAAGATTGAGTAATTTATCCTCACTTAATTCCGGCCATTTCTGACATGCCTGCATCCACCACCAATCCTCAATGACGCTTGGGAAAGCAGGAACGATGGCAGTGGATTGCATACCTAGGAATTCAAGTCAGGTAATAAAATAGGAACCAAACCATTCAGGCTCGGTTCTCTTGACTGGACATGGGGTAAAAGCCTTTAAATCTTTCCGCCGTAGACAGCCTGATCGCCCAATTGCTCTTCAATACGAAGCAGTTGGTTGTACTTACAAATACGGTCAGTACGGGAAAGAGAGCCAGTCTTGATTTGGCCAGCATTGGTGGCCACTGAGATATCAGCAATAGTTACATCTTCTGTCTCACCGGAACGATGGGAGATCACGGAAGTGTACTGGGCTTCCTTAGCCATTTCCACGGCGTCAAATGTCTCAGTGAGGGATCCAATCTGGTTTACTTTGACCAGAATAGAGTTTCCAACGCCCTGATCGATTCCTTTTTTGAGGAAGTCGACATTGGTCACGAAAAGATCATCTCCTACGAGTTGTACACGGTCACCGATCGCATCGGTGAGTTTTTTCCATCCGGTCCAGTCATTTTCGTCGCATCCGTCCTCAATCGATTTGATGGGGAATTTGTTTACCAACTCTTCGTAGAAAGCAACCATCTCGTCGGAGTCACGCTCGGAACCATCGCTTTTACCGAATACATATTTGCCTTTTTCTTTGTCGAAAAATTCGGATGAAGCTACATCGAGGGCAAATACAATCTCATCACCCAACTTGTATCCTGCTTTTTCAACAGCTACGGAAAGAGATTCGAGGGCAGCCACATTACTTGCAAGATTGGGGGCAAAACCACCCTCATCGCCAACCGCAGTCGATAATCCCTGGTCCTTAAGTACCTTTTTGAGAGAATGGAAGATTTCACAGCCCATACGAAGTGCTTCCCTGAAGGAAGGGGCTCCGATTGGCATAATCATAAATTCCTGCACATCGATGGGGGCATCTGAATGAGAACCACCATTCAGAACATTCATCATCGGGACAGGTAACACCTTAGAGTTTGGACCTCCCAGATATTTATACAGAGGTAGCCCGCAGGCAGCGGCTGCGGCGTGAGCAGTGGCCATGGATGCACCCAAAATGGCATTGGCACCCAGAACGGATTTGTTGGGTGTTCCGTCTAGGTCCAGCATTTCTTGGTCGATACCTGCCTGATCAGTGGCGTCCAGCCCGACCAAAGTCTCTGCAATCTTGGTGTTAACATTTTCAACTGCCTGAGAAACTCCTTTGCCCACATATCGGGAAGCATCGCCGTCCCTTAGTTCAATGGCTTCGTGTTCGCCGGTACTTGCTCCAGAGGGAACGGCAGCTCTGCCAAATGCTCCGCTGCTGAGTTCGACCTCAACTTCAACCGTTGGGTTGCCGCGTGAATCGATAATTTCTCGACCGTGTACTTCAATGATGTGCGTCATGTTATTTAAGTGCAGATGGGGGTTGGGCGCATTTGCGCGTTTGAAAATCTGATATCATGGGATTGCAGTGAATTTTGTCAAAAGTCTTCGCATAAATCTGCAAGACAATGAAACGCTTGATTCTCGCAATTTCTGATCCAGGAACTTATAACTAATCTCTAACTTTAAATTATGGGCAAGCCACGCAATGCAATTTCACCCACTCGCGAGGAAGATTATCCCGAGTGGTACCAACAAGTCGTTAAAGCCGCCGATTTGGCGGAGAACACCCCTGTACGCGGATGCATGGTGATCAAGCCGTGGGGGTACGGCATTTGGGAAAATATCCGGGACTCACTTGATACGATGTTTAAGAAGACCGGGCATAAGAATGCTTATTTCCCGCTCTTTATTCCAAAAAGTTTCCTTCAAAGAGAGGCGGAGCATGTCGATGGCTTTGCCAAGGAATGTGCCGTAGTTACTCATTCCCGCCTCGAAGCCGATGAGGATGGTATTTTACAACCAGCAGGTGAATTGGATGAACCACTGATTGTACGTCCAACCTCTGAAACCATCATCGGAGAATTATTCGCCCGCTGGGTCCAGTCATACCGGGATCTTCCCTTATTGATCAACCAATGGGCCAATGTGGTTCGCTGGGAAATGCGTCCCCGTCTGTTTCTCCGTACCGCGGAATTTCTTTGGCAGGAGGGACATACTGTTCATTCTTCTCTTGAGGAAGCTATGGAGGAAACCCGTTTGATTCTCAAACTGTATGCGGATTTTGTCGAGAACTGGCTCGCCATGCCTGTGCTTTGCGGAGAAAAGACCGAGTCAGAGCGTTTCCCAGGTGCGGAAAGCACCCTCTGTATCGAGGCGATGATGCAGGATCGTAAAGCCCTGCAAGCAGGCACATCTCATTTCCTTGGACAAAACTTTTCCAAGGCCTGTGGTATCAAATTTCAAAGTGTTGAAGGGAAGGAAGAGTTTGGCTGGACGACATCCTGGGGGGTATCCACCCGTTTGATCGGGGGAATGATCATGACCCATGCAGATGATGATGGTCTAATAGTTCCACCCAAAGTGGCTCCCACCCATGCTGTGATCCTGCCGGTCACACCCAAGGAGGACACCCGTGCTCAGGTATTGGAGGCGTCTGAAGAACTAGCCAAGGAATTACGGGCCCAGACTTTTTCGGGCGATTCAATTCGTGTGGAAGTAGATGACCGGGATCTGCGCGGAGGTGAAAAATACTGGAGCTGGGTGAAGAAGGGAATTCCTTTAACCATTGAGATTGGACCCCGTGACCTTGAAAAAGGGACTGTTTTTGTTGGCCGTAGAGATCAGGGTGCTCAAC
>CACFTI010000024.1:32500-38398 GCA_902569115.1 uncultured Verrucomicrobiota bacterium | reverse complement strand
ATTTGATTCTTCACATTATTTAATTCGAAACCTCTTGCAACGATGGAAACATTCTTAGATACCGAAATAATGGATAAAATGGATGAAATTTTTAATCTCCAAGAAAAATTGAACACAAGGATTGGAGTTAATATGAACGAAATGAACGACGAAGATCGTGCTAAATGGATTTTGAATTATATCAGAGCAATGCAGCAGGAACTAGCAGAGCTTACAGATTCAGTCCCCTGGAAATGGTGGGCAAAATACCAAGAATTTGATAAACAAAATGCTCGTGTTGAAATTGTGGACTTATTTCATTTCCTGATCTCATTGGCACAGGTAATGGGAATGAGTGCGGATGATGTCTATGAAGCTTATCTTAAAAAAAATAAAGTAAACCACAATAGGCAAGACAGCGGTTACAGTAGTAAGGACGAGGATGACTCCCGACACATCTGAAGGGAGAAGATGTGTGATGTTTTATAGAGTGCTGAGAAGTTCCGCACACCTCGATTTCTTACGAGAAATCTTGTTTTTGTGAACAATATTTGTCTTGTTAGCCTTCTCTAAGGCAGAGATAAACAACGAACCAGACTTTGTTGCATCTTCTTTGTTCTTATCTTCAACTGCAGAAATAAATTGCTTTTCCAATGTCTTTAAACGGCTTGTCACTGCACGGTTGCGAATGTAACGAGCTTTATTTTTACGAATATTTTTTAGGGCAGATTTAGAATTGGCCATTTGTTCAAAATAAGTCTGTGTCGATTTGGGTCAATTGTTATTTAGGTAAAAATTCCGAGAAGATGTAAGCCAGATTCTGTACTTCGAAAGAATCGAAGTGTCATTCATTTATCTATTCCAATTAATAGAATTCTCCAAAGAATGGAGATGCGGCGTACCCGAAACCATTAGGCGGACCACCTGATTCCCTATTTCGCCTTGCATCGGATTGGGTTTACAATGCCCACTTGGTTGCCCTTGTGGCGGTGAGCTCTTACCCCACCATTTCACCCTTACTTGAATGAACAAGCGGTTTATTTTCTGTTGCACTTGCCGTGAACTTGCTTTGATGCAAGCCCCCCTCGCTTTCGCAAGGAATCCTGTCCTGTGATGTCCGGACTTTCCTCTACTTGGTATAAATACCAAACAGCGAATGACCACTTCTCGGAAATTTTGAAAAACTAGATTCATTTATCTTTCAACATAAACAATTCTCCCGCATTGATCGCACTGCGTGAGCTTTTGCTCAACTAAGGCTGTTGAAATTACATCATTGGAAACTCGAAGATGACACCCAGAGCATTTTTGATCTTTCAATGGAGCTAAATAGGGAGGGCGAGCAACGACTTTCTTCACTCTGTCGTAAGCTCTTAGCATCTCTTCGGGAACTTCTTTGCGGGATGTTTCGATCTCTTCTTTTAAATCCTGCATTTCACCTTTAACTTTTAGCATTCTGACTTCAAGATCCGCTTTTTGGTGTTCTAAATCTTTTACTTTTTGAGCAATTTTATCTTGGGCAATTGAAGCAGTGGATTGAGCATCATCAATCTTTACTAAAATCTCTATCTGCTCATCTTCTTTTTCTGACTGTATAGTGGTGAGGGATGAAATCTCATTTTCCAAAGCTTGGTACTCTTCATTTTTTTTAACTTCGAGTTGACGGGTTTTGCTTTTCGCAATTTTCTCACTTATTTCGATAATCTCTTTTTCCAACGAAGTGTTATTAGTTTCTAAAAGTTTCCATTCAGAAACGGCTAATTCTATCGATTCATTCTCAATAGAAATTTTTTGTTCTATTCGAATTATATCTTCGGGTAGGAGATTTGACTCCTCTTCTAGTTTTCCAAGTCTACGGTCTCTCCCGTGTAGTAGTAAAAGCTCTCGAAATTCAGGATTGTTTGATAGCATGGTAAGGGTAAATATTAAGAATGAAGCATTCCCATATGCTTCACAAGAACATTGAGACAATTTCTTTGAATTGTGCTTTTCTAAAATGCGGGATATTAAAGACGATTGTGGATATAACGGAAAAAACATTAGAAGACGCAATCCTAGCTTTTACAATGGGAGAGCATGAGGACGCTTTAACAATTTTAAATAGGCTCAGTTCTGAGAATTCAAATTCTGTAGATGTTTGGAGAGCTTTAGCCGAAGTTCAACTCTCGTTAGAGAACCTTGATGAAGCGGAATCTGCCTGTAAGAAAGCAATCGATTTGCAACCTGAAGACTTAACTTCAATGGTCAGCTTTGCTAGAATACTAGTCAAGAAAGGAGACAAAGAAGGGGCTGAGAGTGCATCCGCAAAGGCACGGGTCTTAGGATGGAAGGAAGAACTTGCAGAAGAAATGGACTAAGGCTAATCTTGAATCATTTAATATTATGCCAAGTAAAAAACATAGCCTAGAATTTGAAAAGCCCTTGCTCGATTTAGAAAAGCAACTTGATGAACTCTTACAATCTTCCAAAGATTCAGACTTGGACTTTTCCCAAGAAATAAAAGCTATCGAGAAAAAAATTGAGATTACTAAAAGAGAAGTTTACTCGGATCTTACCTCTTGGCAAAAAGTTCAACTTTCTAGACATCCCAATCGGCCTTTTTCGTTGGATTATATAGATAGAATCTTTACAGATTTCCAAACTTTACATGGAGATCGACTGTACAAAGAAGATGCCTCCATTGTTGGTGGACCAGCAATTTTAAATGGTCAACGCGTGATGGTCCTCGGTCAGCAAAAAGGTAGAAATACAGAAGAAAACTTAAAGAGGAATTTTGGTTGTCCAAACCCTGAAGGGTATCGGAAAGCTTTACGACTCATGAGGATGGCAAACCGATTTTCAATGCCAATAATTTCATTCATAGATACACCAGGGGCTTTTCCAGGCATTGAAGCTGAAGAAAGGCATGTTGCAGAAGCTATTGCTGTGAACCTTAGGGAAATGACTACATTGGATGTTCCGATATTGGCAATCGTAATAGGGGAAGGAGGTTCTGGGGGCGCGTTAGGCGTAGCAGTTGCTGATTATGTTATGATTCTCGAAAATGCTTATTATTCTGTTATCTCCCCGGAGGGGTGTGCTGCAATATTATGGAAAGATCGTTCTTTTGCCGAGAATGCGTCGGAAGCCTTGAAGCTGGATGCGGAAAAATTACTATCCTTTGGTGTAGTTGATGAAATTATTTGCGAACCGATTGGCGGAGCTCACGCAAATTGGGATCAAACTGCACAATCAATTAAAGGCAGATTGATTGATTCATTGAAAAAATTGGAGCTTAAAGGTTTAGATAATCGTGATAACAGATATAAGAAATATCGAGCAATAGGTGCTCATGCATAATTGGATAGATAGATTACGGATTTATTTCATTACTATCTATAACACCTAAAATATCATCTCTCATTCTGTTCTTCATTCGTTGGACAGAATCAATTTCCAAGATTAAACTATTATTTTGCTGATTTAAATTGGAGATTTGCTTATTAAATTCAATCTCTCGTGTCTTAAGTGATTTGAACTCATCTCGAAGTCGGTAATTCTCATTTTCGAGGTTCGCTAGGCGAGTCATGGAACTTTGCTCTTTTGATGCAAGAGCATTGAGTTCTAATCTTAAGGAATTATTCTCAGCAAGCAAAGCCGCCATTTCAGCATCATGAGAGTTTCTCAGGTTTGCTAAGTCGCTTAAAATTCTAGCGTTTTCCTGCTCTAGAGAAAGGATGATTTCATTTTTCGCTTTCTCGTCGCCGATTGCTTGATTAAGCTGTATCTCCATTAGACGAGCCTTGTCTTTGAAGAAATCTACTTCGTTGACTAATGCGTTTGACTGCTCGACTAGGCCTTTGTTTTCCTCATCAATTTGCCTAACCTTGGCGATCAATGATTGTTCATTAGTTGTCATGCTTTGAAGTTCAATTCTCATGAGGTCAATCGCTTCCTTGAGAGAATTATTTTCAGATTCAAAGTTATTAGCCTTTGCTAAGAGCATTTCGTTTGCATCTCTTAAACCTAATAATTGTTCAGAAATTCTGGATTCCTCCATGCTTAAGGAATTTACTTCAGAGCGAAGAACCGATAACTCACCTTTCATAATTGATGCGTTTTCATTGAGGATCTCATTTTCTTGCTCGAGCCTGTTCACTTCTTCAGCGAAACTTTCTTTTAAACTTTCAGCTGAATTTTTTCTTTCAGTCATTCTTGCCAATGCGAATTTTAACTCATTATTTGTATTTCTGAGATCCTCTATTTCTGCTCGAGCAGCATCGAAGTCCAATTCATGTTCCTTAATATTTGAAAGGAAATTTTGATTTTCATTTTCTAGGTATGTAATTCTGTCATTTAACAAATCTTCGACACCAGTCAGCCTGGCAACTTCACTTTTTAAATTTACAGCATCCTCCAAGAATTTCTTTTCCTGTCTCTCAAAATCATCAATTTCGTTATCTTTTATGTTAATAATGATTTCTAAGTCTTTCAGCTTTTTCTGAGATGTTTCATTATCAACCATCGTTTTCGCAAGCTTTTGTCCGAGATTTGTATTTTCAGTTTTGAGTTTGTCATTCAGGTTCAAAAGTTTCCGGTTTTCAGTTGAAAGAGATTTATTTTCTACATTTAAATTATCTGATTTTCGCTCAAGGGTAGATTTAGCAAGTTCAAGATTACGAATCCTTGAATATTCGCCCTTGTCTTCGATATCTCTATTTTTCTTGTCGTTTTTGAGCCTTCTATTTTCTAAGGAAAGTTCCTTGAGTTTTTGTGCTAAATCTTGCTCATCAGCTTTAACTTGAAGCAATTGTCTGCTCAGCCTAGCGTTTGTCTCTTCTAAATATGAATTTGAAGGCGTGACAGAACGATTACTCCTAAGTGAATCTATTTCGGTCTGAAGCAATTCGATTTGAGTTATTGCTTCATTCAATTTGTTTTGCAGGGAGGGGTCAGCGGGAGTTTGTATAACAGTTGGTGAACTTTTCTTTTCAAGTATGATGGTCCGAGTTTTCTCAATGAGTGCATTATGTTTAGCAACTAATTGATTGTATTGTTCAACCAAGAACTCGGGGTCTCTTAGCTTTGCAGGCGACTGAGCAATCAATGCATTAACAAATACAATAAAAAAGTAGGATATAATTAGATGTTTGTATTTAGGGAAATTCATCTCAAACAACCTTTCAATAATGTGAAACAAAAACAAGAAGAATTTTCATCATCAATCTATAATTGTACCTGCTCTTTTTATGCGGTCGTTGATAGCGAGGCATAAATCATCTTTGAGATCGAGCAAACAGCATTTGATTTCTTTACTATTTTTACGATCCGCTTCATGAAAAGCCGCAAATAAGTTTTTACTTATATCTTGGCTATTTCCATTTTCTGAAAGGTAAATAACATTTTTGGTATTACCTCTAATTTTAAGAAGCTTATTAGGAAGAATAATTACCGATTTTGATAAGTTCGAGGAGGATTGGAGATTTTGAAATGATTTATATACCATTAATGGAGTTACTGGTGAATAATGAACCATCGAAGTTCCTGGTGATCTTAGTTTTTCCTTCACGGATAAATTATGGCTAAAAATAGGTTGATCGAGGAATTCCTCGATTTCAGTTAAACCAATTGGACCATACCTGAGAAGTTGGATCTTTTTGGATGATATATCTAAGACAGTCGATTCAATACCGTATCGAGTAGCTCCTCCATCGAAAGCTGGAGGGGTTTTTGCACCAAAATTTGAAATTACATGCCGAAAGCAAGTTGGGCTTATTCTGTTTGATAAGTTTGCACTTGGTGCTGCTAAATAGAGCCGGGTTTGATCTAGGCATTTCCGAAAGGGTTCACAGCTTGGCGAACGCAGGGCAACAGTATTAAGTCCGCCTGTAGTAATTTTAGGAACAATCGCTTTAGACCGTAGAATAAGTGTTAATGGCC
>CACFTI010000024.1:0-22500 GCA_902569115.1 uncultured Verrucomicrobiota bacterium | reverse complement strand
TTTAGATGATAGTAACCTGAAAGAATATACTTCAAACTTTAGTTTCTAGTCTTATGCCTTTACCCGCAGCTTTTTGTCTCGGGTTTTTATTACTCGGGCAAATTCTTTCTGGTCAGGTTTATTCTCAGGATAATGTACTTGGTTTAGAATCTAGAATTCAAACTATATTCTCCGAAAAATCCAATTCTGTTGTCAGAGTTAAAGCGTCACGTGTTGCCAAGGCAGGTGACAAGATAAAAAGATTCCTTAAAATGGGCAGTGGTTTTTTTGTTAGTAAAGAAGGCCATGTTTTGACGACAGGTTTACTTCCTGATGCTGATAGGGTATGGATCGAATATAATGATTCGTATCTCTTGGCAGAAGAAGTAGGTCATGACCCGATGTGTAATTTGTCTCTTCTTAAATTACTCGAACCCCCTAATAATATTAGCTATGTGAGAGTGAATGATTCCTCCGATAAAATTGATGCAGGATCTTTCCTTCTTGGTATTACTTTTGCCCTTGAGTTCGAGGTGGGACCAACTTTTGGGCTGATGCAGAGTTATGAATACTCTTTCGGTAAGAGGTTGTTTCCGACAAGGATGATCCGCTCAAGTTTAGCTCTGGGTCCTGGTGAAGTCGGTGCTCCTGTTTTTGACTTAAATGGAAGATTTGTAGGAATTACGCATGCTGCTTTGCCTGATTTACAGTCTTCTTTTTTGCTTCCTGCCAAAGCATGCAAGAGGATTCGGGATGATCTATTGTTATCTGGTCAAGTTGAGTATGGTTGGTTTGGAATTACAACTTCACGCAAACTTAACCAGACAAATTCCTTTGATGTTGTAATAAACGGTTTTGTTGATGATTCGCCGGCAAAAATGTCAAAACTCAAAATTGGAGATGTTATTATTTCTGTTGGAGGAGTTTCGATTCAAACACAAGGCGATTTGGCTAATGCCAGTTTTTTTGCTGAACCTGATACTATCTTAGAATTCAAGGTCAAAAGAGATGGCAAAGAAATTATTGTTCCTTTGAAAGTTACTATTCGTCCTAAAAATCAGAAGACATCTGGACCACCTATAAGTACTAATATCGAAGACTCGAATTCGAGTTCAGTAGCCGATCGAAATGCTACCGATGTCATTCTTTCTCCGAATTTTTAACCACTTTGCAGGGCAAATGCTTACTAATAATATTAAATGGAGGAAACTTGATTACTTACAATCTGCTGTAAGTACTTCAGAGTATTCTGGTGAAACTCTTTTGCATGTTGATAGATCTGCTCTGACAGATTTAGCAAAGGAAGCTTTTCATGACATTTCTCATTTTCTGCGCTCCGAACATCTAAAGCAACTCCAGTCAATTCTTAATGATTTTGAAGCTTCTTCTAACGATCGCTTTGTTGCGTTAGATCTTTTGAGGAATTCTCAAATAGCAGCAGAAGGTGTGCTTCCAATGTGTCAAGACACAGGAACGGCAATAGTTTTAGGCAAGAAAGGTCGGTTAGTTTGGACCAATGGTGGCGACGATGATGCAATATCTGAAGGTATAGCCTGTACATATGCCTCAGATAATTTACGCTTTTCTCAACTTGCTCCTTTGAGCATGTTCGAGGAAAAAAATACCAAATCTAATCTTCCTGCCCAAATTGATCTGTTCCACACAGACGGAGATGAATATAATTTTCTGTTTATGGCTAAAGGGGGGGGGTCTGCGAACAAGACTTTTCTTCATCAGGGTACACCCTCTTTGCTCAAAGAAGAGCTTCTGCTCGAGTATCTGGACGAGAGGATTGCTGCTCTAGGAACGGCAGCTTGTCCTCCATATCATTTGGCAATCGTGCTTGGAGGTACTTCGGCTGAAGCAAATCTTAAAACGGTTAAGCTAGCTTCTGCTCGCTACTTGGATAACTTACCGATTAAGGGAAATGGTACCGGCCAAGCGATCCGTTGTCCGGAAATCGAAGCAAAAATTCTGAAAATAACTCAGGACCGAGGGATTGGTGCTCAGTTCGGGGGGAAATACTTTTGTTTGGATGTTCGGGTCATTCGGCTTCCAAGGCATGGTGCTAGTCTTCCTATTGGTATTGGAGTTAGTTGTTCAGCGGATAGGCAAGCATTAGGTAAAATTACTAAAGATGGCGTCTTTTTGGAACAACTTGAGACCAATCCGTCCAAATTTCTTCCAAAGATTGAGGAGAATGAAAATGAGGATGTTGTTGAAATTGATCTAAATCAGGGAATGAAAGCAGTGCTTTCTGAGCTTACAAAGTATCCTGTTAAAACTAGACTATCTTTAAATGGACCACTGATTGTCGCTCGTGACCTAGCTCATTCTCGATTGCGCGAAAGATTAAATTCCGGTCAAGGTTTACCTGACTATTTTAAGGAATTTCCTATTTATTATGCTGGACCAGCCAAGACTCCAAAGGGCTACGCATCCGGTTCATTTGGGCCTACAACTGCAGGTCGAATGGATGCTTTCGTTAACAAATTTCAAGAGGCAGGTGGATCGATGGTTATGTTAGCTAAGGGTAATCGATCTAAGATGGTGGTACAAGCTTGCCAAAAGCATGGTGGTTTTTATCTCGGAAGTATTGGTGGTTCTGCAGCACGATTAGCCCAAAAATGCATAAAAAAAGTTGAAACCATTGAATATGATGACTTAGGAATGGAAGCTATACGAAGGATTGAAGTTAAAGACTTTCCTGCTTTCATCATCACGGATGACAAAGGCAATGATTTTTTCTTAGGTAATTGTACTTAATGAGTTTTTTAATTGAACTTCCATAAAATTTTATTGGTTACTCACATTGTCTTCCATAAAGTTTACATTCCTTTTAGTCATACCAACCTTGTTTTATGGTATTGATTCAAGTATCAGAACACTAAAAAAGGTTGAAGGCTTTGAATCTAGTTTTTTTCATCCGAAACAGGTTTTCAATACCTAAAAATTAAGTATAAAGATACTTCAACTGAGAGACCAAAATTAGGTTTTCTAAAGTTTGGTTTAGCTTTTCTAAAAGTTAAGGATTTAAAAGTTTTCCTAGATCTTAGGCATGCTAACGCCCAGCTATTGATTAAGAAATGGGACGAACTTCTTGTAAAAAAAGCTATCAAGTATGCAACATTAGAACCCATCACGATAAGTTTAGTTCAACCATCCGGTGACATCATCTCAATGGAAGCAAACAAAGGGAAGTTTTCGTCCATCGGACAGCTGAAGCTATTGGGAGAGGTGGTTTATAAATATGATGGCATAGAGGAGAGGCTTAGTCAGGTAGTGATTTCTTTTAATAATGTAACAAATGAATTAGAAATAATGAAAGGCACTGAGAATGGACCAAAACTCAGGGTTTCTCTAAAAGAATCAGGAACGGAAAAAGGCCTTGAAAATAATTAAAGAGTCTGCTCATGGGTTTATGTGAAGTTCGCAAAGATAATCCGTTGCACTGATGTACCCCCAATGCCCCATTCCTGCGATAACAGCTTTGGATACTCCGGAAATTAAAGATTTATGCCTAAAATCTTCCCTTGCATGAATATTTGATAAATGAACTTCAATAGTGATCAGTCCAGATGCCACTACCGCATCCCTCAAGGCAATACTCGTGTGTGTAAATCCACCGGGATTAAGGATTAGTCCTTTGAATCCTGCATCAGCCCACTCATGAATTTTGTCAATAAGGGAACCTTCATGATTCGATTGGTAAGTATCCATTTCGAGTTCCATTGATTTTGCTTTGGCTACAACGATCTCTTCAATTTGAGGCAGAGTAGTTGAACCATAGATTTGTGGTTCTCTTTTGCCTAATCGATCGAGATTAGGGCCATTTAGTAATCCTATCTTGAGCATAGTTACCAATAAACATTAAACCTTCAGGTTTCGCAATTACCGATTCACAAGGGGCATTGCGTGTCGACAAATTCGCAGGGTAGATCAAATGCTTCAGCTACTTCTTGGGCCAAAGCTTTTACTCCAAAAGTTTCAGTCTCATAATGGCCGCAGGTGTAGACATTTAAGTTCATTTCTTGGGCTAAGTTGAAATGGTTTTGCTTGAGTTCACCGGTTATAAATGTGTCTACCTTATGCTTTTCAATTTCACTAAAAGCACTTTGCCCAGAACCAGTCAGGATTGCTACCTTCTTTGGTCTTTCAGGACCAAACTCCATGCGAATGATACCGTTAGGAAATATATTTTGGAGGGAGGCTCTTAGGTCATCTCTTGTTTCTGTGTATTTTGTAAGAAGCCCGATATCGTGTCCTTCGTAATTTAAAAATGTACCTTGTGGGGATAAATGGAGCTTTGAGGCAAGAATTGCGTTGTTTCCAATTTCTCGATGACAATCCAAGGGTAGATGTGAGGCGTAAACAGCAAGGTTATGGTCAATGCAGTGTTTGATTTTTTCATAATTAACCCCTGTAAATGGGGTAGGAGGTGTCCAAAAAAGTCCATGATGAACGATTAGAAAATCAATACCTTTTTTCGAAGCCATCTGAAATGGTACTAAGCCAGCATCTACAGCAGCACCAACTTTGCTGACTCTTCCATTATTTTCCACCTGCAATCCATTGAGTGAACCATGGAAATCTTTAATTGTATCGATTGATAGGCGTTTGTTACAGAAGTCTATGAGTTTTGCTAAAGATGGCATGATTACTTTTTCAGAGAACCATAGTTGAGGAAGTGCACGAAATAAAACAAATTCAAAAGTCTTTTATATTGCCATGAATATAAATTTAACCATTATATCACATCTCTGTAGCAGGGTGGAGCAGTCTGGTAGCTCGTCAGGCTCATAACCTGAAGGTCGCAGGTTCAAATCCTGCCCCTGCTCCCAAACTTAATCTAACCCTAACAAAAAGAAAATTATTTCTCCCCGTTCGTTCGATGTGGGCTTTAAAAAATACCTATGAACATTACAGTAAAAGATCTCTTGGACGCTGGAGTCCATTTCGGACATCAATTGCGCAGATGGAACCCCAAGTCCAAGCCTTATGTTTTCGACAACCGTCATGGCATATCAATTATTGATTTAGAGAAAACATATGATCTTCTCGAAAACGCTTCAAAAGCAGTTGAGGAGATTGTCTCTCAGGGAAAACAAATTCTACTCGTTGGGACTAAAAGACAGGCCGAAGAGCCTATCCGCGAATTAGCTGCTGCGACAAGCATGCCATTCTGTGTGAACCGCTGGATGGGAGGTACTTTAACCAATTTTGAAACAGTCTCCACAAGCCTTACTAAATATAAGGGCTTCCTTCGGATGGAAGAAGATGGGAGTCTTGACAAAATGCATGGTAAAGAAGTTGCCGCTATCAAAAGACAAATGTCTAGAATGCAACGTAATTTTGAAGGATTGCTTAACCTTCAAGGGATCCCTGGAGCTCTCTTTGTAATTGATTCTCATAACGAAGCCATTGCTGTTGCCGAAGCGAATAGGCTCAAAATTCCCGTTATTGCCTTAGTTGATAGTAATTCCGATCCTAGTGTTTTATCCCATCCAATTCCTGGCAATGATGATTCTGCTAAATCTATTCGTATAATTGTCGATGTGATTCTTGACGCGATTCAGAAAGGATCCTCAAATAGAGTTGAAGCTCCTACCAAGAGGAAGGATATTACACCAATAACACAGGAGCCAGATTTTGTGGATCAAGAGGATGAGCCTGAAGTTACCTTACCCGAAGGTTATGACGAGAATGACTTTGATGATCGTAAAGAGGAGACTAAAGAATCCGCTGAACCTGAGGCTAAAGTGACTGAGGTTGCCAAAGAATCTAAAGCTGTAGCAGAGGAAACGCCTTCCGAGACTGAAGAACCTGCTTCTGACTCTGATAAGAAATAATTCACCTAGGCAAAAAATAGAAATGTCAAATATAACAAAAGAAGCTGTAATGGACTTGCGCGAGAAAACCGGGGCAGGTCTTATCGATTGTAAGCGTGCATTAGCAGAAACCAACGGAGACTTGGATGAAGCAATTTCTATTCTCCGCAAGAAAGGGGTTGCCTCTGCTGCAAAAAAAGCCGGCCGAGAAGCTGGTGAAGGAATTATTTCCAATGCGGTTAGTGCTGACCGAAAAAAAGGTATTCTCGTCGAAGTAAATTGCGAAACGGATTTCGTTGCTAAGAATGAAGATTTCATAAAATTTTCCAAAGAGGTTGCTGAAACTTTGCTATCCGAACCCAACACAGACCTTGAAAATAAAAGAACTGAACAGGTTGGGAAAATCGGTGAAAATATCAAGATAACACGCTCAGAAACTGTCGAAATCGAGTCAAATGGCATAGTTGAAAGTTATGTTCATACAGGTGCTAAGGTCGCCGTTATGATATCTATTATTTCAAGTGACCAAGAGGATCTAAGCTCAAATGAGAGTTTAATTACTCTGGCTAAAGATCTTTGCATGCACATTGCAGCAACTTCCCCAGTCTGCATATCTAGAGATGATATTGCAGAAGAACTTGTTTCCAAAGAGAAAGATATTGCAATGGCTCAGGCAGAGGGTAAACCCCCACAAGCGATTGAAAAAATTGTAGCAGGAAAACTAGAGAAATACTTTGCAGCATCTTGTCTTGTTGAACAGCCTTTTGTTAAAGATCCTGATTCTTCGGTTAAAGAACTTCTTGCTAAAACTTCTGCTGAAGTTGGATCGGACTTATCCGTTGGTACTTTTTTGAGATTCCAAGTCGGAGAAAATAACTAGCTTTTAGCTATTTGCGACCCATGTGGTTGCGGATGTGAAGCCGTATAGGATAAGAAGCATTATTCCATGTTTTCTTGTTAGATCTTTTCCGCACATCCAAACAATTAGCAGGACTGTGAAAAGAAGCATGGATAGGTGGTCGAGCCAAGGATGAGGAGTTTCGCAAAGTATTGGTCCGAGAATACCCGCAACTCCTCCAACTAAGCCTATATTGAAAAGATTCGAACCGATTATATTTCCCAGCAACATGTGAGTCTCGTCTTTTTTGAGCAAAGCAATCGAGGCGGCTAATTCGGGGAGACTTGTTCCGATCGCAATCAAGGTAAACCCAATCAATTCATTGGGTATGCCAACAATTTCAGCAAGATTTTTGGAGCCATAAACAAGAGATTCTGATCCAAGCCAGAGCAGTAAACCACCAGTTAAAATCATACAAGCAAGCATAAGTAGCGGTTGTTTGTCATCTTTTATTTCTTCCCTCGACTCAGTTTCAATATTTCTATTTCGCAATGCAACAAAGCAGAGGCTGGTGAGGTAACCGAGAATAAAAACGATCAAAATAACTCCTGCATCAAAGCCTAGTGCAAGAGTTTGACTAAAGATAATGGAGGAACTGAAGCCAATTGTAGCAATTGCAAGTAATACTAACTGCATTGGTTTGACGGCATGATAAGTGCTTATTGGTTTAATGAGCAGTGATATACCTAATATGAGTCCGATATTAGCCACATTTGAACCGATGATATTCCCTAAAACTAGGCCACCCGCTCCAGAGTTGATTGCAGATATTGAAGTGAATAATTCAGGAGCTGAAGTGGACACCGAAACGATGGTCAGGCCAACAATGACTGGAGGCACACCAAGTTCTCTAGCTAAGGCTGAACAATTGTCAGAAAGAAAATCACCACCCTTAGTCAAAAGGAAAAGTCCAATTAAAGTCGATCCAGCTAAAAACGCGATAAAACCAAGAAATGAAATTTCCCTCAGAGCTACTCCCCAAATGTCAATTAATTCGTACACAAATGAACGGGAGTTTGCTATTCTTTGCTCATATTAATTGCAAGGACAATCGAAAGTCTTGAATCCATCCTTGACTTGGGCTCTTATTCCAACATCTTGCTCTCCTTCAAATACTTTTGTAGTCGTTTCCCATGAATCAAGCTAAGAAGCTTAAAGATACCCTCAATTTGCCGCAAACCGAGTTCCCCATGCGTGCAAATGCTGTGGAGAATGAACCACAAAGATTAAAGCACTGGGAAGATTCCAATCTCTACAAACAGACACTTGAAAAAAAATCAGGGGCTCAACCCTTTGTTTTGCATGATGGGCCTCCTTTCACAAATGGGGATGTGCATGTTGGGACCGCTCTAAATAAAATCTTAAAAGACACCATTCTGCGTTTCAAAAATGCGCAGGGATTTTACACTCCCTATATTCCAGGGTGGGATTGTCATGGTTTACCCATAGAGTTTAAAGTTACTAAAAAGTTGCGGGAAAAAAAACAAGAGTTTGATAATTTGAGCCTTCGGGAATCTTGTGCTGAATTTTCAAGAAACTTTATTGAAACACAGCGATCTCAATTTAAGCGTCTAGGAGTCTTGGCCGATTGGGAAAAAGAATACCGAACAATGAATCCCGAATACGAAGCTGAAATTCTCAGAACATTCGCAGATTTTGTTGAAAAAGACCTTATATACAGAAGTAAAAAACCCATTTATTGGTCGATTCCATGCTCTACCGCATTAGCAGAAGCAGAGATTGAATATAAGGATCATGTTAGCCCTTCCATCTATGTCCCTTTTCAGTTAGCTGATGATCAGAATACTTTCATTGTCATCTGGACGACCACGCCTTGGACCTTACCAGCTAACCTTGCTGTAGCCGTTCATCCAAGAGAGAAATACGCAAAGGTTCAAGTGGCAGAGATTTTTTATTGGATAGGAGAATCACTCGTGGATAGTGTTGCCAAGGTTTGTAAGTTTGATGGGTTTGAGGTCGTTGCAACTTGCACAGGCAGTGATCTTGCAGGGCAAAATTGCCAACATCCTTTTATCGAGCGTCTAAGTCCTATTCTTGAGGCAGAATATGTTACGATGGATTCCGGTACGGGTTGTGTTCATATTGCTCCTGGTCATGGCTTGGATGATTATCTAACAGGGTTGCAGCACGGGTTGGATGTTTACTGTCCAATCGATGATAATGGTTGCTATATCCATGATGATTCAATGCCCGATGAGTTGGTCGGTGTTTCAGTTTTGGAAAAGTCTACTGGATGCGTAGCCAATCAAAAAGTTCTAGAAATTCTCGAGAGAGAGAACCGGCTGCTTGCCAAGGAAAACCATCATCACCAGTACCCACACTGCTGGAGGAGTAAGACGCCGGTTGTTTTTCGGGCGATGGATCAGTGGTTTGTTTCCCTGGATAAAGATGAGCTAAGAAAAAACTGTATAGATAAACTGCAGGATGTTGATTTTACTCCCGACTGGGGTGCAAATAGGATAAAAGGTTTTCTCGAATCTAGGCCCGATTGGTGTATTTCAAGGCAGCGCTCTTGGGGAGTACCTATTCCAGTCTTTTTCGACGAGGAGGGAAATCCTTTGCTAGATGCAAAGCTTATTCGTTTTCTAGCCTCTAAGGTTGAGCATCATGGTTCAGATTTATGGTTCTCTTCTGATGAGAAATCCTTACTTGAGGGATTTGAATTGGATGATGACTGGAAAAGTAAGAAATTAACTAAGGGAAAAGATACTTTAGATGTATGGATTGATTCTGGGTGTAGTCATCGATCCGTGCTTCGCAAAGAAGAGGGCCTCAATTGGCCTGCAGATTTATATTTAGAGGGGAGCGATCAGCATAGAGGATGGTTTCAAAGTTCGCTTTGGACAAGCATGACCTCATATGGATCTGCTCCTTACAAGCGAATCTTAACACACGGATTTGTGGTAGATGGAGATGGACGAAAAATTTCCAAAAGTGATGGAAAACCACAAACTGCTGATTCATATGTTACCAAATATGGAGCAGATGTGCTTCGTTTATGGGTTTGTTCAGAGGACTTTAGAAGAGACATTCCTCTTTCCGAAGAAATTTTAGATCAAGTTGTTCGTTCATACCGTACTCTACGGAATACAATTCGTTTCCAACTTGGAAACTTAAGTGATTTTAACGAGACAGATCATTGCTTACCTTTAGATAAATTAGATATGATTGATAGGTGGGCATTATCCAAGACTGCTGACCTTGCGACTGAGTTAACCGATGCGTTGGAATCTTATGAACTTCATAGAGCCGTACAGCTCATAAACCGGTTTTGTTCAGGAGTGCTATCATCCACTTACCACGACATTATAAAAGACCGCTTGTATACATTGCACCGAGACGACCCTAAAAGGAGATCAACCCAAACGGCAATTTTTAAGATTTTTGAAACTTTTGTCTCCCTTATCGGTCCAATCCTTCCTTTCACTGCTGATGAGGCTTGGTCCTTCCACAAGGCGAAGCAGAAACTTAGCAATGATTTCCTTATACTTCAAAAATGGCCAGAATCAGACCAGTCATGGAAGGAAAGTTTAGAAGTAGAGGACGCGGAGAAATTATTGAATCTTAAGGAATCTAAAATCAATGAAGCTATAGAATCTTTACGGTCATCTAAGGAAATTGGGCAATCATTGGAAGCAGAGTTAGTTATAACTTGTTCTAATCAAGACGATTGGTTTGAGGTCTTGGATAGACGGCAAGATCAACTAGCCGAATTATTTATCGTTTCTTCAGTAATTGTGAAATCAAGTGAAGCAAACTCCGAATTGACTATTTCTGCTCATCATGCACCTGGTGTCCGTTGCCCAAGAAGTTGGAGGTGGGTGCCAGAACTAGTTGAAGTAGATGGTTGGGGTCAAGTTTCTCCACGATGTGCTCAAGTTCTAAATAAAATTTAATAATTAAAGAATTGTCTATGACTGCGAAAAAAAAGCCTGCAACAAAGAAAACCAGTACTATTTCTTCAAAGAAAACTAAGATGCCTACTGCTAAACCTGAGTCTAAAAAAGCAACTAGTTCCAAAAAAACTACTGCTACTAAGTCAAAGTCAGTGAGTCGTGCTAAAAGCCCAAAAACAACAGGTGATAAAAACAAGTTGAAAAAGGGGAAGGATGGCGAAATGAAGGTTCGCGAAATTATTTCCAAGAATTCTAATAGGGTTGCTAGTGAGTCCTCCTCCAAAAAAGAAAGCAAGGGGTTTTCCTTAGAAGATGTAAGGAACATTTTATCAAAGAAGAAAAAAGAATCGAAGAAAGAACAGTCGAAAAGTGAATCAACTTCAAAGGTAGAGAAGGTTCCCAAAGCAAAAGAAAAGAAGGGATCCAGTAAAGTAAAGAAACTTACTACCGCTTCAGTCGATGATATTTTAGGATTCGGATCTAGTTTTATAACACCTGCTACGAAGCCGATTAGGGATCCGAAGAAAGTCCCCAAAGAATGGCAATCATTCTATAATGACCTTATGTCTCTTCGTGCTTCTTTAAAGGGTGCTCTTGGTGAGCGTTCGAGCGAAACAATCGGTTCATCTGCAAGAGAGTCTTCGGGTGAATTATCTTTGAATTCAAGTGACGCGGGAACGGAAACTTTTGATCGTGATGTGGCATTGTCTATGGTGGCAAACGAGCAGGAAGCTTTGTATGAAATTGAGGAAGCAATCGACCGAATTTTTGATGGAAGCTTTGGAGTATGCCAGGAAACACAAAAACCAATTAAGAAAAATCGTCTCAAGGCGGTGCCATTCACTCGATTTTCATTAGAAGGTCAGGATCTATACGAAAAGAGAAAAATTCGCGAGGGTGGTAGCACTACAGGTGCTTTTGCTACTCTTGCAGATTCTACATTGGGTACTGAAGAATAATTCTGTATAAGTTTTAGATGTCGATTTATAAGAGGTTTTGGAGTGTTTTTTTGATAATTTACTTTCTCGATTTCTTTACGAAAAGCTGGGTGGTTGCCCGATCTTCAGAACTTAGGGAAAATCCAATTATCTTGGTCGATGGGGTTGCTGGGATTCAGTCTTTTCTTGAAATCACCTATATAACCAATCCCGGTGCTGCTTGGAGTATGCTCTCCGATTATCCGGAGTTCCTTACTGTCCTAGCTACGGCGGCATTGCTGACAATTTTTCTTTTTCGAAATCAACTAGAAATAAAATCAATTCCCCAACAGTTCATTTTTGGCAGTATTTGCGGTGGTATCGCAGGTAATTTAACCGATCGGATTTTTCGTGATCCAGCTGAAGTGGTCGATTTTATAGATGTTTATATTCCAATCGTGGGTTATGATTACCCAATCTTTAATGTAGCGGACTCAGGAATTTTCTTGGGTGCCAGTTACTATTTCTTTTGGTCTTTTTGGGATCTTAAAAACCAAAAGGTTGAAGAAGGTGGGCAGGCGGTCAATTTACAAAAATAAAAAACTAGATCACTCTACATTCATTGCTTGCTCTCGAAGTTTTTCCACTTCAGCTTTTGCATTCAAGGCTATGTTAGTACATTCTGATTCTGTTGATTTTGAACAGATTGTATTGAGTTCACGTCCAACTTCCTGCAGTAGGAATTCAATTTTCCTACCAATACTACCATGCGATGTAAGAGTATTGTTTAATTGAATCAAATGGCTGTCAATTCTGGTGATTTCCTCTGAAATATCGCACTTTTCTGAAAAGATACTCATTTCTTTGAGAACTCTCTCGTCATCAAGATCTAAATCAAGATCATTTTGCTTTAACCTTTGAATTAACCGATTTTTCCAAAGTTTAGGCATGTCACTTGCCTGTTCCTTTATACCCTTCGAGTACTTGCGAAGGGAAATGACTCGATCGGTCATATCTTCCAAAAGCTTTGCCCCTTCGATTTTTTTCATCTCTATCAGTTCATGAAGAGCGTCTTTCATGGCCTTTTGAAGATCAGTGGTAACTGTATCGAAAGAGGGTAGCGAAGTGTCTTGCAGTTGTTTTATCTTGTATAATTCAATAATGGAAAAAGTGCTGATTTTTTCCTCTTGGCCCAGCTTTTCCATGGTGGACAGCAGCGATTTTGCATCCTTTTCAACTGTAGAAAAATCTATGCTTTGATTCGAGTAACTGTCACTATTCTGAGCTGAAATGCTTACCCTGACCCTTCCACGCTCAATTTCTTCAGAAATGATTTTAGAAGCCTGTATTTCAAAAGTTTGCCATTCCCTGGGCCCTTGAAGCACGACTTCGATATTTCTTTTGTTTACAGAAGATAATTCAATGCTAACAGAAAGGGAATCAATTTGGATTCTGGCACGGCCGAAGCCAGTCATACTTCTCATCCAAATGACATTTTGGGTAGCCCTTCTACTCCCATAATTCTGGCAGCTTCCATGGCATCTTTGTCTCCACGACCACTGAGGTTTACACAAATTATTTGGTCTTTATCCAATTGAGCTGCACGTTCGAAAGCATAGGCCAAACCATGTGAGGTTTCCAGGGCAGGCAGAATTCCCTCCTCCGCGGAAAGAGTTTTGAAGGCTTCCAATGCCTGTTCATCGCTTGCCCATCCAAAATCTATTCTATTTTTATCCCTGTAGTAGGCATGTTCTGGACCAATAGCCGCGTAGTCGAGTCCTGCAGAAACGGAATGAGTCGGGTTGATCTGCCCATCACTATTTTGCAGAATCCATGTCTTGCAGCCTTGAAGAATTCCTAGCTTACCCCCCTCAAACCTTGCAGCATGTTCACCTTCCTTTAACGAGCGCCCACCTGCTTCCACTCCTGTTAGCTGAACACCGGATTCATCCAGAAAGTCAAAGAAAAAGCCGATCGCATTGCTTCCGCCGCCCACACAGGCAATCAATTCATTGGGAAGTTGCCCCGTTTTATCCCTGAATTGTTTTTTTGTTTCTCTCCCTATTATTCTGTGGAAGTCTCTGACCATTAGAGGGTAGGGGTGTGCTCCGAGTGCTGATCCCAGAATATAATGGGTAGTTCTTACATGGGTAACCCAATCTCTCATTGCCTCATTGATGGCTTCTTTTAAGGTTTTACTTCCGGTTTCAACACCATGTACTTCAGCTCCGCTTAGTCGCATTTTAAAAACATTAAGAGCCTGCCTCCTCATGTCTTCTGCTCCCATGTAAATTTTACATTCTAAGCCAAACCTTGCACATACGGAAGCTGTGGCAATACCATGCTGACCGGCACCTGTCTCTGCAATGATCCTTTTTTTCCCCATCCGTTTGGCAAGGAGGGCCTGTCCCAACGCATTATTAATTTTATGGGCTCCTGTATGTAGGAGATCTTCTCTTTTGAGAAAAATCTGGGCCCCACCAATTTTATTGCTTAATCGCTCCGCATGGTAAAGTTCAGTGGGTCTACCTGCAAATTCTTTTAAAAGTCGATTAAGTTCAGCTTGGAATGAAGGATCTGCTTTTGCGGCTTCATATGCTTCATTAAGTTCCTGTAGGGGATAGCACAGCGTTTCTGGTACGAAAGATCCACCGTAAGGACCAAATCGCCCCTGATTGTCTGGGATCTGAAACCGGGGATCTTTCAAGTTTTCCTTTGTATTTTCGGAAGTTAGCATAACATTTCACTATATTCACACGAAAAGCTTGCGACAACCACAGAAATTTTACCAATATCGGTAAATCCTAGTTATGTCCACACTTCCAAGTATTATTGTACCCGCAAGGCTTGCATCTCATCGATTCCCTGAGAAGCTATTGGCACCGGTAAAGGGTATTCCTCTTATTCTTCACACGGCACGAAATTTGAAAAGAGAAGTTCCTGAGTTCGAGGTGATTTTTGCTGTGGACGGAGAAAAAATCGGCAATGTTGTCCGTGATGATGGACATCAGGTGATTCTTACAGATCCTCACCTTTCCTCTGGTACTGATCGTATAGCCTTTGCTAATGAAACTTTGGGAGGGAAATTTATTTTAAATGTGCAGGCTGACGAGCCCATGGTTCAAAGAGAGCACATAATGTCCCTGGTAGCTGCCCTTCAAGATTCATACAGTCCCATGGCGACCCTGGCTACTCCCTTTCATAATTTTCAAGATTATCAAGATCCCAACAAAGTAAAAGTAGTCTTGAACCAGAAAAGTTGTGCTCTTTATTTCTCTCGATTACCTATTCCTTATGTCCGGGATAGTAGGCTTGGTGATGACTTCTCTGAACTCGATCCTACTCCGCTCAAGCACCTGGGAATGTATGGATACGAACAAAATTTTCTCAGAGAATTTTCAAATTCAACTCCAGGCAAGTTAGAGAAGGTAGAGAAGCTTGAACAACTAAGGGCACTGGAAATGGGCCATTCAATAAAAGTATCAATCGTGGCAGAGGATACTATTGGGGTCGATTTACCTGAGGATTTGCTGAAGATTTCAGCACAAATTGAAAATACAGTTTGAGGCGGCCCAATATAGTATTTCTACACACAATTAGGGAGTTGTTTACCTCCACCTTGATGTGTGTGATCGGTTTAACCTGTATTCTGATATTTGGAAATTTAACCAAATATGAGGAATCACTTCTCATCGCACTGGAGCATTCTCCACTATCATTTTGTAAGCTGATTGGCTTGCTTCTTCCATATGTATTATCGATGTCTATTCCTTTCGGTTTCTCCCTGGCACTTTCTTGGGTGTTAGCAAAGTGGGCAAATTTCAGAGAAATTGATGCGTTGAAATCCCTCGGGATAAGTTCCCGGAGGTTATCTCTACCAATTCTGAGTTTTTCTGCCCCCTTGTGTATTTTAGTTTTATATGCATCTCTTCAGTGGGGGCCGGTTAATCGAAAGAAATTTGATGATTTTCGTCATAATCTTGCATGGAGTAATCTTTCTAAACTAATGGCACAGGAAGGAGAGATTTCATTTTCAACCGCAACCGATGAGGGGTTTTCAGGAAAAGATTCCTTAGGTTCGCTGGCAGGATTACCAAGTGAGGAGATATCCATGATAACAGTTTCAGCTATGGATATGGAAAAGGGTAACTGGAGGGACATACGCATGTGCCTGCACAACTCTAAACAACAAGTTTTAGCAGTTATTAATGCAGGGATGGCTAGAGTTGAAAGAGAAGAAGAGTTAGGTAAGATTTTCTTCCATTTATTCGATATTGATCTCGAACCCTCATACCGCGGGGAGGATTTCTTTTCGGGTGCAGAATCCATTTTTGTAAAAATAAAAAAACTCAAAGAACCTCTCGTTTTCAATGTATCTTCGGGCCAATCAGAAAGTATCAAAAGGATGGGTTTTGCCAGACTATATCAAATAGCGATAAACCCTGTATTGGGTAATCAAAGCAAAAAAGCTCGTGACATTATAGGCAAAAATATTGCACTTGGGTTTTCTCCCCTGTTTATCTGTCTGTGTTTAATTCCTACAGCCACAAGATTTGGTAAAAATGATCCATCCTTAGGCCTGATCGTGGGCATTGTAATCTGTGCTGGTTATTTCGTTATCGGATCCATTGGACAAAATTTGTTGGCAATGACTGATTATGGGTGGATAGGATGGTGGATTCCCAATTTTTTATGTTTGTTTTATATCTTTTTTAAACTGCTGAAGAAGGGAAATAGATGAGTAAAGTAGCTGAAAAAGCCCTCAAATGAATATTTTTAATAAGAATTGTGATATTTTCTTTGAAAAAACCTACCTTTGCCATGTAATATTTACTAATATTTTGCTAACGCCTGTGTAAGAAAGTAAAGCCCATGAAAAATCTTAAGTTTGTTTTCCTCTTTTCGTATTTATTATTCCATTCTTTATGGGCATCTAATCACAGTGCTGGATATGGAGGTTCCACACAGGTGACGATTCCGGAGGGTAATACTACCGCTCCCACTTATCGAGTACTGAGTACGGGTTTGTCTGGTGATATTGCATACAGTGGAGTTGTACAGAGTTCAGACAACACAACGAAATCGATTTCTTTTTCAATCGATGAAAATTCCTCCGAGAGTTTAGTTTATCCTTTCGCTGCAGATGGGGTTTTCGACCCAAATTTTCTTCTTCCTAAAATTGGAACTCCTGTAATTTCTTCTAATTCAGTAGCCTCCGTTCCCGCTCCTACTTATTTCGGTGCATTCTCATCTGATAACGGGTACGACCCGGGTTTTGATGGTGGTGCCCCCGATCTTTTGGTTGATGCTCCTATCGGAAATGGCGAAACTGCCTCCGTTTCCGCAGTTGTTAATTCTGCTGGTAAAATAACTTCAATAACCGTCAACAGCGGAGGCTCAGGCTATGACTCAAGCAATCCACCAAAAGTATCGATCGTCGGCGGTCCACATCTTGTAAAAATTTCTGATGTTAGCAGTCCAAACTATGGCCGTGTTTTCCTGATCACAGATAATAATCGTTCCAGACTTAACTTAGATGATGCCCGGCTCGAAACAGGCGAAACAATCGAGTCAGTATTTACCGCTGGCACCACGGTCGAAGTGGTCCGTGCACCCACCCTTGGAACTATTTTTGGAATCGATACTGCCGACCTACCAACCAACTGGTCATGGGGTTTTGACGAATTCAGCACTTCCACTGCTACCGATTGGATTTATCTTTCAAACGGTTCTGGCTACGAGAGATACAACTTTTTTCATGTGCCTGCCCATGAGTCCAATGGAATAGCAAGAGGATGGAGGTCTGTCACCGACCCCCAGTTTAAGCCTGATAACAACCTTGTTCTTTATCCTGATGAGGCATTCCTGGTTGCCAAAAGAACTTCCGGTGCAGTCACTATGACAAGTGAAGGCCTCATCGAAACGAGTAATGCTAATTTATGTCTTCCTCCTACCGGTCAATTCTCAATTTTGAATAATCCATATGGTACTGAAATGAAATTGTGTGAGTTAATCCCATCAACGGCTATTGGTACCGGAACTGGGCAGTTTAGACCTGGTGCAACCGATGCTGATGGTGACACTATTACATTTTTAGATGGATCACAATGGAAGCGTTTCTGGTATAAAACCGGTGAAAATAGTGCTGTGACCAGTATGCATGTTATTGGAACGCGGCGACCTATTGAAGGAGGTTCAACTGCAACTACCATGAATGCAAATGATTTTTTTATTGGTTCAGGAAATGTTACAAATTTAGAGAGTTGCGATGCAACTGGAGGCACGAGTGGAATTACTGGTAATGATTCTAACTACACGAAAGTTTCGATCAGTGGTGGAATTTCCGATCTTCAAGGTTTTTCTATAACAATTTCCAATGTAAACGGCTACCTTCTCTACGATGGTGGCACGAGCGAGGCCAATGCCAGCACCGGAGCTGAAATTTCCTCCGGAAACGGTTCACTCGTCCTCTCAAAAATCAACGGGACTCATGAGATTGTTGCAAGTGCAAGTGGCTATGTGGTCTTAAATCTTCAGCGGGATGTAAATTTTCTGAGTTCTGAAGGTACTCGCACTTGGGCAATCGGTTCAATTGGCTCTGGCTACAGCAAGCAAGCTGAATTCTACTGCATCGGAGGAACTACTGGTGTATCGGCCGAGGGAACTATATCTGCGAATGGTTCAACTATAGCAGTTACAACTAATGGGAGTTCTTACACTGGTAAACCACAAGTTATTGTATCCGGAGGCGGTTGGAGATATACGGATGATGCAGTACGAGACCATGAATCTCTAAGTGCATCTTCCGGATTGATTTTGGAGCGCGAAGCATCAGGCGGTATTGAAGCCTTTATTGAAAGTATCAATCCGTTCGAGTAATCTTTTTCTAAAGCATTTTCATTCACTAAATCTTTGCACCTTATTGGTGTTCAAAAGATAGATGAATTAGCTTTATTAAACTAGGTTTCATCTAAACTCTGTTCCTACTAGACCTATATTTTGGCTTAGTTTTTGGGATATGATAACTCATGCAATTTAGTGCTAATATGCTTCGCGTTTAGCGTACATCGAGTCGATATCAAATACCAACATTGGATCAAAGTGGTCGAATTGTTTGGCAAAAGAACTTTTTAATTAACTCTTTGTGTGTGGTTGTAGTTAATAATGGCAGGCAGTATTCTACTACATTTGCTCCCACTGAGCACTGATGTAGGAAAATTTAATTTGGTTCACGAAATCAAGGAATAGCCAACCCTCATTGGAGGAGTACACATAGGTTCCTCCATCAATCGCAAAGTTCTCACTAATCCATATCCAGTCTTCCCAGTCATTTATC
The DNA here is from genome assembly GCA_902569115.1 of uncultured Verrucomicrobiota bacterium. Taxonomy (GTDB): domain Bacteria; phylum Verrucomicrobiota; class Verrucomicrobiia; order Opitutales; family Seribacteraceae; genus Seribacter. The sequence continues at coordinate 3,625 of CACFTI010000024.1, read as the reverse complement.
CAAAGCCATGTGTTATACTGATTGATGCTTTGTGCCTGTTTGTAAAAATAGGTCCATCCAAGGGATTCGTGATACATCCAGTTACCCATAGAACTATTCCAGAAATAATTTCCAAACCATCTGGTCTCAATCCAGTCTTCGAGAGAAGAAATTGCAGAAGAACTGGAAATTGGATACTCAACATCAATTTTCTTGAAAATTGCTTCAATGGAAGAATCGACATTAAATTCAATTACAGTGGTCGGGTTTCTATGATTCTCAATACCTTCCCCTTCCCAGCGGTCAAATTTATAGCCATTTAATGGCTGTGCCATGATAATATGAGACCCGTTCTGGTTCTTTTCACCACTTCCGATAGGGATAAAACCGGATGTTTCAGGAGTTACTACTATGGAAAGTTTCGGTATGAGCTGCCTGTATTGTACCTCAACTTCAAGGTCTGTTGTGGCATCAACTTCCAGGGTCTTATCCCCGGAAGTTCTGATCCCTGAGCCAAAAATAGTCCATTTCATAAATTCATATCCAAGTGCAGCCAGGGAATGAATCACCATTTTTTCTCCAAGTGGAACTGGAATACTCAGCTCGGTATACGAGTTTTCGCCTTCGTCCAGAATGAATTTTCCAGTCGTAGAATCTTTAACTGCAATTTTGACCGATACACTTTTCTGATTAAAAATAGCTGAAATGGATGTATCTGCAGAGAAAGTTAAGTAAGTTGAATGGGCAGAGGAAAGCTGTTTTCCTTCCTGGTTGTACCATCCGGTAAAGTAAAAGCCTTCATTGGCCACGGCTTGTAGTAACACCTGCTGTCCGACTTTCGCATTATCAGGAACTTCGATAGTACCTCCTGCATTTGGATCCTCCATCGGCATGCCAGTGACAGATAAGGTTACCGGATTAATAGCAAGGTCAACCGGTGCCTGCGTCAGGTTTGCCACAATCTCTGTTGCTGATTCGATAAGCACAGTCGTTGTTTTGGCGTTTGGATTGGTAACTTTTCCTGACCAGTTGGTAAATGTGTAGTTCGATTTCGGATATAAGGTTATTTCCACCTCGGTGCCATAGGGAAATTCGAATTGATTATTCGTGGTTTCAATTACCCCGGATAGAGCGGGATCAGTGGAAACACTTAGAGGATAAAGAACAGGGGCAAAAACTGCCCTGATGTTTTCATCTTCTGTCATGGTTATGGAGATAAAGGGGTTGGTAACGCCGTTAATGGCGTCGTTTCCTTCCCACCGAACAAAATTATAATGACTATCGGGGGTAGCTGTCACGCTTACCGTTGCGCCATCCGGGAAGATTCCTTCCGAGAAGTTGACTGAGCCCCCGTTGTTTGAAGTAATCGAGAGCTTGTGTTCTTCGTCTTTAAAGACCGCTTTCAGCTTAATATCGTGGTCTATTGCTACTTGAATTTCCGGATCGTTTGGATGGGGTAAGACATGCGAATCCGATTTCGTTAGGACTCGAATTAAATTGCCTGAATAGGAGTATTTTACCGAGTGGTAGTACAATTGATTCGGTGCATTGATGGGCACACTAAAAGTAAGCACTCCATTTGTAATTCTCGAATTAGTGACGCCGTCCAAATATTCATCCGCAAAGGTATCATCATTATATTCACTTGTGCTTATATAAAAGGGATTGTCTTCTTCGAGTTGTACATCGAATTCATAAGTATAACCACGAACGAGGTTTAGGCTTGGGCTTTCCCTACCATCGATTAAAATCTTGGGTAAACTTCCAAAAATCGATGATTGTCCCATCGTAACCGTATAATCATTGGATTTGATTGTTTCCCAGTGAGAAAAATCTTTGTTTAAAGAAGGGGTCGCAGTTAGGGATACCATTTCACCATGGGAGAAGTTTCCTTCAGAGGAATTCACCGAGCCATCATTACTTTCGTGCTGGGTTTTAAGATTATAAGAATTTGTTGAGAAATTAGCTGTGACGGAAGAACCACTTGTTGGTCTGGAGATTGTAAGAGAGCTGAGGGCACTGGGACTAAAGGTGAGACCGGAGGTACTGGACCAGCCTAAAAAGGAATAACCCGGGTTTGCCGCGGCAAGGAGGGTTCGCTCCCATATTGCTGCTTCAGCATCCCAAAACCTGAGCGAGGGATCATCAAATACAATACCTGCATTGACCGGAGAAGACAGTAACTGGTACTCAATGTGATTTTCTGGCGTGGTAATGAAATAGGCCGTTATCGAAAGGTTGTCATTCAGGACAAGTGAAAGTGGGTTCTCGGAACTGCGCATCTGGTTTCCATCTTGGTCTGACCACTCCCACTTTTCAAAAATATTTCCACTGGCTGGAGTCGCTTCGAGGGAAATGGTTTCTCCGTAATTGTAAGTTCCTTCTCCAGTGATTTGACCCGATCCATCAGTCACGACATTGATATTGAGTTGCGAGGCTACAAAATTGGCTGTCAGGGTTAAATTTTGGTCCGGAATCGTCACAACTGCATCCTGATTGTTCGAATTGTTAATGAATTCACCACCGCCTTCCCAGCCAGCAAATTCAAAGCCCGTGTTTGGCGTTGCATTAATATTGATTGCTGAATCATATTCAAAGGTTCCCCCTCCCGATGCAGAGCCATTGGATGTGGTGACAAGAGACAAATTGTAGGTCTTGGGTAGAAAGAGTGCACTGAAGCTAAGGTCTTGATCAGGGCTAATGGAAAGTGTCGGGGAATGGGGTGTATCCGTATCGAGATCGTACCATCTATCAAAACGCCAGCCATCTGCGGGAGCGGCAATCAGGGAAATATCAGTTCCGCTGGGAAACTCCATATTGAGGTTTTGCTGGCCGTTAATCGTACCTCCGCCAATCGCTACAATATCAACCAAACGAGTAATTTTTCGAAATTTAGCATAGTATGTCATACTTGCTGGAGCACCAATAAGATTGACCGGGTTTACAGGCGAAGTATCCGATGCGAGTTGAGTCAAATATGTCTCATTTCCCTCCCAGTGGGAAAACTCCCATCCTGTGGATGGCTGTGCTTCAATAGATGGTGGATTACTTATTGAGTATGTTCCGCTTCCAGAAACCTCGCCGCCTGTGGTGGTGTTAACCATAACTTGGTAAATTTTCTCATCAAAGGTTGCGGTTAGATTTACATCACCGGTGACAATGAGGCTGTTATTTGAATCGGTAGCCCCATTAACCAGTGAATTTTTTGAAAAATCATTTCCACTCCAAGTGCTGAAAACATAACCGGGTTGGGCAATGGCACTTAATTTATAATTGGATAGGTACTCCCACGGACCATTTGGGGTATCGAAAACAATATTTCCCCCGATTCCTTCCGTGAGTTCGACTTGGTAAGTTTTCTTTTTAAAAAGAGCTTCGATCATTACAAATCCACTTGCCATACTTAGATTAGCATCGGTTTGGGCTTCATATGGATTTAGGAGCACGCCAGCAGGATCATTCCATTTAAAAAATTCATAACCAGTTAATGGACTAGCCTGAACCGGGATCAAGCTGGCCGCAGAGTAGGTTCCACTGGCGGGGCTTACCGATGCACCGCCAATGCTCATACTTACTTGAAGCTCGTTGAAAATTTCATCAAAATTTGCGATAAATGAGGAGTTCTCGTACGCAGTTACCCCAGTCG
>CACFTI010000023.1 GCA_902569115.1 uncultured Verrucomicrobiota bacterium | reverse complement strand
TGTGGCCCGTGTTCGTGATTTACCATATGCTGAAGCGGATAAGTTGGCCAAGATGGTTCCAGATGACCTTAATATTTCCTTGGACGATGCGATCGAGAAGAGTCCGGAATTTAAGAAGGAGTATGAAAATAATCCGATTGCAAAACAGATTATCGATACAGGAAAAGTGATCGAAGGTATGGTCCGCAATGTGGGAACTCATGCTGCAGGAGTAATTATTGCGGACAGGCCTCTCAAAGAATTAGTTCCCCTTACCACGCAGGACGGTATCCTTACCACTCAATACCCCAAAGATCCAGTTGAGGAGTTGGGACTACTCAAGATGGACTTTTTGGGACTGAAAACTCTTACTGTTATTTCGGAAGCTGAAAACCATATAAGAAGGAAAAACGGATTGTCTGAATTTAGGGTTACAGCGGCACCGCTTGACGACAATCCAACTTTTAAACTCTTAAACGAGGCTCGTACAATTGGTGTTTTCCAATTGGAATCAGATGGAATGCGCCGGTTGTGCCGGCAAATGACAATTTCAAATGTGGACGAGATTATTGCACTGATTGCACTCTATCGCCCAGGACCCATGGAGTGGATTCCAGATTATATCAAGGGGAAGGAAGACCCCTCTACCATCAAGTTTCCCCATCCTTTGCTGGAGGATGTCTGTGCTGAAACCTATGGCGTTATGGTATATCAGGAACAGGTAATGGAAGCAGCCCGAAGGATTGCCGGATATACACTTGGGGGGGCTGATATTCTAAGAAGGGCAATGGGTAAGAAAAAACCTGAGGAGATGGCTAAGCAACGAAAGATTTTTGTTCAGGGTGCAAAGGAGACCAATGAAATCGAAGCTAAAAAAGCCAATGAAATCTTCGACATTTTAGAAAAGTTTGCGGGTTATGGATTTAATAAATCTCATTCAGCGGCTTACGGAATTATCAGTTATCAGACTGCTTATCTGAAAGCGAACCATCCAGTCGATTTTATGGCTGGGGTTCTTGCATGTGAGCTGGGGAATTCAGATAAGCTTTCTCATTTCATAAGCGAGTGTGCAGAGATGGGGATCTCCGTACTGGGGCCTGATGTCAATGAGTCGGGTGAGAATTTTACTCCGCTGAAATCAGATAATGATAATCTCAGTTCCATTCGCTTTGGCCTTTCCGCTGTCAAGGGAGTGGGTGATGTGGCTGGAAAAATTATCGTAGAGGAGAGAACCCAAAATGGTCCTTTCAGAAGTTTCACCGATCTGGTCGAAAGAGTGGATGGCAAATCGGTGAACAAGCGTGTTCTCGAATGCTTGGTTAAGTCCGGAGGTTTTGATGCACTTGAAGGTAATCGTGCTGCACTGCTTGCAGACTTGGATAGGGCGATGGGAGAAGCCCAACTGCGACGCAAGGACCGAGAGGCAGGTCAATCAAACCTTTTTGATTTAATAGGAGGAAGTGATGATAATATTTCCGAAGCAATCGATGATTTTTCTCCTGCTCAATCATTACCAGATGTTCCAGAGATGGAAGAGTTGGAAAAACTTAAGCTGGAAAAAGAACTTCTTGGTTTCTTTTTGTCAGGTCACCCCATTGATACCCTTGGTGGACTTGGACCACTCTTTGATACCATTGAGCAAAAAGATTTAGATAATTTGCAGGGTAAACAAGCCTTTCGTCTTTGTGGCGTAGTATCTGAAATTGAAAAAAGGTACACCAAGAAAGATGCGAAGCCATGGGCTCGCTTTACTTTGCTTGCTAAAGAGAAAGATTTCTCCTTCCCCATGTTTCCGGAAGCTTATGAGCAGTATGGAATGAAACTGGAAGAAGGGGCAATCATGGTGGTAGAGGGTGTGGCATCTAATCGGGATGGCGAGGTGCGTACAAATGCGAATACTGTTTTACCAATTGATCAAGCCCTTTCAAAATGGGTTGAGGAAGTTACATGGCTCATCGATCCGGATCATCAAGATGCATTAATTTTTGCCAAAGAATTGTTTGCACTCGGAGAAAAAGGATTTGGCGGTGCACTAATCCGTCTAGGAATTGCAGGTAATGGTGAAGATGCCGGATTAGTTGCGGAAGCAGATGATCGATTTCGAATGAAAATAACCGTACAGGCTTTTAAAGAATGGCGATCGAAAGAATCTGTTCGAGCTGCTCGAGTTAAAATTTCCGAGCCAGAACTACCGCCAGAGCGAAAATATGGTAGGCGCCAAGGATAATTTATTCATACTTGACCGATTCATATAGAGTGATATTTTAGTTTAATTTATGACGATTGAAATCAAATTACGTAAGGGTGAACCCATGGATCGTGCCATCCGCCGGATGAAGAAGCGTCTTGACCGCGAAGGTGTTATCCGGGATGTGCGAGCTAAGCGTTACTTCAAGAAGCCCTCTGATAAAAAAAGAGAAGCTAGGAAAGTAGCGGCTTTCACCCAAATGCTTCGTACGCGATACGAAAAAATGTAACACCTTCCCCTGAAGGGGATTTTCTAATTTTTCTCGTCAACCATGTGTTGAGATTGTTAGCTTTTAAGTATGTCTCAACTCTCTAAGAGAAACGCAGTCAGTCTGCGACGTGAATGGCGGCTCTTCGATCAGGAAAGAGGAAGTGCCGAATTGTACCTCAAACTATGCAATCGCATGATTGAGGTTGGAGAATTTCTTCTCGCCCATGATGTGGCTCGTGCCGGCTTGGAAAGGCATAAAAATCATCAAGAGTTAAGCCAACGTGGTGCTCATGCCTTATGCAAGGCGGGTTCTCCTAAATTGGCAACTCATCTACTGGAAGAGTTAGTAGCTTGCGGTGGTCGAGATGTCGAAACGCAAAGCCTTCTTGCCAGTGCTTACAAAGATCTATGCGAGTATTCGACGACTGAAGAGAGTAAGTTTAGGTATGCTGACCTGGCAATTGCACGTTACGAAGAAGCCTACAATGCTCAAATTCAAAAAAGTAGCGGCAAGGTCGATGACTTGGAAAAACAGTATTATCCATGCATCAATGTGGCTTTTATGCATTTCATGTTTCATCACTTCGAGGAAGCCAATGAATATGCTAAAAAGGCCCGTGAGATTTGTCTTCAATTACGAAATAAGGGAAGGGATTCTTATTGGATCGCAGCAACCGAAGCTGAAGCCTCTTTAATTCTTGGACAGGTGGAAGCCGCGTGTGAAAGTTATGAATCGGCTTTTAAACGTGAAGATGCCCAGCCATCATCTATTGCAAGTACGCGTAAACAGGCACTACAAATCGCCGGGATGTTCGAAGACGAGTCAATTCGTGAACGAATGGAAGAGGCTTTTCCATTGCTTGGGATCGTGGCTTGTTCAGGGCATGTTATTGATAACCCGGGACGATCCAAAAGGTTCCCTCCTGAGGCTGAATCAATTGCCAAAGAAAAAATTGATCAAGCCTTGGAGAGATTGGGAGCCCGTTGTGGCTACAGTTCCGCAGCTTGCGGGACAGACATTCTATTTTTGGAAGCAATGGCTGAACGTGGTGGTGAAACCCATGTGTTCCTTCCATTCGCAAAGGATGAATTTATCGAAACAAGCGTGCGAAGAGCTGGAGGTAATTGGGTTGCAAGATTCGAGAAAGTTTTAGATCACGCTACATCAGTTCACTATGTAACGAGTGAGGGGTATTATGGAGATGATTCTCTTTTTACTTTTTGTAATCAAGTGATGCTCGGCTTTGCCGCGATGCGTGGTCGAGGTCTTGATGAAGATCCGAACCTCCTTGTTATTTGGGACGGTCAACCTGGTTCGACTGGTGGTACAGGCGAACTTGTGGATGCATGGCGATCTGAATTTAATGAGCCTGAAATTATTGATCCGGTGGAAATTCTGGACATTGCCGGTGAACCGGAGCCAGTGCGTTTTCATTCAGGAGAAACGCGTCCCCATTTAATTCCCACTTTTGGAGATCCTTCAATTTCTTTTCGTTCAGTTAAAATTATGCTTTTTGCCGATGTAAAAGCATTTACTGGTCTTATCGAAGCAAAAACAGGAGAGTTTGTGGAAGCTTTTCACGGAGGAATTGCGAGATTGATAGATAAGCTTTCGAACCGCCCGGTCTTTCTAAATACTTGGGGCGATAGTTTTTTTGCGGTTTTCGAGTCTACTGATGACGCTTTGAAACTCGCTTTGGATATAAGAGATTATTTCAATAAAAAAGATTGGTCTGAGTTTTTAATAGATGGAGATATGGAAGTGAGAATATCTATGCATGCGGGCCCCGTTTATGAAGAGTTTGATCCAATATTGAAAAAAAGAAATTTTTTCGGGCGTCATGTAAACCAAGCTGCAAGGATCGAACCGATCGTTTTGCCAGGGTCAGTTTTTGTATCTGAGACTGTTGCCGCATTAATCGCTTTTGGACATGAGGAATTTGACTTCGAATATGCCGGTAATCTCGAATTGGCAAAAGATTTTGGTTCATATCCTATTTATATGCTTCAAAGAAGAGGATATTCCGGGGAAATTGAAACATGAATGAGGAAAGTGTTTTAGGCGACTATATCAGTGAGCCATTTGAATCATATGTGGGGCAGGACCCCTACATCTTCATCAGCTATGCACATCGTGATAAGGAAGTCGTCTACCAATGCTTGGATTATCTTAATAATCAAAATATAAATATATGGTATGATGAAGGGATTCCTCCATCAGCAGAGTGGGTCGAAGAAATTGCTCAGGCAATCAAGACCTCCTCATTATTTGTGCTGTTCATGTCGCCTCATGCTCTTGCTTCACGGTATGTAATTAACGAGATAAATTATGCCGTCAGCCTCAACAAAAATATTTTAACAATTTACCTAGAGGAGACGATGCTTTCGGAAGGATTGTCTTTATGTCTTCAACCTTTTCAGTCTCTGGAAACATCCTTACAAGATTGGCAGTCCAAAGCCTCTGATGCTATTAAGTCACAGATTATACAGGTTAACTCGGATAACTTGATTGAATTTGATTCAGATTCTTCAGCACTCGCGTCAACAGTTAACTTAGGGGTTAAATTGTGGGAGATGTGGGGCAAAGCGATGACCAGTCAAAACAGTCGCCATGTAAAGAACCATGGTCTTACTAAAGTTTCCTTTGATTCCAATAAAGATAAATCTTATAGGCATTTAGATGAAGCTTCAGGTAAGAGGGTAAAACCAGGGAAAAATGATAAAACTTTTTCCGGTAGGACCCGGCACCCCTGGGCAATTAATGTTAATGTTAAAGAAACAGAAAATCCAGAGCTTGAAAAAAAATCTTTTGAAGATGAAAATGCTGGCTCTATGATTTGGATTCCTCCCGGAGAAATTTCTATCTGGGTTCCTTATGCCGAAGAGAGTAGGTTGGTTCATGTGAAAAATGGTTTTTGGATGGGAAAATTTCCAGTTACGCAGCATGTGTATCAAACCGTAATGGGGCTTAATCCGAGTTTTAGTGATTCGCCAATGGCTGATTCGGGGAAAGATTTGCCGGTCAACAATGTTTCTTGGCTGGAGGCTGTTTCTTTCTGCAAAGCCTTAACTATTCTTGGTCGTAATACAGGAAATATGGCTAAGAATCTTGAGTTTAGACTACCTAGTGAAGTGGAATGGGAATATGCATGCAGAGCTGGTACTGCAACAACCTATTATTTTGGAGACGATCCAAATGAGCTTCACTACCATGCCTGGTACAAGGTAAATAGTGAAAAAAGTATTCACCCGGTTGGTCAAAAATCCCCTAATCCTTGGGGGATACATGACCTTTACGGAAATGTTCGTGAATGGGTTGGTAAATCATTTGCTAATACACTCCTTAATGATAACGAGCAGGACGAATTTAGGATTAGTAGAGGAGGGGGCTACATGAAGGCAGCTTCTGAATGTAAATCATCTTCGCGTTCTACTAATTCGCTTCATCATAGATACAGGAATCTTGGATTCCGCCTGGTTTTGGCAAAATTGCCAAAGTCTGTGAAGTAAATTCAGCTTTGATTCGAGGCTTTTTGTTGTAAAAAATATTGAAAGTCTGCATCTTCATGCTTTGCCATGAACCCCGAAGCCCCCAATAGAACCAAAGAGGAAACGCCAATGGACGGAAGTGATCAGGTAGCTGTTCGCCAAGCCAAGCTCGATCAAATGCGTGAAGCTGGATATGATCCTTTTCGTGCAAACTGGGAACAAACTCACACCTCGGTGGAAGCAACCGGAATGCTACCCGAAGATCAGGAAGAAGGTCCCGAAGTATCGGTTGCTGGCAGAATCGTCGCCTTTCGTCTTATGGGTAAGGCCACTTTTTTAAAGATTCTAGACCGCAAAGGGAAAATTCAGTCTTATGTTCGCCGAGATGAAATCGGGGAAGAAGAATACGCTGCGTTTAAGAAATTGGATTTGGGTGATTTCATTGGAATACGGGGCCCCCTTTTCCGCACGAAGACAGGTGAGATTACAGTGCGGGCAAAGGAGTATAGGCTCGTTTCTAAGGCCTTACGCCCACTCCCTGAAAAATGGCATGGTCTCACAGATAACGAACAAATTTACCGTCAGCGATATCTCGATCTCATTGTAAATGAAGAGTCTCGTGAAAGATTTCAGGCACGTAGTCGGATTATTCGGGAAATTCGCGAATTCTTCTGGGGTCGTGATTTTTTGGAAGTGGAAACTCCTATGCTACAATCGGTATCTGGTGGTGCTGCAGCTCGTCCTTTTCGCACTCATTTTAATGCATTGGATTGTGACTTTTCCTTGCGCATAGCACTTGAGCTTCACTTGAAGAGGTTATTGGTAGGTGGTTTCGATCGTGTCTTTGAAGTGGGCAGGGTATTTCGAAATGAAGGACTTTCCCGCAGGCATAATCCGGAATTTACCATGCTCGAAGCCTATCAGGCTTACACGGATTATCGGGGCATGATGGAGTTAACCCGTTCTCTCATTCAACAGGTGGCCGAGAGGTCACTAGGAGGTCTTCAGATGGAAAGAAGTGAAGGAGATGCGATTGATTTATCTGGCGAGTGGAGAGAAGCGAAATACAAAGATTTGATCATCGAGGTCGTTGGACGTGATGACTGGTTTGAGTTACCTAAGGAAGCTAAACTCGAGAAAACCAAATCGTTGGGGATCGAAGTGGATCCTCTACTCGAGGATTTTGAAATTACCAATGATATTTTTGAAAAAATTATCGAACATACCTTGATTCAGCCCACCTTTGTAACACATATACCCAAGGAACTTTGCCCACTTGCAAAGATTACTGAAGACGATTTGACTACGATCGATGTTTTCGAACTTTGTATCAATGGTCAGGAAATTGCCCCTGCTTACTCCGAGCAAAATGACCCTGCTGTCCAACGGGATGCATTTATTAAACAAGTAGGGGAAGAAACTCAGGAATTGGATGACGATTTTCTGCTCGCATTGGAGCATGGTATGCCTCCGGCAGGCGGAATGGGTCTCGGAATTGATAGATTAGTTATTTTTCTAACCAAGGCAGCTAATATTCGGGACACCATTTTATTTCCCACTCTTCGTCCTTCCTGATTTCGACATTCTATAAGCGCCCGTCTTTCTCCTCCGAATGAAAAAAACAAAGGGCTTTCAAAAGGGGAATGGACCAATCGTCATTAAAGCCGTATTTTGGCGACAATCAGCTCTTACTTTATTTCTTTTAGTCTGTACTTTTGTCTTTGCCTTTATTGATTATGTCGGCCCTTTGATCAGCTGGGTGTGTACGATCCTTTTTGGGATACTCTTTGTACTAAGTCTTTTGGATCAATTGTTGCAATGGTCCCGTCTCCGAATCGATGAGACTGGGTATGATTTAAGAACTTGGTTTAAGCGGCAAAGATACCGACATGAGGAAATCGAATCATTTACGAGTCAGACCTACCTCAACCGTGAACTTATTATTTTAAAATTGCGTCAGCAGGCACTCAATAAATATAACCTAGAAGAATCTGAGGTACCTTTCCCCTGTGCGTTTGGCAGAGCCGTCGAAGATGTTTTGACACAATTGCAAAAATCTCTCGATAAGACACCAAGGAAAATTAAAAAAGTAGTAGATTAGGCTGAAGCTTCGATTGTTGGCTTACTCTTGAAACTGGGAAGGTAAGCGATTCCAATGAATATCAATTGGCTAAGAATGAAATACATCAATGGGTTGAATGCCTTATCCATAAATCCATAGGAGTGGAGGCCCACACCCAGCATATTGGTGCCAAACCACGACCAAGCTGTTACCACATTACCAAAAATAGCAATAGCTGAAATTCCTCTGATTTTGGCAGTCCCTGACCATCTCGCATGAAGGAGAATGGCATTCCATATTACAATGAGTAGGGCACCATTTTCTTTGGCATCCCAGCCCCAAAAACGTCCCCATGATTGATCTGCCCAGATTCCCCCGAGAACAGTCCCAACTAAACTGAAAAACAATGAGAAGCATGTAATCCCATAGATCATGGCACCAAGGATACGCTGTGCATCTTTTTGAGTACCCATCAGCTTGGAGCCGTACTTGGTGGTTCCACCAAACAGAGAAAGGACCAATTTGTGGCAAACATAGGCTATACCCAAAAATCCGGCAAGGAAAGTGGTTGAGTATCCAATGGTTATAATGACCACATGGGTAGCTAGCCAGAAGTTAGAATCAAGCACCGCACGCATCATTTCCATGGTGTCTCCCGTCGGATTTAACGATGAATCAAGGCTCAGGTTGTGGGCAATCACTAGGCTTCCAAACCCCACCAGTGATCCCATGGCGGATGCAACCCCGAGTCGGAGATATTTTTCCGTAAAGAAGCAAAGCAATACGGCCCCCCATCCAATAAACAAGGCGGATGAATAAAGATTGGTTACGGGAGGACGACCTTCGATATACATTCTACCCGCAAGGCCGAAGGTGTGAGAAAGAAGCACAATCGCGGTGAGTATGTAGGCTGCGTTGCGCAGCAGTCGGGCTGTTTCTCCTTTTCGGCCAAGTGTGGTCGAGTAGGTGGCTGCAAGCCAGGAGACTCCCGCAATCAGGAAGATTAAAACATAAGCAATGGAGCTACGGTAGAATGGCTCGAAACCATTGTAGATTTTTTCAAATTCTAGAGTGGATGCATCATCACCTGCCCGCTCTGTACCCACCATTCTCAATTCAGCCACTGTTTGGTTGAAGGTGCTGTAGTCCTGATCTTGGTAACTTGCTTTCAGTTTTTCGTAAAGTCCGAGGACGGGATCGACCTCTCTTCGTAGTTTTATCGCTTCCGCATACTGAGATGCAAAAAGAACAGTGGGATCCATTTTTTGATTTTCCCGAATTTGAAGGAGTCTGGCTGCCAATGCATCGGGTTCCATGGAAACTAGTTCCTGCAAGGTGCTCGCGAAGCGGGAAGGATCCATTTTTTGTTTCTCTTTTGAATCAAGAGGTTCTTTTCCAACAAGAGATTCGCCAATGGATCGCCATTGTTTTTTCGGATCACTTTTTTCGGGTGGAATGGCAAAAAATTCGGACCAGATATTCATCCGCGAATAATGATCGAGGAAAAAGACAACTTTGGCGAAGTCAGCACTGCCCATACGAATATCCTCGGGTCGGGAAGAAAGTTCCTTTGTGAGTTCGCGAAAGCGGACATATTCCGCGGTCAGATCCTTGTCCTTTTCGGGGTCAAATAACACATCTGCAACTTGCAGTTGTTCCGCCATTTCGGGAGAAAGTTGTGGGTCGGGCGGAGAAAGGGTGGCTTTGATTTTACGATAGAGAAGGGCTGACCGGTAGAGTTCGATGATATTCTGGTCGAAGCTGTCCCGTTTTTCCTGTTCCACTTTACCAGCCTCCCTCGCACTTGCATCGATCTCACTAAGGTGGGGTTCCAGGTCTTGATAGGAGAAAAACTTTCCATCTACGGATAATTTCTTGCCGAGTAAGCCGAGCACCTGATCATGATCGATCAGAAATGTCTTTAGTTTGTCACCGACTTCGGGGTTGAAAAGAACCTCAGCAAACCAATTGATCGCTGGAATCTTATTTCCCGCTTCATCCAAGGCTGTTCTTTTATTTCGAAGAACCAGCAGGGCGTTGCGGGCAACACTGTCGATGGGTTTAACCCGTCCACCACGCAAAACTGGAATTCTCGAAAATCCTTCAAGATCGAAGGAGTCTGTGGGAGGGGCTGGCTCACCCTTGGCAAAATCAAGTATGGAGGAGCTTGCGAAGCGGTTTGGGAGAAAGGCAAAGTATACGCCGAGCAAGACCAGTGCCCAGAGTACAATTTTTCCTTTAACTGATTTTTTGGGATTCTCTTCGTTCATGCGGGTTGGGCGGAATTGGAATTTTTACGCAGGAAGCGGATTAAATGAAAACTGAATTGCCAAAGTAGACCAATCGAAACCAAAACACATGCGATGTATGGAACCAACCAACTCGGATTGCGAATAACCTGAAAAACGGTGTAGTTGGCCGCAGCGTTCATTTGATACTGGTAAAAAGTTTTACCCCCGTGTCGGAGAGGCGTATTCATGTAAACGAGAGCTCTCCGGGACTGATTTCCTTCCAAGTTGAGGACAATATCACTCTCAAAATTGAAAGGAATTTCAGTGCCTTGATAGAATTCGTTTTCAACATCCAAGAGTTCGATGGAGTAGGGGAGATATTCCCGCTCACTTCGTAAGGTGACCCCCCAAAGCTTTCCTTCGTGGCGAATTGGTTGGAAGGCGAGGTCGGATAATTTTGGACTTTCCTTCCACCAATGGTTGCCCCCAGGATGAGCGAGGGTCAACCAAGTGCCAAGGCTGTTGGTTCCGTCAAAAAGCTCGAAGATGAGGTATCCAAAGTTAAGACCCTCACTGCTGAAATCTTCCTCTTTTTCAGAGATGGATAGGTTGGCAGTCTGTCCGACTCCCCGATTAACATCCTTGACCAACCCCGCCGGAGTGGACCCTTCGGGGCTGACTGTGAAATCACAGTTTACTCCGAAATGTTTAACCTGAATTTTGAAAGGAAGATCCGCTGTTCGAATTGTGCCACCTTCTTCAATGATTTCCTGCGGGATCGTAACAACTCTTTGGGTTTCAGGATCAGTCACATCTGAAAAAGCCAGTTCAACTCCGTGAAATCTTTCAATATAATTACTCGATTCTCCCTTGTTAATTTGCATGCGAGATTCTTCCTGCATCGCTTGGGTAGCGAGTTGTCCGACCAATAGCATGATTATACCCAAATGGATGAGTTGGATCCCCATTTTTTTTCCAGTCCACTGGAAACGAGTGATGTAAGCAGCCGTTAGGTTAATGATTAGCAAACCGCCCAAAAGATACCCACCGGGAATGGGAATCGGGATTGCGTTCAAAAATTCTCCGCCCCAAAATTGTTCCGGATAATACCAAATGCCAAACATTGATTCAAAATATTCGGCGAGTGCTCCGCGTATTCCAATTCTCACTTGTTCCAAGGTCGCCACGAACACAAGAATCATGGAGAGGCTGAGCAGTGTAAGTGTAAGATTTATGGAAGCGAGTGGAACTAGCCAGGCAAATTTTTTACGCCTTTCCCCCAGCGACCCCTTTTTTCTTTTTTTACTCTTTGTATCTTTAGACATGATAATTAGTGAAAACAGACACTCTCCAAGAAAGAGAGAAAGTTCGATTTTTCAACTTTTGCGAGTTCCCGGTTGCCTGTTATCTTGAAAAACCAGGATCGATCCTCAAACAAAAGAATGGCGGCGTAAAGGGAGTCTGTCTCCCCTTCGGCAACCACTAATTGGGCGTCTTTTTCATCGAGAACGATAGGAGAAATATATTTATCAAGGTCTGCTTCCTGTACGGGATCAATTCCGATCTGCCCCAACCACCGGTTGACATTTGCGAGGGTACCTCCGACATCACCCGGAAAAGAAGTGACGGAAAAATCAAGTTTACTTCCATTTCTGTCAGTGACTTCATAGCTTGCCAGACGCATGGATGAAGCAGAGGTTTTAACCCAATGCTTTGGGATTTCCCAGGTGGGTGCCCCATGTGCATCATGTGTGGGAGGTGGTGGGAGGGCAGGGGCTTTTGCCCGAATTTCCACTTTGCCTGCACGCAAAGTGGTAGAGAAGAGAAAGGATTCAAAGTTTTGTTCCTGTTCTCGTATGAGATCGCGGTCACCTATGAAAGGAAAGAGCCAGGTTTCGCCCTTATTCCGATAGAGTGCCAGAAGAACGGTACGGGTTGATCCTTCATGCCCGTCATCCGATATTCGAATCCATTCAAATTCGCGGTCGCCGATCTTTTTAATTTCGCTGATCTTTTTAAGTTTTTCCTCATCAATGGTAGCTTGACCGAGTTCCATTCCGAACATGTTGGCCACATCGACACTGGAAACGGATTCACGGAAAGGCATGACCCCGATTCTTCCCACGGGCCCAAGGTCGGTCTTTACATGAAAAGAGCCAGCCATAGGCCCAGAGAGGTCGGGGTTCTCTCCCCATTCTTCCGGGAGTTCCCAGCTAACGACTGGGCCAGTATATTCGCTGGGAATTTCATAGGAACGAATTTCTGGTTGGTCGCCACAGGATGAGAGCATCCATGTTGAACCAACGACGATGCATAAACGAAGGAAAGCTTTTGCTCTAAGAAATGAACCGGGCATGCTTGATTTCAGAATATATAGGTTTATGTGTTGGCTGGTTAAACTCTTACGAAAGTAAAATATTTTATATATAATAAGTATGTAAAAGTTTAAAACTGAGGCAACCTGAACAGAATGAAATCAGGCATTACATTTGAAGAGGACCACATCACCATCAACAAACAAATATTCCTTCCCTTCGAGTCGCCATTTTCCACTTTCCCGGGCCGACTGCATGGATCCGGCTTCGATAAGGTCAGGGTAGGAGACCACTTCAGCTTTAATAAAATTTTTCTCAAAATCGGTATGAATGACTCCCGCACATTGCGGGGCGGTCATACCCTGAGTGAAAGTCCATGCACGGGCTTCTTTTTCCCCGGCAGTCAAAAAACTCGCTAGACCAAGCAGGTTGTATGTCGATTTAATCAGGGATGAAACTCCGGAATCAGAGACCCCCATGGATTCAAGGTATTCTTTGGCATCTTCATCCGGCAATTCCGATAATTCCTCTTCCATCTTTGCGGAGATCACGCAACAATCGGCATCCTGCTGGCTGGCTGCCCATTCCTGAAACTTTGCAAGATGTTCATTTGAAGAGGGGGCGGCAATTTCTTCTTCTTTCAAATTACAGGCATAGAGCATGGACTTTGCGCTGAGTAGAAAGAAATACTTTAATCGTTCACGCTCATCCTCGTCCATTGGTAGGAGATTAGCCGGTTTACCTTCGTCCAAATGAGGGATCAATCTTTCGAGCAATACAACATTGGCTTCGGCATCTTTATCCTGACCACGAGCTTTTTTCTGGTTTTTCTGCAATTGGCTTTGGGCAGATTCCACATCGGCGAGAATCAGCTCGGTCATGATGACCTCAGCATCGCCAATCGGATCGACCCTACCCATATTATGGATTACATCCTCATCCTCAAAGCAACGGACAACATGGACTATCGCATCGACTTCCCGAACATTGGCCAAAAATTTATTACCCAGACCTTCTCCTTTACTGGCTCCCTCCACCAGACCGGCAATGTCCACCATTTCAATGGCGGCAGGAATGATAGTAGAGGTTCCGACTAAATCGGCTAGAGGTTGAAGGCGAGTATCCGGTACCTGGACCACACCCACATTGGGATCGATAGTGCAGAATGGGTAGTTGGCCGCCTCCGCCTTGCGGGTTTTGGTCAGTGCGTTAAAAAGAGTGCTTTTGCCTACATTTGGCAAACCTACGATTCCAGCTTGGAGCATAATAAATAAAAGTGTAAATCATGACCTAGCACAGGTCATCGGTCAAGGGCACATGGTAATTCAGTGTTGCTTTCTCATTGACTGAAAAGCTATCGGGATTAAATTGGAAAATCTTTGTGGCGATAGTAGCTCAGTTGGTTAGAGCACCGGCTTGTGGTGCCGGGGGTCGCCGGTTCGAATCCGGTCTGTCGCCCCACTATAATAAAAATAAATTAGTAAATGGCATGTAGCCAGTATTTAGGTAATGCATCATTCTTTACTATCACTCCGCAAGACGGTTATTTTTGGATCACAGAGCTTTTGCTTCGCCTTCACTATTTCGAATTGTTCCGCATCCCCATAGGTCAGATACTTCGCCTTAATGACTTCGTATGTCCACTCATAGTCTTGGTTGATTGATACAAGTTCGTGGATTGATTCGTCGAATATACCCAACTCGCGGTAGCCGTGGGAGCGGGATTAGCGAACGAAAGTTTTCACTGGTTACTCTAAGATTAATCATGACTTGGACTTCCAAGAGTAGAATCTTGACTTCTCTTCGCCCAGTTTAAAGTCCAAACCTTGTCTAAGTCATTGTAGAAGTTGGATAGGAGGATTCGTAATAGTAATCACCCAATACTGATTAATGCGAAAAATATTATCTCAATGATAGCTATTAAAAATAGATAATTTCCTAAACCTTTTAAGTCATCAGTACGATTTCTGGTAGATTTATCATATTTGTATCTCATATCCAAATACATCACGGCAATAAACAAGCAGATTCCAAAAACAATGCAAAGTATTCCAATCATCAACTCATCTAGGGAAGAAATGAAAGTGAAAAAACTTACGACTATCTTTTCAATGTCTGCAGGCATATAGATATATAATTAATAAAACAAAAAACACAAATATATATATAGCATAAATAATCATTTAATGCAAATAAAGCTGGGGCTTGTAAAGTTACGAGTGAATCCCTAAGTATTTGCCCCTTAAACTTTTAAGGGCGTGATGCTTGAAAGTGCGAAAAAATTAGCTACTGGTTCGATAAATTTAAACTAGATACTTTTACGCTAGAAGCTAAAGAGAAGTTCAACCATGTCTTGAGCTTTATATATAAAACATATGTTTGGTTGGAAGATTCACTATTTTCTATGCTACAAGAAATAAGTTTCCTGTTCATTCCAATAGAAAATCGATTCAGTAAGGTAACTTATCTCGTGGTCGTCCTGCAATAACCGAAAGTGAATACTTAAAACATATTAATGGAGCCACCTGTCGGGATCGAACCGACGACCTGATGATTACAAATCAACTGCTCTACCAGCTGAGCTAAGGTGGCCAATTCCTAAAAAGTAAAAAAAAGATTTAGAAATGGCAATCGGAGAATTTGTTAATCTTCCAGAGGTTGGCAGAGGAATAATTTTTCTGAAGGAATTTCTTTAAGCAAAAGTTTGCGACAGGTTTCAATTCTTTGATTTTCTATTTCAGGCTCGTAGCTGACGGAACGTCCTCTTTTTTCAAGATTGCCTGCAAATAAAGGCTCAGATGGGTAGAGCTTTTCCATCCTTTTGAAAAAGGGGTGGGGAAGACGAAATGGTCCTAGTGAAACAGAGTGTACGGAATCCCCTGGTATTTCCCCGAAAATCTGAGAAATCAAGGATGCATAGCGTTGGGTAAATTGATGACAATCAATCACGGGGTCCAATCTGATTCCTAGTTTCCATCCTTTTTCCGCCAAGCTTCTCATTGCTTTAATTCTCGAGGATACGCTTGGAACATTCTGTTCCAATTGAACGCTAATTTCCTGGGGTGTGAAACTGAATGCGGTCACGACATTTGAAAGAGGGGAGTGTTTTTCCAAAACCTGAGTGTTTAGACTTTTTGTTCTCAATTCAAGCTGAGCCATAGGGTGATCTTGAAAAAAAGAGAGTGCTGAGACAGCAAAACCACTTAAGCTTTCAAGGGCTAGGCTATCACAATCATAACCTGAAAAAAACCAGCTTGGTTCCGTTGGCGTTTGCATCGCCACCTTTTCTATTTCCTCATAAAAATCCTCATAATTGACAAACAGCAGATAGTGGGCGGATGGGTACATGCCTTGCAGGAAGCAATACCGGCAGTCGTAAAGGCAGTTTAGCATGTGAGAAAAATAAAAATTTCTTCTTCCCCCAATTCCGTAAGTGGCAGGGACGGGATGTACTTTTTTTCCTGAATTTCCAGCCAGGATGAGTGCAGGCTTTTTCTTTTGAATACGAAAATTTTGACCACTTGGGTTAAAAACTTCCTTGTAATGGGTGCAGGGAATCCTGTCGGCTAAAGGGAATTTTTCAAATAAATGCAGTGTCCTTGGGTGATCCGCCACTTGTTCTTCAAAATAAATTGTGCTAATCATGCCAATATTCCTATTTTTTTGATTTCGCGTCTCAGGGAAGAGATGGTGGACTTTCCATTGGCAGAGGATCGGGCGAGTGAGAGAATATCATTTGCCTCAAGGCCTAGACAGGCGGCTCGTTGAATATCTCTCTCAATTTGGTGAGTCTCAGTTTGGGTGAATCGGTGCATGGATTGAATCTCTTCCACCAATGCCAGGAAGTCCCGATCATTGGTGATTTCATTGGATAAAGATTCCATTTGCTCACAAATTTCTTCGATCAAAGGGGTTTGATCACTAATTAGTTCAACAGCTTTTTCAGCATCAAATTGTTCCAGTGGATGAGACGGGTTATCAGATACAATTTTAAGAACCTGTATCATTTCACGGGTAATTGATTTAGAAGCCACACTGTAAATAGCATGTGCTTCCATATCATACCCGACAGGTTTCGGGTACTCGAATTCAGGTGAATCAAGGGTTTGAAGAAGGGAGTAATCGGTAGCCAATTTCAAGACAGGGGGAGGGAAGTAGACTGAATCTTCATCCTTATACTCAATACGATTTGCCAAAAATGGTGTACCCATCGCAAGCTTTCCATGACCCGCTAATCCAACATTTAATAAGGCTTCCGTTTTATCTTTGAGCAAGCCGAGTAAAAAGCCTGTGGCTGCGGCTGCCTGAATTTGTCCAATGCCTGAGACAATAAGCCGGTGTTTTGTGTTATGAAAAATCCTAAAGGTCTTAAACACAGTGCTTTTCTGAAGTTTAAATTTGTCTATGAGAGGACGTGCTTCCGCTTGCAGGGCAACAATGAAGTTCATGATGAAATGCTTTCAGTAAGAGCTGAGATTTGCCGTAAAGCCTCTACTTTTTTTTCTAAATAATCTAAAGCTTCTTTCTCTTTTTTATGTTTTTGAAAGCCTCGACTTAGTAAGTCTGTTTTTTTAGCAATAAATTCTAAAATCTTAACTTTATGGATTTCTCCCAGCTTTTCCTTTGTAAGGATTTTTTCTAGGGATTTAACGCGGAAGCGATCCAGCCCCCAAGTAGAAGTTGATAGCTGATCGTCATGTCCACCGTGTTTCTCAACTAATTGTTCGTCCACATATCCTATATCGAAATGAAGAAGTAGCCTTAACCAGTAATCGTAGTCTTCACAAACTGTAAGAGCAGGATCAAATAATCCAATTTTTTCGAAAACCGAAGAATGAAGAAGAACAGAAGATGGGCAAATGATACATCTTTCAAGGCTTCGTTCAAAAAGGCCCAGCATTGATTTATCAAGGAATGCTGGTGTGTTTACATGTTGTCCATTACGGATCCATTTTTCTCCAGTATGAATAGCTTTGAGCCTAGGGTTTTTTGAAAGGTGGCTTACCTGCTTTTCAATTTTTGTGGGTTCCCATTTGTCATCTGAATCAAGAAAGCCAACCCAGGGACAGCGTGCATGAGTTATTCCAGTGTTCCGTGCGATGGAAACTCCCAAGTTTGTCTGCTCGATAAAGCGAACAGAAGGATATTGGGGACTAAGTATTTCAACCGTACGATCGGTGGAGCCATCATCAATCACTATGATTTCACCGACTTGATGAGTTTGATTCAATACCGAGTCTAAAGCCCTCGGGAGAAATCTGAGGCGGTTATGAGTGGGGATGATTGTTGATACCAAAAAATCGTCCGGTTTGGACGAGATATCCATCCTTGAGGGTGTCCCAGTTGCTAAAAAACGCGAACTGGAACTTCGATCGATTCATATCCATCCGCAGAAATGATAAGCTTACCTTCTCCAGGAGCTCCTCCCTGCACAGGTATATTCGCGGTACGATCGCCTTCCGAGATGCTTGCCTCAGGCATAACCACAGAATCGGGCACATTGGTGATAACATCAATTTTTAATCCGCCCGCAGGGGCATCGTAATCTATTTTGAAGAGTAAAGTAGATGAGTCACCTGAAGCGATTTCAAGCGATGCGGGCACAACGCCGATAAGACTCTCATCAATCCGGAAATCCCCGATGTCCAAGGCTCCGTGTGGACCACCAATTAACTGGACTGGATAATCAATACCTGAAGGTAATGCAGGGACAATAAATCTCAGTTCATTTTCAGAGAGAAAACGAGTCTGGGCTTTCTTTTCCCCAATGGTAATCGAATCATATTTGGTTAATCCCCGACCCTGAACTGCAATTTCAACTCCGACTGGTCCCCGGTACGATGCAAGATTCCCCACATAGCGATTTTCGAGACGAAAAACCTGGAGATCACTCTTTATCTCGCCGGGTTTCATAGCTCCACTATTTAACTTAGTTGAATAATTGACTTGGAAGTAATAGGTGGCTTCATCAAATCCGCCGGGAAGTTTGTAATCACAACTCCACAGAGATGTATTAACTGGATCCTGCACCATGGTAATAGTTTCTCCGCCAACAATAGCTTTAACCTCAACGGTGTCGCGCTGGATTCTCCGATCCTGCACATCAACTTCCGTTTGCAGGGTATAAATCCCGGATGGATTCTGGCTGATGTTTTGAGAAGTAAGATTTATAAAGGTAGGCTGTTTGCAACTGGAGGCTAGTCCTAGAGCGAGGATGGCAAGGAGAAAGGTGATTCTGAATTTAGCTTGTTTCATTTTCTTTTTGTCGATGGTGAGAAATTGGTCATAACCCATGATGATGCAGGAAGGAAACCAAAAAGATTTTTTTACACTTGGGCTTTATGTTCATGTTCCTTTCTGTTCATCCACATGTGACTTTTGCGCATTTTATCAGGAGAGACCAAGCAAAAAGAAAATTGAGAGCTATTTTCTTGGTCTGAAAAAGGAATTGGCAGGCTTAATTTTGGACCGTCCATTGGACACAGTTTTTATCGGAGGTGGTACACCAGGCCTTTTAAAGGCAGATGAGTTGGACTTGTTATGCGGGTTGATTCTTGACCACGGTCTTCGAGAGGGAGTGGAATGGACCATCGAGCTGGCTCCAAATGAAGTAACTGTCGAAAAATTAAAAGTTTTGAAAAAAAACGGAGTCAATCGACTCTCCCTTGGCGTTCAAACCTTTGATTCTCAATTGATGAATGCTTTGGGCCGTAAGCATGGACCCGAAAAAGTTTTCAAGGCTTATGACTTAATCAGAAATATGAATTTTGAGTCGGTGAATCTTGATTTAATTTTTGGTATACCCCATCAAAGTCTTTCCCTGTGGGAATCTGATATGCAACAGGCGGTGGAACTCGCACCTCATCATTTATCCACTTATTGTCTTACTTTTGAGGAGGACACAGCGATGTATTATCGTCTTGCCAAGGGAGAGCTTTCAATCGACCCGGAGCGCGAAGCGGAGTTTTATGAGAGGGCATGGGCTTATTTACCTGAGAAGGGCTACACTCAGTATGAGGTTTCTAATTATGCATTGGAAGGATATGCGTGTAAACATAACCTGAATACTTGGAAAATGAACGAGTGGATAGGTATTGGCCCTTCTGCCAGTTCCCAATATCAGAACAAAAGATGGAAGAATCCATCCAATTTGGAAAAATGGATCATTGGTGTGGATGCTGGATTTTCTCAATCAGATTATGAGGAATTTAAAAGACTCTCCAACACAGATTTGGCAGAGGATGCTGTCCTATTTGGTTTACGAATGAATCAAGGGATCAACCTGAATGCTATTGGGGAGCGTTTCCAAATATCTAACAAATATTTCGACGATCTGAGCCATTTTTTTGAAATGTTAAGCAACGAAGGCTTGGCCAATTACTCAAATGATATGATATCTTTGACGAGCGAAGGACGTATCCGGGCGGATGCGATAGCTACTGAGATACCGGTGCAAGAAGAGCATAGGGCTTAGGGGCTTTATGCTATTAGGAGAGCATTTTTGAGCAGTTGTATAGCTTCAGCCAGCCCACCTTTTCTCGCACGCAACAGCCAAATGTTTTGAAAGTTTTCGAGTACTTGATTGTAGTTTTTCGATGTATTAGGGAAGTGTGAACTCGAGTCTATCAAAGAAATGGCATGCTGGGTTCCAATCATTGAAAGCTCTATACCCAGCCTCCATTCTACTTCCGCATGGTTTGCTGGTGAATCTGTTGTAAAAGAAAAAATCTTATCATTTAATTGCTCCAGCCAGACTAAACCTTTCTTCATTTTTTCAAGGGAAGTCTGTTCCAATAGATGTTCTGGTAATTTTTCGGGTTGTGGAGAAAAAAGAGCAAACCAAGGCAGGCTATTGTTGGGTAGTTTGAAGTCCATGATCTGATCGAGACAAGCCAGATGAATAAAATTTATTCCTAAACCACATTCATTTTTTCTGAATACCAGTTTGTCCAAGGCGGAGCCAATATCTTCGTCATTCAGTCCCTTCCCATTCCATGCAAGCTGAGCACCAAGAAAAAGGGGAGGGTAGATGGTGGCCCATGGTTGGTGGTTTCCGCAATCACCCCATGAAGTTAACAAAATTCCTTCTGCATTATATTCTTTGGCAACTTGGCAGGCATCCGCAATATTTTGCCGTACAGTATCCCACCGTCCGGAAAAACTTCTCCAGTTGGCGGTGCCCGGGGCTAAGGAGTACCTTAAACCACAGGATGCCAAAATTTTTGCCTGCTCATTGAACGGATGTTCCGGCTCATATCCCCAAATTACAGGGGAGGCAGAAATAGGTAGGTTTCGGGCATTCTCCGGTTTCTCCAAAAGAACATCAGCCCAGAATTCCATCGATTTACCCCGTTTTTCAACAAGTTTGAGAATGCCACTCAGGTAGTCCAGGTAGACTGTATGTTTTCCATCTTTTTCGACGATTGGTTTACTCCATCCTTGCCCCAGTTCCCATGGTTCATCCAATCCAACATTGAATTTGGAAGATGAAAAATTTGGCAGATATTCCTCATAAAGAGAATCAATGAATTTCATGCTGTCTTGATTGGGCTTGAGGACTGAGCCATGGTCCCTAACCATAAAAGGTTCTTCTCGACGGAATCCGTCCGGGCATTCCGCAAGAATTTTGTAGGGTTTGTGACGTAACCAACGTTCAAAATGTCCAAAAGAATTTAGGTTTGGTACGAGATCGATGAAACGGTCTCTGCAATAGTGGTCAATTTTTTGAATTTCCTCACCACTCAGAGGGGATGAATCTTTCCATACATCTCGATGATTCTGAAATGCAAAGGTATGCTCGATATATAGCTGGAATTCATTGAACCGAAGAATGGAGAGAAGATCAATAAATTCGAATATCGATTCCATTGTTGGCACTTTGCATCGGCTTACATCTAGCATGAAGCCCCTCCTTTTCAGGAAAGGGAAATCATTAATTTCAAAGCAGGGAATTTCTTTAGAGGCAAAATCTAAAATTTGTTTCAAAAGATGGAGTGCAAAAAGTCCCGCTCTTGGCGTAGATGTGAAAATCGTGATGCCTTTTGGATCGCATAAAATCTTAAATGCATCCGGATTGGCAAATTTCTCTTGAATGAAGCGTATGTCCGCACGCTCTGGGTCGGCATTTACTAATGCTAGCTTTGATATTGAAACTAAATTTTTATATGAGGGCTGCTGGAAGCTGACTTTGAGAGTTTCATTTACCAGATAGGACCCTTGACGTTCAATAAATTCAGTAGGAGTTGGAAATAGTGAAGACTTTAGATCTGCAATCATAGCTTATTGCCTTCTTTTTCGGAAAACAGAATCCCAAAGCCCCATGTTAGAAAAACAGTTACAGGCCATGCCCAAACCGTATTTATGATGATACCAAGTTTTCCTCCAGAATCTTGAAGAAAGCTCCATTGCAAAGCACTTTTCAAAGAAATAAGATTATAATTGATCAGTATTTGGTAGAAATCGGGTCGTAGGGAGGCCACCAATATGAAAGATAGCATGAAACCTACGGCTAAACCTTTCACGCTGGCTTTAGGAGTCAGTAAAGAGGCCAAAAACATTCCCAGCATGGGCCCTGTTGTGTAAGATATCATGCCAAAGGCCAATACAACGACATTCACCTTTCCTCGGAGCGAGTCCAATTCAATAGCAAAAATAGATAACAAGACTCCCCAACCTAGAACCAGAATACGTGATAGCATTAGTCTTTTCTTTTCCGCATTTTCTCCAGTTACAGGTTTGAGTAGTCCTAGCGTAGTCTGGGAGAGTGCGGCTAGGATTGAATCGAGACTTGAAATTGCGGCTGCAAAGATTCCCGCGAGAATTAAACCCCGAATGCCAACAGGTAATTCTGTGACAATCCACACAGGGAAAACAGTATTCGTGTCCTTGGTGAAAATGGATGGCTCGGTCCCGGCCAACCTCATCGTTTCATAGTAGGCAAAGAGTCCAGCACCAACAAAAAGCATGAGCAGGGTTAATAATAGGGCTCCTGAGCTGGCGATCATTGCCTTGCGTGCATCCTTTGCATTTCGACAGCAAAACATTCTTTGGGCGTTCAACTGATCCACGCCGAAGGCACTCAGGTTTTGGAAAGGGACTGCTATGATGGCCACCCACAAGGTGAACCCGACAGCTGGATCCGAGGTTAGGTTGAAAAGGTTAAATTTATCCGCCTCTGTTCCAATTTGAATCATTTGACTCCATCCACCATCAATTTTTCCAATGATCCAGAACAAGCTGAATAGTCCGGCTCCGACGAAAAGAAAAAATTGCATAACATCTGTCCAGATTACAGTCCGCATTCCACCCATCAGAGTCCATCCAACAGCAAAAAGCCCAATGATCCATATACAATGATCGAACTCAAGGGGAGTTACCACCTTTAGTGCCAGAGCCGCGACCAATACCCGCACACTTTGTCCAAGGATTCCACCAACCTGGAAAATCAGGGTTGCTAATCTTTTGGCATTTTCACCAAGTCGGTTTCCCATGTAATCATATGGGCTGTAAATTTCTCTTTGGTAAAATACACGAACGAAGTAAATACCAACGATAATCCGTGCAATAATTGATCCGATACCCCATTGAATGTAGGTGAAGTCACCTCCTGCGGCATAAATCATACCGGGAACCCCAATGAAAGTAACCCCACTGATCTCAGTGGCAATAATTGAACCGGAAACGGCTTGCCAGGGAAGGGACCTGCCTCCAAGGAAAAAATCCTTAATTGTGGACTGGGTTCCTTTGAGTAAATGTCCGACCCAAGTGGTGAGCAACAGGTAGCACCCGACTACAAACCAATCAATATGAGTAAACTGTTCATGAAAATCCATCCTCGGGTATCAAAAACTTTGTCCAAGCATAGGGAAACGGAAATCGTTTTTAGGTGAATAACTTTTGAAGATGGGAATAAGTTCTTGTTTTCCTGAATACCTGATTATGAAAGAATTAGATATGAATATATTTACCCTGATGATCGGGGCTTCGGCTTTGTTTATAGCCGGATGTGCTGCCTATTTTAGTGTTCGGGGAATTGCTTTGACTTTTGGGGCTGTAAGTTCATTCACCATTCCCATTATCATAATGGCTTCGAGCCTTGAATTTGGTAAACTAATAGCCGCATCTTTTCTTTATCGAAATTGGCGTACCTGCCATCCAACTTTACGAATTTATCTATCTCTTGCCGTGGTTCTTCTCATTGGAATCACTTCTGCTGGAATTTATGGATATCTTTCCCAAGCTTTTGAGCAAACACTTAGTCAAGTTCATGGGTATGAGAAAGAAATCGCCAGTCTACAGAGACAACAGACCGATTATGATAGAAGGATCGCAGCCTACCAGATTTCTGGAAAAAAAGGTTCCACACTTCGGGAAGAAAAACAGACGGAAGAACGAGCACGATTAGAAAGCTATATTGCCGAGAGGAGAAAGGATATTGAACAGGCGGAGTTATCGAAGTCGAGACTGGCCGATGAAACCGATCAGATGATTGTGGGCGAGCGGCAGAGAAGGGAAGAAGAAAAAGAAAGATTACAGGATGTAATTCTCGAGAGGCGAAAAGATATCACTAAAATTGAACAGGAGAAATCAGAATACAAAAGCGAGATTGATAAACGTTTAGAACGGGAAAGAAGTCGTGAAGAGGAAGTATCAGCAAGGATTGTACAGTTAGATGCCGCGGTGAAAGTTTATCAGGATAAAGGTCCGGGAGGATTTCTTCAGGAAGATGGCCTAAAGAAAGCTGCTGAGCTACTTAAGGCTCAGGGTCCTGAGAGAGAGGCTTTAAGAAAAAGAATGGATGGAATTGAGGTCGCCATGGATAAAGCGAGGCAGGACTTGCAGAATCGATATGAATCCTTGGATGGAAGAATCGCTCTAATTCAGACCGAGATTTCCGAGGCCAATACGCAAATTACCTCTCTCACCACAGGTGGTGCCGAGCAGGCAGATAATGTTAAAACGGCTTTGCAAAATTTACAGGAAGCCAGAGCTTCCGTAGACAGTAGAATTGTGACATTGGAGATTGAAATTGCAGAGGCTAGTCGAAAAATTACATCTCTGAGCGAAGACAGTTCGGCATACGGAACAGACAGTTCCGCCGAAATTGAAGGAATGAAAGCAGGGCTTCAGCTTAAAAAGGAAGAAGCTGAATCGAGAATTCTCGAGTTGGAGAGTAAAATTCGAGCAACAGACATTGGATCATTTAAATTCGTAGCCCGGGCTTTTGATTCTGAGGTTCAGGCTGCTGAGGCTACAGAAAATCCAGTTTTGATAAAAGAAGCAATGGATGATGCAGTCAATCGGGTGGTAAAATGGTTTATTATGATTTTGGTGATCGTATTTGACCCGCTGGCCGTAACTTTAGTGATCGCGTATAACGCTTCTCTGCTTCGAATAAAAGAGGGCGATCCCGTGGAAGTCACTGATCCTGATAAAAAAAATACTGAGAACAACAGCGGTGGCGGACTAAGAATGGCAAATCTCCCTGTTTTTCTTTTTTTCGCCGGAATCGTTGTTTATGGTCTTTATAGTTTGGGGCAAAAAAATGATCCGCTGATCGAGAAAAAAAACCAGAGGGCTTCGCTAATAGGTAAGCTATCTGCACAGCGAGTGGATGATCGAGCTTTTGCTTACATTCCAGAGAAGTCTTTTGGTGTGATTTCATTTTCCGGCATGCGAATGGTTGATGAAATTGGAATCACTAAGGTTTTTTCCGACGACTTCGTGGATAGGATCCCTTTCATTGGAAGTCTAGCATGGGACCCGGAAGCATGTGGTATTCAATCCCAGGGACGTGCACTCTATTTTCTTCAGTTTCCAGGGGAGGAATATCATGACAGTCGCCCGGGAGATATTCTTTTTGGTCTCGCGTTGCCGATTGCAAACCAGGACAAGTTGAAAGAATTTATTATCCGTCAGCTTGATCTCAAAGATGCGAGTCCAAACTGGAGAGTTGAAGAAGTTCAGTCTCCTGATTTTCTATCCGTTAGGCACAAGAAATCTCATATATCCATCGGGATGGATCAAAATTGTATAGTATTTTTAACTTCTTGGTGGGCGGATCAGCCAGACCCTGTTTTTCTGGACAAGGAACTGCAGGAGGTATTTTTATTTGGACAAGAAGGAGGGGGGATGCATGCAAATTTATCATCCAAACTTGCAGGCGGTAATTACGACTTAGCACTCGCCCTTTTTGTGGAAAATTTTTTTACGAATTTTCACAAAAATTCAAAGGAACAGGAATTATGGCAAGGTATCGAGGATTTTCTCAGTTTGGATCTGGTCTTAAAAGCAGAAACTACAGTGGATGGAGTGAGTTTAGATGGCAGATATGATTATAATGAAAATGTTTTAAATTCTGATTACGGATTGAGGGTTGCTGCTAAATTGGATCAGATAAGGGAAAGCGATTTTTCTGATTCTCTTAATGGTGTATATGGAGAATTTGTTGAGCTCTTTCTTCAGCGGTTCGACTTTCAAACTGTAGCAGGGACTTTGGAAAGAATCGATTTGACGAAGTCAACCGGTTTTGAGGCATTTGATTCAATGGATGTAGGGAAAAGACAGCGAGGCGATTCACAGGGATCCTTTTCCTTGGACATAAAATCAAATGAGACGGGAGACAAATCATTACGATTGATGGTCGATTTACTGGTGAAGGCTTTGAATCCCTTGAACCTTTCCAA
Source organism: uncultured Verrucomicrobiota bacterium (assembly GCA_902569115.1). Lineage (GTDB taxonomy): Bacteria > Verrucomicrobiota > Verrucomicrobiia > Opitutales > Seribacteraceae > Seribacter. The sequence goes on along the minus strand of CACFTI010000023.1, from coordinate 12,438 downwards.
CGCAGAGTGAAAAAAGCAGACTTCTGCTTGGGGCTGTTGCTAATTGGAGTTCATTTTTTTTCTGGATGTGCTACCGAAAGAACCACCCCTGTAACAAAGCAAGAATTTCCAATCGGTGAAAATGAAATTAGTGAATCCGATGTATCAAGCAATGTGAAGTCCGGACTTCTTCCCGAAACTAGGGAGGGTTCTTCGAACCAATTAAAAAGTCCTTCTTCGGGGCAATTGAAAGAAAATAGGATCTCAGTTACAGAGTCTGCGGAAGAAGTTATTTCAGTTCCCTTGCAGCAGAAAATGGCAGACTCTTTTGATAGAGTGGTTCCTGATTTAAATCAAAGCAGTGAAGGATCCAATGATGCCGGGAATGATGAGCTTAAGAAATTTCCAAATCCATTAATTGAACTTGTAGAGGGTGCGAATCATGGAAGTCAACCTGCCAAACATGAAGGAGTAAAACATACAGAAGAATCTAGACTGGGGACTGATAAGTCTTTTCAGGGTGAGAGCGAGGACTGGGGTAATAAGTTTTTTAAGCAAAACCCAAATACTGATGCAGTCCAAAATTCCGGAAGTGTTAATATTTATACGCCGAAAATCTCCTCCAGAAGTCTACTTAATGAATTACCCAATAATTTATCGCGAAGGGTTTCAGTTGATATGATAAATCCAAAACCCGAAGGTGATCAGTCTTTGTCGCTGGGGGTAAAAGAAAAAAATCAAAGTCCAAATGCCAACTCTAGTAAAGAAAAGATTGCTTTATCTTCTGAGCGAGAACTTATGCAGGTTGGTAAAAAGACTGAGTCTGAAGAATTGATAGAGAATTCTCCTCCCAAACCTTTATCAACCTCCATAAATAAAAAAAGTGAAGAACCTCCCTCGATTAGTATCGCTTACAGTCAAAAAGAAGAAAATGGTCGTATAAATTCAGAGAAAGAAAAAAGTGTGGTTCATTTAAGTGCTGAGAGTTCCAGTTTTCCTGAAAAAGCAATTGATGCTAAATCGTTGGAGTTGGGCAATCATTCTGATCATTCTCCCCAGATTGCAAAACCCAGTAACGAGAAACAAATCCTGCTCAATGATCCCTTGTCCGCTGAGATTTATGCAGGCGATAGTAAAGTAATGCAAAGAGTTGCGATTAATGATTCAAAAAATCTTCGTTTAACCAAAGATGAAGTTTTACGCCCAACCTCAAAAAAATTGAATGATGGAGTAAAAAATAATTTTGAGAAGCTACAGCATTTTCTTTCGGGGAAAAACAAAAGTGGGAACCAAAAGGAAAATGAACAAACACGAAATTACCAAAAACTAAAAGGCTGGGTTCCGGATGGTGATGATTTAAATAATAGTCAGGTTTTAGAAGAATCGAACCCAAAGCAGTTCAGACATGCCTTGGATTGGATTGAGAGGAAAGGCCGGACTCAAGTCGAATAAGTGGTGAAAATAGATATTAATTACCGTTTACTTTGGATTGCCCTTATTTTTTTCTCACTATTGGTTGTAGGGCAATTGTCCTCTTGTTTAATGGATGTTTCTCCCTTGTGGGATTCCTTTTCTGAAAAAGTGAAAAATCCTTAATTAAAATCGTACACTATTCGCAAGTAATACTTTAAGTCCATTTCTTCCTTTCCCGGGACGGGGGTAGAATTGTATGTTCCTGCTAATCCGGATCTTATTTTCCAATCCTCTTTTTTATCAAGCGGAAGGACTAGTGCAGTATCTTTCCGGAGGAGAAAGTCGGAGAAGTCATCAATGTTTGGAATGAATGAAAGGTCGCTTTCTAAAAAAAGAAATTTTTTGAGTGCCTGTGAATGTTCCAACCCAAAGTCCAAAGCAGGTTCACTGAGATTTTTTACCGAATCAGATCCGAGTTCTTCGAACCTGAATGCAGCACCTCCCCGAATTGAGGTCTTATAATATTTCGCCTCAATCCACGAGTATTTTAAGCCTAGTGCGGCAGTTGCCCGAAGATCTACCTCTTCCAATCGGTCATTTTCCAAATCAGTTTTTGCGTACCAGGAGAGCTCCTCAAAAAAACGGGAATCATAATCAATTCCGAATTTGGTTTCGTCTACGATCGTCACATCCTTTTTTGTGGAATTTAAATAGGATAAATAAAAATCATACTCTCTCATTCTGTTCCCAAACTTGCTATCCAACCGAATTCCCAATCCGAAACTATCAGTGTTCCCGGAGGCTCCGGTTAAATCAAATCCAACTGCATGCTTCCATTTCATTTGCATAGCTAGTGCATTTTTTTGAGCAGCTAAAATTAAGGGATCAGAGGAATCGGCATCCCAAAGATGTTTAATTTCTGCAAAGGCAAAGGCTTGCCCAGTTCCCTTTATCGTAAGAAGGCTATCCTCAACTTTTTCGATTGAGCCATCGAAGGTTCGGTTATCATCCAATCTAAGGGAAATTTCTCTTTCGCTTTTTATGGTTACTATCTGCGTGTGATGTATTTTGATTTTTCCCGCAAAACTCGTCTGGATGGTCAAGTTTCCGTCTGTCATTCCAAGTATTTTCCCTTGCAGGACAGATCCATCCGTAACCTCAACTGTGTCTGCCAAGCCTAGTAACGGAAGGTAAAGAAAGATTGTGAAAAGACTTTTCATATAAAATTATTCAGCCGGGTGGCCAGGTTAGTTTTCGTCCACCCAGTAGATGGATATGCAAGTGTGGCACAGATTCCCCGCCATCCGTACCATTATTGATTACGATACGAAAACCTTCGTCCAGGTTTTGTTCTCTGGCAATTTTTTGGGCAGTAAGCAGAAGATGACCCAGCGTAAGTTGATCTGTTTTTTCTGCTTCGCCAACCCTGACAATTAATTTTTTCGGAATAATCAGGGCGTGGAAGGGGGCTTGCGGTGTAATGTCGTTGATCGAAATACAAATATCGTCTTCGAAAATAATATCAGCGGGTATTTCGCGATTTATAATCTTTTGAAAAATAGTAGCCATGATTATCTGATTTTACTTCGAGGACCAAATTCGTAAGGAGGAAAGAAAGAAATCCTCTAGGGCGGCATCCTCTTTAAGATTTACCTCAAGTAGCCCACTTGTACTTTCAAGTTTTCTAATCACCCTGGTGAGTTTTAACCCATGGTGTTCCAGCATACCGGAGCTACCTTCGCTTCCGGTAATCAAGTTTCGGGTATGGTCTGAGATTTCTTTCAGCATTTTTGAGCGGACTCCCCGTCTAAGACCACTCTCAAAAGCATCTTTTTCTTTGTCTTCAACTTCCTCGGGTAAATTAGAAAGTGCTTCCTTGGTCAAGTCATCAGCAGTTGATTTAATCAGATGAGCTAGGCTCTCCATTAGACCGTAAGCCATAAAGACTGGACTAACTCGATCCTGCTTCAATTTTTTTCGGTTTAGAAGAAGTTCTACCCAAACAGAGTAATGTTCTATCCAGTTTTCCAATTCTTGGTTTTTGTCTTGTGAAGAAGTTTCCTCCAACCGAACCATCAATGTACGACTTCGGATTGTCGGTAAGATTGAATAGGGCCGGGTGGTTAAAAGAAAAAGGTAAGTTCCCTGAGGTGGTTCTTCCAGGGTTTTCAGGAAAGCATTGGCAGCCTCTTTGCGCATACGGTCAACTTCGTGTATGATCGCAACTTTCCGGTTACTCTGATGACCAGAGCGATGCAGTTGGGAGAGCAATGACCTCGTCTTTTCAACTGTAATAATTCGAGCCTTTCCCGTCGGCCGTAGATGAAAAAGATCGGGATGGTCCAATCCATTGTTCTCTATGTTTAAAATTTTACGATAGAGATGCCCTACGGACTGCTCTAGGAAAAGAATATTATCTCCACGAAAGAGCAGGCCGTGGTGTAAAGAGCCCGAGTTAAATCTTTCAGATAGTGATTCGAGCCGTTCCTGGGCAACAGAATTCACTTTTATTTACACCTCAATCTTCCGCAAAGAACCTGGAGTGTATCTCATTCCAGATCATAATTTCAATGTCATCAACTTCACCCAGACCATCGACAACAAAAAAACGGTCGGGCAGGTTGTTTGCCAAATGTAAATACCCCTCACGAACTTTCCCGTAGAATTCAACATTTTCCTGTTCCATCCTATCCGGCATATCAGAAACTCGATGCTTGATCCTTTCTAATCCCACCTCTGCGGGAACATCGAGGATAACTGTTAGGTCGGGCACCACATCCCCGACCGCAAATGAATTAATTTGGGTTACTGGATCATCTGCAATTTGACGGGCAACCCCCTGGTAAACGGTGGTGGAGTCAAGAAAGCGATCACAAAGCACAATTTTCCCGTCCTGAACTGCAGGATAGATAATTTCTCTGACCAATTGAGCCCGGCTTGCTGCAAAGAGAAGAAGTTCGGTTTCAGGAAATATATTTTTGGAAGAATCTGCATGCATCAAAAGATGGCGTATATCTTCGCCGATAACGGTACCACCTGGTTCACGGGTAACTACCACATCTCGATGATCAATCTCTTCGAGTCGATCGGCTAATCGACGAATTTGGGTTGATTTCCCGCATCCTTCGGATCCCTCAAAGGAAATTAAAATACCTGGTTCATGACTCATAATTAAGATAGATTATCCTGTTGTTTAAGTAATTCTGCGACTTGGTTGGTTGTTGGACTTTGGGCCGTCCTAACATAGTGGCCTGAAGTACAGGTGGCTAACGCCAGACTGGTAATTGGAGAAAAGCCACTCAGGCGTGCGGCACAGAAACCTGCATTGAAGTGATCTCCGGCTCCAGTGGTTATTTTCGGATTGTCGGTAAATGGGCCTTCACTCCACCATGCTCCATCTTTGGTTGCACAAGCAGCTGAATCAACCGGATGAGACACAACACACGCAATCTCAAGTTTTCTTCTGATATCGGTTGCCATCTTTTTAAGCGAATCTTCACTCTTATCCCCTGTGCCAAGACCTAGAGTTTCACACACCTGAAGGGTCTCATTGTAATTTAGACCGAGCGTAGTCTCGGCATGGGATTGAAAACGTGAAATGACTTGAAGGACTTCCATAATGTCTTCTTTTGACCGTTTTGCGGGATCTGTCAGATCAAAAAAGAAAGAACGATTATCCCGTGGCGGAAGATTGGGTAATACCTTATCACAAAGTTGCTGTAAGATGGATGTCATCTTTGGGATCATGGTCCAGTTGACAATTGAAACCAAATCGCATTTGGAAAGTAAGTCGAGGAAAGGTCCTTCTCCTGCGGCTTGGATGATTTGATTGTAATCGATTTCTTCCAAGCTAACCATGTTGCCAAGCATGATTTTTCCATCTTTAAATTCCAAGGCGGTGGTGATCCCAGGTTCAGCGAGTGAGATGGCATTGGTTTTTTCTGCGAAATCTTCAAATACCGGATGAATCGATGGTTTACCCAAAGCTCCTACATAACGAACTCCCAAACCAAGGGAGAGAAGCGCGTTTGCCATGATTGGACCATTTCCCCCAAGCTTTTCAAAACGAGGAAACAACTCCAGGTTGGCACTTTTACCAGCTGCCTCAGATATTCTTGATCCCAAATCAGCGATGGTTTCGATGGGATCAAACTGTTCACCCATCCCATGTCGTTTGTTAACCGGAGTTACAATCTTATCAACGAATCCATCTAAACCAACTAAGCTTAGTTTGTCAGATGTGTGAAATGTCTTGCTCTGTATTTCTTGAAGGATTTTTTCTGAAATTCGCATTCTTAGGATGCCTAGAAATCTTTTGAGCAAGGGGCAATTCAATTCGAAAAGATCAACTTTATATTTCGGGATTAATTTGATTGATTTTCGAATCAGAAAACTTGATTGTTTGAGAAAGTGGTAATCTTTGGGAAAGGATAAAAATGGGAAATTTTGGTATTGAGACTCTAGCGGCAATTAAAATATTTGAATATTTTGCGGACTCTAATTTCGCAGGCAAGATGGTGATTTTTGTACTTGTCATACTGAATTGCACCGCGATTGCATTAATGTGGACGAAGTATCAGGAGATAAAGCGGGCACTTCGCAATAATGCGAGAGACGAAAAGAGAATCAACGATTTGAATTCAATTTTTGATTACGATGATGCATTGTATTCTGGAGAAGGCAGTCCTTACCTTAGCATTTGCTCACGTGCTATGGATGCCGCACATCGAGGAAAGGCTCAGGGCCAAGTTCGTATGAATTATGTGGAAAATGCGATTCGACGTGCGTTGGCCGAAGTAGGTGATCGTTACGAGGCAAAAATGTATTGGCTTGCCACCATCGTTTCGGGTGCACCCTTTTTGGGGCTTCTTGGAACGGTTTGGGGGGTGATGGATGCATTTGGGACGATGGATGCCGGAGGTGCCACGATTGAGCATTTGGCACCCGGGGTATCAGGTGCATTATTGACCACAGTTGCAGCACTTTGTGTAGCGATACCAATCGTATTTGTGTATAATGGACTCCTGGGAATGACAAGAGGTGCTATGACCAAACTTGAGAATTTTTCCAGTAATTTAGCAGATCGGATTGAATTGGAAATGAATTCATAGTTTGGGGAGAAATGGCAAGGGATTTTAAAAGACAGAATAAATTGGCGGTCATTTCCGATTTAAATGTGACGCCTTTGATTGATTTGGCATTCTCCCTCCTTATTATTTTTATGATCACAACCCCTGTCATCGAGCAATACAACAGAATCGATTTACCCTCGCAGAACACTACACAAACACAGGAGCCTCCAAAGTTGGATGATCAGTTTATTACGATCGAGGCCAATGGACAGTTTCGGTGGGGTAAGGATGCAGTTTCGCAAGTATCATTGGAAGCTAAATTGGATGAAGTAGCATCCGGTGAAGGAGACCAGCCGACCATTCATATTAGGGGAGACCGGACTTTACCTTATCAAAAAATTATGGATGTGGTTAATATGCTTAAGGCGAGAAATCTAACCAAGCTAAGTCTCGATACAAAGGCAGGCTGATATTCTGTAGGTTTATACATAGTATTAGGTTTGAGTCGCTTAGTTCTTAAACCTATAAAGAGACTATAATGGATAGCTGTATAAGAGCACTCGATGCACTGAAACAAAAGCTGGGTGATTGCGTGCATACACAGGATGACGAATTGTACGGTGTCTCTTATGACGGACTCAAAGTGAGGGGTTCTCCAGAAGCACTCATCAAAGTCCATCAGACGAAAGAAGTAGGCGATGTTTTGAAGTTGGCCAATGAATTTAGAATCCCGGTGACTTGTCGTGGCGCGGGATCGAGTTTAACCGGCGGAGCAACTCCATTTCAAGGCGGTTGGGTTTTAGATTTATCAAAGCTTTCATCTATTGATATACATCCGGCCAATATGCTGGCTCGATGTGGTCCTGGGGCTGTGGTAGGAGATTTACAGAAAAAAGTGGCCAAACATGGACTTTTCTATCCTCCTGATCCATCATCCAAAAATTTTTGTACCATTGGAGGAAATGTTGCTTGTAATGCGGGTGGTTTGCGATGCGTGAAATACGGTGTTACCCGTGATTATGTTCTTTCTCTATCTGGCTATTTGCCGACAGGTGAATTTGTCAGATGGGGTAGGGATACAAGGAAGTTTGCTACAGGTTATAATTTGCGGGATCTATGGATTGGTAGCGAAGGCACACTTGGCGTGGTCACTGAAATAACGGTTCGCTTGATTTTAGCGGTACCGAATAGGGTTACTTTTCTTGGAGCATTCTCGGATGACCAGGCTGCTTTAAACGCACCACTGGCTCTAAGTAAATTGGGCATTCGTCCCTCGATTATTGAATACATGGATCAATGGACCATTGACTGCCTCCAAAAATATATAGGAGAAGAAGTATTTACAGGTGTCGAGCCCAAACCGATGGTTCTCATCGAATTGGATGGATCAAAGGAAAGTCTTACGCAAGATGCGATTTTGGTAGAACAATGGCTGAAGTCTGATTCGATGAATTACAAGAGAGCTGATGATGATGGAGAGTCTGAGAAGTTATGGGAAGTCAGAAGACAGGGGTCTTCTTCCATGAAAAAACTGGCCACGACGAAATTAAATGAAGACATAGTGGTGCCTCTTGATCGTCAAATCGAGTTGGTTCAATTTGTCGATTTTCTAAGGAGGGATTTCGAATTAAAAATTGGCGTATTTGGACACTGTGGAGATGGTAACTTGCATGTAAATTTTATGTACGATGAGGAAAATGAGCAAGAAACCGCAAAGGCAGTACAGGCACTTCATCAACTTATGAAAAAAGTGATAGCTTTTGGTGGAGCGATCAGTGGAGAACATGGAGTCGGTCTTGCCAAAACACCTTTTGTACGGGATCAATTTAATGATGCGGAATGGAATGCTATGCTTGCCATCAAGAAAGCACTCGATCCAAAAGGAATCTTGAACCCTGGTAAAATTTTTGATGTCTTTAAGCCATGGGATCAAAAAAAAGAGAAAGTTGTCCTCTCTTGGGAAAGAACTGATCCTTAACCTTAAAAGTTTACAAAGCCCGAATTATGAAAATATACTTGTTATTGTTAACCTTTCTTTTTTCAAATGGTTTGCTGCAAGCCCAGAGCGACCAGCTGCATCCCTGGACTGATAGTCAAGGTCGTACCTTGCAAGCTTCCTTTATTGGTCTGGATAGTGAAAAAGTGACCATTAAATGGAACGGTCAGATCGTCCCTATACCTTTGGCGAGCCTTTCCCCGGATTCGCAAAGTCTTGCCAAAAAACTTGCTTCGCAAATGAATGGTGCGTCCTCCCCCTTTGATACAGTCGCCCCAAATCAATTACACCCCTGGACTGATGTACAGGGTAGAACATTACAAGCACGGTTCGTTAAACTCTTTGCTGGCACCGTAACTATTGAATGGAATGGGCAAATGGTTCCCCTACCGATGACCAGTCTATCTCCTCAATCACAGGCTCTTGCTACTCAACTAGCATCAGCAAACAAACCCAAGATCAAGACCCCTTCTCCTCCAAAACCCGCTCCGGCTCCCTCCCGGCCAAAAATTGCTGCACAACCGACCGTAGTCACAGAAGACGTTGCGCTTGATGAGGAGCATAATTGGCAGGCCACAAACGGTTCTTTGATTAAAGCCAAGTTCCTATCAATCGTGGAAACGGATATTAACTTGCTGATGAATCAAGGTCGTTCTGAAGTCACGGTTCCCTTGTCAAGACTTACCAAGGATTCTCAGGCACTTGCTCATAAACTTAATAAAGACCTTCAGGAAAGAAACAAAATGCGAGCTGCGGAAGCAAATAAACGCAAAAAGATGAAGGTTCCTGCTTTAGTGGAAGCAGATATTTCAAGGTATCACAAATGGATGAGTTCCACGGGTACTGAAATAGATGCATTATATGTGGATGCGGGGGATGAGGGTGTCACTTTATTAACGAGAAATAACCCCAATCGCCCTTACGAACTGGGTTGGGAAAGACTCAACCCTGAATCACAGGCTCTAGCCGAAGGGCTCCGTAGATTAAAGGCCCAATTGATGCCCCTTAATCCAAGAATATCTGAGACTAAAGGGGGCAGCCTGACCCATTATGCCGAAGGCAAATGGAGGAATTATAATACAGTCTTGGAAAGTGCGGTGTATGATGTGGCCCTTCATCGGAACGGTCATACTGTGCATATATGGTTGAAGAATGAGGCTGGTAAGGGAGAGGAGGGGCTTGGTGAGCGAGCTCAAAGGAATCCTCTTGTAGTCAACTTTAGACCAATCTTTTATCTAAATCCGGGAGAAAGAAATCGTCAGTGGAAACATCGTAAAATAGTTTCTTTTGAGGAGCCTCCGCCCGTCTCGATGGATCGTGAAGAGACAACTATCAAAGGAATGTTCGATAATAATGCCACATTCGAATTTAATATGCAGATCAATCACAGAGGATTGAGCTTTTGGGGCGAAATTGATGAGGATAGAAAAGAAAAATACCCAACAAGCTTTTCAATTGCGTTTTATTCTCCTAATTTTATTCCGGATGTGACTAATATGCAACTCGATGAAATTGAGCCATTAGTAGGAGACGGTTGTCTTTACATCGACCCCATTGACTCCAAACGTGCTAAAATACCTATGATGACGAAATGGGATGATATTATGAAGAAATTTGCTGGAGCTGAATGGAATCCCATTAAGTCTGCAGAATTTATGGGTAAGCCTTTTGGCTCACATAAGATTAAGATTACTCCTGCCAGTACAAGCGGAATGGTATTTCGCTGGAGCAAAGGGTACTCTGGCATCTATCCTTTTCAAGCCATCCATTTAGCTCATAGCACCGAGGATAGTTATAACGCCCGAAATTCTAAAGAACCCGAACAATTCAAGGATAGAAACGAAGTTCCCAGAAACAAAAGGTTAAATGTTAATATAATTCGTGGTCGTGGGTAATCATTTCACCATCGTTTTCGGATTAATTTTTTATCTTCTTTTCTTCTCCAATGGTGGGGCAGAAAAGATCAGGGTAGCCTCTTACAATGTTGAGAATTATTTGGTAATGGATCGAATGGTATCAGGCAGATGGCAGGAGGATTACCCAAAACCGCTCAAAGAGCGTCGAATCATTCGATCGGTGATTAATCAGACTAATCCTGATATTCTTGCTATTCAGGAAATGGGAGAAGCAGTATATCTTCAAGAACTTTGGGGTGATTTAAATAGAACCAAGGGAACGGAATTTAAATATTCAGCATGGTTGACGGGACAGGAAGAAGGAGAGAAAAGGCATCTTGCTTTGCTTTCGAAGATTCCTTTTACCAAAATAGATAAACCCAAGGATTTAAGTTTCAAGTACTTTGAAGGTCGGAGATCTCCTAGTCGCGGTTTGTTGGAAGTTGAGTTCAAGACTGGAGATACAAATTGGTCGCTTTTCAATCTTCACTTAAAAAGTAAATGGACGGAAAGACCCGATGATCCTGAAGCTGCCATTCGAAGGGAAAAAGAAGCCCGTGCGATTCGTGATTATATTCGCACGAAGTTTCCACCTTACACAGATCCTCATTATCTGGTTCTCGGAGATTTTAATGATCATAAAAACTCTGCTCCATTGCGCAGGTTCTTACAGGTGAATAACTCCTCGCTTACTCAAATGATTCAATGCAGTGATCAACAGGGGCATTTCTGGACTCACTATTGGGACAAGCAGGATAGCTATGCCCGCTTTGATTACTTGTTAGCTTCTCCACAGCTAGTTAAGAAATTAGTCCCAGACTCTGCAAAAATTGGAGGATTTCACCTCTGTCTTCTTGGTTCAGACCATAGAATCGTCTTTGCTGATTTTGAGTTCTAGAATCTTGCTCTAAGAGCGATTCTCTGACCATAAGTTTTTAGATTCGATCATATTGGCAACACTTTCAGGAAGGTTGTCTTTCCAGCCTTCTTTTCTCTGAACAATCTGATCAAAAATATCGCGGGAGAAAAATTTCATATTCTCACGATTGCACTCCTTGATTGTTTCGAGAAATCCATTTTCACGAACATATTTATAGAGGTTTCTCAAATTATCTGCCACCAAGAGATTCTCCACATTGATTAAACCATTGGAGGATTCCGTAATATTGACATTATCACCCCTTCGGAACTGTTGACGGTATCTTTCAAATGTTTCCTCTTCAACTGGATATGCGTAGATTCTGATATTATCCTTAAACAGAACGCCAAAAGCTTCCAGTATGCCCCCTTCCAAGGTTGAATAGTACTCCTGCTTAAAAATATCTGCCAAGTTGTTCAGCCCCATAACCAAACCAATTGGCATCTTAATCAAGCGTCTCAAATAGGAAGCCAGCTTGAAATATTCAAAATAGTTGGAGACGAGGACTCCGTAACCACATGCATTGATCACCTCGATCCTTGAAATAAAATCTTTGTAATCGATGGTTCCTTCATTGGCCAAACTTCCAAGAGTAAGCTCCATAAAAACCATTAATTCTTTTTCATCAACCTGCTCTCTGTCGATGAATTGAGATTTGGCATTTTCCAGCATATCAAGATTTACCTTTGTGACCGGACGGAAGCTACCCCGTTCAATCAAACAGGATTTCTTGTAGAGAACTTCGGATGCCTGAACCACAAACCCTTTCTGATCGAACATGATCGCATCCGTAAGACCGGCTTGCGTAAGCTTTAGGCACAAAATTCGGTTATCGAATTTATCGAATTCAGGTCCATTGAATTCAATCATATCGATTTCGATTCGCTCAACATCGATTCCATCAGCTAGGCTTTGAATAAAGTCATCGGGGTTTTCATTAAGATGAAAAGCCCCATAAACCAAATTAACTCCAAGCATGCCAATGGCCTCCTGTTGGAGTCGGTTTTCGCGATCTAGCATTCTGACATGTAAAATGATATCGTGCATTTCCCCAAGAGGTTCCAGTTGGAAGCGAATACCCATCCAGCCATGGCACTCATTAGTCTTGTGGAAATTTAAAGCCGATACAGTATTCGAAAAAGCAAAAAACTGACTTACTTCTCC
>CACFTI010000022.1 GCA_902569115.1 uncultured Verrucomicrobiota bacterium | reverse complement strand
TCCAAATGGCAGCCCACCTACACCATCAGCAACGCAGAAGATTCCCTTTTCATCGTCTAATAAAAGAGAGTCTTCATTCTTTTCGCGAACGAAGCCTACATCAGAATGTCCGTATGAAGTGAATTGCATGATCAGAAATTTCTAAAGCATACAAACTTATGCGTTAAGTCAATTTGCAAAAAATCAGCAAAATTCATTTAGTTATTCAAATAATTCATCGAATTCTTCCAATTGTTCAGTATCAAAGTTTGCATTCGGCAATTCAGATAAAAAATGGACTCCATACCTCTTATTCAGGATGCGGGAATCAAGAATCAATAAATCCCCAATATCCGTATGAGAGCGAATCAAGCGACCAATCCCCTGACGGAAACGAATTACCGCTTTGGGAATAGTTATCTCCATGAAGGAACTTTTTCCTTCTGCCTCCAATCTTTCTGTTTTTGCCTCCATGATCGGATGGCCAGGGTTCTCAAAAGGTAATCGAGTCAAAATCACCTGGGATAAGCAGGGACCCTTTGCATCAAACCCCTTCCAAAAACTTTCGGCACCAAGGAGTAAAACATCCTCCTCTTCCACCATTTTACTCCGCAGCTCAGATCGAGAAAATCCTTGCCCCTGTGCATAGACTGACCGTCCGAGCTTAGACCACGGAGCCCGGAGATTATGGTAACAATACTCCAGGTCTGCATAGTTCGTGAACAATGCAAGGGTCCCTCCCTCCATCGAGCGTGCAGCTGAATCAATAGAGTGTACCAGACATTTTAAATATAATGCCCGATTTTTGCCCTGAGGTTCAGGAAAATCAGACATGATTCGGATCTGCATGTTATTCTCATAATCAAAGGGAGATTTCACCACCCTCTCCTCCACCTCATCCACCCCAACCTCTTTTCGGAAGGAATCTGCCTTCCCCTTTCGGGTTAGGGTTGCACTAGTCATTACAATGGATGATTGTTTGGCAAAAAGTTCCTCCCGCAAGATCTCGGCAACCTTTAGAGGAGCACTCCGGAGATGAATGATTTGATTCTTTTTTCCGGTCCTTTCCATCCAGTACACTGCATCGGGATTTTTCAGATCAAAAACCTCGGACAAACCATTCAAATATCCCTGCATTCTCTTCGCCTGATCCTTAATTTCAAGTTTGGCCGTTTCATCCTCACAAAGCTCTCCCAATTCAACAAGTTTTCGTAAGACCAAACTAAGAGGCGGAAAAACCTCCATCGGCAGCCTCCCCTTTTCTATTAACCGGGAACGGTCCTTTTGCCCCAGACTTTCCACATGCAAAAACTGAAAGAAATCATCCACCGCCTGAATCGCATTCTCAACCGCCTCAAAATCCGACAGCCTGCCCGCCATCTTCAGTAACCCTTTACCACGCCTCGGGTTATACAGTCTCCGCAAAAAAGTCTCCAAAGCCCAGGAACTGATGGACAGACCGAGATGATCACTGGCCACATCCGGCATCTCATGAGCCTCATCAAAAACAATAAAATCGTCCGCAAATAATACCCCACCCTCTTCATCTCCAGGTCCAAACCCGGCTCCCAGCAAAGAGAAAAGCAGGCTATGATTTACGATGACCAGGTTTGCTCCCTCCACCCGGGCCCGGGCACTCCGGTAACAACAATGATCGGGATGACATCTCTTGTTTGAACAAAGTGACGAATCTGCATTCACCTGATCCCACACCACTGACAAAGGAGGTGGTGATATTTCCTGCCTGATTCCCTCAATCGCACCGTCTTTTGCCCATTCTGCGATCCTCTCCAGTTCTTTCCTTTGACTAACGTCTAGAAAATCGGCCTGCCCGCTGAGGGCTCGATGCAAACGGGTGGTGCAAAGATAATTGGCCCGCCCCACCAAAAGTGCACATTTGAAATCAGAAAACGGTTGATACCTCTCATCCGATTCAAAAACCTGCCTCACCGCCGGAATATCTTTTTCCAGCAACTGCTCCTGCAGATTGATGGTATTGGTCGCCACTACACAAGGCCGTTTATTATGGACCGCGTGGATAAGGGAAGGGATTAAATAAGCCAGACTCTTGCCCACCCCCGTACCTGCTTCAAATAACAAATGGGTACCATTTTGAAGGGCATCGACCACCGACATCGCCATTTCCGTTTGCTCCGCCCGATGCTCGAAATCAAGCACCTTCATCAAACTCCCGCCATCTTTGAAAATACTTTCCACCAAGTCGGCTTCATCCACTCCAACCGGTTCCTCACTGTCCAGTACCCTGATCATAAAATTACTGGCAGGCTATTGGAACTTTTAAGCCTGAACAAATGGATTGGAGCTTTTTTCCAGATCCACCCCGGTATCCTCGCCATGACCAGGATGCAAAAGAGTATCTTCGGGCAATGTATAAATACTTTCCCGGATCGATTTTTCCAATACCGCAAAATCCCCACCCGGCAAATCACTTCTACCCACACTACCCGCAAAAATCACATCGCCCACAAAGCACCTCTGCTCCTCCTTGAACCAGAAAACAACATTCCCAGGACAATGGCCCGGGCAATGGCGAATTTCAATATCCCTGCCCCATAGATCTAACTTATCACCATGTTCCACCCATCGGGTAATTTTTACCGGTTTTAATTCCAATCCCGGGATCGCAAAAGTCGACATAATCCCGGGCTGCTCAAACATGACCTGATCATCCTTGTGCCCAATAATTTCTAAATCTTCAATTTCAAAGTCGGCCACTCCACCCATATGATCCCAATGGCCATGGGTCAGCCAGATTGCCTTGAGCTTAAGTTTTTCCCGATCCAAAACCTGCTGCACAGTTTCCCTGGCAAAAGGAGGAGCATCAATCAGCACAGCCTCTCCATTTCCATTTTCTTCCCATAATAAAAAGGCATTCGTGGCAATCGGCCCAAGTTCCATCTTTTCCACACACAAATTTTTCATAAAACACAGACTGCATGAAATTCGAGGTTCTCCAAGTCAATTTCAGATGAAACGATGGTGATTGCTGACAAAATTTCAGGGAATCTTGTATCTTGACTTCCATCCCGCAGATTGTTTTTATCTGCCATTCGCGACTTGGGGTAGTAGCTCAGTTGGTTAGAGCGCCGGCCTGTCACGCCGGAGGTCGCGGGTTCGAGTCCCGTCTATCCCGCCATTCGCATATCTCGTCAGATTGCGTCAATAAGCGTCCAGAGCCCACTATTAAAGGGGTTCCTGCGATTTCACCCTCCTCACCCGTTTCGCCAACCCGCGACCCCAAATGACAGGTTTCGCCGGAAATCTGTGTCCATATCTGTGTCCACTCTCCGAACCCGTCTATCGAACGCATAACCTGATTATTTTAGATTGTTTGTCCGTTAAACGGGAGCATACCTTGTAGGGTTTGCAAACCAACAGTTCTAAGACTTTTCATAAGTGGTAACTCGCAATGGCAATAAGTACCTGTTTTGTGCCTTCTTTATTCAGAGCAAATCATTTTTGTAAAAAATATATTAAGATTGTCGAAACATAATCCAAGGCTGATAAATAACAAGGTGCTCACCAATAACATGCATCAAGCTATGATCTAATTTTTAAAATCCTGAACTCATGAACGAAATCTCCTGTCCACACTGTAATAAAGCCTTCAAAGTCGATGAAACTGGATATGCAAATATTCTAAAACAGGTAAGGGATAGTGAATTTGAAAAGCAGCTTCAAGAGAGGTTGGAACTGGCTAGCAAGGAAAAACAAAACGCGATAGAGTTAACCAAGGAAAAGATCATCAATCAAATGCGAGATGATGCGTCAAAAAAAATTAAGGAAGCGAGTGAATCTCTAGCCGAAAGAGATAAAATGATTGCTCAATTGAAGGCACAAATTGACTCAAACGAAGTGAAGGAGAAGTTGGCTATTAATGAAGCAGTCAACAACATCGAAAAAGAACGGGACGAATTGAAAAACAACCTAAAGGAGGTGCAGCTAAAGAGTGAACTCGCCGAGAATTCATTGAAGGACAAATACGAGACTCAAATCAAGGATCGGGACGATGCGATCGAACGGCTCAAAGATATGAAGGCTCGTCTATCCACAAAAATGATCGGAGAAACCCTTGAGATCCACTGCGAAACCGAATTTAACAGAATCCGATCAACAGCTTTTCCAAATGCATATTTTGAAAAAGACAACGATGCAAGAAGCGGAAGCAAGGGTGACTACATTTTCAAAGATGAGGATATTGAGGGAACCGAGATCGTCTCGATCATGTTTGAAATGAAGAACGAAAGTGATACCACTGCCACGAAAAAAAAGAACGAAGATTTCTTCAAAGAACTAAACAAAGACCGAGAGGAAAAAAAATGTGAATATGCGGTGCTTGTATCTCTACTGGAGTCAGACAGTGAATTATACAATTCAGGAATTGTGGATGTGTCCTACCAATATCCCAAAATGTATGTTATTCGTCCCCAGTTTTTCATTCCAATCATTACCCTCCTTAGAAACGCTTCAATGAAGTCTTTGGAGTTTAAGAATGAATTAGCTAGAGTAAGAGAGCAAAATATCGATATCACTAATTTCGAGGATGACTTGGAACAGTTTAAGGAAGCGTTTGGGAAAAACTATAACTTGGCATCCAAAAAATTTGAATCGGCAATAGGGAGTATCGATAAGTCAATAGATCAGCTCCAAAAGACAAAGGACGCGTTGCTGGGAACCGAGAGAAACCTCCGTTTGGCAAATGACAAGGCTCATGGTGTCACCATTAAAAAACTAACCAGAAAAAACCCCACAATGGCTGCAAAATTTGAACAGCTAAAAAATGAAGGTGGATTGGCAGGATAGTTTCACCTTCTTACCCATCATCTATATTTCTCCTTAGCATGAGGTTAAATTTTCACATCTCTAAGCCCTTATTAAAAGGAAATTAAACAAATTTTGTTGTTTTCGTAAGAGAGCGTGCAAAAGCAACTAAAAGTTGTACCACAGCTTCTAAATCTTCCAAGTCGATTACCTCACTGGGAGTATGCATATATCTTAAAGGGATTCCAACCAACCCGGTGGGCACCCCCTCGCGAGCAACCTGAATGGAGCGGGCGTCCGTGCCAGTAGGACGGGGATCTGCCTCGATCTGAACGGGAATATTGTTTTTTTCCGCACAACTAACCAGTCGTTCAAAAACGGCTGGATGAATATTTGGACCACGGGTAAGAATTGGACCACCTCCAAGTTTGAATCTTCCGTATTTACGATGATCCGCATCCGGATGATCGGTGGCATGGCTAACATCGACTGCGAGAGCCACATCTGGATTAGCTAAATATGCTGATGTGATAGCACCCCGGGTACCGATTTCCTCTTGTGCTGTGGAAACTGCCACCACTTTACAACTTGGTTTTCTGCCTTTTGCTAGACGTAATAAGGCTTCATTTACGGTATAAGCCCCGGTTTTATCGTCAAAAGCACGCGAAACGGCCAAAGATCCATTAAGTTGCTCGAAACCGTGATCATAAACTGCTGCATCTCCGATTTGAACGCGTTCTAGTGCTTCATCACGATCCGTAGCTCCAATATCGATCCACATTTGATGCATCTCGGGTACTCGTCGACGGTCTTCAGGTGACATCAAATGAATTGCCCGTTTACCTGTGACTCCGCGAATAACTCCATTTTTCGTAAGAATATCAACTCTTCGGCCCGATATTATCGACCGGTCATGACCACCTATGGCATCGAAGTATAAAAAACCTTTATCACTAACATGCTTGATGATCAGACCAAGTTCGTCGATGTGTCCAGCAAGCATAAGAGTTGGTGCTCCTTTGCTCCCCAATGTTGCATGGCAACTACCCAAGGCATCAATCGAAAAAGTATCCGCAACTTTTTCAACCCTTTTCCTTACAACTTCACGGGCTTCCTCCTCAAAACCAGATGGGGATCGGGCATCGAGTAACTCTTTGAGAAAAGGAGGTACGCTTGGTCGTTTAATGGGAGTTTTTGTTTTAGTTCTTTTAGCCATTATTCTAAGTACACTTTAAAGATAACCTATCGACAATTCGAAAAATAGGAATCTTTTGCATCGCACTTTATTCCCCTGCTCAGTAAATCAGATAGTATGACCATATATCCAGCAATTGATTTACGGGGAGGGCGTTGCGTTCGTCTTTTCCAGGGAAAAGCAGATCAGGAAACCGTTTATTTTGAGAATCCTGTGGAGCCCGCGATTAAGTGGCGACAAGCTGGTGCATCCAACCTTCATGTGGTGGATTTAGACGGAGCTTTCTCCGGAAATTCACAAAACCTCGAAGCAGTGAAAAAAATCCTAGAAGTTGATGGACTTTCCGTTCAATTGGGCGGAGGCATGCGAGACGAAAAGGTAATAGCTAGTGCTCTCGAGATGGGACTTTCAAGAGTGATTATCGGTACAAGAGCCTGTGTCGAACCTGAATGGGTAATAGCAATGATCAATCATTTTGGAGCAGATAGAATCGTGGTTGGCCTTGATGCAAAAGATGGCATGGTTGCCACTCAGGGTTGGGTTGAAACTTCAGGCACCAGTGCAATCGATTTAGCTCAATCCCTTGTCAATCGTGGTCTTCGCTGGATTGTTCACACGGATGTATCCACTGACGGTGCGATGAAAGGACCTAATCTTGAAGCACAGCAGGAAATCGCACAAGCCGTTCCATCCTGTAATATCATCGCATCAGGAGGAGTCTCATGTAGTGAAGATATCATTAAATTAAGAGAGTTGAGTGTGGAATGTCCAAACATCGAGGGCGTAATTGTGGGAAAAGCCCTGTATGAAAAAACGATCGATCTATCATCCATCATTTAGTTTTAAACCAAAAAATAATCATATCACACCTAAATATATAAAAAAATCTTGCCAAAAGATTTAGCTCACTTTTGTCTCGAAATTGTAATCCCTAAAATACCCACTTACTATGACCAAAATATCTTTTGATGTAGATTTTAGCCAAGACCCTGAAAAAATTCTTCAGGAAATACAAAAAAGAGCTGAAGCTGAAGTAGCTAAACGAGAAGCTAAAGACAAAGAAGCCAACTTCCTGTCTAAGCTCCATGAGTTGGTTAATAAAGAAATCGGATCAGATTTCAAAAATATAAATGCCCTGATCCGGGCACTCACAAAATACGCATCTCCTTCCGTCAGGGATAAAATTGTCAGCACATCCCCTTCAGGCCGCCGTAAAACGGTATCAATGGATAAGGATATTTATGACCAGATTAAATCATCTCTTTCAGCTCCTAACCCAAATAAAGCAGCCATTGCACGCGAAACTGGTGTCAGCGTAGTTCAAGTCAGAAAAGTTGCTGATGGTGGTTATGATAAAAAGTTCGGAGGGGAGACTTCAGATGTAAATCCATCTCCTGCCCCTGCTCCTGAGCCAGTAGTGGAAGATCTACCACCACCTTCACTTCCTCCCATAAATGAGGATTCAGCACCAGCAGATGAACCAACCCTGTCATCTCTTCCTCCCATTGAGAATGAAACCGAAGAATCTCCGGCTTTACCTCCTATTCCCGAATCTACTGACACACTTCCTGAAGCAGAAAGCCTCGAGGCTCCATCTCTCGATCTTCCTCCCCCACCGTCTTTCGGTGAAGATACTCATGAGCCTACTCCATTTCCACCACTTCCTAGTTCGGTAGATGAAGTATCAGAACCTCTTTCTGAGCTTCCTCCCCCTCCATCTTTCGGTGAAGATACTTCATCAACGGAGGAGGAAATAACTACCCTTCCACCTCCTCCCAGCGAAGAATTTGCACCAGTTGAGGATGACAACCTTCCACCTCTTCCCGAGGCTACACCAGTAGAGGAACCACCGCTTCCCAACTCCGAACTTCCTCCCCCGACTTCATTTGGAGAAGTCGGTGAGCCATCTGCGGAAGTTCTAGCACCTCCTCCTCCTGCCCCTTCTCCTCTTGATGAAATCCAAGAAGAGGCTCCACCTGCACCACCTTCTCCAGATCTTACAAATGTAGAGGATGCACCGGCACCAATTGCGGATGAAGTTCCACCTGCTCCGCCAAGCGATGCACCCACACCTCCAATCATGGATGCACCAGCACCCTCCGCACCGCCTTTGCCTGCAAGTCCACCTAAACCAAGTTTATCAGGTAAACCGTCTCTTTCCCTAAAAAAAGGTAAATCTAAAACTAAAGGACTAAAACTTACTCGTCCTCCTCTTAAGAAAAAATTACCACCTTCAAATTAATCATTGTTGGTTCCTTTGAACTCGACGGAAGGTAAAACTTTCTTTACTAAATTTTATTTCTTGGGGCCGTAGCTCAGTTGGAAGAGCGCCACAATGGCATTGTGGAGGTCGTCGGTTCGATCCCGATCGGCTCCACCACTTTAAAGAGGCTTAAAATTATGGTAAGTACCGAATCATCGGTTATATCAGTTTTATGGGTGATGTCTTTGCTTGGCTTTTGGGCATGCACGGACTCCGATATAAACAAGAAAGCCAAGGTTATATTATCTGAAGATGAAAATGAAGAGAGACTTCCAATTGTAAAATCGGCTGACGGACTCCAATTCACTCAAAACATTATCGATTCGGATGTGGAAGCAAGCGTCGGGTTCTCCCAAAAAGGGCATCTTTCCTACAAAGGTGAATTTAAAAACGATAAACCACACGGTCTTTGGACTACTTTTTTTCCAGATGGAAAACCACGCTGGCAAGGATATAAAAAAGAAGGGATAAATCATGGCCGCTACACTTTATGGTACGATAATGGTCGTAAAAGAATGGAAGGAACTTATGAAAATGGGAAAAAACAGGGATTTTCCACCTCCTGGCACCCGAATGGTGCAAAATGGCAACATAAATTATATGTTGCGGGCAAACCTGCAGGAACTTGGAAAACTTGGGACCCAGAAGGTAATTTAATCTCACAAATATTTCATAAGCAAAATGCTGATCAAAATGTTAGCTTAGGGATTCCAAATTAATCTGCTTGTACCCAGATCATCTCGATGCAGACTACACAAAGAATTTAAATTATGGAACCAGTTTGGATAACCGGAATGGGGCTCATCACGAGCATTGGTAACGATCGCTCGAGCGTATTGGAGAGTCTTCGTGACATGAAACATGGCATCGAAAGTCCAACCATGCTGCAAGTTGAAGAATCGCCCGTAAAAGTCGCTGGCACCGTCAAAGAGTTTGATGTGGATTCATCGGACCCTGAAGATTGGATTTATCCATCAAAATATCGTGTACCACGAGCGACACTACGAAGTTTTTCACCTCATGTACTCTACGCGTGGTGTGCTCTACAGCAAGCAATAGAAGACGCGAATCTATCCGAAGAGGAAATTCAGGATCCGGGGTCCGGACTGTACACTTCTTCGGGAGGTTCAATGAGTTCAATTCACAAGCATTTTGAGAAGATGGATCGTCGAGGAGTTATGGCCTGCAACCCTCTTGCCATCGTGGCATCGATAGCTGGCACAATTACTTTTAATTTGGTTGCTGCACTCGGAGTGCGTGGATCATCGACAGGTCTAGTATCCGCGTGTGCTTCATCAGGACATGCACTCGGAACGGCACTGGATGAAATAAGACTCGGACGCCAGAAGCGAATGCTTGTTGTAGGTGCTGAAGATTGTAATTTCGAAAGCATAGTTCCCTTTTGCGGGATGCGGGCTCTGTCTCTTGAATCTGACCCGAATCAGGCATCGCGCCCTTTCGATGTAAAAAGAAATGGCTTCGTAGGAACCGGTGGTTCCGTCTGCTTAGTCTTGGAAACTCAGTCTGAAGCGGAAAAGCGGGGCGCCGTCCCTTACGCTCGCTTTCTCGGGTGGGGTCAAGCCTCGGACGGGCACAATGTAGCGATTTCTCACCCGGAAGGAAGAGGACTCAGGGATGCAATGACCAATGCCCTCAATGATGCAAAAGTTGGATCGGATGAAATCGATTATGTAAATGCCCATGCTCCTTCCACATCTATTGGTGATGCTTCTGAAATGAAGGCGTTGAAATCGGTTTTTCCTCCTCCACAAGCCGTCAAGGTTTCAAGCACCAAAGCCCTGACGGGTCATGGACTTTCGTTATCGAGTATAATGGAAGCTGCCTTTTGCTGCCTTGCCCTCAAAGAAGGATTTCTTCCTGGATCTGCCAATGTCAAGGAGCCGGATCCTGAACTTGAACACTTGGATTTGCTACGAACAAGTACTGATATTCAAGCAAATCGAATTATGAGTAACAGCAGTGGTTTTGGCGGTGCCAATGTTAGCGTAGTTTTGGAAAAAGTTTAACTTTTGATGGAAAACGAATCTACCCGTATTCTCGCGGAGATCATTAAGAAAAGAAGAACTCGCAAACCAGTTCAGTTCTCCAAAGATCCACCTTCTATTGAGATTATCACAAGTTTAATTGATATTGCCAGGCATTCGCCAAATCATCACAGAACCGAGCCTGCCCGCTTTTACCTTCTAAACCAAGAAAAGATTGAACAGTTAGGAAAAATGTTCGGGGAAACGCTGGAGGGGAATGGAGATGACTCCGTTCGGGTTGAAAAAGGAAAGAGAAAAGCAAAAGAATGGGGCGAAGCACCGGGAATTATTTTAGTTACCTGTCATACAGATACATCTTCGGATTTGGTATCTAAAAACCCAGCCGTAATAGAGGAAGATTACGCAACCTGTTCGTGCATCTGCCAAAATTTACTTCTACTCCTGGAGTCAGAAAATATAGCTAGTAAATGGAGCACCGGTGCTGTTTGGAAGCATCCTGATTTCGCCGAAAAGCTCGAAATTCAAAACCCAAGCACTGAACGGGTGGTTGCAATTATTTTCTATGGTTATTCTGAACAAAAAGTGCCATCGCGAAATCTTACTCCGCTCGAAAGACATCTGAACTCATACTAAACCAATTCAAGTCGCTTGCGGGCTCTTTATCAATTGACCCTCAGAAATAAATTTGCATATTAAACCTCTTTTGGTGATTCGGCGAAATAGCTCAGTCGGTAGAGCAGAGGACTGAAAATTTAGGTTTAAGCCTAGTTATATTGCATAAGTTATTGATTACCAACAAATCTATAAAACTGAAGACTGCTAGAGAATGCAATCTAGGGCATAAATGGAACAAAAATGTTCCATTACGAGGATTTAAGCTCAGAAAAAATAGCTCTAAAAAAGACATCTAAAATAAGCACAACTAGAGATAGTCAAATGTCATAAATCACATAAAATAATTTACCACCAAAACGCCCTTTCGAGGGCGTTTTTTGTTTATGATTCGAGAGCTTCCTGATCTCGATATTTCTCAAGCATTTGCTCCGTAGCGGTCGGTAAATTCTTTAGCATCCATCTCGCTATTTTCAGCGAGCTTTCGCCTACAAGATTTCTTGCTCCAACTTTTCTTTTCAAGGTTTTCTCTTCTGATTTTTTTACGCCATCCTCTTCCCATGTAACTTCAACATTCGGAACTAACTCCCACTGCTTTTTGTTCTTAGGATATTGATCAAGAAAATCTTGAAATATTGGGTGAGCATAAATTGGTTCAGTAGCTTTGTCTCTGTGGTCTAAATAAAATACTTCCTCTATTACCTTGTCTGTATCCTTTGGAATTTCCTCGTCCCACTTTCTTAGGAATACAGCTCCCACTTTAGTGACCATAGTAAGGAAAGGATTATCAACATCAGCCTGAGTTGCTTTGTCTTTCTTTGATTTGGGCTTCAGCTTTGTGCAATTATAGAAGAAAGCTAAATGCCTCAATCCGATATCCTTGTCATTCTTGATTTTAGCGAAGCTCTCTAATTTTTTAACAATTAATCTCTCATCCTCGGTTGGTTCATTTTTTGAAGGACGAGCAACTTCCTGACCTAACCCTGACTCTAAACCTGCAAGGAAGTCCTCATATGTCCCTAGTGCTTGTCCGTCTTGAACCTCATTATCCTTCAATTCCTTGTACAAAAATCTAAGTGCATCAAGAATCCCTGCTTTGTTGTAAGTATCGAATTTATCTACTCCGTTAATAAGATCATCAACCTTTTCAGCTTCGTCTTCCTTATCCACCTTTTTATTAGGAAGACATATTGCATGAAGTCTCGTATTCCAATACTTCCAAGCATATTCGAGAACCTTCAATTCTTTGAACCTTCGCTCCCATAAAGTGGCTTCCGGTTTTGAGAGATGATGTTTGAAAGTTTCAAACATATTTCTCCACTCTTCTGTTTTGCCAACATAATACTGGGCTTTACCAACAGGTGTTATAATAGAATCAATAGTTACATCACCAAAAGCTATTCTTGATCTAACTCGATTTCGATTAAAGATACTACCTATTCTTTCAGCTTGTTTGAAATCTTCGCTTACAGCTATGTCGTAAGGCTCATTTAAATACTTATATCTTGACCAAAGTGAAATTACATTAGGCTCAAGCTTTTCGGGAGCTTTAGACCTGTTTACTTTTTTAACAAGCTCGCCTCTCTTGATTTTACAAGAGTCAGCTATTGTTCCTGACATCACATTTACTCCAGCAACTAGCAGTGGTAGGTAGTTATGATTAACTTTGAAAAAGTGCCAAATATATTCAAACCAAGTAAAAGCTTCTCCTGGTGTGGTTGCATGAATTTTAAGTTGTTTGAGTCTTTTCTTAGAACCTGAAGGCATAGCTCTCCGATGCCGATTTCTTAATTGGTTTGACTGTAATTCATGCCCATTACCCCGTGAATGCTCCCACACATGATATAAGGCAGCATACCCGGCTAAATTCATATATTTAGTAATGTGCCTGATGTACCAAAATTCGTTGTGATGCTCTTTAGTAACCTTATCAGGCAAAGCATCTTCTTTTTGCTCCTCTACTTTAGAAAATTTTTGTTTGTCGATCCAAGGTACACCTGTCCCTGCACTACTTTTGTAATCCTTAGATTCATTTAATGTTCTCAGCGATATCAATCCAAGATTGTATGCTTCCTGCATTGCAGATTCAAAAATTGTCTTAACTTGATCGTGGTAAGGATGACTTGAAAAGCTATTTTCAAAGACTTTGGTTTGCTCAATCCATTCATCAACAACTCGAAGTTTATAAAACTCGCCAAGCCTTAAACTAGCGTCCAGCCATAGCCACCAATTTTTTAGATCGTTGTAGGTAAAGTTTTCAACGCCACGAATAGGAAGGTCATCTTCCCATTTAAACCTCTTAGCTGGTTTTAAGTATACTTCTCCCTCTTGTGGCATATATGCATTGTGCAGTTTAGCTCTGTGTTTGTCCAAGAATTTTTACTTTTGTGAATTTTTTTGGCGACCAGTTCACGATGGAAATTTGCTTCCCCATAATATCCATCATGACAGTTGATCAAACATATTTAATATTCGATCCCGGCAAAAATGGAGGATATGCAGAATGCCACAATGGCTTAAATGATATCATCCTTCATAAGCTAGATAGCTCTGCTGATCTATTAGAACATATCCTTGAGCTTGAACAAACCCATAAGGGGTTTGTTCGCGCAGTTATAGAAGCTGTCCCTCCTTATGCTGGAAAAAACATACCCAGCTACACTTCATTCAAGCTAGGTCACAATTGTGGCTTTATAGAAGGTGTGCTTAGAGCGAGACAAATACCTGTTGAATTTCTCTCACCTAAGAAATGGCAAAAGCCATTAACTGGATTGAAAGGGCTAACAGGTTCGAGTCGCAAGAAAGCATTACGCGATCATGCAAACAGGCTCTTCCCTACCCTTAAACCAACTTTAGCAACCTGCGATGCTCTGCTCATGGCATGGTACAAATTTAACAATAACCAATAACCAATAACCAAATAACATTATGGCAAAAATAGTGAATAATAGTGGTAGCTACGGGGATGCTCGTGGCTTTGATATAGAAACGCAAGGCCCTACTGGCTCTTATCCAGCTCGTCTCATCGATGTCGAAGATAACTTCGATGTGGATGTGCAGAAATATGGTGGAGCTATTGGGGAAATGGAGAAGAAGAATGTGACTGAATTTCTTTTCGCCTACAACGCTGATGGAGTTACTCATCTCGTCAAGAGCTGGGAAATGACTCAATCGGGTGGCGAAAGATCAGCCTTATTCAAACTCCTAAGTAATATGAAGGGTGAAGCTCCAGTCTTCAATGGATCGTATGATTACTGCGATGAAATTGGGCAAACCTGTCAGATTACTGTTGCTTCGAAAACGTCGAAAAAGGGGCGTAGTTACAACTACATCGCCTCTATTTCACCTTTGCTTTCAGAGTTGATGGATAAAGCTCCAAAACTTGAAAGTGTCGAAGTGCCTGGTGGTAGAAGAGTCGAATTACCTACTGCCGAAGAAGATGTCTTCAAAGTAGAGGAAGCCTAAGATGGTTCATGCATATGATGAAGATTGTAATCCCCACTTTGGTTTGACCCCAGCTCAAGCCAAAAAGGAAGGGTTATTCTTCAGCGTAACGGAACATCAAAAGGTCATCGCCAAGCCTCCGTTGGAAATGTGGAAGCTCGGTGAGCATCTTAAAACTGCATTCGAATATCCTCCCCGACAAGGGGAGGATATGCAGTCCTTCGTTAAGCGAGTCAAAGGCATCACATGGAAAAATAGCGGTGGTGCTGCCGACTTAGGAACAAAGATTCACTCCGGCATCGAATCGATTCTTCTCAAGGAAAAGACAATTGATGATTTGGATTCTGATCTAAGGCGATATGTCGCTCCAGCCATTCGTTATTTTGAGACGAAGAAGTTTCAGATTGTTGATGTCGAAAAAGTCGTAATCAACAAAAACCAAGGGTATGCAGGAACTTGTGATGCAGTTGGCAAAACCTCTTGCGGTAAACCATTCATTCTAGACTGGAAATCTCGCAAATTTGGTAAGCGAAAAGTTGCCCCCTATTCGGGTCAACCTGAACAAGTCAGTGCCTACGGAGCTGGTTACTACGGAGAAGAAGCGATCAAGAACCATGAGATTTGGGGAATAAATGTATTCATTAGCACGGATCAATTCACAGAAAGCGGTGAATCAAAAATAGCTGTTACCAGCTACAACCCAAAGGAAATGGCACATAACTACGAAACCTTCTGCCATGTCTGCGAATTATGGAGAAGATCAGAGAACTACGATCCGCGAAAGGAGTGTGCAGAATGACACGACCAAGTACAAACAAATGGAAGTCTAAAGAGAAGCCACAACTCAGTCTTCAATCAAGGCTCAGAGACTTAGGTTTTAAGCTAGGTAGAGCTGAAATGCATGACTGGTATGGAAAGCCGGAAAAATATGAATCCATGCGTAAGGCACATAGAGCGATGCTTAACAAGCAATACAATCTAGATTAATGAAGTCCGCGAAATTAAAGTCAGCACCTCCTGCCTCTCCTGACCGCACGATTATTATCGTGAAAGATGGAGACGGATTCGAGTTTCGAGTGTGGAATAGATACCTCGGTGATGCACCTATCGGAGCAAGATTAAGTCGTAAGGATGGATTGCCTAATCTTCCTACCAAAACTGCTACTTTTCAAAGTGCGCTAGATATACAAAATCGATGGCAATCATGGCTTGATGCACAACCAAATCATGGTCGTAGAAAAGGTAAGCGATAATGATCGATCCTCTGATCGCTCCCAATCGCTCCCAATCGCTCCATAACTGCATAAACACAGGCATAGATCATTGTTTAAAAGTGTTTTCCGGCGTAATATTCAATCATGCAAATTGATCAGGAAAACAAAAATCAAGAGGTCATTGAAAGCAATCACTCGCCTCGCGAAACATTTAAAAAGCTATACCAAACTTATCATCCCTTGGCAAGAGGATAAGTCAACAATTGCCACACCTAACTAATAGAGAGGTGCATAATAAATATCATGAATGAAAGTGTATCAAAACAACGTCAGGAGGCTGTCCAAAATGAACGATAAGCCTTCATATAAAATCCAATCTGAAAAGATCGATTCAGATGCATGGGATGAGCTTGAGGACTTCCTTAAACACTCAAAGCACTACCTACATTCGTCTCATCATAACTGCTATGTGAAGTGGGAATACACCGCTAATAAGCATCGTAAGACAATGAATGAGTTAGGGCTTAAAGGAATTACACCTCAAGATGTTATCTACCCTATCGAAGATGTTTACTACGAGTATTTCTTAGAGGAGACTGATTACGTCGATAAAGTCATCAAAAAAGCGGTTGAAGATCATCGTTCAACCTACGAGCAAAACCGCTGGAAAACCAATAAATCTGATGATGCTGAACAAGAGGAGGAAGTAGCATGAGCAAACGCGAAGACATCAGAAATTGGTTCGTTAAAGGAGTTTCCGGCAAGTCAGACTACTTGTTCATTCCTGAAGGACAAAGCGATTCCTTTATGGGAATCGTAATGCACACATCTAATCCAACAGTTGCTATTCTCGACTTCGATAAATGTGTCGAAAATCTTCAAAAGCAAGGTGTGGAATACGACGATGCATTTGATTTTGTATGGCAAAGAGGTTGTAACCGCAAAAATCACGAACCTGTGATTTGCCTCCCCTACCCTGAGCTTCACCCAAACTTTAGTAAATAATGATCAACTCTTCCTATATTAAGGACATGGTGCTTGGCGAGATGCCAAGACGAGGACGATCACCCTTATTGAAACATCCTAGTTGGAAGAGTCAGGTTGCTCACGGCTCACAAAAGAGCCGTGAGTGACCTTATCTATAAATGTGCAAAAGAGACAATAACAGTGATTTCGAAAGAGAGAAAAATTGTGATCACCCTTCAAGCAAATCAGCAAACACCCAATCCTCATTGGATAATAAACGACATCAAATTCGAAACCTTAGAGAATGCGATTGCGTGGGCGAAGTTGAGCTTGAATACGACTGGATCATGACCCTTGCAAAGATGTGGGATGATCCGAATGAAGACTTTGATTTTAACCTAGAAAAATAAAAATGAGACTAAACATAATTTGTAACAAAATAACTGAAGTCGTTATCAGTCTGTTTGAGCCTGATGACAAACTAATGGAGGGCTATTGCAAACACTCTTCAGAAGTGATTGAGAAAACCAGTTTGCGTGAGCATCGCATCATGACTGACCCTAAGATCAAGCAATTGATTAAGGAGATTCCTCGCGATAGCAACAACTCCTTACAAATTGAAATCCTTACCCAAATGATGGGATCGGGATCAATTAACAAGCCAATGTCTGCTGTTGAAATCGCTAAAATTACCGGGAGCAGTGATTCAGCTATTCGTAAGGCTAAACAACGAGCTGAAAGAAAGATTCAAGAAGGGGCAGCCAATTCAAAACATGACCCAACTTTCATCATCTTCAAAGATGAGATGGGATTGTTTGACGATAATAATTACAGCAACGACATATGGCTAAACTAAGAACAAGAACTATGGCTGAGAAGTTTTTGCGTCTCCATGAATCTATCATTCGTGGAGGTGAAATGACTTACCACCAAAAGATGATTAGGTCTGCATCAATTTTGAGAGACCACAAAGTTCATCCTAAAAAAGCTGTAGAATTTATGCATGAGGCTAGTGAAAAGGTTTCAAGACGTAAGCCAGCCATAGGGGAAATTGAACGAATTGTTGCATGGGTATATCGAACCAAAACAGTTATGGATGGAATGAAAAAATATGAGAAGCCTGGCATTAGTGCTAGAAGAAATCAGGCTGTTATTGATGAGTGGGCATCCAAAGGAAGCTTAAAATCACTCAAGCAACGCTCTAATAGAATACCTGTAAAACCTGAGTGGATACTCAAAGATTTGTATCAAGAAGATGAATTGCTTCATATCAGCCCTGATATCTACCATGACACCATTAAACCTACTTCCCAATGGATAGATGAAGGTTTGAGTGGAATGCAATATTTCTGCCCTTGCGTCTTCAAAGGCACAGAAAAAGGTAGACTTGCTGAAAATGTAGATCGCAGAAAATATGTGGTGTTTGAGACCGATGAAAGACCACAAGACTGGGATGGACAATGCGGATTAATAGATCGCTTATCAAAAGAGCTAGACTTGGTAATGGTCACAGCATCCGGCAACAAAAGCCTTCATGCATTATTCGACACCAGCACACCCTGCAAAGATCGCATCCAAAAATTTACAGATTTAGTGATCACATTAGGTGGTGACTTAGCAGTTTTACGACCAGCACAAATGGTCAGATTCCCTTGGGGCATCAACTCCAAGACTAACCAAGTCCAAGAAGTACTTTACTATGCAAGATAACACTATGACCGACGATTCATCTAACTTTACCGAATATTTCACTGATGCTTCTGTTATTCGTCGCATCGGTTCTGATGATGATAATGCTGACATCGTCGCAGAGGAGGCCCAAACCTCCTCTGCGACACCTCCCTCATCAGAATTACCTCCTATCGTAAAAGGCGGTGACTTCCCTCCCCTATGGGAGCTAGAAGTACGTCCTTTTCTTATCGAGAATATTCTTCAGCGTGGTGACACTTGTTTAATCACCAGTCGCCCAAAGCTTGGTAAGTCATTCATGTTAGCAAACATCGGGGTAAGCTTGGCTTCAGGAACACCCTTTCTAGGTAGGCAAACCAGCTTATCGAATGTCTTAATGATCGACCTTGAATTACGACGTGATGTTGCGATGGAGCGTTTGATTCATGTAGCAAATGCAAAGGGCTTCGAGAAAGTGCCTGACAATTTACACTTATGGAGTTTAGCGAGACACACTTACGACTTGGATACAATTGTTGAAGTTCTTCGCTCAAAATTGTCAGAGCTTCCAGCTATGGATTTCGTCTGCGTCGATCCTATTTTCGTTTTGGATAGAGGTGAGTCGTTCGATGAAAATTCAGCCCACTCTGTAACTCGATTGCTTACAGCTTTAGAGCAACTAACAGTTGAACAAGACAGTGCTTTGATGCTTGTTCACCACACTCGTAAAGGTAACTTGAATAATGCTGAAAGCATGGATCGCAGTTCCGGCTCAAGTGCATTTAGTCGCTACCCATCTGTGATCATGAATCTCAGCCCACATGAAGTCGAAGACTGTGCGATCATTGAGTTTACCACTCGTAATTTCAAGACTCCCAAGCCTTTTTGCTATCAGTTGGATGCACCTTTGGTAAAAGAACGACCTGATCTCGATCCCACTAAATTCAGAGTTTACGGACGAGTTGGTCTTGAGGAGACCAATGCTAAAGAAACCGCTTTAAATAGCCTTCCTAACCATGCAATCGACAAGCAAGAGTGGTTTGCTCGATGCAGATCAAAAGGCGTTTCTGAGCAAGAATTTCTACAAGCAATCGATGAACTAGTTTCCAAGGAACTAGTTCATGAGAATGAGGTTGGATACACCAAAGTTAATGGAGGTCATCATGAGTAAGCCTAAATACGAATCACTACTAACAAGGTCACAAGTAGCAGAAATGCTCAATTGTCACCCGGACACTGTTAAGCGATTAGAGCAACGAGGAAAGATTCCTCGCGTTCAAATCACTGGCGTTGGTGTGAGATACCGCCCCTCTACCATTCAGTCCTACATCGAGGGCAGAGAAATATTTGTAAACCCATCCTTAAATTAACATGGAAAAATCAGAATCAGAATTAGACGAATTATCAGTTAGAATCATTGAGCGTATGCGCGATCTTGAATCTCAAGTTGCAGAGCTTGAAGATTGCCATGACTGCCAACAAAACCTCAATTTTAGCGATGAGCATTGTAAGCAAATTCGCAAAATGAAGATGGAAGTTAGTCGCTTAAACGAAGAGCTTTATAATCTTCATGGAAGCACAATTGGAGGAGCTATTAAAAAGGCTTGTACTTATTGGGGTTATGTTTCCGAAAGTGGTCGCAAGCTTCCTCCACCAAATATTCCAGCAGATGATTTTCGTAGCGAAGCATGGTATGCTTTCGGAAAATTTGTGAAAGAAAAGTATGATCCTAAAAAGCACACAAATTTCTCAAACATAGCGTGGAGCGTAGTGTTTAAGCACCTAAAAGAGCTTATTGGTGAAGACGGAATGAAAACCTCACAACCAGGATCTCTCTGCTGGGGATTGGAATGTTTGCAAAAGCTTTCAAACATTAGAAAGCAAGAAAGCTACAAGCAAAAACGATATGTCAGCATTGAGGAAGTCTGCGAGAAATTGAATATCTCAAAGGCTCATGTTAAATCCTTGATGAGTCTTCGTTATGGTTTTGATCCTCTCATTAGAACTAATAGCGAAAACGAGGATTACTTAATAACTGACTTGCATGGACATTACTCTCCTGACAGCCCTGACTACGAATCTGAAATCACTAAAGCAAAGTTTGAGCAAATCGGTGAAATCCAAAAGAAGCATTGTACTGAAATGGAGCGTGGGGTTAACACGCTCATTCATGGAAGAAGTGAACTTTATGTAATTTGTATCGACGAGATTGCCAAGAATCATCCAGCCATACAAAAACGAATCCGTGAAATTGAAGATGAAATTCTTGATGATATCACTGACGATGGTTTGCTAGAAACCTTGAAAGGATTCTTTGCACAAAGAGTTAAGTATTCTTGGAAACCATTCCCCTCTTTGTTGAAAAGAATGGGTATTGGTTATCTTTCCAAAAACTAACGAACAAACCGATCAAGCTGTTCTGTGGTCGCCATTGTCCTAGTCATGGCTGGTCTTATAAATCGACTAGATGGCATAGTCGGTGGCATCCTATTAATGCCACCTCCAGCAGGTAAGAACTGATCTATTTCGCCTTGGGCTTGTCCTTCGCCTTGCCCTTTGGCTCTTTCAGCTTCAGATCGAACTCCTTCATCAAGCGTTCCATCGCCTTGTCTCCGACCTCCTGAATTAGCTCTAAGTTTGGTGACGTATCTTTTGGTGTATCCTGAGATTGTTTCATTTGTTGATGCTCCTGAGTATCCTAATTTTTTTGCTGTATCTATCATATAAAACCAACGGATCGCTTGCAACGCGCTAGTTGGCATTTTGTCACCTGTCTTCTTTTCAAACTCCTCCTGAAAGATTTCGGTGAAACGTGTAAATAATGCGTGTTCATCGACATTAGCTGGAAGACCTGTGTTTGTCTTAAACATACCCTTGAAGTAGCTCCTGATAAACCTAGCCTCCCAAACATCAATGGTATTGTAATTGTGATTACCTACCGCGTTTAAAGTGTAAGCTCCAACTTTTGGCCCGAAGATAAACATCCTTGGAATTAGCTCATCCTGCCCGGTAGCTTGTTTAACGATTCTTCTTATATCACCAGTCTTAGCAACATTGCCAGCATAGCCCATTTGCTTGTTGAACTGATGAAGCTCTTTGATTGGAACACCTTCCTCAAGGAAGTCGATAGCATCTCTTACGCTACCAAGCTCTTTGCGGAGGCTGTCTACGATAAGAAGTGACCGGGCTTTTGTTGGAGCGGTTGTTCCTGAAATCTTAAATGGTGATGAAGCGATGACAGGATTACCTTTCTCACTTGTTCCCATTTTAATGTCATCAAGATTACCCTTCTCCTTGTAGAGATTGAAGATATTAACTCCATCTCCAACATTCGATGGAAGCTTAGTGCCTGGAGATGTCAGTCCAAGCATTGTTCGATAGAAGAGGAAATCATCATCGCTTACATTGCCATAGCCTTGATCCAGCTCGTTACGAGTAGCTTCCATGTCCTTGTTATAATAATCCGCAAACTGCGGATTATCTCGCAGAAATGGAGTCACATCCTCGATTGCTCTTCTAGTAGCCTCGCGGATATTGCGAACACTTGGTTTTAGCTGTCCACCAGTTTTGCGTAGAAGCTTCGGTAGCATAGCTCCGAAGAATACATCTTCAGCGTTCTCTGCTACCCTGCCCTTTTCTGCCACAATGGATTTAGCATCCTCCAAGGCTGGCATGAACATTGGTTCATTCTCGACAACAGGAACATTCTTAGTCTTTCTTGCGACTTCGTTCACAACTTCAGGAAGGCTGTTGTTAGAGACTTTGTCAGTATCCGGCATGAACAGAGAAAACTCATTGTAGTTATTACTGCTTTTCACTCTGACCGGGCGAGGAGGTAATTCCATTTCCCACCCCTCGATATTTTCGACATTCTTGTATTGCTCAACTTTCTTAGCACCGATCTTCTTTCCGATCTTGTTTGCAAGACTCACCATCTCCCTGTCGTAAAAGTTAAGCATACCCCCTTTACCGACTTCAATGTCTAGCCCTACATAACCAACTTCAGCGATCTTATAGTCTTCCTTCCTTGCAAGGTCTTCTTTTGCCTTTTGCGTAAACTTCTTACCGACCAACCTGACCATATCACGCTCAAGCAAATCAACTTTCTTGATAGTCTGACCATTATGGAGAGTGACATCTAAATTATAAAGCTTCCTGTTTTCATGAGCGTAATTGACATAAATATCACGGATATGCTTGGTCATCGTAGGATAGCGATCCACATGACCTTGCCCTCCAAGCCACGCGACCTTGGTTGCTCCATTATCCATCGCTTCTTGTATCGCGAGCTTCAATCCAAGTGCGGGCCAATTCTTCTTGAATGGAGCATCAGGAACACCACCAGCCATTCGTTGTGCAAGACTTTTAAGATGTTCTTCAGCTAAACTTCTTTGAGTGAAACCAGTACTTGTTACGCGACCATCTTCCCAATGGATATCAAGTGATTTTACTTCAGGAGCTTTCACTTCACCACCACCAGTAAGGTTTAAAGTTTTAGTAAGCTTAGGAGAAGGTGTATAAGTCCGTTCAACAACTTCACCTTTGAGAGGTGCATTATCATAACCTTCTGATCTACCAGCTTGGTGCAAATCAGATTGAACCTCTTCGATAAAGAAGACTTTTTTATCTTTGCTATCGTATCGGGTCGTTGTTCGTAAATGCAGTATCACATTCTCTTCGCCTGAAAAGTGTGGATCGTTGTAATCAAATCCTTCATTTTGAAGTTTAATCAGGATTTCCTGATAATCCTCTCCTCCGTCGCCAGCCCATTCGTGATATTGAGTTGCTCCCTCTGCATCAGGATCGCCCTGACTTCTTTCATAGGCGTCATAAAATATATCTTCAATTTCTCCTTCGCTGTAGTTATCTACATCTTCATTTACAAGGTCTTCCAAGTAATTTTCTGCATCATACTCATCTTCAAACCTCATTGGTTCATCACCATCCAGTATTTCTTCACCAAAATATTCTATTGTGAAATATTCATTTCCATCATCATCAAACTGATTTCCATCAATACTATGATTAGCATAAAGATTATCTAACTCAGATTCACGAAGCATTTCTCTGTAAGATTCATGATCAAATGGTTCTCCTTCCCCTTTCAGTCGCTTAATATCTAGCTTCGGGGCATTCTCGTTCATGTATTTCAGGATATCACTTTTCTCGAAGCTCTTCTTGCTGTTGAGAAATTCTGTTAGTCCAATTTCGTCAGCATAAACCTTTGCTCCAGCCACCTTTGACATGGCAGCAATCATCTGCTGACCACTAAACTTGTCCTGTTTGATAGAGGGAATAACCTCATCAATGATGTTGTCGTTGAAGCCCAAAGTGAAGCGGTTACGATGAGACATCCTACTAACTTCATAAGGAGTTGGAGGAAGATTGGCAGGAGCATCGCTGTCCGGCATATACATCGGTTCATCACTCTTGCGTTTTTGCAGTATTTTAGCTTCTGCAATTTGTACCTTTTTAGAGAAAGCTTTTTTATATGCTTCAGCATCTTCAGCACCAACGCGAGAAAGCTTTAAAAGCCTTTGTTCTTCAGGGGTTAAAGTGATATCACTTTGGATTTCACTTACATCCGCACCTTGATTAATGTTATCTACTTCTTCAGGAAATTGATCCTTCAAAATTTCATTAATTGCATCATTTCGTGATATACCTCTGAGGTTTGCAAAATCATCAATTCTTTCGATTAAATCTTTGTTTGATCTAAGGGATACACTCTTATCAAAACCCTTGCTTTCACGTGGCATAAACATTGGTTCATCACTTTGCCTGAACGGATTGTAGTTATTACGGATATTATCGTAATTAAAAGTGAATGCTTTCCTGCGACCCATACCAATACCAGCCAAAGCCTCAACATCGTAGGAGCGGTATGCTTTCTCTAGTTTTCCGCTTTCCAGTAGGTCTTTGATTCCTTGGCTACGTATATTCTCCGCTGATTCCTTTAATCCAAATACAGCAGTCATAAGAGTATTCTCAGCACCGCCATCAGGATTTATCCTGCCTTCAGGGTCAGCAAGGGCTTTCTGCCCTTGCTCTGCTAGTTGTCGCTCAAAGTCCTTGATACCATCCTTAGCAATATAACCATTCTCGACTAGTACTTGGATATTATTTCTTACTACCGCCTGGTCGTAGCCATTCACTTTTAGTGAATTGCCGGACACTTCGTATGTGTAAAGTGCAACATCTCTCATGCGGAAAGGATTCTGATATTTACCTTTCGTTCCTGATCGGTAACCAAAGACAACACCAATTCCCTGATCGATTGCTTGCTGTAGAGCATCCAAGATTGTGGCAACATTTCCAA
Organism: uncultured Verrucomicrobiota bacterium; assembly: GCA_902569115.1. GTDB lineage: Bacteria > Verrucomicrobiota > Verrucomicrobiia > Opitutales > Seribacteraceae > Seribacter. The sequence goes on along the minus strand of CACFTI010000022.1, from coordinate 15,768 downwards.
ATGGATCATTGCGTGTGAAGATTGTTCGTAAATCAGGAGTTAACCGCTTGCCAAATAGTCTACCTCTTTTCACAGACCATCCATCTTGCGGTTCTTCCTTGTACATCTTTTTGATGTTATTGATCTCACGCTGGAGGCTCTTATTCGTAACCCTAAGATTCTTAGCTTCAGTCAGAGACAGACCATTGGATTGAAATTCCTTATTTCCACCCATCATCTCCATAAACCGATCTTCACCAGTTTGTCCGTCTTTTGGTCTTATCAGCATTCCATCTTTAGCAAGCTTACCTTTCTCATTTAACTCAATTGCCCTAGCCCTTCCGTAGTTCTCATAGAGCCTACGGAGGGCTGGATTATTGAGCTGGATCCTGGAGATAGGATTCTTGAGTGGGTTACCTGTCACAGGTTCTGCCATACCCAAAACTGATAAAAGTTTCCTACTGGCATTGAGTAAAAGATTCCTCATCGTAGGATGGAAATGATTGAAGGCATTTGGGTCTTTACTGAACATCATGGCGAACTGATCTGCACCAATTTCCTGAGCTAGTTTGCTAGCATTGTTTCCAAGTTTGATTCCACCAATCATCTTGCCCTCACGCTGGGCAAGACCTTTAGCTACATCTTCAGCAGTAGCTGGTCGCCCTCTTTGCTTCATGTCGTAATCATCGCGAATCGCGACTGCCATTTGATTTAGATAAATCGGTTCTCCAAGCGGATTGCCGTCTTTATCGTATTCATAATAAAAAGCTGTTCCTTCTTCTTTGCTGGTTTTGTAGTTTTCCAAAAGCAAGTCCAGCATCATAGGATCATTGCCTAACATCTGATGAAGAAAATCATGCCCGGTCTCATGGGCTATTGTTTCCATTGCAACAGCAGAGCTTTCAGGAAGCTTTGATTTATTAGCATAAAAAGTCCTACTAACAGGATCGTAATGCCCTCTAGGTGCTTTAGTAAGCTCAGGTTTACCTTTTGATCTAAGATCAGCATTAAGCATCTCCAAGTATGTCTTGGATTCCATGATCATGAACTTTGGCGAACCAATGCCTGATTCATTTAAAGTGGCTAACATCACCTGAGCTGGTTTCGGCATTTGCTTGAAAGCCTTCCGCTGTTCTTCAGTCAGCTTGTACCTCATGTGATTATCAATGGATTTCATATCCCTCGCGGTATCAGTCTTCCCGGCTCTCATGCCTTGCTGACCGCTTGGAATTACTCCACCAGCCAAAAGTCCTGCACCAAATGCTCGACCCATGTTTTCAGCATCTTCTCCAGCAACTCCTGCTAATCCGGCATTAATTGCTCCGATGCTTAGTCCGTTAGCCATCATATTGAAAACAGCGTCACCCATGGCTGTTCCGCGAAGGTTGTATGCGTGCATCGCTAACTTTCGTGTTTGCGGACTAACTTTTGAATTAGTCGCCAATCGATAGAGAAATCTCTTATTCGATGCTGGTTGAGCAAGTGTAGTTAAAACCTCTCCTGCCCCTTTGCCAATTTTCTTGGCTATCAATCCTATACCTTCAGTAATGCCAAGCTCAAATGCCAATGGAACAGTTTGTGTTAGTCCACCAACAACCTGTCCACCTAGAGTTACACCTCCAAAATCTTTTGCTCCTTTAGTTACCTTGCTTACTCCAGCTTCGATCAACTTACGAGGAGCTGATGCAACTTTAGCTGTACCTGAACCTAAAACTCCAACCCCTTTTAATCCATAACCAGCTACTAGTGCCGTTCCTTTAGCTCCTTTACGCAAAGCTTTAGCAGTCATGCGAGAAGCCATCTCAGTTGGATATGCTCCAATCTTTCCGGCTATATCTACGCCTCGCTCCAGCTTTTCAATTGCCTGACCAGTTCCCCGTAACCCTTTAGCAACATTCACCATCCCTTGAGAACGAGATAATGTAGCTCCAGCAGTTAATCCTTTCTGCGCGCCTTTTAGAGTAGTCTTTGTCGCAAATGCACCTACCTTTGCGACAGGGAAAGCCATAAAAGGATCAATGAAATTAGCCCCAAAGTCTGTGAGTTTCTTATATTCGACCTCATCACTTTCAAGCATTGCTGGACGAACTTTTTGATAGTAGTCAAAGTTTTGGCGGTATCGCATATATTCGCGAACCAGCTCTTCTTGATCAGTATGACCAAGCTCATCCATAATTGATCCACCAATTGTCTTGGCAAATCTCCAAAAGTCACGGCTACCAATATTAATGATGTCACCATAGGCATCAAAGTCTAACAAGCCTTCTGCTTCTTCAGTTGCCTCCATGCCCTGCCTACCAAGTTCTTTGAATCCTTCTGCGATAGTTGACCCAAATGCCATAGCTTTATCAGAAAATGCCTTTTCTCCATCTTCTTTTCTTTTAGTTGCAAACTCTTGAATGGTCATTGGTAGAGATGCCATTTCCTTTTGGAGAGCTTCTATTTCTGACTGAGCATCAGCTTCTGTCAAAGTCGTTGGGCTAACACCCAACTCCTTTTCCAGCTCCTTTATTTGATTCTGAGCTTCTTGTTCTGTGAGCATTACCTTTGCGATCTTTGTTGCTTCATTTGCTGTAATTCCTGAAGCCTTTGTTTTGTAGCATCGCTTGCTGGTGCAGTTGGAGCAACTACCGGGCTTTTATCCATTGGATGCTTAAAAGGATGGTTACCAACTCCATGAACGATGTTATTGTAAACGTGTTGGAGCATTTTAAGGTTGTACTTTAAATCTTCCTCAGACTGTGATTGGTCAAGATTACCGAATACAGCTTGTAATGAACTAAGCTCCTGATTGGAAACCTGACCCAAAGCTCCACCTGTTGGAGAAGCCTCTCTCATTGCCTGAAGCTTATCAAATCCAATGTTCGCCTTGATTGTGGTGAATACAGAATCAAGAGCTTTGGCATCTGTTTCAGGAATAGATTTTAAGTAAGAACCAAATCCAGTAGTGAATGGGCCAATCAAATCGTTTGCTCTAGAAATAGAGTCATTAACCACAATTGATCCGCTCATATCTCGCTCACCGGGCTGGTTCTTCAGGTTATGCTTGAAGGTTTCGATAGCTATCTTTTCATTAAACTCAGCTTCGCGAGTAGCTTCTGCTTGGGCTATAGCTTGCTTCTCCTGAATTAAACTCATTCCAACTCTTGGAGTAATCTCGCCACTTTCAACTGCCTTCTCTACATCACGACCAAATGCCTTGTAATGATCAGGAAGTTGAGAAACAACTTGTGAATCTTCCCTTACCATTCGTGCAGGAGGTGTCATCCCCTTGCCCTCTCTAAGATTTCTCAAGACTGAATATCTACCTTCCTCAGATGTTGGCATTCTCTCTTCGCCACGCTCTAATAGAAATCTATTTCCAGCCTCTAATTCTTGTTCAAAGTCTGCTTCCTTTTGCTGTTCTGCATCGTACTTTCTTTCCGCAAAAGTGGAAGGAGGACTACCACCCCTGCCCCCTCGATATCCCATTTGTTTGAACTGAGCAATTTGCGAAGCGACCTGTGGGTCGCGAGATGCTGCCTTTGCTTCTTCAGGGCTGAGACCTAAAGCGATAAAGGCGTTTTCATTAATTTGCTGATCTTCTTTCTTCTTCTTATTTTCACCATACTTAGCGATTGCTCCACCAACTGCTTCCCCAAGCTGTGAAAGAGCCTGATTATAGAAACGACCCGGAGCTGTTGCCGCGTACATATCCATCTTTGCGATGGGCGATGCTCCTGAACTTCCAAAAAATGGTCTTCTTGCCATGACGTTATCCTCCTATCCTTTGAAAAAGCCTGTGCCTCCTTGAGCCATGCCTCCGAATAAACTACCTCCAAATCCTAATGCACCACTAAGAAGCCCTGCACGATTAGAGGCAGTTGCTGTTCTAGCATCCATAATGTTTTGTTGATTAGAGGCAGCTAAAGACCCTGCGTATGCACTTTCAGGGTTAAATAATGCTGGAGATGAATCTAGTGCAAAACCAGCGGTATTAAATTGTCCTGCGACATCGCCTGGTACGCGACTCGCACGACCTGTTAATGCCATCAATGGGTCTTGCGCGCCTAGTTGGTAAGCCCCTGCTGTGTTTTGTAAAGCAGATGCATAGTTGGATAAACCTTGTTGCCTTGCCCCCATGTAATTACCCAAGGCAGTTTGCTTTGCTCCCATATAATTCTGAAGTCTTTGTTGGCGAACACCGCGATCCCCTGTTAGTCGCTTTCGCATACGCTCAAAGTCGGTCATATTCTGACCGACTGCCCCACGCTCTTGAGCTATACCTAAAACCTGTTGGTCTAAATCTCTTCTTTCTTGCTGAGTAAGTCCACCCCCAGCTTCGTATTCTTCACGAAGTTGTCCAACTAGACCTCCTTCCATATCATCCTCTAGCCCTTGGATAAATTCTCCATCAAGTTCGCCCTCCATGCGGTCAGCCATTTCTCCTGTGCCAGTCATGACTTTCTGCCGTAATGATTCTGCTAATGGGTCAGCTTCTCGTTGAGCTTCGATCAAATCCTTACCTAAGTCTTTGACCATTGCTATGTCACCTTCTACAGCTTCTCTTCGCTGACGAACCTGTGATGGAGCAATATAATTTTCGTATGCCTCTAGTAGACCAAGATTCGGATCAATCCCCAATTGCTCAAGCATGATCCCTCTTTCAAGGTCAGCATATTGTGGGCGGAACTTTGCTTCACTCTCGTAAAGCTGAGGAGCTAAATCGATCTGAGTTTGTAAGGTATCCCCAGTCTCTTTTGCATAATCTCTTGGCGGTGGTGCTTCTACAGTAGTTGACATAATTAAATCCTCCGTGTGAGTTTTTTCCAATCATAAGTTTTAAAATCAGAGAACTGACCATTTTTGAACCGACTGAAGATTACCTTACTCAATGGCTTCACAAGCGATGTCATGAACCTCATTGCTCCTTTGCCTGAAGCAAGTTTCACAAACCATGCGTCTGGATTCTTGGCATACCATTGACCCCTTGGGTCAATGCTAGAGTCAACAGGTTTACCCATGACGAAAAAAGTGGGTGTGGAAATAACCACACCGGCTTGGAAGTAGCTCTCCAAGTCTTGGATAAACTCTCCTTTATTTTCGTAATGGCTCATCACATCAACCAACGGAGGGTGACCTTCCTTAACTAAATCTGCGGTAATTTTTAGCATCAGAAATAATCCGCTTCGATATCAAGTGCTACACTAGCAACAGGGCCATTCGCTTGGTCAGTACCAAAAGTAGAGTTAGCGGAAAAATCTTCGGGTGTAGTAAACCCTGAAGCATAAGCAATTTGTCCTGGTAATTTTGAATACTTAGTCGTGCCTTGTTCGGTGTAGGTATCAAGAGTTAAGGTGTTATATCCTTGCCCATCAAAAACAGAGTTTGAAGCAAGTGTAGTAGCAGGGTTTCGACTAAGCTTTACATTTATATTTGCTCTACTAGAGGCTCGTAAATCCATGAAGTAATTCATCGCTGAAACTCCACTCCCCGTAAAATGTATTCCCGACAAATCTCGATCAGCCCCTGCTCTAAACTCAATCGCTTCAAATGCGGATTGATTTGATACTCCAATACAAAAACCTATTCCAGCCGTACATCCTGTGATATCGATCTCTAAGCCATGCGCACGTCCTCCATTTGTAAATGGGTCTTCGTGACCATTAATAGTAGATGCATACATATCAGAGGTCACACGCATTAAAGCATTGTTTACACTCTCTAATACCCTGTTTGTAACTACAGAAGAAGTAAGTGTGATCTTACAATAAATGAAGGAGACCCTGCATCCTAACGCACGGGCAAAAGCATGGTATTCTCCACCCTTTGCTCCGTAGTTTGCAACAAAGTGAATACCCCGAAAAACGGTAGTATTCCCAAACCAAAATATGAACCTAGCAGCAAAGCTAGAGTTTTGATCAACATTGATGGTCACAACAGGTGGAGTAATTTTTGTCGCGGAAGGTGTGCCAAGATTATCGTACAAACCCTGAGACCAAAACCTGACAGTCCCTAATCGATCATCTGTGGTACGAACAAAATAAGCAGTAGAAGCCGTTTCGGTAATGTTAGTCTCAATGACTATGTCTATCGTGATACCTGTTGAACTTATGTTGTTATTTAACCATGAATACGCATCCCTAATTCCAACAAACTTATCGGTAATTGTTATTTGGTCTGCGTTCCTTGCCACATGAGTAGTGCCTGAAACAAAAGCAATCCCTGTAGTTGCGTTTATACGCAATACAACGCTCAAGGCGGTGCTTGAAGTTGCTATTTTTATTCCATTAGCTCCAAGCTCTAAACCACCACTTGGGTCTAAAATGTCATCATTCAATTTATCAAGTGTGACTGCATCGTTTGCGATCTGATGGTCGGTTACTGCTCCTGCATCAATCTTATCTGCCGTAATTGCACCGTCTGCGATCTTGACAGTAGTAACATTGCCATCTGAAATCTTAGCCGTGGTAATCGCATTGTTGCTAATGTTGGTAGTAGTGACTCCACCCGATCCACCGAAAGCAACCTCCGTACCTCCGGCAGTTGAACCATCATGAAGTCGCAACTTATTATTGGTAGTGTCGTAAGTAAGTTGTCCCTGCGCACCTGTGAAGTTGTTGTTATTAGTATTCGTATCCGTTTGGACTACTTTGACATTATTGAGCTTGGTCGCTGTTACCAACTCTCCTGATGCAAATTTATGAGTATTAGATTGTGATAGAGCCATAGCTATTGATTGGTTGAGATTAAGTTATTTTGGGATTCGATTAACTCTGCACGAAGATGCTTAATTGCATTTCGTCCAGTTCCTGAAAATTTGTACATGAGGCTGTTACCTCTTTTGCCGATTGTGAATCGCTCGATGTAACCTTCGTTATTGGGTCGGTTAAGTTGGATAGAAGAGGTAGAATCAGGATCAGTAATATCTACACTCAAATCGGTAGTTCCAGTCTCGTCTAATGACTCGACCTTCACATATCCTCTACGGAAATTCTTGATTTCCAGATTCTGATTATCATAAGCCCTTGTATTTAAAGACCAGTCTATCAGTTCGCTTTCATCAAGATTACCATCATCCATGCGGAATAGTTTCCCTGTCTTGGATAATGCATAAAGTCTCTCGTTTGTATCAGCCTTAGTTTTAGCCTTAACAAAATCGCGAATAGGAAATTCATATTCATCTCGCGATTCCCATGCTCCCATTAAGGTGTTGAAGATGTATACGCGTGACCGCTCACCTTCTACAAAAGACAAGTAGTAGCGATTATTAAAAAATATGCTTCGGCATGAATTTTCTGCTTCCGTGAAATCCTCGGCTAAAATTTGGTCGTTTATTGGCTTTGATATTGGCTGGTCTTGAAGATCAAATCGGGTAAGCGTTCCTCTTGCATTAGAAGCATCTAATCCGATATCCAAGGCGTATACTCCTGAGTCTGCTAAAAAGAAGACTGCTGATCCTACATTTTGAATAGAATGCCTGGAGACACATCCTGTTTGTTTGCTAACCTGTGTTATTGAGGCTGTACCAAAATCAATGAGATTAAGACCGCTGATTGCCCAAATTGATCGACGCTTGAAAACCAATGCAGAAGATTCAGGAATTGGTGACATACCAACAATGTTATCTCCGTCACCTGATCCAAAGTTAAATTTAGCAAGGACATCGAAGTTTGATTCATTGGAAATATCGCTAAAACTGATTTCATCATTACTCGTCTTGATTGCCAATCGGTTGCCTGTGACTATGCCAAATTCGCCATTAGGAATATTAGGGTCTTCGACAAAGTCAGATGTAGCCTCTCCGTCCCACTTTTGTACTTTCTGTCCAAGTGGAAAATCAAGGTTTACCGGGAGGTTTGCTCCTGCTCCTGATAGCAGAATGACTTGGTTATTAAATTGTACGATCTCTACTTGTTCACCAGTAATAAAAGGTTCGGTAGATTCGTTTCTGCCTAGAACAAATGTAAGTCTAATTGGTAGGATAGGATCAAAGACATAGTTCGTCTCAAACTCCTTCTCAGAGTAGTTTGTACCATTGAAGAACAGAAGCTTGTCGTTTTGTATGATTACAATCTGATTTCTGTCCTCTACTCCAATTCCACCAAAGTAAGATGCTCCGAAGAAATGTGGTGAAGTATTTCCATCAATGATAAGAAAACCTTCATCCTCTGCTGTAAGTGTTCTTCCCTGTTCATCAGAAAGAAACATACTCTCAAAATCAATTTGAGTAGTGTATCCAAGTCTTGTGGTAGCCTTGCCGTCATCTAAGCGAATGTTCTTTGCTTCACTAACCACCCCAGCCTGTAGCTGGGTTGGTTCGTCCCTAGAAGCCAAGGCAGCAAAACCTGTGTCACCGACTTCTCGCATCGGATCATCAAGTTTTCCATATCCACGATAACGAGTCATAGCTTAAAGTTTAAAACCCACTTTGCTGATTGATTAAAAACATGGGCTTTATCCTTCTCTTCCTTGATAGTTGACTCCGCTCTTCTTAGAGCAGCCTGAGCTGTATCAATGACGACAAGTAACTCATCAATTTGATTATCCTTCTTACGGATTACTGCTTCCAACTTTTGAACTTCGTTCATTTCTTGAGTAGCTCGTAAATTTTGATGCTCATGTAGACGATAGTCGCTAGACCAGCGATGATGCCGACAATCGCATGAACTTGTCCAAGTCCAATGCTTGCACAAGTGCCTGTGAATCCTGCTAGAAATGTTCTGTCCATTACCAGCAACAATCTACGATAAAGATGAGAAGTATTAGAATAACCAGGCAAGTTATCATCTTTCCTTGTTTTGTTAGGGATTTGTATTTGTCTTTGAGTAGTTTCAAATTCTTCATGGCTTCTGACTTGGGCGAACAGGGAATGGTGGATTGGTAAGTCCTTTTTGGACTTCTGACTTACTACATCTCCGGGCGACAAAGATTGGAATCGCGAGGTAGCAAAGTAGTCCGATAAATGCAAAGATTAGGATTCGTTTAATCGTGGTAGTAAATGATTCAAAGCCACTCGCGTGTTGTTCCATACCTTTCTCAATGAGAGTTTCTACATCTCCGTGAGTAAGTGCCGATATGGTCTCCCTTGCTTCTTCGATCTCAGCGTTACCTTTTGCTACCTCTCCAATCAAAGCACCGCTTCCTGCTCCAAGAGCTGATCCAGTTGGGCCACCTAATGACCCAACTCCACCGCCTACAACAGCTCCCATAGTTGGATACCATTGCTTCATCGAGCAACTAGTGAGTAGTAATAATGGAAGAAGGTATATCATGGGAGGATAGGATGCCTTGCATCCGTAAGTCTTGAGTCGTTTCCTTTAACAACTTGTGAATTAGAAGCATCACCTGAGCTAGCTACATTTAGGGATGCTGAAGTTCCTGCATCTGAGATTGTGGAAAGAGTCTGCGTACCTGTGTGATTCGCTCTATTCTTTAAAGTAGCGTCTGAAGCATTGGCAGTTGCTCCGCTTGCGATACCTGAGAGTTTATTTCGCTCAGAGGTTGTGATAATTTGTCCGCTTCCGGCATTACTTACATCGTTATGCTCAGTAACTGTCCCTGTTCCATGCCCTGCCCCTGCATTATTGGTAATCTCTGTACTTACCGCAGAACTGAAATCAGATATTTGAGAAGCGGTATGAGTGTGAGAAGTGGGTGTTCTCGCATTAGTTAACCTGGTGTCATTTCCTTTTACTACCTCGGAAGCACTAGCATTACCTGTGGCAGGAACATCCAGCGATGCTGATGTTCCTGCGTCTGATATTGTGGAGAGAGCCTGTGTTCCAGTATGTGTACTGCGATCTCGCAATTGTGCGTCAGTTGCTCCACCTCCTCCATCAGAAATGACCTGAGTTACTTGGGTATTAAAGTCAGAGATTGAGGATGCTGGCTGTGTGCCTGTTTGATTAGCCCTGTTAAGCAAGTATGCATCTGTCTGATTTGCAGTAGCTCCTTCAGCGATCCCGGTAAGTTTAGTTCTTTCCGCTTCGGTGATTTGGTCAGCAAGTAAGTCACCGACTTGGATTTGTTTGGTAGTCAACTCAGAGTCATCAACGATAGGAATAATATCCTCATCGTTTGCTGAAGAGAGAACAGGTAATTGGGTGATTTTACGATTAGCCATAGTAACTTTAAATTTTAGCCTTTAGATTTTTAAGCTCTGAGGGGCTAATAGGTGTTTTTGTGAGATACTCAGGATGCTCAAAGAGGAACTTTCCAACTTTTGCACAGTAATGAATAAAATCTGCTTTCTTGATATTTTTCAGTCCGTTTGACAGACCATTCCAGTTCCAAGTCAATGGGTGAAAATCTAGATCAGATGTATGAACAATTGCGTTCAAAATATCCTGATCACCTGTGAAAGGATTTTTCTCTTTGAATGGAAACCGCTCAGGAGTTGGTTGCTCCCACTTTTGAAAAGCCCATTTTCGCCAGTTGTCACGGATTAATTTTCTAGCTTTGGGCGAACTAGCCCAAACACCTGAATTGAAATATTGGTATTGGTCATACCCATAATAGTGGGCTTTGCCGTGATATCCCCATGCCCTTCTTAATGCCATGACAGGTTTATGCCATTGACCTAGATAGTCCATTAATTCGCGTACTGCACAAAAGTCCCCTTTAAGATGAGGTCTTATATCTCTAGCGTGTTCCTGAGCTATTATGTCTGTATCTACATGAATGACATAATCGTATTTGAGTAGTTCATCCCGACATAAAGCCATCGACCAATAGAAGCGCATTCGACTATCCTTTTCTTTAGGAATTTGGCTCTTCTTAAAAGTAGGGCTGTTCTCAAATAGATAGTCCATTCCGTACCTCTTTACGTACTTTCTAAAAGAAGCAACTGATGCCTCTACTAGCTTAGGATTAGGAGTATCTACGACATTACCCTGATGATTCGTAGGAACATAAACTTGGTAAATTAAAACCTTCACTCGAATTTATAGCCTCCAATTTTTATGTCTCTCGCGAAGAGAATTGATATTTGCTCCGCTAATTCATCATCGTAATAAGGTCGGTAGTCCAATCGCTTAGATGTGTTTAATCTTGGTGGATTATCTAAACCCGTATACTTGCAAAATTCATCTAATTGATCTTCGATCCGATACCATTCACCTTCGCCATCAAGCCATGAATATTGATCGTCTCCGTACGACCATGATCTGCCTGTTTCTTTGTTAAAATTAACATGATCTGCATGACCATCTACAAAATAGCCACCAGGCATCCATGCATTCTTGAATCCTTGTTTAATAAGTAATGGATGATCGTAATTAGCCCACTCTTGCCCCAGTTGCTCCTGAGCTTTTTGAAGACTAAATGCATAAATTGATAAACAGCGATCCCAAGGATTTCTGAGGATTCCTAAAGGTTTCAAGTTTTTGAGGTTGTCTTCTTTTCTGAAGTAACTCCACTTGTTGTGGTTAACATCACCTTTGGGAGCGAAGTATTCTACCTCTGCTAATTTGCGGTTTTCGAGTTTACGATCTTTGGGCAAATCGCGATGATCGTATTTCATCTTCGAGTAATTAGCTTGTAAGCTTGTTCCAGCGTTTTTTGGAACATGAATAAATAACCACCTTTTTTTGGGACTATAAAGCATTGGCAAAACTCCTTAGTTCTTCAGAGAGCTTAGGCATTAAGCTGTCCTTTAGTAGGTTGTAACCTTTGATCAGACCTTTATCTGCATGAGCGTAAGTTTCAGGGAACGAATGAAAGTGAACACTCTTTACATCCTCCCAGTTGATCACAGGCTCTTTTAATGATAAACGCCCTCTGTTCCATATTTTAGGATATCTCCAAAAACCTAGATTGTGATCCTTTCCAAATGTCTTCGTATCAAACTGCTCAAAGAAATGAACCATTCCTTCCTGCTCATAGAATTTGGAGAGTGTTGTGTAGACATCTCTCCATGCCTGTGGGAAATCCATTGATTTTGTCCACAAATATCCCGCATTGAATGATCCGTATGTGCGGTTCTGATTTACCTTATCCTCCACATGAAAATGAGGAGAAAGCATCAAATCCATTGAATGGTCTATCTCATCATCAACAGGCTTTAAGAATACAATATCTGCGTCTACAAAGAATGTATCTTTTGCTTCCCATAAAGCCCATTCGATGCAATCCATTTTTGATAGAATGATTGCTTTGGAGTGAAATCCATTTTGGTCAGTTACATGACGAACGAGTCGTTCCCTGCGTTCCAGTTTATTAGGCTCTAACTCAAGTTTGTAGTTAACATCGCTGAAGCTAAGACTTTCCAAGAAAGTCTTAGCACCTAGATCGCAGAAAACAAAGATTGGGCAATCGTGAAACTGCCGGATACTCTTGATGAGTAAAGCGACCTCACGCTTTGCTCTGTCATTTGCACAAACTGAGAATGATCCGATCATATGTTACGCTGGGAGATGTAAGTGCTAAACCTAGATGGAGGGTATGTGTTAACAGTTACCCTGCTTTGAGAGCCAACTCGTTCAAATCTTTCTAATGCATCGCTCATATATTCCTGAGCTTTTTGTAATTCAGCTAGAGCCTTGTCACCTTGACCATCAGCCAAATAGTAATCGTGCATCGCAAAGCTTAAAATCATGTGTTCCATAAAAGCTGGAATATCTTCTCGATATGAACCGCTTGAGCTAAAATACCCTTCTCCATAATCGTCATGCGGAACTTTCGATCCTACAACGAAAACTGTTAAAGCTGTACTAGATCGAGGAAGAACCAAGTATCCATCGATCAATGTATGATCGATACGAATTGCATGGTTATCCTCATACGGATTCTTGTTAAAGACACCAAACACATCGAGCAGATCAGTAGCGTTGTCTATTCTGACCGCATTTTCTGCTTTTAGAGTAGCTGTGTCTACAGCTTGTATGGTCTTTTCTACGACCACAATAAGATCGGGCCACTTTGCCTTAGTCCAAATTTGTTTGATCCGATGATTGAGTGAATTTGAGAAGTCTGCTTTTTCAGCATCAAGCAATTCATCTACACCTCGGAGTGAGGTATATTTTGCCAAAAGATCCTGGTATCCAATTGTTCTCACATTTTGATTTCATCGTTATCTCTGCGTAGTTCGCGAAGATAACCTTCATCACTCATACAGCCGGGATTTCGCTCCTCATGAGCCTGAAACATCTTGGCATCATAGACTGCCCTGACTTTCATTCCGTCAGGTAATTTTAAGTTTTCCGCTTCTTTGCGGATTTGGCGTGATCTGTCTCTGTAAGTGGAGCTATCGCGGATAGCAGACTCGTCATTTCTCTTTGCCATGTAATGAGCAAGTTCTTCATCGCTCATCTTCTTTCGTCCACCTGATTTTACTATGATGTTTAAAGGCATGATTTTTAGGTGCGACTAAGGCTGACCCCGATAATCAGGGTCAGCCCTCGCCATTGGTTGGTTAAAGTTTAGGAAGTTGTGGTAATTGATCCCAATGCTCTTGGATTAAGAACACAGAGAGTAAGAACCGCTCTTGTGAGAAATCTCTCACCTCCACCGCCTACGTCAGGTAGGTCTTGGACAGTAATCGGCTGAAGCATCTTCAAGCTGACATTGTCATCGGTAGGAATAAGGATTCCTGATTTCTTACCCAAAGCTCCAAGAGCTGACCCTGAACTTCTGTTCAAAAATAGGTCAGGTATCACTTGGATAATTCCGTAATCTGAGACTATCTCGACAACACTCAAAGTAAGTTTAGTACCTTGAATATTTGCATCGAATTTAGAGTTTGATCCACCAACCACATTGATTGCTCTTGAGAAATCTGTAAGAGCGTTCATGAGGGTTGGCCCTGCAAACAAGCGGTAAGTCTGTGAAGTTCCTCCGGCTTCGTAGATTGATTGAACTACAGCTCTGAACGCAGATTCTGTAAGCGCGCCAGTACTATGTCTTGAACCAGCTACTGAACGAAAAGCTTGTTTAGCATTTGTTTCAAAAAACGAACTAGCACCACTTGCTGTTGGATCAGATATGTGGAAAAGACCAGCCATCTTTGAACCGACTGTTCCATTGTCATCAGCAGGAGCTTGATTACTTGCGATACAAGCCTCGATGTCAGTTTTTAACGTGGTTAAAATCCGGGCTTTTGAGGCAGCAAGAAGCGAAGTTTGTGGCCCTGCAACATCGATCATTTCTGAGATCGGTGATACCGCACCTTGTCTTTGAAACTGCTGAATCTTATTTCCAAGTCGTTGGCGATTTGCCAATTCATTGGTGTAGTCAGAATTGAATGTTAGGTCTTTTCCATCCGCTAATGGAGCAAATGTAGGATTATCGAGCGTATCGACTAACCATTCTGTTTTTGTCGCCTTTGGAGCGGATGATTGTGGAAGTAATGAATATAGAGGTGTTTCCTCTGGATTCACCCGACGAAGCTGGTTGGAAAGGTCTTCCCTTGCCCCGACTGTACTGGTGATATTTGTAATATTTGCCTGTGCCATGATTGTATAAAAGTTAGGTTAAGAATTGTGCGAATTGGTTTACCGACACATTGCCTGACCCTAGAATCTTCTCTTTGGCTTTCTTCTGTCTAACTTCCTTGGATTCGACAGGAGGTGCTACTGCATCTCCTGTATCACTTGGTGGAGGAGTTTTCACTTTTGGTGCTGGCTTCTTAGCTTGTTCAAGCTCGATTGCCTTCATCCCTTTTGTAATTACTCCTGCGATAAAATCTCCGTTAGGTAGCACATCGAGCATGGACTTATATGCAGGGGCTTGTCTTATTTGGACATATTGCTCGTAGTCTGCCCCATCGCCTTCAGCGATGTAAGGGAACAATTTAGCGGTGTCTTTTTGCCAAGCTTGTTTTTCCTGCAAATACCTTGCTCGTTCGGGTATCTTTTCGGTGAGATATTCTTCGCTTTCCTTTAGAATCGAACGGATTTGGCTGTCTTCATACTCTTTACCATCGATCTCAACATAATCTTTGCCAATGTGGTCAAATGCCCACTTCTTGGCAGAAAGTGCTTCTTGCCTCAAAGCCTCCAAGTCTTCAAGAGTGTTAATCTTATCTAGAGCTGGCTTGGCTTGGGTTTCTGTTTCCTGAGATGGATTGGTTTTAAGAGATTGGATTTGCTCTTTAAGTGCCTGGACTTCTTCTTCTGCTCCTTTTGCTCTAGCAGTCAATCGGTTGATTTGCTTGAGAGCTTTGGATAGTCCCTTTGGTTGAGCTTCATCCGTTTCCTCTTCCTCTTCGGATTCGTCCTCGGTTTCGGTGTTAGACTGGGAAAGAACTTCTGATTCCTCTTCTTCCGCATCTACAACTTCAGTCTCGGTTGTGCTTTCAGTTGCTTCGGTAGAAGACTCATTCGACTCGTTTTCGACTTTCTCCATAAATGAAGAAGCCAAATCTTCCATCGAAAGATTGGTGTCAGCATTGGTGTTGTCTGCTTCAGTTTCAGCGGAAGCCTCGCTGGTAGTATCCTGTGTTTCCATGTGTTACTGCGTTTATTCGGAGTTCGCACTCTCGCTGTGAACGGAATGTTCACCACTACCTGTTCTGCCGAAATGGAAACTACTCGGATGAAAATCTTACTCGTCAGGCTCAAACCCAACTACTTCTTCGTCCAGCCAATCTTCTAAAGCCTGAATTACTGACTCGGAAAGTTCTTCGACCTCAAGGTCAGATTCCTCAAACCATCGGTTTAGGTCTGCTTTAATAACAGCCTCAAATTGTTTATGTGCCTCAGTCCGTTTCATTGGTGAATGATTTGATAATTCGATCAACTGAGGCAATCTCCCCTCCTAATCGGGCTAAGGCTTGTGGGTTGTCCAGGATTTCAGGAGAATGAAAGTCGT
>CACFTI010000021.1 GCA_902569115.1 uncultured Verrucomicrobiota bacterium | reverse complement strand
GTCCGGCTGCAGATTGGAAAAGGTGGTTTGGAAGGAATCGCGAATCGTCCGGGTGGTTACGAGGTTGTCGAATTTTGGATTGGTTGAGGATTCTACGCGAAATTCAAGTTGACCGGGGAAATCCGGGTCGCTCTGCCAATTGGAAGGTTCAAACCAATTCAGGGTAATGGCATACTGGGAAATTTCCATAACTTCCACCTTGGGCTTCCCCAAAACTTGCCCAGTGGAATGGTATCCAGTCTGCTCAGATGACCCTGGATTTTCTGTAGGTTCAGCAGGTGATGTTTGGTTCTCTTCAGAACAGGCAAAGAGGAACATACAGAAAAGGGCGATTATAGAGTTTTTCATGATCTTGGGTCGTTTAAATTTGGGAAGGGATCAGGGAGGTGTCAATCGCAGGATTTTTGGGTTCATGAATTAAATAACTTGCCATGTAGGTAGCACTGTGAAGAACAAATGAATGCAAGAAAACAAAAATTCCCTTTCGCCGACCCCTGGTAGATTAAACCGCAGAAGTCTTTTTAAAGGCCTAACCGCCGGAGCCGTGGCCAGCACGATTCCTTTTTCATCCGGTTGTGGGGCGGAGCAGGAATCTCCCGCAAGGGGGGTCAAGAATGGACGGATAAATCAGTCGGTGGTTTCGTGGTGTTTTGCCAGTCATTGGAGTGTGGAGGAGACTTGTGAGCAGGCGAAGAGACTGGGTTGTACAAGTATCGAGCTGATCGATTCGAAGAGCTGGCCAACCCTGAAGGAGTACGGTTTGACCTGTGCCATCTCCGGCATTCCGGTCGAAGGAAAGCCTTTCATTAAGGGATACAATAACCCGGCTTATCATCCGATGCTGATCGAGGCGACAAAGACCGCGATAGATGAATCGGCTGATTTTGGATGCCCCAATGTGATTGCATTTACCGGGTACGAAGAAAATTTTTCCCTCGAAGAAGGGGCCAAAAATTGTGTGGAAGGATTTAAAAAAGTGGCCGGATATGCGGAGGAAAAAGGAGTGACGATTTGCCTGGAAATGCTCAACACCCGCGACGGGTCCGATCCGAATAAGGGGCATCCTGGTTATCAGGGCGACCATATCGATTACTGCCTGGATATTGTAAAACAGGTGGGCTCTCCCCGGGTGAAATTACTCTTTGATATTTACCATGTGCAAATCATGGACGGGGATGTGATCCGCCGGATTGGTGAGTGTGGAGATTTTATCGGTCATATCCATACCGCCGGAAATCCTGGCCGTGGCGAATTGGACAATAACCAGGAAATCAATTACCCACCGATTATGCAGGCTCTTTTGGATATCAAATATCAGGGATTTGTGGGGCAGGAATTTATTCCCACCCGAGACCCGGCTGAAGGTTTGGCCCAGGCGGTGGAACTTTGCGATATCTAGGTCCGCTTAATTCTTTCAGGTTGCCGGTCGCAACCCGCCTCATTAAATAGTTGTTTGTGATTGGGGGAAAATGGAAGGGTTAAATTTTATCGATTTATTTTGTGGGGTGGGAGGCTTTCGCCAAGCCTTATCCTCTTTGGGAAATACCTGTGTGTTTTCCTCCGATTTGGATAAGGACGCCCGCGAAACCTATCAGACCAACTATGGGGAACTTCCAGCGGGTGATATAACTAAGATCGAAGCGGATGAGATACCTGCACATGATGTGCTTTGTGGTGGTTTCCCGTGCCAACCCTTTAGTATTTCCGGGAAAATGAATGGATTCGGAGACGCCCGGGGTACATTGCTCTATGAAATTTTACGGATTGCCCGAATTCATAGACCCAAGGTTCTCTTTCTTGAAAATGTGAAGAATTATCAAAGCCATGCGGATGGGCGTACAATGGAAACCACCCTTAAGCTTTTAGCCGAGGCTGGTTACAGGACTTACCATCAGGTTTTGAATGCCTCGGCTTATGGAATTCCACAAAAAAGAGAACGCTTGTATTTTGTCTGTTTTAGGAATGACCTAGGCGTGGAAAAGTTTCATTTTCCAGAGCCTGAAATCAGTGATGTATCAGTTGAGGATATTCTGTTACCTGAGGGAGACCGCTCTCTTGAAAATTTATTTATTGAAAGAGAAGATCTTAGGTTGAATGAACAACTAGGTCTTAAACGAGAAAGTCGACCCATACGAATAGGCACTGTCGGTAAGGGAGGTCAGGGCGAGAGAGTTTATAGTTCTATGGGTCATGCGATCACTTTATCTGCTTTCGGCGGAGGAATTGGGGCTAAAACGGGGATGTATTTGATAGGCAAGAAAATACGCAGGTTACATCCGCGGGAATGTGCCCGTTTGATGGGTTTTCCAGAGAGTTTTGTTTTAAACGAGAGTCGTAACATTTGTTACAAGCAATTTGGAAACTCGGTGGCTATACCTGTAGTGCAAAAAATATTTGCGGAGGTGCAAAAATATCTCTCGGGTACTCAATTACAGGCGGCTTAACAGAATTGAATTATGGATTTAGCCAGACGATCAGCCAAAAATACCCTGGGGTGCTTGATCGGCTGTGCAATAGGGGATTTGGGGGCGATCTTTTGTTTTCAGACTTATTACTCGCCTGATGGGATTCCGCGGGAATTATGGAATCTGGTGTGGGGAGTAGCTATGGGGTGTGGGATTTTTACCAGTATTATTCTGGAAACGGTAATTTTATGGAAGCAACTTGGGCCCAGGGAAGCTTTTCGCACAGCAATTGGGATGAGCCTGATTTCAATGATTTTGATGGAATTAGCAATGAACTTGGCCGATTATGGTATGATGGGAGAGCCGGCGATTACACTGGCTGTTTTACCTGTTACTTTGGGTGCCGGTTTCCTTGCGGCCTGGCCTTACAACTATTGGAGGCTTAAAAAGCATGGAAAATGTTGCCACTAAAGTGACTTTTCTACTCTTGCCCTCACACGAAATAATCGACTAATTTACAAAATATGAAGCTCTTACACCGAGAAGATGTTTTGGAAGCAGGCTATGACCTTCCTACAACTGGATTATGTGCCAATATTGGAGACACTGAAATGCAGGAGTTACGCTTCGGTGGCGAGTGGATACTGGCTGAGGATGAGACTCTTGTCGCAGATGGACATGAACAAAGGTATCTATATTTGGTAGTTTCCGGAGAGGTTGCGATCACTAAAATTAATGATCAGGGAAAGACCCAACAAATCGCAACCCTTGGAACTGGAGCTGCCTTTGGCGAAATGGCCTTTTTGAGCGGTGGTGTAGCTTCGGCCAATGTGCAATCGATCGGTGAGACGATTCTTTGGCGGATGGATCATGAGCAATTACTTGGATTTATTGGAGAGCATGGTGTTGCTGGAGGGCAGCTTTGTCTGAATGTTGCAAGTATTCTTTCGGGTAGACTAGTCGAAGGTAATAAAAAAGTCATCGATATGGGGAAGGAATTACAGGCTTCCCTTGCCCAGTTGAAATCTGCCGCGGGTGCGGATTCCGGTAAAGGTAACCAAGCTTTACAGCAAATGCAGGGCAAGGTTGCCAATATGCAAAATGCCTTCAAGGGCGGTGCGGTCAAAAAATCCACCAGTATATTCGCAATGGTGTCTTCAGTGGTTGCAGTTTTGAGTACTCTTGGAATGATTGGTCTTTTTGTCAGCTATGATGATTCTGCGGTGCAGGAGGCTGCCACTCTTGGGAAAAAAGTAAAAAAGCTGGAGGCAAATGAAGAATTTTTTCTTGATTTGAAAAAAAGGCTCGAATTCGAAAATGAAGAGTTGGTTGATAGTGTGAAGATCACGGCTATGGAGAAAGATGAATTAGCCCAAAGCCTTTCCTCTTCAATGGCTGATGCCGAGGTATTGAGAGAAAAAATTGCGGGACTTGAAGCCGACCTTTCCGAAGCAAAAGACGATTTGGTTAGAGCTCAGAAAGTTGAACCGATAAGTAAACCTTTGGTTTCAGAAGAGACCTTAACTAAACGGAAAGAAGATTTTAAGAGTAAGATATTGGAATGGTCCAAGAATAACACAACATTGATATTTCCCTTGGAGGTAAAGATAGTAAAAGATGCAATCTCTTTACAGAATCGAACCGGACAAGTCCGAATTCCAGTCAAGGTTGGGCAGATAGTCAGGGCATTGAAATATTACCCAAATTCGACTGAATACCTAGTGGTTTCCCAGGAAAATAGTGATAAGTTTCTCGCTACCGTGCCCTTGGATAATACTAATTTTCTAGAATCCCTGGCCTCTATTTACGAGAAAAGACAAAAATTTATGGGAAGAAGTTCTTCCAATCCACTCTCTGCCCCCCCTGGTAGTGGATTACCTCCGCTTGTTCCTGTGAATCCTTCTGGCACTAACACTTTGCAAAATTCTGAGATCAAGGATTCAGGTACAATTAAAGTTGTGAGAGGCGTAGCCCAACGACCTCAGGTGTCTGAAGATGCGCTTGACTCTATGCCTGCCAAACAAGCTGTTGATGGAAAAGTGGACACAAGTGATCACGGAGCGAATTGTGTTTGTAAGGACTGTCGAGTGAAGAAAATTGGGAAGGGTAGTCTTTTTCCGGATTTATAGATTTTCCTATCTGCGGGGAAGAATTTGCCTCACCACAGGTGCTTATAAACTACTGGAAAAATAATCCAACGATTCCAGCACCCGCAGCTGCAGATAAGATGGAAAGGATCAGGTATGCATTTCGGTGATTCCACCGGGTTAGTTTTTCCCAGCCAGAATACCAGTAAACTGACACCTCCTCACCGTGGCGATACTTTTGTAAATCATCTAGAAACTGGAGCACATTTGGATAGCGTTTAGATTTTTTGCGTTGTAAGGCTTTCATGCAAAGAGCCTGCAAATCCCGGGGAATTCTACGATTAGGTGCAATTTCGCGGGGAAGGGGATAGGGCTTTTCGAGAATCTTTTTTTTGATTTCAATGATATCTTCCCCATCCACAAAAGAATTCAGGGTAAGCATTTCAAAGAGCACGACGCCCAAGGCAAACACATCACTACGTTCATCGAGATTGGGATCGCCGGTGGCGATCTCGGGAGACATATACATGGGTGTTCCATAGTGTCTACCGGTTGGGGTGAGTTTTAAGTCCTGTGGTAAGGGTTCTTCTGAAATTCCACCCTCGACCAAGCTTTTGGCTCCTTTGATTTTCGCCAATCCCCAGTCGAGCACATAGACCTCACCAAATTTACCCACGATGATATTGGCAGGTTTGAGGTCGCGGTGGATCACTCCCATCTCATGTGCAAACGCAAGGGTCTGGCATACCTGAATCAGAATATCCAGCAGTCGGGGGAGGGGGAACTTATCGACCACTTCCGGAACTTCCTGCTTGAGGTCATGGAGAATTTGTCGCAAATCCTGACCGTCCACTTTTTTCATAGTGAAAAAGAGCTGGCCTTCACGGTCCCTGCCTAGTTCATAAACTGGCAGGGTGCCAGGATGTTGAATGTTTGCCGTTACCCGGGCTTCCCGTAAAAACCGCTTGGTTTCGATGTCTGAATCTCGGAGGTCTGCATGTAGGGTTTTATAGGCAACATTTCTTCCGAGATTCTTGTCAAAGGCTACATAAAGTTTGGCAGTACCACCCTCGGCTAGTGGTTTGAGTTCGTCATATTTCAGGGAGCCGCTTTTCCATGCAGTCGGAAGAATATCATCGGTTTCCTGCGGATGCAGGCTCTTCGCTTCTTCTTCCACCCTAATCATGCTAGTGATTAAGATAGCCCTATTTTATTCACTCTGCAAGGGATGATTTCCCTGGCATTTTCAACCCAATGTGAGGAACATTTCGTTCCTCTGCCAGTTTGAGCTGTTTGTGTCTTTCCTGCAGGCTCTTTTTTTTTGCTTCGTTGAGGGAATCGAAACAGCGGGGGCAGGAAATTCCATATTCATACTTTTCTGATTCCAGATCTTCATCGGAGAGAGGCCATCGGCAACCGTAGCATAGCTTCGTCTGTCCATCTTTTAATCCGTGGGTTACCGATACCCGGTTATCAAAAATAAAACATTCCCCATCCCAGTCACTTTCTTCGGGAGGGATTGTTTCCAGGTAGTTAAGGATTCCTCCCTTCAAATGATAAACCTCTTCAAATCCATTTTCGATCAGATGGGAGGATGCCTTTTCGCAACGGATACCGCCCGTGCAGAACATGGCAATTTTTTGCTTTTTATCCGAACCGAGTTCCTTTTCGACATACTCAGGCCACTGACTGAAGGTATCGGTGTGAGGATTTTCCGCTCCTTTAAATGTTCCGACTTTCACTTCATACTCGTTACGGGTATCAATCACCCGGACATCCGGGTCCCGAATCAGGGCATTCCATTCCTCAGGGTTTACATATTGACCCACTGCCTTATTTGGATTGATCGTGGAATCGCCAAGGGTGACAATTTCTGGACGGGTAATGATTCGCAGACGATAAAAGGTCGATCTCGTGCTTTCTGCGATCCGGGGGTTGAGACCGGCAAACCTGGGGTCTTCTCGAATATGGTCTAGAAATTTGTCGATTCCATCCCGTGGACCGGAAATGGTGGCATTGATTCCCTCGGGGGCAAGAATCATGGTGCCAAGGATGTTCAGTTCCTTTCCCCATTGCCCAAGTTTATTTTTCCATTCCTTGAATTCAGGAAATTCAGCAAACTTATAAAAGGTGGCGATGGTTTGGGCTGAGTCTTTAGTCACGGTTGGATGTTTCTGCATCTGGTGTCCAAAAGTAGTTTTGGCTATATCCTAGTCGGCAACATGGATGACGGCCTTGAGGGCACCACTTGAAGGGTGGGTGACTTCTTCGAATCTCTCAGCGACTTCATGAAATTCAATATGATGTGTAATCCATGGGTCTGTATTGATCGTGCCGTTTTCGATTAATTCGATAATGCGGGGGAAATCTTTGGGCAGGGCGTTGCGTGAGGCAAGCAAGGTGATCTCGGGACGATGCAGGACGGGATGTGGAAATGAGATATTTTCGGTGGTTATGCCCACATAGACCAGCCTGCCGGTATGGGCGACATATTGAAGGGCACCTCCCATGGAGTGTTGGTTGCCGGTGGCATCGGTAACTAGATCAAAGAGATTACCGTTCGTGGCTTCGAGCATTTTTTCTTTTTCAGAACCATCTCCCTTAAATTGAATCAGGGATTCAATGCCGTACTTTGTTCGGCAGAAATCGAGCCTTTCCTCGGACATATCCATCACCGTAATATTGGCGTCAATCAAGCGGTTGAATTCAAGGGTAGATAAACCGATAGGGCCCGCCCCGATGACTAAGATATTCTCTCCCTTTTGTGGGTTTCCCCGATCAGATGCATGACAGCCAATCGCTAAGGTTTCAACCAGGGCGAGTTGTTCAGGAGAAAGTTTTGAGGAAGGGTGGAGTTTGTCTGCCCGAATCAGGGATTGTTCGCAGAGACCGCCATCCATCATTACGCCAAAGACTTTGAGATTTTGGCAGCAATTTTCCTGACCTTTATTACAAGCATAACACTGACCACAGTTGAGGTATGGTTCCACCGAGCAGACATCGCCGGGTTTAACATTTTCAACCCCTTCCCCAATCTCAAGGACCTCCACACCCAATTCATGCCCCGGGATTCGGGGATAATCGAAAAATGGAAATTTTCCTTGGTAACAACTGATATCAGTCCCGCAAATTCCCATTCGCAGAGTCCGGATTTTGGCTTCTCCGGCACGGGGAGCAGACGGGAAATCAATATCGATGGACGCGAACTTTTTAGGTTCAGTGAGTTGCCATGCCTTCATCAGGAAAAAAGGGTTAATCAGTGCGAAAAAATTTTAAGCACCCTTGACGGCCTCTAGCCAAAAATGAGCCATTAGGGAAGCCCCATGAGCACTTGGGTGCACGCCATCACCTGCCCAGTGTTTGGGCTCAGCATATTTTATGGCTTCATCAAACATACTTTGAAAAGGAACAAAGGTTGCCTGGTTTTCCGTGGCGATTCTTTTGGCAGCTTCCCGATACCGGTCAAATTCTGGAAACCAATTATCTTTAACGGCTCCACACTTGAGCACAAAAGGTTCACAGATGACTAGTTTCACCTTGGGTAATTGTTTTTTAGTCCTGGCGATCAGTTTACGGTAATCATCTTCATAAGTTTTGACTGTGCCATCATATCTGCCGTTCAGTCCGTGCCAGATATCATTGACCCCGATCAGGATGCTGAGCACATCAGGCTTAAGTTGCAGGCAGTCTTTATCCCAGCGGGCATCGAGTTGGTGCACCTTATTTCCGGAAATCCCACGGTTGTGAATGGTAAATTTTTTTTCAGGCTGAGAGATGAGAAGTTGAGAGGCGGCCATCCAGGCGTATCCACGACCAAACGCTTCCTGTTTGTTGGCCATTTCATTTTTTTTGTCACGGCCCGCATCCGTAATCGAGTCGCCCTGGAAGAGAATTGTGTTTCCTGCAGAAAGTAGTCCCTGGGTTTTGGATTGGCCATGATGACCGGCTTGGGCGAGGGAGGCTGTGGCAGTTAAAGCTCCGACGAGAGCACTGCCCTGCAAAATAGAGCGACGGGTTAATTTTTGGGAAAAAGTCATCCTTCCTTTGCAATCAATTTCTAGAATCGGGGCAATGCTGAAATGTGGAGTCCCTATTTTCGAAACTTGAATGGTGAGGAATCTTCCTTAGCCTGTCGCGATGCAACCAACTGAAAAACTTTCTGAACTTGGCATTGTTCTTCCATCTGCACCCAAAGCGGCAGGGCTATATAAACCGGTCATGCTCGATCAAAACCTATTGTACTTTTCCGGACACCTGCCTCTCCAAAATGATGGCAGTATGGTCACCGGTAAACTCGGAGCTGATTTCAGCACGGAAAAGGGTAAGGAAGCCGCTCGTGTTGTGGGGCTTAATATTTTGGCATCGGTCACTGCCCACCTAGGCAGTATTGATCGGATCGAACGGGTCGTGAAATTATTAGGAATGGTCAACGCGGTGGATTCGTATACTGAACATCCGCTCGTTATTAATGGATGCAGTGAACTGTTTAAGGAAGTTTGGGGCGAAGACTTGGGCGTGGGGGTACGCAGTGCTTATGGGGTTTCCGGACTACCCGGAGGAGCATCCGTCGAAATCGAAGGAATTTTAAAGATTCGAGATTAAGATCTTCTAGACCTTTTCGGGTACGATGTAGGGGGAACGGTAGTTGCGACTCAATAGAGCATTGGCCTCGTCATCTCCTTTGATCGTTTCGGTCTTGGCATCAAATTCCAGGTTTCTTCCTACGATGTAGTCAGTTTCCTCGAGGTTGAGTCCGTTTTCCTTGAGATGTTCCTGCATCCGCTCAAAATATTCGTAACCTTTCTTGTTGGAACCAAAGGATTTGTTTTTCTTGTTGAAGGAAGATTTTTCACCGAGGCGATAGGAGACATTGGCCAAGTGGCACAGTCCGCTGGATACATGTCCTTCGTACACATGAGCATCGAGGTGCTCCTCTTTTCGGTTACGAACTGCTTCGATGAAGTTTTCAAAAATATCGACTTTTCCACGATCCGCCAGTGGATCCTTGATTCCTTTTAAGCCATGGCTGGCGGTATTTTTCTGTTTTGCATTTTTATCGTAGTACACATGATTGGAAACACCCATGTTTGATTTCCCCGATAATCCGCGGACATCAAAAACGAGCAGGGATTCCCCGTAATCAAAAATCGCAAGTTGCGTATTGGCCGTCTCCGCCTGATCCTTGTAGCCAAAGCGACCGCCAAAGCAGATGACGCTTTTAGGCCATACGGCACCGGGAATCATCCACCGGGCAATGTCCATCTGGTGGACCCCCTGGTTTCCGATATCTCCGTTTCCATAATTCCAAAACCAATGCCAATTATAATGAACGAGGTTGTCATGGAAATCTTCCTTCGCAGCAGGACCCGTCCAGACATCAAAATCAAGTTCGCTGGGAGGATTCTTGGTATCCTTAAACCCAATTGATCCTCTTCTCTTATGGCAGGTGCCGAGAGCGACTTCCAATTTTCCATTTTTGCCGGATGCTACCTCTTTGGCGAGATCGGACCATTTACGAAGGGAACGGTTTTGGGTGCCGTGCTGAACGATGCATTTGTACTTTTTGGCCGCTTCCACCAATTTACGGCCTTCAAATAAATTGTGACTCAAGGGTTTCTCGACATAGACATCTTTTCCTGCCTGGCATGCCCAGATTGACATCAGACTGTGCCAGTGGTTCGGCGTGGCGATTGAGATTGCATCGACTTCCTTATTATCGAGAACTTTCCGAACATCCTGTACGCACTCAGGGGTATTTTTGAATTTACTTTGGACGAATTTCTTGCGTCCTTCAAACAGTCGTGAATCTGGATCGACCAAATGTGAAATGGTAACATTCTTTTGCCTTCCGTGCCCACCGATATGAGACGCCCCGCGTCCCTTGATTCCGCAAACAGCCACATTGACCCGTTCATTGGCTCCAATGATTTTTCCGGATGACTTCGTGCCACTTATCGCAAAGGTGGCAAAGACGGAGGATTGGGCGAGGAATTTTCTGCGTGTTTCGATCATGGATTGTATGGGCTATTCAACTGTTCTAGGAAATTTTGTGTACCACACAAAATCCAATTCAAGCCGTCTGCTTGTGTAAAGAGAAATACTTATGAAGGTAACTTTTTTTCCGAAAAAGCTCAGACCAAAACACCTCAATGACTGGTTGCTTTGCCGGCACCTTTGGGAATTCGGATTTTTTCCACCATTTCCTGAACCTCAGATGGGGGAGGGGCAGTCCTCGAACTTACGGCAAAGGCGATGATGAAGTTGATAAACATACCCACAAAACCAATCCCTTCGGGTGATATACCAAACCAGTAATCCTTGGAATCAGTGAGGAACTGAAAGTAAATGATGTAGGACATGGTAAAACCGATTCCGCAGATCATGCCGGCAATCGCTCCCTCCTTGTTTATATTCTTGGAAAAGATACCCATGATCAGGGTGGGGAAGAAGGAGGATGCCGCCAATCCAAAGGCAAAGGCCACCGTTTTGGCAACGAAACTGGATGGTGGATTAATTCCAAAATAAGCGGCCACTACCAAGGCACCAAAGGAAGCGATTCGAGCATACTTCATTTCCTGCTGATCCGATATATCAGGATTGATGATTTTTTTCATCAGGTCATGAGATATGGCAGTGGAGAGCACCAGGAGTAAGCCCGCCGCTGTGGAGAGGGCGGCGGCCACGCATCCAGCCATTACTAGGGCAATCACCCATTGCGGTAGTCCAGCCATTTCCGGGTTGGCCAGCACGATGATGTCCTTGTCGTAATAAACTTCATTTTCAGAGGCAGAGAGTTCATTGGTGACAGTGCGCGGGGAACCATCCTGTCTGGTTGAATCATCGAAAGAGGGTTTTCCGCTAAAGACATCACCTGCCCGGTATTGCATGATTCCGTCGTTGTTCTTATCCACCCAGGCAATCATTCCCTGCTCTTCCCAGTTTTTAAACCATTCGGGGGCTTCCTGATATTTTTTTTGGTTAATTTCTTCGATGAAATTGGTACGGGCAAACATACCCAAGGCCGGAGCAGTTAGGTAGATGATGGCGATGAAACTAAGAGTCCAATAGGCAGATTTTCGGACTGCTTTCACATTTTTAACTGTGAAAAAGCGGACAATGACATGCGGTAGACCAGCGGTACCCACCATCAGGGCGGCAGTAATACAGAATAAATCGAGAGTGTTACTGGTATTTTCGGTGTATTTGGAAAAGCCCAAATCGACTGAGATTTGATTAATCTTATCAATTAGTGGAACGGCATGCTCAGCACCATCTTTTACATAATCTCCCACCAGTCCGAACTGGGGGATGGCATTACCAGTGATAATTAGGGAAATGAAAAACACCGGAATGGTGTAAGCAAAGACCATCACGCAGTACTGGGCAACCTGGGTATAGGTGATTCCTTTCATTCCCCCGAGTCCTGCGTAAAAGAAGACAATACCGGCACCGATAATAACCCCCATCCAAATCTCGATGTCAAAAAGGCGTGAGAATACGATCCCGACCCCTCGCATTTGCCCCATGATGTAGGTCATGCATATGAAAATCGCACAGATTACAGCCACCAGACGGGCGGTATCTGAGTAATAACGATCACCAATGAAGTCGGGGATGGTTGCCTTGCCGAATTTTCGCAGATAAGGGACCATCAGGGTGGTGAGCAGGACAAAACCACCGGTCCAGCCCATCAGAAATTTGGATGCCCCGTATCCGGCGGCAGCGATCCCGCCCGCCATCGAAATGAAGGTAGCGGCTGACATCCAGTCCGCCGCGGTGGCCATACCATTTGCGAAAGGCGAAACGCTACCGCTTGCTGTGTAGTATTCTTTGGTGGATGCGGCTCGTGACCAGATCGCAATGGTTATGTAAATCCCAAAGGTGATCCCGATAAAGATGAAGTTCCATGTAGTCTGGTCCATTATTCGCCCTCCTCTTCATAGCCATGCTCTTTATCCAGCTTATTCATTAAATATGCGTAGAGAATGAGTAGGATTACAAAACAAATGATCGATCCCTGCTGAGCCATCCAAAAACCAAGGGGGGCCCCACCGATCGAAAATTGGTCGAGTTGCTCCTTAAACAGGATTCCGCATCCAAAAGATACAAGGAACCAAACGCTAAGAAGTTTTGCTACCAGGCTGAGGCTTTTTTTCCAATAATTGGAAGCGATCGAAGAGGAATCGTTTTTCATGGGCTGAATACCTCAACAATTTCATCTGATTTGAGATGTACAAGAAAATAATTTTTTTGACGCAAGTCGGTATTGAGTTGAACCTTATGATTAAAATTAAAATGATTTGCATTACTAACAACTAATTCGCATATTTCATTAAAGATTTAGTTATTTTGTCCGATTATGCGACTTTCCTATTTTGCAAAATTTTAATGAAATTAGCTTGGTTCTCATCAAGAAAAGCCCTCCTGGGTTGTAGTCATGGTATATATTAAATGCAGTTTATATTTTTATTGCTGACCATGATGCTTTTTCGCGTGCATGCACAAACGCAATGGCGTGCTGCTAATTATACTGCCAATGAGAGTTATCCAGGTAATGAACAAACTCTTTCTTTTTCATTACCAGCCCTGACACCATCCGGTGCTACAATTGTAGCCTGGGATGTTAATGTCTCTAGTGGGGATCCATCCCGTGGTGCCATTACAGGCGGCTTTGGAACTCAAAATCTTCAGTATACTCCCGTTAATTATTCTGAGGAATCAAATCAATTTAATTGGAAGGCACTCGTGGATGGAGGAACGACTGAAGATTTTTATTTTATAATCGATATAACACCAGTAAATAATCCTCCAGAATGGGGAACAATTCCCACAACTAAAAATCTTCCTGAAAATCAAAATACAGACAGCACACTAGTTTTTACCGCTGTGGATTACGATTCGGATGCTGCCCAAGGCGAATTAACTTTAACTATACAGGAAGACGCCTCTTATCCAAACGATGACGACTGGTTCGAAATTCAATACTTTCAAACTATTGGTTCGACTTATTATTTCAGAATTGCACTCAAAAATAATCTTACTTTTAATTATGAAACACCCCCAAGTGGTCAGACAAGTTTTGTTTTCGATTTAGCGTTGGCAGATGATGGTCCTAACCCTGCTCAAATCCTGGAAAATGTCACAATTAATCTCCTTGATGTTAATGAGCGTCCAGTCATTACATCTGCCACGACTGTAGCGAAATCATTAAATGAGGATGAAGATACTGAGACTAAACAAGATTTCCAACCCATACAAATACAGGCTAATGATCCAGAGGGTTCCAATCTGTATTGGAAATATAGTTTTACCGGAGATGCAAACATTGGGGGAATTGTTAAATTAAATGGCACTTCTCTGGCTGAGAATACTCTCACAGCTGCCCCGATTGCATCTTCTTCTAATATTAATTTTGATTTTATACCTGATGCCAATGATTATGGCACTCAAACGATTTCTTTCAGTGCTTACGACGGAACTTACTACACCAATGATACTATTGACATAACATTTACCATTGATGGTGTTTACGACGATCCGATTTCTTTAAACGAAGGTTCCTCAACCATCAGTGTAAGTTGGAGTGAGAATCAAGCAGGTACTCTTCACGATTTTAATCCCACAGATGCAGATTCGACTGCAAATAATGGAAACAGAATCGACAACAACTCTTCATCGACGGAAGGGGCTCGAATTTATTATGAAATTAGCGGAAATGACGAAGAGTTTTTTGAAATTTCCAATACGGGTGTTCTCACTTTCAAAAGTGCTCCAAATTATGAAGGTCCAACCGATGAAACTGGTTACCCTACTGCGAATAATTTAGAGGGTGATAATGAATACAACATTGTTGTTGAGGTTAGAGATACTAGCGATCCAAACGATTTAAATGTAAACACCGATTCTGTTAATGTAAATGTAACAGTAACAAATGTCAATGAATTGCCTACCTTAAGTGAGCCATTGAGTGAGAGTGACTATCAACATAAAATATATGTAACAGAGGATACGAATTGGGTGTGGAGCAGCGATGTTTCTTCAACTTTTAATCTAATCGCTTCCGATGTTGATGCAGGTCAGCAATCTAGTTTAATTTGGCGAATGAAATCGGGACAGGATGGGGATTTTGGTCAAGCAGCAATTTCCGGAACTGGCCAATCACCATCATCTTTTTCTTATACGCCATTCTTTGATTATGACGGATCTTCGGGTGATGATACTTTTACGGTTGAAATTTACGACGGTGTGGCGGTTAGAGAACTCAACTTCATTGTTGAGTTCACTCCCGTATCGGACCCCCCAAGACTAACATCGATCGATCCTGCTCCTCCTGAAGTTATAACCTTGGATCAGGTTCGTTATACAGTAGACCTAGATGAAAACAATCCCTCTCTTGTCAGGGTAGATTTTGAAGAAGCGGATGGAGACACAATTGATGAGATTACTTTCAGGGGTGGTGAGCAGGTTTTGGATAATGAAGACTTTGATTTGGCTACATTTGGTATTGGAACAAGCTTTGCATATGCTGAAATCACATTCAAATCTGGAGTCCTGCCAGACTATGAATCTCCTCAGGACGATAATTTCGACGGTAATTATTCCATTGTTCTTGAAGCCAAGGAATCAACGGGCAAATCCTTATATTTGTATATCGATTTTATTATTCAAAATGTTGATGATGCACCGACATTTTCAAATTCAATCAACTTCAGTCCTAATGTATTAGAAAACCAAACTTTTGTTTCTAATCTCTCTGGTAATGACGCGGAAGGAGTCACCTCATTTTATTGGAGTATATCACCAACTAAGGATTACGATAAATTTCAACTGGATATTAATTCTTCGACGGCTTCTCCAACCAGTCAACTGAAATTCAAATCTGCTCCTGATTTCGAGAACCCTTTGGATGGAAGTGAACAGGGAGATAAAAATAACACCTATTCTGTGGAGGTTAGAATTTCAGATGCAGAGGTTGGAGGATACACTACAGCACAGGTATTTACGGTAATTGTAGGCGATGATAATGATGAGCCAGTTTTTTTGCTAACCACTCCTGCATCAATTCAAGTAAATGAAACAGATCTAACCAATTCGGATATGGATCTTTCACAGTATGTTCAGGATGAGGATAATTTTGGCGGTGGAGGCCCCGATCAGCTGATTTGGCAGAAATTAAGCGGTGATACGAACGCATTCTCCCTAGATTCTGGTACGGGTATACTCTCTTTTACAAACCTTTCTTTCTCTGACTATGAATATCAATCCCAATATGACATTGGAGTGAGGGTTTTAGATCAAAGAGGTGGATATGCTGACCGGAATTTTACCATAGATTTACAGGACACCAATGAAGCCCCTCAGTTCTTCGAAGACAACGAATCGGATAATCAAATCACTTTTCTTCAGTTCGACTTGGATGAGGATTCTTCTTATGAGTTTTCTCTGGCAGATTATGTAAGGGATCCTGAAGCATCTGTGGGACCTGTGACCATCTCATATACTCGTGACTTGGCCGTTGATCATAATGGAACCTTTCCCATTTTTGGCCAAATAAGTGGAATCATAAAGTATGTCCCTGATTCCAATTTTGTAGGCATTAATTATCTCACTGTTACCGCGACTGATGATGATGTGGCTAATCCCCAGGATGCAAATATCACCATTGAATTCCATGTAAAGGATGTTTCGGATGCTCCTGTTATTCGTGAGGGAAGTAGCCCTACTGAAATAGGTGGATTTGTGACCTACTCAATGAAAGAAAATAATAGTACATGGAAGATGGAACTGAATGCATCAGATTTGTATGACAATCCTCCTGCTGCTTCCATGTATTGGTCATTGAGCGGTAATGATTCATCCTTATTTAAATTAACCCCAACCGAGGGTAATTTAACCACACTAACCTTGAGAAGTCCTCCGAATTTTGAGGAACCCAATGATTTTGATACAGATAAAACATATGATGTTACCGTAATCGTAACAGATAGCGATAGCTCGTCTGGAAGTTTCGATTTGCAGCTCAACTATTTAGATGATGATGAAATGGCGACTTTTGACTATGGTGATGGTAATTTCAGTGTTGTTTATAAAGATGCTGGTTCATTGCAGGAAGCATCCATGCATACCAGCTTTTTTGAAGTGCAGGCCAGGGACATAGATGTTTCTCCCTCTGGGTATGAAAATGCGATAATCTACGCCTTAACACCTTTCGATCCAGGTAATAATGATAATAATGCATCGATATTTAGTATTGATGCTGTTACTGGAAGAATATCCGTTATTTCTCCTTTGGATTTTGAGAATGGCCAAGGTACTGTTCGTGATGATAACAATTCTTATGTTTTGGAGGTAAGTGCGACCACAGATGCTTTGGATCCACATCAGGTCACCCATTTAGTTTATCTCTCAATTACAAACTTGGTCGAACCGCCAGTCTTCGACGCAGGGAGTGCAGTTACTACATCAACCAATGAAAATGATTTCGGGCTTACCCAAATTGATATCTCCACCGAAGATTCTGGAAGCGTTTTGGAACTAGAAATTTCAGGTGGAGATGATCAGGAATTTTTCACCCTCAATGTAGTAACCAACGAGTTAAGTTTCATTACACCACCTGATTATGAAAACCCGACTGATTCAGGAGGTGTTAATACTTACAATGTGCAGGTAAGAATCAAGGGAACTACCATTACACAAGATTTAACTTTCAATATTCTGGAAGCTAACGATGCTCCAATAATAGAGAACACAGGACTTACGCAAGTAATTGTGGATGAGAAAACAGGATTTGTGGTTGATATAGAAGTATCCGATCAAGATTCTGATCTTCACAGGCATGACCTATTGTACCATACTTCTGATGGGGAAATTAGGTTTTTTGCTCATACAGGTGATGATTCTACAATAACTAATTCTTACACATCTGGTTTGTGGACGACTGCTGACGATACGCTCACACCCTCGCTTTTAGTGCATGGCGATTTTAATAAGGATGGTTATGAAGATATAATCGTGCTTGAAAAATCAAATAGTCAAATTAGGCATTTACAATTCGATTTCGCCTCAGGTAGTTTTCTTAGTCAACCATCTCTTACAAGCAACACCCAGCCTGCATATGCGAAGGCCAACGATTTGGATCAAGATGGCGATTTGGATTTAGTGGTCTCATTTGTTGGTTCAGATCCTGATATAATTTCTCTTTATAAAAATGATGGCACTGGATCTTTCACCGGTCCATCTACTTTGTGGACATCGGACTATTCTTCCAGTGGGCAAGAGTTGGTTCATTTTGCCATTGGGGATATGGATGGAGATTCCTACAACGATCTCATTTTATCAAGGCGGTTGGATAGCGATAGTGAAGGCCTGGTAAGCCTTCTATTGAATGATGGAAGTGCAACTTTCGAATCCACCCCAAACGTAGATTTTCAAACAGATCTGGGAATTTTGAAGCCAAGTTTTGTTGAGCTTGCAGATGTAGATAATTCAGGTTCTCTCGATATCCTTGTCGCTGGAGAGGATGCTATCACACTTCTTTATAACAACGGCATGGGAACCAATGACAAATTATCGGTAACCTCGAAAAATATTGGTCAATTTGATGGAGATGGTTTTCAGGTAAAAGCTTATGATTTTACTTCAGATGGTCGAATGGATTTGGTTTACACCACCGGTGATTTTAATTCTGCGGACGGTATCCGGTCGAGAATGAAGGTTCTGGTGCAGGATTCCTCTGGGGATTTCGCCGAACCCACTCAAGTACTTCCCCTGCATTCTGATACGAATAAGGCACTCTATCGTCCAGAAAATATCGAGATTTATCCGGCTGGCACTGACACAGGTGTCTGCATTGTATTCACTGACGGGGCTACTGGATATTTATCTCTGTACGAAGCACATGCCACAAACGACGGCTCTTTCAAGGATCCTGTGCTGCTGGCAGGAACATCAAATCCTGAAAGCGGATCGACCATAGAGTCAATTGCTCTCGTTGATCTTGAAGGCAAATCAGAGTTGTTTAGTTACTCGTTTGATGGTGGGGATGATGAACTTTTGTTTGATGAGATTCGTTTCAAAGATGATGGTAAGTTGTATTTTAAAACTCTTCCTGATCACGAAAACCCCACTGACTATGGAACTGATAACTTTTATGAAGTAATTGTCAAGGTAGGGGACGCAAGTGGAGGAAGTACAACCAAAAAAGTAACTGTGTATGTGAAGGATGTTAATGATGATCCGGTTATCTCTTCCTCCTCAAAGTATCCCGGTCCGACTGGTTCTTCTCCATCGGATAAATGGGATTTTCCTCTCACTGTTACTGAAAATACAATAGGAGAAATTGCTGATATAAATGCTTCCAATGACGAAGACGATGAGACGGTTTCTTTTTCAATTTCGGGTGGTTTAGATGCACAACTTTTTGATATTAATGCAACGAGCGGAAGTCTAATATTTTTATCTGCTCCTGATTTTGAAGATCCATCGGATAATGGAGCCGATAACACATATGAAGTCATTGTTAAGGCGACTGACAGTGGAACTAACCCTGGATATGATGAGCAAAATATTACCATCGAAATTAAAAATGGACCTGAACCTGCCTCCTTTGATGTAAATACAGTAACAAGTTATGAAATAGAGGAGGATACCATTTTATGGAGCCATGTTATAACAGCCACGGATGATGCGGGTAATCTTTCTTTTGGTCTTTCTGCAAACCCATATAGTATTTCAATGGAGCCTACCAGCGGAGATGCAAATTTTGATGCTAATAATTCATTCTCTTATGTTCCCAATCAAGACTTCTACGGTAATGACTCGTTTAAAATTGCGGTTACCAATCAATCTGGTCAGACAGGCGAATTGGAAATCATCGTTCAGGTGAATCCCGTAAATGATCCTCCAAGTCTTATATCTAATTCCTTATATGACTTGCCTGAGTCCCAGCAGAATATTGCTATCTTATCCGCAACTGATGATACATCGGGTGACTTAAGTTGGAGTTGGAGTGACCCAAATTTTTCCGATACCGTCTTTTCTCTTACTTCATCTGGTGAATTGAAATTTAGAGATCCTAAAGGGGTTGATTTTGAAAACCCATCAAAGAGCATTGAGGACTTTCTGCCTACCGATGCTACAAATCTACTCCTTTGGTTGGATGCAGATGATAATACTACGATGTTTGCAAATGCCTCTTCTAATAACCCCCAACTTGCTTTGTCGACCGTAGGTAGGTGGAAAGATAAGAGCGGGTTGGATAATAATGTCAGTCAAACCAGTCCTGCAGAGAGACCAACTCTGGTTAAAAATTCAATAAATGGTCTGCCCGCAGTCAGTTTTGATGGAATAGATGACGAATTAGAAGCTTTCAGTAATCGTTTAGGTTTACCTGCCAATCCTGATTTAATGATCTTGATGGTTTCTTCTATTGATGTAAATAAATCAATAACTGATCGAGTTTTCCAATTAGGCTATGGACCAAATGGTAAACTTAGTCTTTCAGCAGGTACTGGCGGATGGGCTTGGAGATTTGGAGATGGAGGTGTTGTTTTCGGAACAGTAGCGACTTCTCCTGGACTTCAAGTGTGGGAGAGAAGCAGTGGTACGGATTACGAATCATCTAAAATGTTCATCAATGGAACGGAAGTTCCCGGCACTTCTTCTAGTGGTAGTAATTTGCCCACCGACACTTCACAATACCTTCAAATTGGACATCCTTCATTTGCTGGAAAAATCGGTGAATTCATTGTGCTAAATTCAACATCATCCATTGATCGTCAAAAATTAGAGGGATACTTGGCACACAAGTGGGGATTGACAACCAGTCTCCCAGATTCACACCCACATAAGTACACTTACCCTTCGCACATCAAATGGGAGCGTTCCGTGCGGATAACAGACGCAGCGGGAATTTATTCGGATCATAATTTTACTATTCGAGTGGCTAATAATAATGACAACGTACCGGTCATTAATAATACCCAGTTGCAAGGCACCACCAAAATTCTTCACAATGAATCGAGTCATCTAGTCATAGATCTCAATGTTACGGATGCGGATGGCGATAAACTGGAATATGAAATTGTTGGCGGAATAGATAAAGATAGGTTTCTAGATCTTAATATGTCTGAATCATCCATGCTCGCATTTGGGAGTGCTGATCCCGACTTTCCCTCATTAGACCAACCCGAAGATTTACCAGTAGGAAGCGAAGACAATATTTACGAAGTTGAAATCGAAATCCGTGATGGTGATCCCACTCACACAATCAGCCTCGCCCTGCAGGTTGAGATTGTGAAACCTTATGTCGTGGTTGATGGACAGGAAATTACCAGTGGAACAATTGAACTAACTGGTACCAAGGGGGTATATGAAAATAATGCGAGCGTGGTTTACCTGGGTAAAAGTGAACTGTGGGATAACGATGTTACTTTTACAACGACTGGTGGTTCAGGAATAAATCAGTCACTATTTGAGGTAAATGCTTCCACCAATCTTTTGCAGTTTATTAGTCCGCCGGATTATGAAACGCCCCTTGGCGTTCTCGATGAGTCTGGAAATCCTTCTAATTTGTACGAAGTCGATGTTGTTGGAATTGATGAGCTTGGATACAAAAGTGTTTTGAGCTTAAAGATAGAGGTTTTACCTGTTAATGAGCCACCAGGTCTGACGACTGATACTATTACTTTGGCAGAGGAAAGCTATTGGGAAGGTGCTTTACAGATTTCGGACCCAGAAGACCCGAGTGCAGTTTTCGATTTTGTCATAAAATCTTCCCCTGTTAATGGAGTTTTCAGTAGTAACGAAAATGGTACCTACAGGTACGAACCTAAGAGGGACTTTTTCGGTACGGACCGCATGATTTTTTCTGTTCAGGATCAAACTC
This sequence comes from uncultured Verrucomicrobiota bacterium, assembly GCA_902569115.1. Taxonomy (GTDB): domain Bacteria; phylum Verrucomicrobiota; class Verrucomicrobiia; order Opitutales; family Seribacteraceae; genus Seribacter. Next base: position 19,288 of record CACFTI010000021.1, on the reverse strand, counting down.
TTGTTCAAGACTACACTTTAACTTTTGTAGTTACTCCTGTCGAAGATCCTCCACAAGCTGCTGAGGATATTTTTACTTATAAACCAAGCTATGGAGATAGCATAGAACTAAAAGTTTTGGCTAATGATTCTAATTTCCCTGATTCGAACGATTCTACAGGTTTATTCATTGCTTCGTTCGGACAGGCAGAACATGGGACTATTTCGACAATTGATAGCCAAACTCTTGAATACACCCCATCCTCTACCTTTTTGGGGCTCGATTCATTCCAATACACTCTTCAGGAATCATCAGGGTTTCAATCAACAGGAACAGCATACATAGTTGTTCATGAAGTGGCGACTCTGCCTAATTGGAAATTTCTGAAAAATTTTGGTTTTTATATTGAATCACCCCAAAATTGGATTTTTCACAACGACTTAGGTTGGTTGTACATCCTGGAAGTATCGAAAATTGAATCTGTTACTTGGATGTGGCAACAGGATATTGGCTGGTTTTGGACAGGAGAAAGGTATGCTCCGGATGCTTATTTAAATGATTTTACAAGTTGGTTTACTTTTACAACCAATCAGTCTCAATCCTTGACATGGCCGATTTATAATCAAGACGCTGGCGAGTGGCTTTCCCAAGAGAATTTTGAAGATGCCCAATATAAGATTGTTACCCAAAAAATTGTGAACGATATTGCGAGTATGAGCGTCGAGGATAAAATTAAATATATTGAAGAGTCGAGCCACTTTACGGCAGATCAAAAAAATGCAATTAAATTTGAATTTCTTTTCAAAGGTTACTCGCGTACGCTCACATTTCTTACCGCTGGCACATCTCCCGGATAATACTTCCTTAGCTTGGATATTTAGTTTATAAGAAGCCCTGCTAAGTCGAAAGTAATCTCTTTACCTTTCGAGACTTATTACCTAATTATATATTCTTTGTGTTTTAATGAAGGGCATCATTCACAGTTTTTTTAGCGTACAACTTTTAGCGGTTATTTCCGTTGGGAATTTGCTTGCTCAATCACCAAGTGAAATGATCACCCGCGACCAATACTTGGACAAACTCGAAGAAAGATTTCGTGATGCAACTACTGAGCTCAACGAAATTTCGGGTATAAAATTTGATGTGCCTGAAAGTTCATTGAGTCAAACTTCTGCTGCTCAATCTGATTTTGATAAATTACCAGGACCCATCAGGACGAAGTCTCCAGCTATGCTCTCCGATGATGAAATCATTCTTCAAATAATGGGGGAGGACAATAAAATTGAGGAACCAAAGTTTGATGCAAACGCAGAAGCAAATGAAGAGGGTAACCAAACGGTGGCAGAAAAGGTCTTGGAGGTGAAAGTTATACCCCCTCGTTATTTGGAAGACGAGAAGGGTTCATTTTATTTCCAACCTTTTATAGGTTTCTCCCTGGTTTCGGGTGGAATGAAAATAGCCGAGAGCAATTTAATACCTGATGCAGATCATGATGTAGGCTTTGGCCTAGGAGTAAGCTATGGAAAGCGATGGGGCAATTTGACTGGTGAAGTTCACTTAAGTCACTATTCAAATGATTTTTCGGGTGCTAAAGATTCTGTGGGCGTTGGTCTAATCTTGGTCGATGGTTCCACAGAGATTACCAATTTAGGGGCAAGGCTAGGCTATGGTGTGCCTTTGGGGGAAAAAGGTTCGATCAGAGCAGCTGCCGGCTTTGGGTTTGCTGAAAGAAGAACAATTTCTAATTTTAGTGGCAACATAGCTTCCTCTTTGGGAGAAACGGCTACACTATTCTCATATGATTTTCTTGTAGCTATGGCCTATGAAATAGGCATTGGTTGGGATGCCTCGCTGGCATACCGAGTTTTGAATGTGAATGAATATTTGGCATACGATGCAATCTCTGCTCATCTTTTTGAGATTGGGTTAACAAAGAATTTCTAGAGTTCTTTTGGGAATTACATTCCCTTGACCTGGCATTCACTTCGGTCTTCGATAAGAGGACTTTTTTATGAGTAAAAAGCCAACAGGTGAAACTCCGATGATGAAGCAGTACCGAGAGGCCCGTGCAAGCCTTGAGGAGGATACTCTGCTTTTATTTCGCCTTGGCGATTTTTACGAAATGTTTGAAAAAGATGCGGAGCGTGGAGCGTCGCTTCTCGGCATAACTTTGACCAAGCGGCATGACATGCCGATGGCAGGCATTCCTTTTCATGCGGCAGAAGGTTATCTCACCAAACTGCTTAATCTTGGTCATAAAGTAGCCATTTGTGATCAATTGGAAGTGGCCCAGACTGGCAAGTTGGTCAAGCGAGGTATTACTCGAATCCTTACTCCGGGAACCGTCCTAGAGGATCGGCAATTAGATGCGATTGCTAATCATTTTTTATTGGCAGTGACAGTCGAAAAAAAGAAACTTCTTGCTTCTTGGCTCGATTTATCGACCGGGCAATTCAGGGTAGGCTCATTTACAGATCCTTATGACTTTCTGTCTGTTATCAGTGGAGTCAATTCCCGTGAGATTCTCTTACCCGAAAGTTGGGGTCGTAGAGTTAGTTCACTTGGGCTTAGTGGGAGGTTTCTCGATGACCTAGAGTTTTTGTGGGAAGGAATTACGCGCACAGAAAGACCGGATTTTGATTTTGATCAGCGGTCTGGGGCTCGTGAAGTTATGGAATCCCTCGGTGTGATGAATCTGGAGGGTTTTGGTATCCAACTTGACCATCCTGCACTTGGCCCGGCAGGAGCCGTATTGGTATATGCAGAGGATGTACTGAAGGGAAAACCCGGCAACTTAAGCACATTAGAAAGGTGGCAAGGAGGCAGTACTTTGCTATTGGATCCCGCCACTCAGAGAAATCTTGAAGTGTTTAAAACGACCTCACACAGTCGAACTGGCTCCCTTTTGGATATCATGGATCAAACCTCTTCAGCTGCTGGATCGCGTCTTTTAGAGCGTTACCTTGGGGCTCCGGAAAAGGATTTGCAGGAAATTCATCGGCGTCAGGGATGTGTTGCAGAGTTTATGAGTCGCCCCCTACTTGTGGGTAAAGTTTCATCCATATTTAAGTCCGGTAGTGATATAGAGAGAATTCTTGGCAGGTTGCAAAATCGAATTGCAAGACCAAGGGAATTGGGTGGCTTGCGAACCATGTTGCGTGGTTTACCTGAACTTCGTGAGATACTTTTGCAAGTTGATGATGAATTATCATCTATTTGCAGTCTTGCCGGTGAGATTAGAACTTTTGATCCATTGAGAGAATTACTTGAGCGTGCCTTGGAAGAAGAATTACCTGCGGAAATCAAAGTTGATGTGAAAGGGCAGGGAGGGGCGGTAATCCGTGTCGGCTATGATCAGGAATTTGATAAACTGCGGGAAATGGCAACGGGGGGTAAGAGATGGATCACTGAACTTGAGAATAGTGAAAGGGACCAGACTGGTATTTCGAACCTTAAAGTAAAATATAATGGTGCTTTTGGATATTTTATTGAAGTTACAAAAGCTAACCTTCACTTAGTCCCCGATCATTACATCCGTAAACAGACGATGACCAATGCAGAACGTTTTTATACTGATGAACTGAGACAAAAAGAGAAAGAGATTGTAAACGCCGAGGAGACTGCGGTGGCGAGGGAACAGGAACTTTTTATTGGATTGGTTGAGGAGACCCTAAGCTATGCCAGTGAATTATTGGAGGTGGCTAAAGTTTTGGCGGAAATCGATCTTTTTTCCTCCTGGGGGGGCATTTGTCGGGAACGAGATTATTGTATGCCCCAATTTATTCCTGATTCCACAGTACTTGAGATTGAGCAAGGGCGTCACCCCGTCGTTGAATTGGTTCTTAAACAGGAAAGTCTAGGTTTGGCGGGCACACACGCCTTTGTGCCTAATGACTGTTTTTTATCTTCAGAAGTCGACCAGATTGCCTTGATTACTGGTCCAAATATGGCGGGAAAATCAACTTTTATTCGGCAAGTGGCGATCATTGCCCTGATGGCACAGGTTGGATGCGGGGTTCCTGCCAAACATTGCAGAATGGGAGTCGTCGACCGTATTTTTTCACGAGTCGGTGCAGGAGATGAATTGGCCAGGGGTAATTCGACCTTCATGGTTGAAATGAATGAAACCGCTAACATTCTTAATAATTGTACCCCTAACAGCCTGATCGTTCTTGATGAGATTGGTAGAGGAACAAGTACCTATGATGGGCTTAGTATTGCTTGGTCCGTGGTCGAGCATCTGCATGGAGAAAAACAAACCGGGCCCAAAACTCTTTTCGCAACTCATTATCATGAATTAACACAACTTGCGGAAAAACTTCCACGACTGAAGAATTTTGCTGTAGCAGTGAAAGAATGGAACGATGAAATTATTTTCGTGCGACAGGTGACCCCGGGTGCCTCTGAAAGATCATTCGGCATACAAGTTGCCCGCCTCGCTGGATTACCCGATCAAGTCGTCCAAAGAGCTAAAGAAATTCTTGGTCATCTTGAGGGTGGGCAAAGTGAAGTCCAGAATGGGCAAAACTTCAAATCAGATGCTTTAAGTCTTAAGCAAGATTCTATAAAGAAGAAACCTCAGCGACCCCCAAAAACAAAACCCAAAAAGGAAGTTCCGGTTCCGAATAATCTAAAAGATATATCTCAATTGGAATTATTTTAGATGGAATCGAACCTCTATGTCGAAGAACGGGGAAACCCTGAGGATTCTACCATTATTTTTCTTCATGGATTGCTTGGGTCATCCAGGAACTGGCGTTCCGTTACCAAATCTCTTTCAGAAAAGTATCACACTCTCTGCTTTGATCTGCCTAATCACGGAAAGTCATTACATGAGGAAGAATCTACCGTTCAAAAAATGGCCAAATCCATCCATGCCGAACTCGTTCAACGCGGCGTTTCCCAATTCTCACTTTGTGGACATAGTTTAGGGGGGAAAGTGGCCATGAAGATGGCTTGCGATTATTCGCAAGGAATAAAGAAGTTACTTGTTGTTGACATTGCCCCACGGGACTACCCTGCAGATCATCACTTACCCACCTTGATGGCTCTTGCTGATCTTGATCTGATTGGTTTTACCAAAAGAAAGGAGGTTGATGAAGCCCTTGCAGAAAAAATTCCAAATTGGGCTTTCCGACAGTTTTTACTTACGAATTTAGGTAGTAAAGAGGGACGCTTTGCATGGATTCCAAACCTTAATGGTCTGATTTCTTCAATAAAAAGCCTCTCTTCCAACCCTCTGAACCAGAATGATTTGTTTGAAGGCCCAAGCCTATTTTTACGGGGTGGTAAATCCGGATATGTGAGAAGCGAACACTTTGATGAAATCAAGAGGTATTTCCCAACGGCAGAGATAAAGACACTTACGGAAGCGGGTCATGATTTACATGTCGAGGATCGAAAAGGTTTTGTTGCGATTTTCCGTAAATTTCTTGATGTTTAGTCAACCAGGTTGTTCGAGCAAATTTTCGATTCTTGCACCGTCGGAAGATTCAAATTGATGCCAATCAATCGTTTCATTGAATTTTTCTTTGTAAGCAAAAACGATTTCATGAGCGTTCGTCTGAGAGAAATTTTTGCTTGTCCATGCCATCACGGCTCCCCCGAACCCTCCACCTGTTAAACGTGCACCATATACTTCAGTTAGTTGATTCAATTCCTGAGAAAGGTAATCAAGTTCAGAACAACTATTTTCAAAATTCAGGGAAGAACTATCGTGAGATTCCGCCAATAATTTACCAAGCTCGTAAGGCTCCAACCCTTCTGCCAGTCCATTGCGGAAAGCCGATACTCTTTTTTGTTCTTGTGAGATATGTATGGCTCGCTTTTTCAAATTCGCAGGAAGGGATAGACTTTGTATTTGTTCATCTGTGAATTTCGTGAGTCGATCATTTTCGGGAAAAGATTTTTGACCTATTTCCAAAGCCTCCATACATTCCTGATGTCTTGTTGAATAAAGTGAATCAACCAAGTCATGCTTGATTCCTGTGTTGAAAATCCAAACTTTTGTATCGAGGGGAATAGGAAGGTTGGAAAAAATTTCTTCCTTACAGTCGATATGCACGAGGTGATCTTTTTTCCCAAATGCTGAGGTTCCCTGATCAAGAATCCCACAGGGTAGTCCGACGAAGTGATTTTCTGCGGACCGGCAGAGACTGGCCAATTCTTTTGTTGGTAAAGATTTTCCCGCAAGTTGAAGAATAGTCAATGCACTTGCTAATTCGAGTGCGGCACTGGAGCTAAGTCCAACAGAAGTGGGCAGGTTCGAAGTGAAAATTAGGCGAAACCCTTCGCTAGGAGCTAAATCTCTTTCTTGTAGTTCCTTAAGCACGCCCAGGCAATAATTGGTCCATGAAAATTTTTCGTCTTGCCGTTCGATATTGTCTAGTTTTCCTTCCCATACGGCATCTTCAAAATTTTCACTGAAAAGAGAAAATCGATTCTTGCTTTTGGTATTTTCGGGTGGCTTGTTTTCACAATCTGGAACTCCAAGGCAGTAAATACCTGCATTAACGGCCATACCCAAGACATCTCCACCATTGTAATCGAGATGATTGCCTAGGAATTCTATTCTTCCTGGAGCAAAGCTGAAACACCAATCCTTGGTGTCTTCAACAAATGCCATTTTATAATCCTCTTTTTTCATATTGTATAAAAAAACCCGTGGTTGCCCACGGGTTTTTTAAAAGGGGTATAAAGCAGGCAAATCAGATAGCAGCCTTGAGCTTAGCGCCTGGCTTGAACTTGACTGATTTAGAAGCTTTGATTTTGATTTTTTCGCCGGTTTGGGGGTTGATTCCCTTACGAGCTGCACGCTTTACAACTGAAAAGGTGCCAAAACCAATGATTTGAACAGGCTCTTTTTTAACTGCCTTGGTGATGCAATCAATCACAGCATTAAGTGCTGCATCAGCGGCGGCTTTGGAAGTATCCTTGCCCAATTTTTTTTGTACGGCTTCGACGAGTTGTCCTTTATTCATGTGTATTTCCTTTGGTTTGGAATATTTTTTTAATGTTAAACAAGCTCCTAGCTCTCTATTTTCTAAGGGTTGGTCAAACATTTTCTGCAAAAAACGCGATTTTTTAGCGGTTGCTGGGTGATTTTCATTTAGAATCCCCATTTTTATCGGGTTTTAGGATGCCTTGTGCTCCGCAAATTGCAGTTTCCAGCAAGGTTTGTAATTCGGCCACTTTGGAAGATTCATTTTCATTAGCCAATTGTTCAGCTCTTTTTATTAACTGACTGGCCATGGTCACCGCTTTATCTTTTTCGGCCCCCAAATTTTGAAAAATTTGAGCCACCTGATCGATTTCATCCGTATTCATAAGGAAAAGATTCTCCCCATCCCTTGATTTTCGGTTTCAAGTCCCGATTCGATTAGCTTTTCCTTGGCTTTGAGGTGTATTTTGGCCACACCAATACAAGAGTTTTTATCCATCACCAGTGATTTAATATGTCCGACTGTTTTATTCTCAAACAAAATCCCTACGGGAAGGCTGGGAGGAGATATATTCTTCTCCCAGCGAATTGCCATCACTTGCCTTTGGACCTTACCCATTGCATGTAAGCGGGCCATCACCTCCTGACCGAGGTAGCATCCCTTATCGAAATCAATCGCAATTCTTTCCATTCCTGCCTCCTGGGGCAGATCATCCGCTCCAATCTCTTTGGGTATGGAAAATTTATGTTCATTTATTCTCATAATGTCATAATGCGTACTGAATATTTCTTCCATCTTTTCAGAGATACTCTTGATAGTGGTAGAGTCTCTTTGTAGTAGAGCCAGGAGGTGTTCGGATTGCATCCTTTCATCTAAGAATAAAAGTCCTTCTTCCTCCTGAGTGAAATGACCTTCTGTGATCTTGGGTGTCCCGAGTGTTCCCAACGAAGCATTCGGTTTGTTGATTTGTAGGCTTAACAAGTCCCATTTTGGTGTTTCATCGAAAAATTCAACCTCATCTGCGACGATATTTTCTTCCAACATCTCCACCATATTCAGATCCGGCTTATTTTCTGAAATCAGCAGGAATTCCTCTTCTTTGAGTCTCGCAATGTATGCACCCGCCAAAATTTTCCCTTTTAAATTAAGCCTGAGCCCAAACCTCACACTACCTTTCCCGAGTTTTCGTATATCAATGGACCACTGGCTTTGCAGATAATCTTCCGCATCTTCTCCCTGGGCTCGAATAATCGTTGCATGGTTATGTCGGTAAAAAAAATCTTCCATATTGCATGATTCGTAAAACTTTAGCTTGTTCATGCAAGCTTCGCTTTTATGTTCATACCTCGTGCCTAAAGTAACAAACTTACGAATTACCGATTCCATTGCTCTTCCTTCTCCGGTTGAACTATGTGATGAAATATCCAGAAACGCAGAGCAGAAAAACCTCGTCCGCCAAACCCGCGAGGAATTGCATGCCTTGATTCAAGGGCAGGATAAGCGATTGCTTGCAGTGGTTGGGCCCTGTTCGATTCATGATTTAAAAGCCTGTCTTGAATACGCCGAACGCTTCGCAAAACTATCTGGGGAAGTAAAGGAAAGACTCCTTTTGGTGATGCGGGTTTACTTTGAAAAGCCACGTACTACCGTTGGGTGGAAGGGTTTGATTATGGATCCTCAGTTAAATGGGACCTGCGATATCCCCAAAGGTTTGCGGATTGCCCGTAAATTTCTTGGTGAGGTTCTGGACTTGGGTATTCCCACCGCGACTGAGCTTCTCGACCCAATCACTCCGCAATATCTGGCCGATTCTTTATGCTGGGCAGCCATCGGTGCACGAACATCGGAGTCTCAGACGCATCGTCAAATGGCCTCGGGCCTGTCCATGCCTGTGGGATTCAAGAATGCCACCAGCGGAGATCTCAAGGCCGCCGTCAATGGAATCATTGCCGCCACTCAGAGTCAGACTTTTCTTGGTATCACCGAGGATGGTCATGCGTCCGCGGTCACTACGGGGGGGAATCCTGACTGCCAATTGATCCTGCGGGGTGGTGCGGACGGACCCAACTACACTTCCAGTAATGTGGAAATGGCCAGAATTGCTCTTGATACAGTTAAGGCACCCACGTCCATCATGATCGATTGCAGTCATGCCAACAGTTCCAAAGATCCATCCAGGCAACCCGATGTGCTTGATGATGTGCTAGGTCAGATTGAAGATGGTACGGATGCAATCCATGCGGTGATGATTGAAAGTCATCTAAATTCAGGAAATCAGGCTTTTCCCCGTCCGACTGATCAGCTTGATTATGGGGTATCCATTACTGATGGCTGTATCGACTGGGAAACGACTGAGGCTTGCCTTCGTCGGGCTGCCGATGTAGTGGATAAAGCTCGTTTTTAAAACGGAAAAACCTAACCCTTTGAATCCCCCAGTATTTTTAAAATAACTATTATGAATGACAAAGCACCTATTCGTGTAGCCGTAACCGGAGCCGCCGGTCAAATTGGCTACTCACTTCTTTTTCGCATCGCTTCGGGGGGACTGTTTGGACCGGATCAACCAGTTGCCCTCAATCTTATTGAGATTGAGCCTGGTATGAAAGCCCTTGAAGGCGTTTGCATGGAACTGGACGATTGTGCATTCCCTCTGCTCAAGGATATTCGCCCGACTGCTGATCTCAATGAAGGTTTTTCCGATGTGAATTGGGCATTATTGGTGGGAAGTGTACCCCGAAAGGCAGGAATGGAGCGGGGCGATCTACTTGGGATTAACGGCAAAATTTTCACCGGACAGGGACAGGCTATTCAGGCAAATGCCGCTTCCGATGTGCGTGTACTGGTGGTGGGAAATCCTTGCAATACCAACTGCCTGATTGCGATGAATAATGCACAGGATGTGCCGGCAGATCGCTGGTTTGCCATGACCCGCCTTGATGAAAACCGTGCTGCTGCTCAGTTGGCTGCCAAAGCCAATCGTCAGGTATCCGAGGTTTCCAATGTCACAATTTGGGGAAATCATTCCGCTACTCAGTATCCTGATTATTACAACGCCAAAATTGGCGGTGCTTCTGCACCCGAATTGATCGCCGATGACACCTGGGCCCATGTTGACTTTATTCCCACCGTCCAGCAACGCGGAGCGGCCATTATTCAGGCACGGGGAGCCTCATCCGCAGCATCTGCAGCCAACGCCGCGATTGATACCGTAAAATCCCTCACCTCGCCTACCCCTGAAGGTGACTGGAACAGCGTCTGCGTTGCCTCTGACGGTAGCTACGACACCAAGGAAGGATTGATCACTTCGTTTCCCATTCGATCGGATGGGGAAAACTGGGAAATTGTCCAGGATCTCCCTATTAATGACTTTGCCCGTGAAAAGATCGATGCTTCCGTTAGTGAGCTTGCCGAAGAGCGTGAGATGGTAAGCGATCTTCTTGCCAGTTAGTCACAAAATAATAGAAAAAGCTCCCAAAATTTTATCATTTAATTAATTGGTGTATATAAATAAATATTAAATTATAATTTGCATTTATCATTTTAGTAATAAACATTTACTGATGAATGAATCTAATAACACCTTCGATTTGACAGACTCCATCCTCCGCGTTCTTGGAATTATTGGCTTTTTTGCGGCTGTAATTTTCGGATTCGTGGTTGCCGGGGGAAATGTCATTACTCTAGTCCATCCAGCCGAAATTATCATCGTTGTAGGCAGCATATTTTTCGGCCTCTTATGCACCCATCGCTTAAGATTTCTGGCCTACCTGCCAAAGGCGTTGCTTGCTCTTGTCCGAAAACCGGTTGCTAATCGCGAGTATTGTCAAATATCGGACAATGCAAGGGGTTACGCCGCGGCAGGAGGCGGTATGGCGGTAATACTCAGTCTTATATGTACCATGAGTAATCTCGATAACCCTGAGTCAGTAGGATTACGGGTAGCGGCAGCTATGAGTGGTGTCTTTGTCGCGATGTTATTGTCTCAGGGGTTATTTGTTTATTTGCGGTATAGCTTTTCTGAAAATACTTCCGGGTAGGATTTTAGAAATATGAACTTGGTAAGTCTTGTCTGGTTTCTACTCTTTTGTCCTTTTCTCTTTGTCTTTCTGCTTCGTCTGGGAAATTCCCATGGTCATGATGCATGTCCGTTTTGCGATTCCAAAAGAAAAGGGAAGGAGATTAACTGTGAGGAATGTGGTTTTGAATTCATGGGAAAACCGCATGGCCCGTTACCATGGATTTTGGCGGTAGGGGCTCTTCTTTGCATCCTCTCGCTGGTCACATGGATTGAGAGTCAGCAGTATCTTTGAGCACAGAGTAGGTTACTTCCCAAGGCGGTGTTCGTACATACGTACATCGTGATAATCACCAAATTTATAACCGCCTTCATTGAGTACCCCAGCTACCTGAAAGCCCAGTTTTTCATGGAGTCTTTCGGAGCCTGGATTGGGCAGGACCACCAAACCGTATACCCGGTGCACATCCTCGGCGAGTTTCATATTTTCCATCAGCTCGGTATAAACTTTTTCTCCGATTCCCTTTCCTGTGTGATCGGGGTGGAGATAGATACTGCTCATGACCGAAGGGGCATAGGCCGGTCGCTGATGGAAGCGTAGACTTGCCGCGTAGCCCACGACTTCGCCGGCTTCCTCTGCTATGAATAACTGGTAACGCCCAGTCTCTGAAAACTGGGTAAACCATGTTTTACGATTTTCCAGTGATAACTCCACCATTTCAAAAGTTACCACGGAATTTAGAATGTAGTGATTAAGAATGTCCCGCAGGGCGGGCATATCGGACTCGCGCCCTCTGCGGATGATTGTTTCCAAAGTTGTGTCAGGTAAGAAACTAAAAAATAGGGATGGAAAATGGTACCCGGAGAGGGGGTCGAACCCTCACTCCCTCGCGGGAACCGGATTTTGAATCCGGCGCGTCTACCAATTCCGCCATCCGGGCAACAAATTTTAGAATGAGGAATTAAAGATGATTTTGCAATCCTCGAGTTGGCATAAGCGTTACCCAATCAATTCAAAATGTTCGTATTTAGTTCTTTAACCTAAGATGAAACTGTTTTTAATGATAATTAATGGAATGAAAACACTCATTCATATAACGATAACTTTCGTGATTTTTGGAATCCACAATTTGTTGGGTTCAGCAACCTTGCAGAATGGGCTGGTCGGCCACTGGAAATTTGATGAGACAAGTGGTACTACGGCTTATGACTCATCAGGGAATGATTATGATGCAGAGCTTTTCGGCACTGCTAATGGTAGCAGTTCGTGGGTAACTGGAATAGTCGGAGGAGCGATTGATTTGGATGGATCCAATGATTACCTGGCAATAAAAGATCTGCATTTTTCTCAACCAGGACAGATCCCGGCAGTTAGCATTTCCGTTTGGATCAAATCATCAAAGAGTTCGGAAGCTTACATCGTTAGTTATGACAGGTCCGAAAACTGGAGGCTTTCGATGGGAGGAATGAATAATAATAAGAAGCTTTTTTTCGCGACATCAAATAATGCAAATGGGACTTCAGATAAGTATGGTGCTACCATTTTAAATGATAACAATTGGCATCATCTGGTGGTAACCTATGACAAAGTTACATCACAGAAAATGTTTTATTTGGATGGATCAGTGGATGCAACTTATACCGTTCACTCAAACAAGCCATTAGGAAGAGGAGCTGTAACAAGATATGGGACAATTGGGACAACAAATGAAGACAGCACTTTTAACGATTCCAGTACCACGCGTCAGGACTATTTTAATGGTTTACTGGATGATTTACGAATTTATGATCGTGCAGTCACTATATCAGAAGTTGGTTGGTTATATTCCTTGGGAAACAGGTATGGGGATCCTGATGGAGACGGACTTTACAATTTTGAGGAGGAAATTTTGTCCACCAATCCTCTCCTTGCTGACTCAGACGGTGATGGTTTAAGTGACTCTGTTGAAGTTCAAAAAACTACTACATATCAGGTGAGTTCAGCTCAATTCTCATACTCTGGTGCAGTTTCGCATGCAGAGGGTCAAGGCGGGTATTTGGCAACAATAACAAGTGAGTTAGAGAATGAACGCGTTAAAGATGAAGCGGGTGGAAGTAATGTATGGGTCGGTGGGTCGGATATGCAAGAACATGGGCCTTCGAATTGGGAGTGGGTTACAGGTGAGGAATGGTCATTTTTAAATTGGAATACAGGAGAACCGAATAATGATTCTAATGGAGAAGGTGATGGCTTGCATTTTCGGTCTGATGGAAAGTGGAACGACTTAAGTAAATCTTCATCCATTTCTTACATCTTGGAAAAACCACTTTTTACTGAAATTTCAGATCCTTTGAATCCGGATTCTGATGGGAATGGTTATTCTGATCTATTGGACAAAGGATTGCTCGCCTGGTATCCATTTGAAAACAATACCTTCGATATGTCTGGAAATAACCGGCATGGTACTCTTTCCGGCTCACCGACATATTCCAGTGCGATTCAGGGAAAAGCTCTCTCTTTGGATGGGGTGGATGATTACATGGATATTGCCCATGATTCATCTCTTGATCCCCGCAGGGAAATTTCCATCTCGATGTGGCTTAAGATTACATCACTTACCAAGACTTGGAGTCCCGTTTTTTATAAAGGACCTGGTGATGGTGGTTACAGGAGTTACGCACTGTGGTTGAATTCCAGCAAATACTTTCATCCTGTCTCGGCAGACTTATCTGGTCAGGAAAATGCAAACTCAATTAGTAATTCATGGGCAACCAACCAATGGTATCACTCGGTAATGGTAATGAACCGAAATGCAGGTGCTGGCTTTTTGAAATTTTATTTGAATGGGGCATTACTTTCCGAAGCTTCAATTCGAACTAATGATACCGCTTCTTCGTCAAATTCGTTGCGTATTGGCGGTACCCAAGAGACAAACTCAGAATACCAGACTTTTTACGGTAGTATCGATAATCTGCGAATCTATGACTACGCGATAAACCAAGACTTGGTTTCCGAAATTTATGAAATTGAATCAAACGCTTCGATTTCCATAGTACATATTTCCGACTATTTGCCTGATGGGTTGCATGCTTATTACAAGTTGGATGGCAACGCTGATGAAGAGACTGATAATGGTTATGATGGTAGTTTAACCGGGACTGAGCACGACCCTACCAATGCGCCCGATCGGTTTAACCGTCCTAACCGAGCCTATTATTTTGATGGGAATGATCGACTAAAATTAGATCACAGGGCACTGGATGATTTGTCTGCATTTTCAATTTCCATGTGGGCGAAAATCGAGACTTTTGAGAAAATGCCATTGCTTCTATCAGCCGCAAAATCAGGCTCTTTACACAACCAATGCTTCTTTTTTTATCCCACAGGTGCCGGTTATAAAATATATTTTCAAGAACATGCATCCAATGAAACGCTGGACTTGGAAAATTCTGTCGGTTTATCTAACTGGAAAAATCTCACCTTAACCAGAGGGTCTGGTGCTTCCTCGACGAATTTTTACATAGATGGAAGTTTAGCAAAGACTTTCACATTTAGCTCCAGTACTGCTCCAGTAGATGTTGCGACAGGTGGACTTTGGCTTGGTGCAGATCAGGATTCAGTAGGTGGAGGTTGGGAAAATCAACAACATTTCAAGGGGTGGTTGGATGAAATCCGATTTTACAACCGAGCATTAAATGCTAGCGAAGTTAATACGATTTTTGAAGTTACGAGACTAATTAGCTCAGATTTCACTAATGTGGATGACACGGCCCCGATAATTATCTTGAATGGGAATCCTAATATTAACCACGAAGCAGGCGAACTCTATGTTGATGCCAATGCGAGTTGGACGGATGCAGTGGATGGAAGTGGTATTTTGGCTGCCACTGGCGAAGTGAATGTGAGTATCCCGGGCACCTACATCTTGAGTTATAATTTTACGGATGCTGCGGGTAATGTTGCCCAGACCGTTACTCGAACGGTGAATGTGGTGGATACAACTGCTCCGATAATCACCCTGAACGGGAACTCCAATGTCACGCACGAGGCCGGGTTTGTTTATATGGATGACAACGGGAGCTGGACGGACGCGGTGGACGGCAGCGGGGTGTTGGTTGCTGCAGACGAAGTGAACGCAAGCGTTCCCGTTATCTATACCTTGAGTTATAATTTTACGGATGCTGCGGGTAATGTTGCCCAGACCGTTACTCGAACAGTTAATGTGGTGGATACAACTGCCCCGGTAATTACCCTGGATGGAGATGCCAATATCACTCATGAAGCAGGGTTTGTTTATGAGGATGGCAATGCAAGCTGGACGGACGCGGTGGACGGCAGCGGGGTTCTGGTTGCGACAGGCGGAGTAAACGCAAGTGTTCCCGGCACCTATGAGCTTACTTACCATTATACGGATGAGGCAGGTAACGAGGCGGATACGGTGATCCGCAAGGTGCATGTGATCAACTTGGCCCCGTATGATCTTGGTTTCTTCAGTGATTCCAACCTCAGTGTCTATGAGAATGAACCGGTTGGTACCTGGATTGCAGATTTTGAAGGATTGGACGGGAATCCAGACAGTGTACTGACTTACCATCTCATGGGAGTGATGGATGCCAAATTATCGGTAGAAAGTACAGATGTCACAATTGAAGATGTTTTTGAACTGGATGTGGATGGTTCCCTCACGACGGTACGTCCACTTGATTATGAAAAAGACCCAATATTTTTTGAAATACTCGTACGGGTGACCGATCAGCATGGTTCCTATTATGAGAAACCTTTTGTTGTATCGGTACTCAACGAAGTGGAGGATCTGGATGAAGACGGAGTCGAAGACCACTACGACCTGGATGATGATGGCGATGGGCAGACGGACGAACTGGAAATCCGACTGGGACTGGACCCACGGGATCGCTTCGATCATGCCCATGCCGGGATGGTCTTTACCCTGGATGTTGAATATTTAGAAAATGACGAGTATCGGTTAAGGGGAGAATTACTGACGGATGGAAAAGCATCCCCGGTTGAATATGGTTTCATTCTTACATCGACAGATCAAAATAGTACATTGTACACGGTCGCTGCGAATGAGAATGGTAGCATGGGAGAAGAATTTGCCAAAGTCGTGAGAGATCTGGATCGTGGAAAAAGTTATGTCTATCAGGCCTATGTGATCAACGAGCTGGGCATGGGAGTGGGCCAGATGAAATGGATCCGTAAAATAGTGGAGGCTAAGCTACCAGAAATTTTCAAGGAAGCCAAGGAGTTGGATGGTGGATGGTATACTTCGTGGATGGGAGAGTTTTGGATGGGAGAAGAAAGAAAATGGTTTTATCACCTGAGTCTCGGCTGGGTGTTCCTGTCGGAGGACGGGCAGGGGGGAGTATGGATCTGGCGGGAGCCCGATAGATGGTTGTGGACAAAATCCGGTGTGTGGCCCTTTCTATGGAGTCAAGATACAGCCAACTGGACTTATTTAATCGAAAATCTTTCGATTCCCAGACTCTACGATTACTCTATTCGTGACCTACGATAATTAAGTGAAATCCATCATTGGTTAATAATCTTGATGGATTGAGTGTTAAAGTCTTATTCTGGGGTTTAACAAAACCTATTATAGCGAAAGTGAAAAAGTCTGATTTTTTTGAATTACTCAGGTCTTTAAAAGAGACGAGGAGACTAAGCTCAGAGAGCGAGGCTTTGGTTAAACCATTTCTGGGAAATCAGTTTGAGGTAGATTTATCATTCATTGAATCAAGTACAACTTTTGCAAGCCGTTTGGGAAGTGAATTTAAGGATGGAAAAACGGTAGTTGCGGAGATGAAGAATGAAGATCTGGAGTGTTCGATACTTTTTCCGAAATCCAAAAATCAATGGATCAGTGGATTAAAATCTGGTGATGAATTGCAAGTAATATGCAAAGTTTTAGAATTTGATAATTTGTATCAGAGAGCGGTCTTTGGTTATGGGGAGATTTTTGCATCGAACGATGAAGATCTATTGGAGAATAGCCAAAATATTACTAAGATTCCCAATTTAGAGGCTGAAGATCCGGAAGTAACAGAAGATTCAGGGGAAGAATTTATTGATGTGGATTCAACAGAAAATTCTACACAATTGGATATTACGAAAGTGAAAATGGAACCCACTATTCCCGTTGGGGAAAATGAGCCTTTTTCCAATGAGGAGAAGTCAGAAGATCTTCCAAATCAATCAGAAAAATTTAAGGAGCAAAAAATCAATAAATCAAACCCCGATGTAACTTTAGCCAGTGGTTTGAAAGACAAAGTTGATTCATCCGAAGCAAGGATTCAGAAGGAAGAATTGGATAATCAGGCTGGGAAATCTACTTCCTTCCCTCCAACTCTTCCAAAGACTGAGAATATCGATAAGCATGATGCTCAATACTTGGGCGAGTTGCGAGATAAGAGATACGAATATGGAGAAGAGTCACTCACTTCTTCAGAAAAAAAAGTTCTTGCTGAGGATATCAAAAAAAACTCTGCTAACCGGGTTAAAGAACTCGAAAAAAATAAGGAAAAAGTAAACAAGGGAGCCCGTGTTTTCTTTGGATTTATTTTAATACTTTTCAGTCTAAATTCCTTTGGGAAAGGCGGAGGTTTTAGCTTTATCGTCTTTTGTTTTGGTGTTTTCCTTATCTTTCCTTTCATGAAGAAATTGTATGAAATGAAAGAGTAGCAGCCCTTTTGAAAATGGAAGCCAGTCAGAAAAAAAAGGCTGTATTTAAAGAAAGTTAAGTTTTTCTTTACACCCGGTACCACTTTTTGCGGCGCTTGCGATCGGTCAATTTGTTCGCTGCGTCGTCATTTACGAAGCGTTCCTTGACTGGGTCGAAGTCAAGCTCACGGCGTAGTTCGTATCCAATGTTACAAAGCTGACAAAGCGTGGCTGTACGGTGACCAGCTTCCACATGAGCCATCGGTAGTTCACCTGAATGTATACAGTCGATCCAGTCATCATGATGATTCTTGGGTTGGCGTAAACTTACCGTTGCCTCGAAGTCCTTAATCAGATTTTCGGGGTCTGATTTCCACGGTCCCCGGTCCACCCAAATTGTTCCCTCAGTACCATAAAAAATGGTTCCTCCACGCCATTCAGGAGTGTTTCCATGCTCGACTTCCACTCCATTGGCATAAATCATTTTTAAATCCCGTTCCCCTTCTTTTGGAGGAATTATTTTGACCGGACCGGTGTTATCCGCATCCATGGCCCATTGACCAATGTCGAAGTGGTGAGCGCCTATGTCTGCGAGTCCACCATTACAATATTCCCGATAGCGACGCCAGGCGGGAAAGTGGTTGTGTACATCATCGGGGCAGAGAATTTTGTTGAATCCACGCATGGGAGCAGGACCTAACCAAGCATCCCAGTCAATGCCTTCTGGGGTGGGTTCAGTTGGGAGATCGCAAGGCTTAGGGGGGCCACCCACGCATACTCGGATTTTTTTTAATTCTCCAATCGCTCCACTGCGTACCATTTCCACTGTGCGACGAAATTTTCCTCCGTATTCCGTTCTTTGCTGGCTGCCTGTTTGAAAGACAATTTTATTTTCCTTAACCGCATTAGCCATGGCCCGTCCTTCCTGAATTGTAAGGGAAATCGGTTTTTCACAGTAAACATGTTTCTTGGCTCGGGCTGCCCGGATGGTGGCTTCACCGTGCCAATGGTCAGGAGTCGCTATGAGGACGGCATCGAGGGATTTGTCTTCAAGGAGTTCCAGATAATCCTTGGTGATGGTTAATCCCTTCCACTTATCTCCCGGCGTGTTTTTCGAATAATGCTTCTCGATCAATTCCTTGGTGTGTTGCGTGCGCACATCGGCAATCTCAGCAAATCCAGTCAGTTGTACACGCGTATTTCGGATCAATTTATGGGCATGACTACGACCCATTTTACCAGGCCCAATGATCGCGACATTTACCCGGTTGTTGGGGGACTCATCCCCCTTGGCTGCCCAGACAAGGGATGCCTGTTTGAGGAAGGTTCGTCTAGGAGTCATGTTTTTGGGCTGTAAAGATTTAAGAATGTGGTTTCAGTGTAAGAAAATACTATTTTGATGTGACCTTAGTTGAATTTTTTCTTATCAGTCAATTATCAGAAACTAGTGATAAGCACTTTTTTCAAAGATCTTCGGGTGTGAGTTGCTCCGCATCTTTCCAGAGATGTTCCAATGCATAATTTTCCCTTTGTTCCTTGGAGAATAGATGGATGACAAAATCAATCGCATCAAGCACCAGCCAACCTCCGGGCTGAAAACGATCTTTGGATAAGGTTTCAATCTTATTTTCCTTCAGAACAGCCTCAAGGTTGTTGCGAAGGGCTTTTAAATGAGGGTCAGATGTACCTGTGGCA
>CACFTI010000020.1 GCA_902569115.1 uncultured Verrucomicrobiota bacterium | reverse complement strand
GAGCATGTCTATCCCTCGAAGAAATTTTCGAAAGGGTAAGCTTGGAGTTTTCTAAGCTCAGTTCCACTCTTTCCATGATGGAAATTAATGGAGTTTTGGAAAAAAGGTCTGACGGTAAATTTGAGCTAAAATAAAGCAACTAATCGCTTTTGTTTGCCAAGGCTTCTTATGTCTCTAGTTTGGTAATTTGTTTAGGGGAGACGCAGGAAGCGTCTGAGAATTGGTTTCACTGATCATTACCCTTTGAACCTGATACGAAATCCGTCGAAGGGAAAACCTGACTTCCTTCGTCTAATTTATAATTATATGATAAAAAAAGTCGAAGAACCAAAAATACAAGTTGCAACCGAATTCAAGAATTCGCACAGGGTATATGTTGAAAACAAAGAGCAGACGGTTAAGGTTCCGATGCGAGAAATTACACTGTCACCGACAAATAAACCTGATGGTAAGGTTGAAGCAAATGAACCAGTAAGAGTCTATGATACATCAGGACCGTGGGGCGATCAGGATTTTAACGGAACCTATGCAGATGGCTTACCTAAAATTCGGACACCTTGGGTTTTGGATCGACAAGACACAGAAGAAATCATGGGGCGTGAAGTTAAACCTTCTGATAATGGCTATCTTTCTGATGTTCATGATCGTAAAATCTCCGACCAAAAAAATGAATTACCTGATTTCGACCGTACCAATATAACTACTTTAAGGGCAAAGAATGGAGCTGTAGTCACACAGCTGCAATATGCCCGCCAAGGAGTGATTACTCCGGAAATGGAATATATTGCTATTCGCGAGAACATGAGGTTACAGGATTGCAAAGGCAAAATTAACAGCAGTTCAGCCTTAGAAAGAAATACACTTGAACATCAGCATGTCGGTGAATCTTTTGGAGCTTCTATACCCGAAGAAATAACTCCCGAATTTGTAAGAAGTGAAGTGGCTATGGGAAGGGCCATTATTCCGGCTAATATAAATCATCCTGAATTGGAACCGATGATTATTGGGCGAAATTTTCTAGTTAAGATTAATGCCAATATAGGCAATTCTGCCGTTGCCTCTTCCATTGAGGAGGAAGTTGAAAAAATGAGATGGGCGACCCAATGGGGTGCGGATACCTTAATGGACTTATCAACTGGAAAAAATATTCATCGTACAAGGGAATGGATACTGCGTAATTGCCCAGTTCCTGTTGGAACGGTTCCAATTTATCAGGCTTTAGAAAAAGTTAATGGTAAACCTGAGGATTTAACATGGGAGATTTTTCGTGACACCCTTGTCGAACAAGCAGAGCAGGGGGTTGATTATTTTACTATACACGCTGGCGTACTTCTACGATATGTCCCTTTAACAAGTAAACGAATGACTGGGATCGTAAGTCGTGGAGGGTCTATAATGGCCAAGTGGTGTTTGTCTCATCATCGTGAAAACTTCCTCTACGAAAACTGGGATGAAATCTGCAAAATCATGGCAGCCTATGACATTTCTTTTTCGATAGGGGATGGTTTACGACCTGGTTCTATTGCAGATGCTAATGACGAAGCCCAATTTGCAGAATTAAAAACACAGGGGGAGCTCACGAAGAGAGCTTGGGAGTTTGGTGTTCAAGTGATGAACGAAGGACCAGGGCATGTACCCATGCACATGATCAAAGAGAATATGGAAAAGCAAATTGAGTGGTGCAGTGAAGCCCCATTCTACACGCTTGGTCCTTTAACAACTGATATTGCTCCTGGTTATGATCATCTTACCAGCGGAATAGGGGCCGCTATGATAGGTTGGTATGGTTGTGCCATGTTGTGCTATGTTACGCCCAAAGAACACTTGGGTCTACCGGACAGAGACGATGTTCGAGAGGGAGTGATTGCTTACAAAATTGCAGCCCATGCAGCAGACTTAGCCAAAGGTCATCCTGCCGCACAATTCCGAGACAATGCACTATCCAAAGCTCGATTCGAGTTTCGGTGGGAAGATCAATTCAACTTGTCTTTGGATCCACCCAAGGCCCGTGAATTTCACGATCAAACCTTACCTAACGATAATGCAAAGACAGCTCATTTTTGTTCGATGTGCGGACCTCATTTTTGTTCTATGAAGATCAGTGACGAAGTTCGCGAATTTGCCAAACAAAAGGGGCTCGACTCCAAAGAAGCCATTGAACTTGGTATGCAAGACAAAGCCAAAGAATTTGTCGAAAAAGGAGGAGAGATTTATTCATCTTAATTGTTTATGAAGATTCTGCTGAATGATGAGAATTATGAAATTGCAGAAAACTCATCCATAACAATGCTTTTTCAAAAATTAGGTAAAGAGGATTTAAGAGGGTGGGCAGTTGCAGTTAATGGAAATATTATCTCTAAGTACGACTTCGAAAAAACTTTTCTTTGCGAGGAAGATCGTGTGATTCTCATACAGGCTACTCAAGGCGGGTAACTTCATATGGATATAGTTTTAATCACGCAGCCAAAAAATGTGCAAAATGAAGCTGTTATCATTTGTAAGCTTTTTGATGCTGGTCTGGAGAAACTGCACATTCGAAAGCCTATTCATAGTCTATTGGAAATTTCCTGTCTATTAGACTCAATACCCGAAGATTACTGGCCAAACATTGTGATGCACCGACACATCGAGCTTGTGGAGGATTACGGATTGGCAGGCTATCACCACGCGGATGGAGAAGACATAAAGGTTTGTTCGGGTACGCGCAGTCAGTCCATACATCATCTTGAAGATCTTTCTTCGTTTAATTCGCAACTCGATTATGTTTTCTATGGTCCTGTTTACCGGTCAATTTCCAAGAAAGGATATGAACCAAAAGTTCCTCTATCACTTGTAAAAGAAACTTTAAGTAATCTCTCAAAGTTAACAGTGAGACCTAAAGTGTATGCTTTAGGTGGAGTTCGAAGAAAGAAAATTATTCCTTTGGCTCAGGCGGGTTTCGATGGTCTTGCTCTATTAGGATCAATTTGGGGACATAGTGACCCGGTTGTGGCCTTCAGGAAATTTAATGATTTTTACTTAGAATCTGTAAAGAATCCAATTTTAGCTTAGTAGTTTTTTTATTCATGAGTAAAAGCTTACCGCGTTTATATAGTTTAACTTCAGACTTAATAAAAATGTCTCACGCAGAGCAGGTTTCCTTTTTTTGTGAAGCCGGTGTTCGTTTGATTCAATTAAGGTCTAAAAAGCTATCTCACACTGAGCTGCAACTCGAAGCATTCAAATCAGTTGAGATCTGTAATCAATTTGATGCAAAACTTATTATCAATGATTCTGTCGAAATTACTAAATCAACTGGTGCGGATGGAGTGCATCTAGGCAAAAATGATATGAATATTCTAAAAGCACGAGAAATCCTCGGTGACTCTAAGCTGATTGGAGTCACAATTCATTCAGAAGATGAAATTAGTGATAATACATATGAATTCGCTGATTATGCCGGTTTAGGTCCGTTTCGAAATTCGAAAACAAAGAGCGAGCTCAATCCTCAACTTTCGGAAAATGATTATTCCACCATCATTCATCTTTTGGATCCCATGCCAGTTTTTTTAATTGGTGGAATAAATTCTCAGGACTTCACGACCATTCAACGCTTAGGTAATCATGGTCTTGCTGTTTGTTCAGCCTTATCGAAGGACCTTTCTTTAGATAATTCCAGGATTAAGGAATTTATAAGTGAATCTGAAAAGCACGATAAAATCCTAGTTTTGAACTAATATGAATAGTGAAAAATTAGAGATCGCGGGAGAAAAGTTTGATTCGAGATTATTTGTGGGGACTGGTAAGTTTTCATCAGGTGAGACTCTGAGTCAAGTCATTGAGTACTCAGGAACCGAAATGGTTACGGTGGCGATGAAGCGAGCAAACATCGGCGACGAATCTCGAGATTCTATCCTACCTCATATTCAAAAATCAGGGGTGCGAATATTACCAAACACATCTGGAGTAAGAGATGCAAAAGAGGCCGTTTTTGTTGCCCGGATGGCAAGAGAAGCACTGGAAACTAATTGGTTGAAATTAGAAATTCATCCGGATCCCAAATACCTGATGCCCGATCCTGTTGAAACCCTTCTTGCTACCGAAGAACTAGCAAAAGAAGGTTTTATTATTTTACCTTACTGTCACGCAGACCCAGTCCTGTGTAAGAAACTAGAAGATGCAGGAGCATCGGCAGTTATGCCTCTTGGATCTGCTATAGGTAGTAATCGAGGATTGGATAGTCGTGAATTTCTTAGAATCATTATTGAGCAGGCTTCATTACCAGTGATTATTGATGCCGGTATTGGTCGTCCATCTCATGCCACCGAAGCGATGGAGATGGGTGCATCTGCGGTCCTTGTGAACACTGCCTTAGCTGTTTCCGGCGACCCTTTGAAAATGGCAACTGCTTTTAAGGACGCCGTCAGGGCAGGGCACACTGCTTTTCATGCCGGTATCGGAAGTGAATCTTCCTTTGCTCAGCCGACATCTCCGCTAACCAGCTTTTTATCCTGAGTAGCAATCTTTACTAGTGACTACTTACAATGAATATTTTTCTTCCGTAAAATGGGATGTGATTTCTAAAAATATTTCTTCCATTACAAGGAATCAAGTTGCTGAGGCAATTAATCGTGAAGGAAGAGGTGGTATAGATGACTTTACAGCCCTGCTTTCACCCATCGCTGCTTCAGAATTTCTTGAGCCAATGGCTAGGTTGAGTCATTCGCTAACTCAAAAAAGGTTTGGGAAAGTTATTCGTTTGTTTGCTCCTCTTTATCTTTCGAACGAGTGCAATAATGTTTGTGATTACTGTGGGTTTAGTCTCGGTAATAAGATCGTTCGTAAAACCCTAAACCAAGCTGAGCTTCTGCGAGAGGCGGGTATCTTAAAAAAAATGGGTTTCGATCATGTATTGTTGGTGACGGGTGAATCGACTAGGAAGGTAGGACTTAATTATATAAACCAATCAATATCTACCCTGCGTCCCTATTTCAGCAATTTATCAATAGAGGTACAGCCACTTCAACAAGAGGAGTATGCTGTTCTCAAGGCAAGTGGGCTTCATGCCGTTTTGGTTTATCAGGAGACTTACAATCAGGAGAGCTACGCCCAACATCATTTAAAAGGAAAGAAATCCAATTTCGAATGGAGACTTGCAACCCCTGACAGGCTTGGGAAAGCAGGCGTTCATAAGATCGGCTTGGGTTGCCTTTTTGGTTTAACGAAGGATTGGAGAGCTGACGCATTTTTTGCAGGTCATCATATGGACTACCTCCAAAGAAAGTACTGGAGGACTCAGTATTCGATGTCTTTTCCGAGACTAAGACCTTGTGCTGGTGAGATTCCCCCTGAGGTTAGTTTGGCAGATCGAGATCTCGTCCAACTCATTTGTGCTTTCAGGATATTTAATCACGAATTAGAAATTAGTATCTCTACCAGAGAGAGTTCTGAATTGAGAGACCACCTTCTTCCTCTTGGGGTTACCACGATGAGTGCTGGTTCGAAAACTAACCCGGGAGGATATGGGGATGATGAGAGTCTGGAGCAATTCGAAATCTCTGATTCCAGGTCTGTCTCAGAAGTAAGTTCGCAGCTTCAGCAGTCCGGGTATGATGTGGTTTGGAAGGATTGGGATCAATCCTATGATCAATCAAATAATTATGCTTTATCTGATGATGGCTTTGAGTGCTCCACTGAAAAACCTGATCTTAGTTTTGCCGGTTGAATCCTTTAATCAAAGAGGAAAGTAATTTTTATCAGAGGCATTTGATGCTTAGTGATTTTGGTCATGAAGGTCAGATGAAACTAAAAAGTGCTTCCGTCTTGCTAGTGGGGGTAGGTGGACTGGGGTGTCCAGCCCTTCAATATTTAACAGCTGCAGGTGTCGGCAGAATCGGAATTATCGATGATGACATTGTGGAAGAATCCAATCTTCAGCGACAGGTTGTTTACAGGCTTGAAGATGTTGGGTCCCTTAAAGCAATTACTGCCGCAAAACGCATGGGGCAGCATAACCCAAATATTTTGCTTCAACCTCATTCGACCCGTTTAACCGACGAGAATATATTAGATATATTCGACAAATATGATGTGATCTTAGATGGTAGTGATAATTTTGAAACTCGTTACTTGGTCAATGATGCCTGTGTGATTCTTGGCAAACCCTTGGTTTTTGGTGCAATTTATAAATTCAGTGGTCAACTAAGTGTTTTCAATTTCGAAAACGGTCCAACTTATCGTTGTCTTTTTCCTGAGCCTCCAGGTGCTGATTCTTTGCCTTCCTGTGCAGATGCTGGAGTTCTTGGGGTGTTGCCGGGAATCATTGGTTCATTACAGGCCCTTGAGACTATCAAAATTATTACCGATATTGGAAAAGTGATGACAGGTAGGGTTCTTCTTTATGACGCATTGGGACAAAAATTTGATGAGCTCAAATTGTCAGCCGACAAAACAAATCAAGAAATCACTGAACTACAAAATTATTCACTTAATTTAGAGTGCAGCACACCCGTTATGAAGAACCCAATTGAAATCAATGAAATAGATCCTTCAGACTTACTCAAAATGGTGGTTGAGAATCCTCACCTGTCTATCATTGATGTCCGCGAAGATTGGGAAAGGGAACTGGAGTGCATTCAGCCTTCCCTGCATATTCCTTTGGGGAATTTTCATCAGGAAACTCCACCACAATCTTTACCGGTTTCTTTGGATGAAGAGATTGTCATTTATTGCAAAGCGGGCGTGCGAAGTTTGGATGCATGTAAAGTCTTATCCGATCTGGGTTACACCAAACTAAATAACCTCAGCGGAGGAATGATGCGGTGGCGTGCTGAAAACATGCCTATATTTTTAAAGAATGAAGAGTAATGCCTGAGATCTTGGTAATCGGAGGCTCAGATGGTAGCTGCGGTGCGGGAGTTTTTGCAGATTACGAAACTCTTATATCTTTAGGTTCAAAAGCAAAGTTCATCGTAACCTCGGTAACCTCCCAAAATGATGAGGTTTTTTTAGGAAATCATGATGTACCTTTAAACATTCTGGAATCACAGTTTAAAGCCATTTCGTTTGAAGATTTTAATGCAATTAAAATTGGGATGCTGCCTAGTGTTGAGGCTGTTCGAATCGTAAGTACATATTTGAGTGATGTTTCGCAAAAAATCGTTATGGATCCAGTCTTACGAAGCTCTTCTGGAGGGAGTTTTTCTTCCAATGAAACGATTTCAGCAATGGAAGAACTGCTTTTCCCAAAAGTTGATCTGTTAACTCCCAATCTAGTGGAGGCTTTTTCGTTGCTGAATTTGGACGGAGATCAGGAAATACAAATCGAAGCGATTGCTTCCCGTTGCCTTGACTTTGGTTCCGAGGCAGTTCTCTTGAAGGGGGGACATTTGAAAGGAGCGATTTGCAAAGATATTTTGGTGGAGAAAGGAAAAGCACCTATTATTTTTCAGAGAAATAAAATTGCAGGCGGTACTTCGGTTCGGGGTACTGGGTGCCGACTCGCTTGTGCGATTGCCCATTTTCTTGCCGAGGGTAGAGAACTGGAAGACGCGGTAAACGCAGGTATTAAATTTTTGCAGAAGTATATTCGGACAACCTTGAATAATTAAGAGGCTTTTCCTTTGGTGAGAGCCAACCTGATCAACTCCTCAGTACTTGCATTTTCATCCATGCTCTCTGATGCACGACGTATGGCTAAGTCCGCATCAGTTGCTTTATAACCGAGTGTGAGGAGAGCAGATACTGCGTCCTGGAAATTCGTAAGGTTTTGACTGATATCTGCATGGTGGCTTGTATCCAAGCTGGAAGGGCTTACCTTAGTTTCCTGAGAAAGTTCTTTGGGCAAGACTTTGTCTTTCAACTCTACGACAATACGCTCAGCCGTTTTTTTTCCCAATCCCTGTGCTTTTGAGAGCATGGCTACATCGCCACTTGCGATGGAAACTTTGAGAGTCTGTAAAGAAAGAGAACCCAATAAGTTGAGTGCGATTTTTGGTCCGATTCCTGAAACTTTATCAACAATCATGCGGAAGAAATCCCTGGATTCACGATCGATAAAGCCATAGAGAGTTTGGGAATCTTCGCGATAAGTTGCATGCGTGAATAATTTCACCGCATCACCCAGAGAGGGAAGCCTCTCTACCGTCGTTAAGGGAACATGAACTTCGTACCCAATCCCATTGACTTCCAAAATAGCAAGTGTGAGTTGACACTCAATTAACTGTCCTTTGATAAATGCAATCATGTTTTATCTATCCCTGTAGTCCCAAAACATCCTGCATCGAGTACAGTCCAGCTGGTTGTTGAATAACCCAGTTTGCTGCCTTGAGTGCACCAGCGGCAAAAATTACACGGTCGGTTGCTCGGTGGGTAAGTTCGATTCTTTCTCCAGTCCCGGCAAACATAACGGTATGCTCACCAACGATGTCACCTCCCCGGATCGCATGAGACCCAATTTCTTCGTTTTTTCTTTCTCCAGGGATGCCGCTCCTTCCATGAGTGATATCTGAATCAGCCGCATTTCTGGAATCTTTGATTATTTCAAGCAAACGATCTGCAGTTCCACTCGGTGCATCTTTCTTGAGTCGGTGATGCATTTCTAAAACTTCAGGATCGAAATCACTATTCGTATCGAGAACGCGTGCAGCCTGTTGGGTCAGAAAAAATAGAAGATTAACACCCGTGGAGAAGTTTCCTGCCCAAACGACTGGAATCGGGGCAAGAGTATCAATGATTTTTTGTTTAAGATCTTTGTCATGTCCGGTCGTTCCGATCACCATGGGTTTTCCTGAATTGGCTGCAATTTCAGCCATAGGTAGGGTGGCATCTGCTAGGGAGGAAATCGATGACAACATCACAATCATTTATTTTTTCGGCTGCATCGTCTCCCTGATCGACGGGAGCAGTTATTTCGCAATTATGATCGACTGCAATTCTTGAAATGGCTTGCCCCATTCTTCCTTTCGACCCGCAAAGTAATATTTTATTCTTCATAAATAAGGTCTACAGATCTGAAGCGATTTTTTCCAACAGTTGCATGTTTGAAGCAGATACAGGGGAAAGAGGAAGACGAACTTCCGCGGAACTAATTACATTTTTCAAATGTAATAAAGTTTTAATGGGCACAGGGTTTGGCTCGCAAAAAATGTCGGTGAAAAAATTATAATTTTCGAGATGAATATTTTGGGCATCGATAAATTTCCCTTCCAAGGCAAGGGAGACAAGAGAAACCACTTTTTGAGGAATAAGGTTGGAGGCAACGCTAACAACCCCTTTAGCTCCACAAGCCATGAATGGTAAGGTCAGCCCATCGTCTCCCGATAGAACGGTGAAGTCCGAATCTAATGCGACAACCGTTTCCGAAACCTTGCTGGACCGTCCTCCGGCTTCTTTAAGTGCACAAATATGGGGGTGGTTTTCTCGTAAGCGTTTTACAGTATCCGTAGCAATCTCAATACCGCAGCGCGATGGAATGGAATAGAGAACTATTGGTTTTTCAGTTCTTTTGGCAATCGCTGAGAAGTGGGCAAACAATCCTTCCTGAGAGGGTTTGTTGTAATATGGGGCTACAATTAGAAAAGCATCAGCTCCTGCTTGATCTGCATTTTCTGTGAGAAAAAGCGCTTCCTGAGTAGAGTTGGCTCCCGTTCCGGCTATCACCGGTACTTTTCCGTTTGCCATGCCAATGGTCTGACGAATCACTTCTAGGTGCTCGTCTTTGCAAAGGGTAGGGGACTCTCCAGTAGTTCCGCATGGTACCAATCCCGAAACATTTCCATCAATTTGTTTCGAAATAAGGTTTTCAAGATCTCTATAGGAGACCTTTCCATCTTTCATGGGTGTAATAAGAGCTGTGTGAACTCCGTGAAGTAGTTTCTTGTCCATTATCAATAAATATGTGAGAAAAGATTTCCCGCTTTAATTTTCCCTTCCCTTTCTCGAAAGGAAAATATGAGTGGTCAACTATTTAATGGTGGAAACGAACAAGATCAGAAATTTTTGTATCATTGCGCATGTCGATCACGGCAAGACTACACTGTCCGATCGACTCCTTGAGCGTACCCGTACGGTAATGGAGCGCGAAATGAAGGAACAGCTGCTGGATTCGATGGATTTGGAGCGGGAAAGAGGGATTACGATCAAATGTCACCCGGTTTCATTAAATTATCGGGCAGTAGATGGTCAGGAATATTTATTTAATCTGATTGATACTCCCGGGCATGTCGATTTTTCCTATGAAGTTTCGAGAAGTTTGGCTGCATGTGAGGGGGCCCTGCTCCTCATTGATGCTTCTCAGGGTGTGGAGGCTCAAACTCTTGCCAATGCCCAGCTTGCCGAAACACAAGGACTCGAAATTATTCCGGTAATCAACAAGGTTGATCTTCCGTCAGCCGATGTGGAACGCGTGTCGCGGCAAATTGAAGATACACTCGCGATCCCTGCTGAGGATGCGATTCTCGCAAGTGGTAAATCAGGAATTGGTGTGGATGAAATACTCGAAGCCGTAGTCAAAAGATTACCTCCACCGCGTTGGGCTGATCACTCTAAGAGTCGTGCGTTGGTATTTGATAACCAATTTGACTCCTTTAAGGGTGTCATCTGCTATGTTCGGGTTTTTTCTGGTACTTTACCTTTGAACAAAAGCTTAACCTTAATGAGCGACCAGAGAAAGACACAGATCAAGGAGATCGGCAAGTTTTGTCCCGCTCCTGTTCCCATGGAATCATTGCAGGAAGGGGAGGTTGGCTATGTGGTTACAGGAATTAGGGATGTGGCTGAAATAAAAATTGGGGACACTTTAACCCTGAGTGACGAGCCAGCCACTGAAATGCTTCCTGGATACAAGGAAGTACGCCCTATGGTATTTAGCGGATTATATCCGCTGGACACCTCAGATTATGAGAAATTGAAGAAGAGTGTAGGGAAACTCCGTTTAAATGACGCCGCCTTTACTTTCCAATCTGAAACTTCGGTTGCCTTGGGTTTTGGTTTCCGCTGTGGTTTTCTTGGACTATTGCATATGGAAATTATTCAGGAAAGACTTAGGCGTGAGTATGATCTTGATTTAATCTCCACCTACCCAAGCGTAATCTATCGTGTTTTTATGACTTCCGGGGAAATGATCGAAATCGATAACCCATTGGAACTACCGGATGTTACTTTGATTGGTCGAATTCAGGAACCTACGATCATAGCTAGGATTCATGCGCCGAATAGTTCTATTGGGGATCTACTTGCGCTTGTTACGGAGAAAAGAGGTAGTTGCAACGATACCGAGACTATTGACGAGACTCGGGTCATGATGACCTGTGTGTTGCCATTAAATGAAATTCTAGTTGATTTTAACGATCGTTTGAAAAGCATAACCCATGGGTATGGATCAATGGATTATGATATGTCCGATTATGTAGAATCTTCTCTGGTTAGGATGGAAATTTTAGTGAATAATGAACCTGTAGATGCATTTTCGACCATAGTCCATCAAGACAAAGCTGAAGCAAAGGGTAGGGCACTTTGTGCAAAGCTAAAAGAGATTTTACCCCGGCAACTTTTTAAAATTGCTCTCCAGGCGTCAGTTGGGGGAAAGGTTATTGCCAGAGAAACAATTAGTGCTCTAAGGAAAGATGTTACTGCCAAATGTTATGGCGGAGACATTTCCAGAAAAAGAAAACTCCTTGAAAAGCAAAAAGAAGGAAAAAAGAGAATGAAACAAATTGGGAGTGTGAACATACCGCAGGAAGCCTTTGTACAGATTCTTAAAAGTACCACCTAGTAGATTTTACTCATGAGTGAAACAAACAACAACGACGCTAATCCAAAAAAAGAATTTGTTAAAGCTACACGCTCCCAAAAAAAAGGTTCCAAAGAAATTTTGCGCTTGGGTCAAAAGGTCTATGACTACAGAAAAGATCTTTTGAGTGAAGAAGATGCTCAAAACTTACAATCTGCAAATGATGGTCTCAAAAAAGCTCTTTCAGAAAAGCCTCTTTCAGGAACTCAATTGGAAGAAAAAGCGAAAGAAGTCGATGTTCAACTCCAGAAATCAGGAGATTTGTATTACCATAAAAAATCTTGGTTTGAGAATGTGGAGATGTTGCTGGTTGCAGCGATTGTGGTCATTGGAATTAGAAGTTTTTTTGTTCAGCCTTTCATTATTCCAACCAATTCCATGTACCCGTCGTTTTCAGGGATGCAACCTCATGTTTATGAGGACAAAGAAAGCACGCCAGGTTTTGTTGGAAGATTTGTAGATAAACTCTTTTTGGGAGCTTCTCACTTTAGCCTGGAGGCCGAGTCTTCCGGGAATTTGTACCTTAAGCTTCAAGGTCAAATGAGTTTTCGTTTCGATGATGCCAAATTCCCGGAAGGTCGTTTTTTTATTTTTCCTGCCACTGTGCGTGAGTATGTGTTTGAAGTTGGAGGAAAAGATCATGTGCTTCGAGTACCAGCTGAATTTGATTTGGATGAACTAATCGCAAAAAGATTTGCCGGCGTTGAGAGTCTTCAGGATCTACCTTTGATTGTCACTCAGGATCAAGGTTTCCCGAGCAATCGGTTGAAATTAAGTGACAAGCATTTCAATAAAGGGGATCTTTTATTGGGATTTGATATTCTCTTAGGGGATGCATTGTTTGTGGATCGTTTCAGTTATAATTTTGTTCATCCGAAATCAGGTGACCCTGCAGTTTTTAGGACTGGCTCGATTGATGAATTTAATCGAAAAATTGGAACTGGCGTTGTCAGTCAGATCGGGGAAGACAAATACTACATTAAGAGGTTGGTTGGTGAACCTGGGGATGTTTTGCAAATGAAAGTGCCCGAAAGTATTTTCACAAATGGCACCGATGTTCGTAAAGGCGTGCCGGGAGTTGTTTACAGAAACGGTATTCCATTGAATGGAAAAACTGCCTTTGATCGGAATCGTAAACGCGTGGAAGATTTGGCGTCTGATCCTAACGCAGTTCCAGATGATGCATTTCCCGGTTATCGAGCGGAAGGAATCTTAACAAATCAGGCAACGATCAAAGTGCCCAAGGCGAATGAAAATCCAACCGGCAAGAAAGCCTTTTTTGCTATGGGTGATAATTCTACGGATAGCCTCGATGGCCGGGCTTGGGGATTTGTGCCTGAGAATGAAATCATTGGCCGGGCTTTTTTAGTTTACTATCCATTTACCAAAAGATGGGGTTTTGCTGATTAAATAATTCTAGCCTAAAATTCGCACAATATGCATTATGTCTAATTCGCATATCTCGCAATCCCTTCCTCCCTGGATGGATGGTCGTGCAGCCGGTTTACTTCTTCATCCTTCTTCTTTACCCGGATCTCAAGGAATTGGTGCATTGGGTGCAGAAGCGAGGAGTCTTGTCGATTTTCTTGAAATGGCAGGTTTTTCATATTGGCAAACCTGTCCCCTCGGCCCAACTGGTTTTGGAGATTCTCCTTACCAAGTATTTTGTTCAAATGCAGGTAACCCCTATTTTATAGATTGGAAACCTCTGCAAGAAATTGGTCTATTGACTGAAACTGATTTATTTCCACTCCAGGAACTGCCAGCTGAATTTACTGATTATGGAGAACTTTATAAGGTTTTTTCTACATTAGCTCGGACAGCTTATTTGAACTTCCAGGGCAATCGAAATGTCTTGGAACTTAAATATGGCAGTATCGACGCGTTTAAGAAAAAATATTCATGGCTCCAAGCTTTCGCATGTTTTCAGACCTTAAAATCAGCTCATAATAATCATCCCTGGTGGTCCTGGGAAGAAGAGTATCGAAGCCCGATCGACTTTGTTACGATTGAATCTAAATATGCTGATGACTGTAATTTTTATATATTTTTACAGTATCTATTTTTCGCTCAATGGACTGAGCTCAAGACTTATGCAAATGAAAAAGGTATCTCAATTCTAGGCGATTTACCGATTTATGCTGCACCCGATTCTTCTGATGTCTGGGCAAATCAATCTTTGTTTCAGTTGAATTCGGAGAGTTTCCCGTTTCAAAATGTAGCTGGTGTTCCCCCTGATTACTTTAATCAAGATGGGCAATCATGGGGTAATCCGCTTTACCGGTGGGAAGTTCATGAAGACGACGACTTTTCTTGGTGGATTCAACGTTTGGAGGCACAAGTAGAAATCTTTGATATCGTGAGGATTGATCATTTTAGAGCATTTCATGATTATTGGAGTATTCCCTCCTCAAGCGGTATTGCCAAGGATGGTCACTGGGAAAATGGTCCGGGAATTAAATTCTGGTCTCAAATTAATGAAGTATTCCCCCAACGACCTTTCCTTGCCGAAGATTTAGGGTTAATAACCGAGGAAGTAAGATTTTTGAGGGACCAAGCGGGTTTGCCGGGAATGGCTGTTTTACAGTTTGCATTTGATGGAGACTCAAAGAATTTATATTTACCTCACAATTTGGCCAAAAACTTAGTTTTGTATCTTGGGACGCATGATAATGATACAACATGCGGGTGGTATGATAAAGCGGACGAGGAAATTCGTGGGAATTTTCGATCCTACCTTAATGTATCCGGAGACTACCCTTCTTGGGACCTTTTAAGGTTTGCTTACCGTACCGTTTCCCCCCTGGTTATTGTTCCTGTGCAGGACCTGCTTGGTCTTGGTTCTGAGGCGAGGTTGAATAGTCCCGGTTTAGCAAGTGGGAATTGGCAGTGGAGAATGAGTCATACTCAATTGAATAGTCTATTTGAAAGCTCGAGTTATTTGAGGGAACAAGCTAAAATTACAGGGAGACTCAAAGTTAATGACAAATAAGAAGATTAAGGCTCCGATAGGAGAAACTCTGGGCTATAAAAGTTTTTTTCCTTACTTCAGTCTGTTAAAACCTTATTGGTTACCTTTTGTTGGTGCACTGTTTTGTGGGCTTATATACGGAGTTTCTAGCGGGTTTGGTCTTCCCTTTATGGTCGATCAGGTATTCCCAAGGATTTTTCCAGACCAGGGCACAGGCTCCCCTACTCTTTCGAATTTTGAATTATTTTATCTCATCGCTTGGTTTCCCACTGTTTTTATAATTCGTGGAACAAGTGGCTACTTTAATAGTTATTTGATTAATTATTGCGGTTTGCGAGTGCTTGAAAAAATTCGTTTACAAGTTTTTTCGAAAGTTCAAAGACTGCCAGTTTCTTTTTTTCAAAAAAATCAGGAAGGTGACTTGCTCAGTCGTATAACTTCGGATACCGCCCAACTTCAGTCTGCCCTGCTTGGTGTAAGTAATGATCTCGTCAGGCAACCCGTTACATTTGTTGGTGCCCTAGTTGCTCTCGTGATCATGGCAATCCAGCGCGAAGGGATGAGTTTTATTTTACTTTGTCTTGTGGTGATTCCTGTCTGTGTTTTTCCTATACGCAGAGTTGGGGAATTGCTTATGAGAAAAGCTTTAGGTATGCAGAAAAAAGTCGGTAGCATGACTGCTGTATTAAGTGAAAACTTATCTGCTTATCGTGAAGTCAGGGCATTTAATTTAGAATCTAGGGAAGAGGAACGGTTGAGGCAATCATCCGAAGAGTTCCTACAGGCAAGAATGAAGGTAGTAAAATATGCTCACATATTAACTCCACTCATCGAAATTCTTACTGCTGTGGGGATTTCGTTTGCAATATTTCACGCTGCAAAATCCTCGATCAGGTTGGATGCTGTAGTGCCGGTTATTACTGCCCTATACATTGCTTATGATCCGATAAAGAAACTTGGAGGAATAAATAATAAAATTAAAGAAGCCCTGGCTTCTCTCCAAAGACTAAATGAAATTCTTCATGCCAAGGAAACTGTTAAACAGCAAGCATCTCCTTCCTCATTTCCTATAATTCAAAATGGGATCGAATTTAAATCTGTATCCTTTACATACGAATCATTTCATGAGGATAAAGAAGCGAATCCCGCATTACACGAGTTGAATCTTTCAATCAAAGCTGGTGAGTCCATAGCCTTGGTTGGTCCCAGTGGAGCAGGAAAGTCTACTCTGATTAACATGCTCTGTCGTTTCCAGGACCCTACCAGTGGAAATATTCTAATTGATGGCACAAATATAAAGAAGTTTTCATTAAAAGATTTAAGAGAGTCAATTTCCTTGGTTCCTCAAAAACCTTTTCTTTTTGATGTTTCGGTTGAAGAAAACATAGCAATTGGAAAATCTAAATATACTAAAGATTCAATTGAAGAAGCCGCAAAAGCATCGAATGCTCTCGAGTTCATTGATGAATTACCAATGAAATTACAGGCAAGATTGGGGGAAAAAGCCACCCGAGTTTCCGGAGGACAATTACAAAGACTTGCCTTAGCTAGAGCTTTTTATCGCAATTCACCCATTTTGATCCTGGACGAAGCCACTTCAGCTCTAGATTCAGAGAATGAAGAGAAAATTCAGGATGCAATGAAGGCTCTCATTCAAGGAAAAACTACGATAATGATTGCTCACCGTTTTAGTTCTGTTCGATTAGCGGATCGTATACTGGTTATGGATGGAGGTAAGGTTGTTGCTGATGGCACACACGACGAAATTTACGAGTCCAGTTCTATTTATCGTAAATTATATGATCAGCAGATTACTCCATAAAAAGAATTTAAGAACATTGCTTTAAAATCCTGTAAATCTGCAAGCCATCACTGGGAACTCCCTTCGAATCTTCATTCTCGGGATTATGTAAATATGCCGGAAAGGTATTTCTTATGAAACAAAGAAGGTGAGTGCAGATCCAGCCAACAATCACTGCATCGATGGCAGGGTGAAGTTTGGTTTGATAAATTAGTAAAACTCCAAATGATGATGCCAAGGCGGAAAAAATAGGACCGGCAAGCAAGATAGAAAGAAGTTTAATCTTGGTGAGATTAAGATCTGAAAAAATGGTGTGTCCTGAAATCATCATTTTATGTGCAAGGAGTAGTTCTATCCTTTTAAACTTATAATTAAATGCGGGCTGCCCTGCCCCGACCTTAATTTGAACGGGTTGCTCTGTCAGGATTGACGCAATGATTGCATGACCCAGTTCGTGAATAATTGTAGTAATTGGTCGAAAAATATAGATGAAGAGCCAAGCAATTAATATCCAAGCTAATCCTTGCATGGAAAAAAAACTGGATACATCTGCAGCTAGAAAAATCATTAATATTTATTGATCTTGCTCGAAAAAAATGTCTGTGCAAGGTTAGATATTGAATGCGTTTTCAATGTTCGGTTCCTTTTTACAAAAGCTATTTGGTACTTCTTTGGAAGTTTCGGTTCCTCACACCAAAGGATTACCTATGACCGATGAAAATAAATTTGGTGAGGAGGCCGAATCTTTGCAATGGATTGGTGTGGATTTGGATGGCACATTGGCCGAGGCCGAACCTTGGAAGGGATTTGAGCATATTGGTAAGCCTGTGCCAATGATGATGAAACGCCTGAAGATTTGGTTAGAATTGGGTTACAGGGTAAAGATTGTTACTGCTCGTGCACAAAACCCTGAACTTGCCATCCCCCCGATTCGTGAATGGTTAAAAAAACATGATCTTCCTGAATTAGAAATCACAAATGCAAAGGATATGGATATGATTGAATTATGGGACGATCGATGTGTTCAGGTAATTCCTAATACCGGCAGACCCATCGGGCCAAATCCTGAACCATATCGTAGAACTTAGCTTTTTACCTTTTTTTAAATGAACTGGTGGGGTAAGTTGATCGGGACTGGAGTCGGAATGCTTGGAGGTCCAATTGGTGCATTGGCAGGAGCTGCTATTGGGCACTTGTATGATGACGATGACCCGACTCCTCAAAATGAGAAAAAAGCGAAGGTCCTTTACCTTGCATATTTCTTTTCTTGCGCGGCAAAGATTGCTAAGGCAGATGGAGGAGTATCTGCAACTGAGATTGAGACGACTGAGAATCTAATGGTACGTTTTGGATTAGATGCGAAAACTAAGGAGTTTTGCAAAAATGTTTTCCGTAAAGCCAAGGCAAGCAAAAGGTCGATTGATGAGGACTTTCAGGAAGTCGGGAAACTTATTGGTTTTGATCAAAATATTGCAGCTTCATTTATCGGTGGTCTTTTTGAAATTGCTAGGTCTAATGGATCTAATATTAATAAGTTACAAATTCGTTATCTAATTCGTGCAGAAGAAAGGTTCAAGGTACAAGAGGGATTAGTTCGGTCATGGCTTAAGCATGGGTATACTCCTCAATATGAAAGCCCTGATAATCAGATTTCATTAGAGCAAGCCTACGAGGTGTTGAATGTTTCAGCCAACTCTTCTAGTGCGGCAGTAAAAAAAGCTTATTATGCGAAAGCAGCAGATTTTCACCCAGATAAACTTAAGAGTAAGGATTTGCCCAAGGAGTTTATTGAATTCGCAAATTCTGAGCTAGCGAAGATTAATTTAGCATACGAAAAGATTAGAAGTGCGAAAATTACGAATCTTTAACAATCAGACCATCTTGCATACGAATCAGATTATCAGTTTTCAGGGCTAAATCTGTATTATGTGTGACTATAAGTACGCCTAGGTTATCTCTTTCTGCAAGCTCCTGTAGTAAATCAAAAACTTTTTGTGAATTTTCACTGTCCAAATTTCCTGTTGGCTCATCAGCTAAAATTAAGGAGGGCGAATTAACCATAGCCCTGGCAATGGCGACTCTTTGCTGTTCTCCTCCTGAAAGCTTATTAGCGGAACGCGTTGCCTTAGATTCCAAACCTAGTTGTTGTAACACAAGCATAGACTTTTCCTTTGAGTCCTCTGCATTAAGTCCTGATTTCCGTAATGGAAGTGACACATTTTCGATTACGGTCAGTTCCTTAATTAAAAAATGAAATTGAAAAATAAACCCAATAGATTGATTGCGTAATTGAGTCTTAATTTTGTCAGACGATTGGGTTACATCTGAACCTTGGAGAAGTATATTTCCACTTTCAGGGCGATCGAGTAGTCCTAAGAGGTAAAGTAATGTACTCTTACCACAACCGGATGGTCCAACCACAGAGGTTGTTTCTCCAGCTTCAACCTGTAGCGATACACCTTTGAGCACTCTATTCTTACGAACACCCTCAGCAAAGGAATGGTGTAATTCCTGAGCTTTAAGTAATATTTCTTGAGAATTAGACATTATAATGTTTCTCGAATGATCTTAGCGGGCTCAATCTTAGCAGCTCTTCTTGCTGGAATCCAACTGGCGATGGATACAAAGATCACTGCAATCAGTACTGCCCATAAATAATGAGATGGGTCCCAGTTTACGACGAAACTATCAGTAGAGAAAATACCTCGAATTCTAAGAGGGATACTTGAAATTACATAAGTTGAAAAAATGCCCACAAGAGTTCCAAGTATGATGCCAATGAAAAGTACAATTCCTCCCTGCCATAAAAAAACTGAGGATACATCTGAAGGCTTAAATCCTATAGATCGTAGAATTGCAATATCCCTTGTTTTTTCAATAACCATGATTGCAAAGACATTAAAAATTCCTAATCCCGAAAGTAAAAGTATGCTAGATACAGTAATGGCTGAAGAAATTCTAAGCGCTTTGAACACATCGAGCCATACTTGCTCTCGCTCCTGCCAACTTACAACTCGATGAGATGTTGTTTCCTGAATTTGAGCAGAAATTTCAGGTGCTTTTTCAGGCTCGAACATAGATAACTGAAAGATTGAACCTGAGAATCTTTTTCCAAGAAATGATTTGGCTGTGGATAGATGTATGTAGGCACGGTTCTTATCAATTTGGCTGACACCTGTTTCGAAGATTCCGGCAATACGGAGACGAATATTCCCTGTGCCTCCTTTGAGCGTGATTCTTTCCCCTGTTTGCAGCATTAATCGCTGAGCTATTCGCTTTCCCAAAAGAATAGACATAGGTTCTAACTCAAATGTTTTTAGTTCTCCTTCAATAATTTGATTTTCAATATCTGAAACCATCACATGTTCCGATGGAATAATTCCATGGATTTCCACATTTTGTGATCTTGATGTTCCTGCAATGACTGCACTTCCCTCAAGAATTTCAGAAATACCAGAAATTTCAGAAAATTGTTTTAAGGCACTTCGTAGGAGTTTTGGGTTTGAAATACCTTCTGTATATCTGGTGCCTTCTCTAGAATTGAATAGAAACTTTGTCCTACCATCCTGAGAAGACATTCGAACTGTTCCATGCATGTCTTGGAAGCGGTCAGATATCCGTATAGCCCCATTTGTACCAAGGATTGTTCTAATGAAAAAAGCTTCAAATCCAGATGTTTGTGCCTGAGTGATAACAAAAAAGGCGATACCGAGAACAATGCCAAATAGGCTCATCGTCATTGCTCTTTTTCGCCCAAGCACATATTTCCATGCTAATTCCAGGTTTAGAAACTTCACCTTATCGCAAAAATTATTCTATAAGAATATGAGTAACCTGTTCCCCATCGTAAAAGAGATGAGGGGTTTCAGATATTACAAGGTCATTAGCCTTTAATCCTTTTTTTATTTCAACATATTCTAAATTTTTGGCTCCTGTCTGAACTTTTACTTGCCAGGCTTTCCCGTCACGCACGGTAAAAACAGAATTTCCCAATAATGCCTTTCTTGGGATTATCAAGGCATCTTGAATCTCTTGTTTTATAATTTCAGCCCTGCCAGAGGAACCTACGGGCAAAATTTTGTTTGAATTTAATTTCACAAATAGCTTACGGAGTCCATTCGCTGAATTGACATTGGCAGATAGTGAGGTGACGACACCTTCTAAAATTTCATTTCCGAAAGAAAACAAGGTAACACCTACTTTTTGTCCTTCCTTTATACCGGCAAAGTCTTCTTCGTTTAAAGTTACTTCAATAATTCTTTCATTTGATTGAACTTCTCCCATGACTTGTCCACCAAATATTGTGTCACCTTTCTTTACTGAAGATGAGATCAGTGTTCCTTTTATTGGACTTAAAATTCTTCGCTTTTTTAACTCCTCCCGTATCCTATCTATCTCAAGTGTAAATTCTTGGCTGTTCTCTTCATTATTTATTGTTTCCAATTCATGCTGTCTTCTCAAACGCTCAACCAGGTTTTGCTTGGATTCTAATTCAAACTCTGAAACATCCTGACCGTTTTCTTCAAAAAGAGTCTGGAGTGCACTAAGATTTTTTTCCTCTAATTTCAGTTGTAATTCAATCGATGAGCCTATTTCTAATCTTTTTTGATGTGATGCTTGAGAGAGTTTTGTTCTTTCCAAACTTCGATCAAGGTCGGTTGTGTCCATCAGGTAAAGTGTTTGATTCTCATCTACTTGAATAGGTTTACCAAATGGAATTAAAGCTGCATATTTGACCTTTGACTGGGTCTCTGCACTCAGCTGAAAACTTAGCGTGGGTAGTACATTTAAGTTACCGCTAACAGAGTCGCGAATACTTCCCATTTTTACTGTATTTACGAAAGCATCCCTTTTTAATTGCTCTTGGGCTAATTGTATTACCATTACAACTAAGACAATTCCCGCCAAAATCAGGATTATTTTTGCAGGCTTTCTTACTTTGTTCGATTTATTCATGGATCTGCTGGATTGCGTCAAGATATAGATCTTTATTTTTAAGGTACTGGCAGACTGATTCCAAGTGTTTGATTTTAGCATTATCCAATGCAATTTTAGATTCCAAATGCTTGTTTTCACTTATGCGTTTTGCGTCGAATTCAAGCCTGCTTGTTTCAAAACGGCTGTTGGCTACTTCCAAGAGTTTATTACTTATTTGTATACGGTTTGCCGCGGAAGAAAGATTCTGCCGAAGGTTTTCAATATAAAGACGAAAACTTTTCAATTCTCTTTCAAGTGCATATTCAAGACTTCGCTTACGTGCAAGGGCAGCAGTTTTTTGACCCTTGCTTTTTGATGAGTCCCAGATTGCCCAGTTAGCTTCAAGGCCAACAACGAAATTGTTTCGTAATAAACTGTCATCGCTGTTAGCAAGTGCAACTTGGTCCTGATAAAAACCGCTCACTAAGTTTAATTTTGGCTTTAATTGACTATTTGCGATGGTGAATTGATTTTTTTCTATCTCTATTTCTATTTCTATTCTTTTTATCGTTCTAGATGATATTCCGGCAATTAAAGCTGGTTTTTTTTCGTCAATCAGCTTTGAAGAAAGTAAATTGTGAATTGAATTATTTTTTTCTACAAAAGTAAGATTACCTTCCCAACCTGTAATTGACTTGAATTGATTGACGGAATTATCGAGAGATTGTCGTAGGTCAGCTAGGAGTAATTCGTTTTGAAGAAGAGAGGCATTTGATTCACTTACATCTAAAGCAGAGCTTAACCCGAGTTTGTTCTGCTTTATTTCGCGCTTTAGCGATTCTCGTTGAATTAGTAGTGATTCATTTTTGATTTCAGCTTTTTTTTGTAGAAGCATTGATTCTAAGTAACTGCGGCGAGATTGAGAAATAACATTAGAAATCGCTTCGTTATATGTTAATTTTGAAATGTGAGTATTTTTGATGGCAATCTTACTTTGTGCGTCTAATGCTCCCCAGTGAAATAAGGGTTTTCTTGCATAGATAGACCCGAAAGAACGGTAACGGTGATAGAAGGATTGGTTAGGTCTATCTTCGTGAATAGATTGCGTTGATAAGTTGATTGAAAGGGACATACCCTTAGCTGATTCCGCTATCATTTGCTGTCCAAGTCGCTCTTGAATCACATAATTTTTTTCTATAAGAATTGGAGAATACTCCTCCACATTATTTAAAATTTCACCTAGTTCAGGGAAATGATCTTCTACATTCCCCGATGTACCTGCTACCAAAAAGAAGGACAGAATTTGGAGTAGACCCCTAAATGGACTATAAGTTTTAACCCACACAATGTGGCAGATTAAAACTTAAATAGGAATAAGCCTCAATCAGAAAGGATAAAGCCTATTTGGCAAATGATTCTGGATACATGGAAATTATTTGATCTCCAGTCCATTGATCTTGTTTCTCAGCAGAGTCAGCACGAATGGAGGCAACTTCATCTTCAAAAATCTCTTCAGCATTATTTCCCCAAGCTTGTCGGACATAGGATACCACATTAGCGATTTCGCTATCATTAATAGCTACTGCAGCCATATTGACTGCAGCTGTTGTTCCATAAGTCTCTCCCTTGACCACGATTTCACCTTTAAGGCCCTTGAGAAT
This sequence comes from uncultured Verrucomicrobiota bacterium, assembly GCA_902569115.1. Classification (GTDB taxonomy): domain Bacteria; phylum Verrucomicrobiota; class Verrucomicrobiia; order Opitutales; family Seribacteraceae; genus Seribacter. The sequence goes on along the minus strand of CACFTI010000020.1, from coordinate 18,339 downwards.
AATATTGGTAATGATCCCCGGGTCAGAAGTAACCCACTCCGAGCCGGCAAGTGGAGGATATTGACCCACTATTCCAAGGCCATTGGTCTGATGGCAAGAAGCACATCTTGCAGCAAAGATCTTTTCTCCCGAACTAATTTTTCTTTCTATTCGTAAAGCTTCTTTTTCATCCGGTGTTAATTCGATTATTTCTTCGGGCGGATGAAGTGCGAAATCGTTGGTGGTATGAGCCAATTGGATAGAACAGACAAAAATGAGACATCCAAAAACAAAAACAAAGATAAGAGGTGCTTGTAAGAACCCTTTAGTGGGCTCGTGTTTGATTTCATTTAAACGAACATGTTCATCAACTAGCTTGTCATCTTTCATCCCTGATGACCGGATTTCTTCGCTGCTCATTTTTTCAATGCTCATAGATATAAATTAGTCGGAAGAATTTTCTTTTTGTAATTCAGCTTCAGTCCACATTGCGGTTAGTTCACGATCTTTTTCTGAATCACGTACCGCTTTTACCTCTTCTGGAGAAATTGCGGAAACTGAATTACCCCATTCGTTGCGTATGTATGTCAGCACATCTGCAATTTGTTGATCATTTAAAGGGGATCCCAAAGGTTGTCCGAAACCTTGCATTACACCAACATACTTTTCTTCATTAACAACCACTTCACCCATAAGTCCATGGATGGAAATCTTAATTAAACGCTCCTTATCACCAAGGACCCAATCGGAGCGATCAAGTGGTGGAATAGCTCCAGGTTGTCCTAAACCGTTTGGTAAGTGACAAGCAACGCACATCCCTCCACCAGGAGTTATTTTAGAGTAAATTTCTTTTCCCGATGCAATTTGATCAGCAAGCCAAGTGGGCAAACCAACTTGATCATCTTTGGCAGTACCTACCTCTGCTAATTTAATATCTTCAGTATCATCTTCGTCTTGGGTCTCAATAAATGACATTTCAGGAAGTTCATAATCCTGTTTAAGAGATTGTAAGTACGATACAATTCGATTTGCCCTTAAAGATGGCTTAATAAAAATAGTAGAAACATTGTCATCAGCTTTATTATCAGCATTTATTGCCCCTGAAGATCTTTCGTTGCTTATATCGTAAAGAAATGGGCTTGGTTGGCAGATAGAACCCTCTACTAAAATTTGTGGATTAAACAAATGCTTATGCAACCATTCGCGGGTGTAGCCACGAAGTCCAATATTTGCTAAGTCCGGACCAACTCGGTTATGCCCAAGTAAAACCTCTTTTTGTAAAATATAGTCACGAGGAACTGAAGGTCTTTTCCCCCACCCTCTTTCAACATCAAATCCCGCATCAATTGTACGAACTTGTTGTGTATGACATGTTACACAACCAAGTGAAAGGTATTCTTTGGCACCTAGTTGAGCAACACCAGGCATAGATTGAGGAAATAGATCGGCACCTTTGGGAATAGAATTATTTTCTTCAAGGTATTGCGAAGTAGGTTCTAAATCTCCGTATTGGTTTTTAGCACCAACAAAAAAGGCCAGCCAGGCAAACGCCAAGGTTAGAAATATATAAATTGCAAACTTGAAAATATTGTTCATCAAGCAGTTTTTTGTTCTAAATTTTTCTCACAACATGAGAAGGGGTTTGGTACGATGACTTTCCAAAGATTAAGTACGAACACGAGTTGCGAGAACCCAAGAATCAGAAAAGCGAATTCAGTAATTAAAAAGTAAGGTTTAACTGACTCAATCACATTGATCCAAGCCAAAGAAGGTTGTTGAGCCAAAACACCATGAGTTAGCCCACCGATGAGGTATGCCAATAGAAGTGCAAATACGCCGAGAGCCGATGTCCAGAAATGAAAGTTTTTAGCAGCGGTACCGATCTCTTTTCCAGTCACTTGTGGGAGAATATGATAAACCATTCCAAAAATGATCATACTGAAGAAACCGTACACACGCTGATTGAAATGAAATTCATTGATGATTGAAAATTGTGTTAGCTTTGCCACTGCAGGAACTGAAAATATTACACCAATATAACTAGATATAGTGTATGATAATGTGCCGAAAATAACAAAACGTAGGGGCAAATAATTCCATACTCTTGAAATATCTTTAAAAGCGGTGGCATGAAAATTAGTGGAAGCAACAGCAATGGGGAATACCATTGCAATGCTCATAACTGTGCCAATAGCAGGGACCCACATAGGCACGGGGCCTCCTTCCAAATGGTGAACCACGGACCAGGGAGCCAACCCTGCGATGCACCAAAATCCGAAAATAGCCAAGTAATACTTATCTATGGGACGATTTAAGACAGATGGGATAATGTAATATGCGCATCCTAATGCTACGGGAGTTAGCCAAAGCCAAATAATGTTTTGACCGAACCACATAGATAGAATCGACTGTAATGTACCTCTACCCGCGTTTATCTCTAATCCATTCCATGCGAAAAGGAATAAGCAAGGGAACCAAATCAATGCTGCAACAATAAACCATTGCGGTGCAATCGTAACACTTTGTCGACGACTTCTAAAAACAACAAGAATCAGGAAAGCGATGATAAGGTAAGATATGAAAAGAGCAGGCCATACTTCCTTAGGCATTTCTAGGAGTTCATGTCCAAGCATGTGTCCATCCAAAATACCAAGCAAACCAAATGTTATAGCTAAATTCCACATTGATCCTGCAAAAATTAAGAAAATTGTCCCTCGTACAGGGGATTGGGATAATCTTGCAACTATCCATAAACTGACTGCAAAGATGGAATTTCCTCCCCAACCGTAAACAAAAGCGTTCGCTTGTGAAATCTTGATCTTTCCGTATGTGAAAAATTCCCAGGAAGATAAGAAAAGTGGATCGGTCAGCTTAGCTGCTGCAATGTAAGCAAGTAATGCCGCTGCAAGTAACCACAAACCTGCTGAAGCCACGAAAAAGGAGAACGCAAACTTGGCTGATTGGTCAATTTGTTGTTCTGAAGTTTTCTTCACTTTCCTTTGTATTGGTTAATTACGTTGGTCATGATTTTTTCCATGGAGGAGTTATTCTCCAAATGAAAGCTATCTATTTGAGAATTGTATTCTGAATCAATGCCCTTATGAGATGCGATTTTTTTAATTCTCTCTTGAGCAGAATAGTAATCAGCATCGCGAGGTTCTTCTGGTTCACTCATCGCTTGAAAAATGAAAAAACCTGCTAATAGCACGATCACAATGATGAGCGAAAAGAAAATATCGCAACCGTCAGCTTTTTTAAGTTCAGGATCACTCATGATGATGAATAGAATCTAAAATTCGGGGATCCCGAATCGGTATTATTTCTGCTAGTTGGGAGTTGAAGCTTTTGAGTACGCTCCATGCACATAGGCAACCAATGCCTACAAGACTGAAAATGCCCCATAGTAAATGAGAGCCCAAAACTGGTCTGGCTTCAAAGCCAACATAGGCTCCGGGTGAAATTTCACGCCCAGGGATTATGTTCCAATAGAGGTCTAATAAGTGAAAAACTAGAATCCATGACACGATAAATACAAGTCTGGGACCATTAATTTTATTTTGATAAAAAAGCAGATAAAGGAAGGGAAAGAAGAAATGACCAAAAATTAAACCCATGCTTACCCAAAACCAGCCTGATTGTTCGCCTGTGTTTGGATTGATCTCCCGAATGACATACCAAAATGTTTCTTCAGGAATATTGGCACTGTAAATGAGGAAGTACTGAGAGAAACTGATATATGCCCAAAAGACGGTGAAAGCGAGTGATAGGCATGCCAAGTCATATTGATGGGCTTGTTTGTAGAGTCCGTTGAGAGCTCTATTTTTAGAGGAGAGATAGAAGCAAACTATAATAGTAACAGCGAGGGCTGACCTTATACCCGAAGCAAAGTACCAAACACCATACATCGTAGAAAACCATTGGTATTCTAGACTCATAAATAAATCAAAGGCACCAAAGGTAAGGGCTAATGCAGCTGCAGGAATACCGGCAGCTGAGATCTTTACGCCTAAGCGTGACCACATCGGATCACCATCCTTATCTTGATTAAAGGAAACTTTCCTTAACCAATAACTGAGACCACAAAAAATCCCAAAATAAATAATAAGTCTAATGGTAAAGAAGCCAAGATTTAGGTAACCTGCTTTTTTTTGGTGAAGAACATCCTCAGATACAGTCGTAATGCTTCTAGCCTCAATTGTTTGAGCATCTGGATTAATCCAAGTCCAAAGTATACCTGCTTGTTCGCCACCTAACCATCCAACGAGTATCAGGGGTAGTAGACATAGCCCAAGCCACGGAAAAGCTGCGAGTCCGTGCTCCTGTTGACGACGAACAATTGGAGTCCAATGGGAATTAAATATCCTGAAAATCATAATCAGCATTAATAATCCAATGGCTATGCTTAACCAAAATGATGATCCCCACAGCCATCCGAGGAAGGGACTTTTATCACCTGAGGACAAACCATAAAACAGACCAATTAATCCCACTCCCAATCCGATGACAGCTCCACCTAGAAGTTTGGTTTGTAAGTCAAATCCTGACTGAGAATCTTTTGATTGGTCACTCATTTTTAGTTTTTGGCCGACGAATGTGCTTCGCTCACATAAGATTGAAGTGTTCGCACATAGAGCACGATAGCCCAACGTTCTTTAGGGGAAAGTTTATCTTTAAGTCCAAGCATGTTTCCGGCTCCCATACTAATTGTGTGGAAAATTTTCCCATCTGGGATAGGTCCTGCAGGCTCTAGATAGTTAGTTAACTCAGGGTCAGATAGATTTCTAGGAGCAACGCCCAAGAATTCTTTCATAACACCATTTCCATTTCCGTATGTGCCATGACATATAGCACAATGGATGTCATATCTTTCTTTTCCGAGGCGCATTAACGACATGTCAATAACCGCTTCATCAGGGATTTTATTTACCCATGATTCATCATCACTTTTTCCAGTTCTGAAAGCCAAATTACTGAAAGCAGGGTTTTCTGAAAATACATTGTTTATTTCAAGCGCAGTACCCCTGATGGCGGTTCCTGCTACAGGTAAGCGATCCGCTTTTTTATCTCCATAGAAATCATTTTGTGTTTGAGATTTGTATTTAGCCTGACGATCCATGTCTGGAAAAACTTCCAGTGGGGTATTTTCGGTTAAATCACCCCTTAATCCCATGATTGAAACTACAGTGACAACAAGAATAAAAAATATTGGAATGAAATATCTCATCTATTCAATTGGCTCTCGAATAATGGAAACAGATTTACCACCGAGATCTTTGAGGAAGGATTCAGTGTCTTCATCATCAAATAATGGGTCTTCTATTTCTATTACGATCATGAACTTGTCATCCCCGGTTCTACCGAAATTTTTGTGTTCGAAAACGGGATGGTTGTGCCGAGGTAAACGGTTTAGGAAAAACATCCCAAACAAGGTACCAAAAGCAGCAAAAAGAATTGTGAGTTCATAAAACACAGGAAAAGGATAAATTGGGCTAAAATAAGGCTTCCCTCCAACAATTAAGGGGTAATCAAAAGCATTCATAAACCAAACGATTAGCATTCCTGTAAAAAATCCAGTGATACCACCTGCTAATGTAAAGCAGGGAACTTTCGATCTGCCATACCCCATTTGTCCGTCAAGTCCGTGAATAGGCATGGGTGTGTAACACTCCCAACTTGTGAAACCTTTATCACGAACTTTACCTGCCGCTTCATAGATATCCTTCGCCGAATTAAAGGTTGCGGAAATCCCATACTTAATGTCCATGACTTTGCTCATGGTAAATTAATGTTTACCTCCATGGGGGTCAGCTTGTGGCATAACCATTTTCACCTCTGCCATCGGCATAAGAGGAAGGAATCGTAAGAAAAGAAGAAAAAGTACTGAGAAAAATCCAAAGGTTCCAAAGAAAGTAAATAAATCTACAACAGTCGGAGAATAATACCCCCAACTGGATGGAAGGAAGTCACGGGATAGAGTTGTGTTTGCAATCACGAATCTTTCAAACCACATGCCAATGTTGACAAAAATTGAAATTATCCAAACAAGTGGAATGTTCTCCCTAATCTTTTTGAACCAAAAGAGCTGTGGGCTGATAACATTGCAAGAAACCATTATCCAATAAGACCACCAATAATTTCCGAATGCTCTGTTGATAAATGCAAAACCTTCATAGGAGTTCGCACCGTACCATGCTATGAAAAATTCCATCGCGTAGGCGTAGCCAACCATGCTCCCGGTTGCTAAAGTGATTTTACAAATGTTGTCGATGTGCCTTTGTGTCAATAGATCATGGAGACCATAAATAGCACGCAGTGGGAGTAGCAAGGTGAGCACCATGCCGAAGCCGGAGAAAATCGCACCAGCAACAAAATAAGGTGGGAAAATAGTGGTATGCCAACCAGGCAGATTGGCTACAGCAAAGTCAAAGGAAACGATCGTATGGACGGATAAAACCAAAGGAGTGGATAAACCTGCCAACAACAAGTAAGCCATTTCAAAGTTTCTCCAATGATTGTTTGCATTTCTCCATCCCATTGAGAGAACACCATAAAAATATTTTCTCCATGTTTCTTTTGCCCGATCCCTTAACACCGCCAAGTCTGGTATCATTCCCATGTACCAAAATAAAATCGAGACAGTTGCATAAGTAGAAACTGCAAACACATCCCATTCCAGGGGACTCCGAAATTGTGGCCAAATTGCATTGGCGTTGGGAATGGGGAATAACCACCAGGCAAACCAAACTCGGCCAACATGAAATAGAGGGAAGATACCTGCACAGAGCACGGCAAAAACAGTCATCGCTTCAGATGCACGGTTTATCGAAGTTCTCCATTTCTGTTTAAGGAGGCAAAGAACTGCAGATATCAGTGTGCCCGCATGGCCAATTCCGATCCAAAAAACAAAGTTTACGATAGCCCACCCCCAATTGACAGGGTTGTTATTACCCCAAACACCAACGCCGGTTGATACGAGATAAATAAGACCCATGCCAGTGAAACTTGCAATGCAAAGGGCTGTGATAAAGCACCACCACCACCATACAGGTGTCTTCGATTCAACAATTCCACAAATTTTCTCTGTAACCCAGTGAAAAGATCTACGGTTTTCAACCAAAGGAGGATCCCTCCATGGAGCAGGTTTTACCTTTGCAAGTACAGCTGGTTGATCTGTTTTTTCAGTCACCGTTCCCATAATTAATGTGTAGATTGTTCCTTCTTCGAATCACCATGATTAGCAGGGTAAGCTTTATCGCTGTATTCACGGTACGAGTGAGGTTTTTTGGAGTAATCCGGCATTTTCGGGTTTGGATTCCTGACCTTGGCCAGGAATGTGGTGCGTGGACGGGTATTTAAATATCCAAGTACAGAGTAATCCCTGGGATTATTCTTCATTTTACTTACTTCGCTTTCGGGGTCAGATAAATCTCCGAAAATAATTGCATCAGAAGGGCAAACTTGTTGGCAGGCTGTTCGGATAGTTCCATCAGGGACTTTCAGATCTTTAACCTCTAGATTTAAGTCAGCACCATCACTACCAGTGCTAAGTTTGGCATCACGTTGTGCATTAACCTTAGTCCTGATTTTGGCTTCTTGAATTCTTTGAACACAGTAGGTGCATTTTTCCATTACACCCCTCATTCGTACAGTGACATCCGGATTTTTACCCATGTCGACTAGGGAGTCATTTTTTTCACCTAGAGGCCCTTGGTATAGTTCATCCGTATTTCTTTTGTTCCAATCAAAGAAATTGAACCGTCGTACTTTATAAGGACAGTTGTTTGCACAATATCGGGTGCCCACGCATCTGTTGTAGGCCATTGCATTAAGTCCCTCTTCATCGTGTACAGTAGCATTTACAGGGCAAACTGACTCACAAGGGGCTGTTTCGCAGTGCATGCACGCCACGCCTTGAAAAGAAACCTGAACATCAGATGGCAACTCAGCACCTTCTCTCTCGGTAGAAGAGAAATATCTATCAAGTCTTATCCAGTGCATTTCTCTACCTCGAAGAACTTGATCTTTACCTACTATGGGAATGTTGTTTTCACTTTGGCATGCCACAACGCAAGCACTGCAACCGGTACACTGGTTGAGATCAATACTCATCCCCCATTGGTGCAGTCCAAATGTTTCTGAGTGTTCGTAAGTGTGGTCGGGGTGTTCGTAGGCCGAGTTTCCTCTGGGAGTGGTAGTGGCTTTTTCTGCAATACTGGCATCCTGATCTTTACCCCACATCGGAGGAGAATGTGATTCTGCTCCCATTTTTTGAGCAAAATCTTCATGCTCAGAATAATATTTAGCATTTGTTTCCCTAACGATAGCCCTACCCTCCATAGACCAATGTTCCTGAACATTGGCAAGAATATGAAAATCACCAGTTGGTTCGATGGTCGCACCCCTGCTGATTCGATTGGAATCAGTATGCATCAAGGAACAGGTGTCGAAACCTGTGCCAGAGCCGACTCTTCCAACCCGGGATCGTCCCTGCCCTATGGTTGAAACAACTGTGTAGTCAGCTAAACCAGGTTGCACACAAAGAGGTGCTTTAATTTCGTGATGATCGCCAACTCTAAGTCTAACGATAGGGGCTTGCTGTTTGCCATCTTTAAAAACTGCCGCATCTGGAGCAATTTGGCCGTTTTTGTTAAGCATCGTAGCCTCAGGTAATAGACCTAAGTTTGGATATTTCTCCTCAAGTTTTTTGGCGAGAACTGGACTAATCAAAAGTGCGTTATCCCAAGTCAGTTTGGTAATTGGATGAGGACATTCCATCATCCATCCGTTATTTGAAAACTGACCATCCCAAGTGTGGAAATCTGGAATCAAAAGAACTTCAAGTGAATTTTCTGATAAGGTTATGACATCAGTACTTATTTCTAAAACCGCTTCATCTGGGTTTGGTAGGTTAGCTAATAATGAAGGTTCAACATTTGCTACGCCTTGTTTTAGGAAATCTTCAAATTTCTGAGATACACCGGCATCGGATTCGAAAAATTCAAGCAAAAGATCGTGAGAATTTTTATTTTCACCTAATAAACTTGAAAGGATTTCAGTATCGGAACAAGTGTCGAAAAGAGGAGCGATGATCGGTTGGACGGGAGAACAAATGTCTTCCGACCAATTGGTTCCCATATCCCAAGATTCTAGGAAATGTGACTGACCAATATGAAAGTCGCAAACCTGTGAAGTTTCATCGATTGAACGACCCAAGCGATACTTGTTTTTTGTAGATTTGAGAAGATCTACCCAATCAACGGAAGGACAATGGTATACCGGGTTGCCTCCGAGGAAAATAATGGTTTCAATTTCCTCTTTCTCGAGCGATTCACAGAGTGATGAAAGGTTTCCAGCGAAATTATCAACCTTTAGATATTCAAGACATGTGGATTGATTCCCCAGAATTTGGTTAATCTTATAGGTAAGTAAGTGTACAGAACTGGGTAAATGACTTCCAGCAACAACAACCGATTGCTTTGGTTTTTCGAAGAGATCCTTGGCAGATTCAGTTGCCCACTTTTCGTGATTATCCAATCCTTGAGAGAGCAAAGTCAGTTGTTCAAGGAGTTTGGGTTTTTTTTCGCCGGATAATTCTAATAACTTAATTAGAATTAGGGCAGAGAACCCTTCAATTTCTGAAGACGACAGACGAAGGCGATGGTCGGCAACTCCGCCTGTTATTGATAGATCAGATTCAACGGAATAGAGCCGGTTCATCTTTTTGGCATCAGACGGAGAGAGGACTTTCCTTCCAGGCATGAATTGCTTGGTGTTGACAGAGGAATTTGGTTCTCTATGGCCTAAGAAATCGGAATCCAATGATAAGACAGTTTTTGCCTTAGAAAAATTTGGAATTGCTCGAAGGCTAGAGTCAATGCCAAGAGCCTTGGATAAGCAATTTTCAGGATTGTGAAAATCTATCGGGTCGTGCGTAAATACTTTGACTCCTTTCTGCCCTAATTTTTGGAATAACGATTTGCGCAGGGATGAAAAATTTGAGTCAGATAAAATGGCAACCCGATCAAAATTTTCAATATTTGCTAAATTATTTCTTATCTCTGCGGAAGGAGTCTTTTTCCATCTTGCGGAGGATTCATTTCCCTGGGACTCATTTTCGTTTATAAAAGATCCACGGGAACGGTCGGGATCATAAAGATCTAAAATGCTGGCTTGTGTGTAGACATCTGTGCTACCTCCACTGAGCTTGTAACTCGAGTTTCCTTCAATTTTGGTTGGACGACCTTCATGCGACTCAATGATGAGAGGAACAAAGCCTGCTGAAGTTGGTCTGGAACTGGAGTAATAAGCCGGGATGCCCGGGATAAGTTCTTCGGGGCTTCTACCATGAGGAAGGATCGTATGTTCAGGGCGACGGCATCCGGTCATACCAAGACCCGCAAGTCCGAAGGAAGCTGCCATCACTTTCAAGAATCCTCTTCTTTGCACCCCGTCCATGAGACTGGCACCTTCAGGGAATTCACTATCAACCCAACTTCGGAAACCAGGTGTATCCGCTAAGTCGTCAAGGCTTTTCCAGTAATGCTTACCTTGGATTTCTTCAGAGTTTTGAGTAGTTTGGATCATCTATGGCAGCCTGTGCAACTGAGCGGGGGATTAACTCCCCAATTCTCCTTAATTTTCAATCCGGCGTGAATTTGAGCCAGATCCTTAGATTCTTCTTGGTTGTGCTGAACCTGCCAAGCTAAATTGGTAACCTCATCCATGGGGCGGAGAGACTCTTCGGGTTTCCGATGGCACTCCAGACAAAAGGACATACTTAGAGGTTCTGAATGATGAACAACCTCCATTTGATCAATCCTACCGTGGCATTCAACGCAACTTATACCTCGATTAACATGAATGGCGTGATTAAAATAGACATAATCAGGAGTTTTGTGGATGCGTACCCAGGGGACTGCAGGACCAGATGTCAATAAGCCATCGCCATTGATGTCTTCTTCCTCAGATAGCTGTCCGTCTCTATTTGTGTCTTCGCCGAAGTAAGAGTTGCGGATTGGTTCGAGCAACGGGGAATCAGCTTTTACATTCTTGTGGCAGGACATGCATGTGTTTGCTCCTGGTATGTTGGCATGGGATGATTTATCCGCTCCGTTGTGGCAATATCTGCAGTCAAGACCCAGTTGACCGGCATGAAATTCGTGATTATACTCTACCGGTTGTGATGGTTGGTAGCCTACTCTTGTGTATTTTGGAGTTGCGTAATAAGTGATGCCAGCGGTTACAACTCCTCCAATTAGACCTAAGGAAATTATAAGTTTAACCGGTATTGTGTTAGTCCAACGTGGGAAGATATTACGCATTAAAGTTTGTGTCGGCGAGAAAGAGAAATAACGAAAATATCATTACTAAATTTTTGAATAATTGGCTACAATATTAAAAATTCTAAAGGGGTACTATTAATAAAACTTAATGTCCATCATTAGTAGTGATTCACAACTTTTTCTGTGATTGAATTTTTTTATGCTTCGATCAGTCTGAATTAATGAAAATTTCTTCTGAAAGAGCAGATTTAGTTGTGGTGGGTGGTGGACTTGCCGGTATTTGCGCAGCAATCACTGCGGCCAGAGAAAATCAATTAGTACATTTGGTAGAGAAAAAATCACTCTTGGGAGGCAGAATTGGTCCAAATCAGCGACAATCAATCGATCAAACCAATCTGATACCTCAAGTCTACCAGAGAGAGAGTGGAATCCTGAATGAAGTTTGGCCCCTTTTTTTTAAGTCTAACAAGGAAGGAACATACTTAGGAATTTCTCGTGCGCTGAGAGATTGGGTCGAGGCAGAAAATAAAGTAAAACTTTTCCTTAACTCGGAAGTAGAGGAAGTTAAAACGGCTTCAGGTAGTATTAATGCGGTTATTTCAAGAGATAATCTTACTAATGAAAGAAAATCGTTTGGTGGTAAATATTACCTTGATTGCACGGGGATTGGGAGATTAGCAGAATTGTCCGGAGCAGATGGAGAGAAAGGAGTTGACCTGAATGAATTTGGTAATGTGGGTCGAGATATCCCCTCAAAGACATCCAAGGTAGCTTGTTTGATTCAGATTGCAGAGGGAAAAGATGATTATTCTTTTTCCTTACCTGATTGGGTGCGATTGAAATGGGAGGAAAACCATTTATCCGCAAGGTTGAACTTGATGGAATCACTGGAAAGATCGCCCACAGGTGTTCATTTACTTGAATGGGAGGGCCCTGCTACTCCAAAGGAAGTTGAGGCAAGCGAACTTGCTTTTTGTGCATGGGATTTCCTGAAAAACCGATCTTCTTTTCGAAAAGTTTTTAAAAAATTAAGGTTAGTTACAATCAGTGACGAAATTTCAACGAAACCAGTTTTTCGGGCTAATGGATTGCACCGTATAGCTCTTGATGATTTACAACGCAGTGAGTCGCTTGAAGGTGTAGTAGTGCTGGCAAGAACCCTACTTAGAGAGGATTTTTCAATAGTATCACGAGTTGAAGAAAGCAAATTACTACCTCATCCTGTTGAAATTAAGCCACAATGTTTGATTTCATCCGATTTTAAAAACCTTTTGTTGGCAGGTTCTTCGGCTAGTTGCTCTGAATTATCCTCCCGCAGCCTTTCTATGCCAGTGGTTGCTGCACAAATGGCGATTGCCTCAGCAATAATGATTGTTTCTGCAGTTTCTCAAAATCGTTTACCGAAAACAATTTGTAAGGGGGGATATATTGATGGCTTACAGAGTAAACTTGCCAGATTAAATCAACTTTTTTCAAGGGATGGAAAGGAAGATACGGACAATTTATCAATTGGAGCAACTGCTACGGCCTCATCAACTGTCTTAGGGCCATCCGACTGTCTTTCTGAAATAGACCAAAAGATTAAGACTGCTCATTGCCTTATTCAATTTCCAGTCGGATCATCCTTCCTGGAAAATCTAAGCGTTGAACTAATGGGTCAAAATCATCAGGACTTTTCGATCAAACTGATGGAAGGTTCTGGATACCATCATTCACTTCCCGGCAATTGCATATTTGTAGACAATGTAAAGATTGCCAGTGGAGAAAAACAACTTGAAATAAACTTGGATTTACCAATTAAAAACAAGGGATGGCATTTTTTGGAAATTCATTCCAATGAAGATTTTGTTATCCCCCTTTATGAAAGGGGACTGGTTGGTTATGTTTTACACGATAAAAAAAGGGGTTCTTATTTAAATCAAGCTAAGTCAATGACTGAATTTTATCCCATTCTTACGACTTCTCCAAAGGTTTCATCATCGCCCATGATTACATTGTCACCTGCACCTGAAGATTACGAGGCAGGAAACTTGGTTAATAACTATTTTAGACCAAATCATTTACCTCAATTATGGGTTTCAAAACCTACAAATTTCAAATATTCTGAATTTGTTGATTTGGAATGGAAGCAACCCATAGAAATTTCCCGCATAGAAATAAGTTTCGATCCCAGTTATGATTTTATTTACTCTGGAGACCCTAAATCGTTTGAAGAGGATAATTTCAGTTCACTGGTGCGGGAATATAAAATTTACATCACAAAAGAAAATCAAGCTTCCGAGATGATTATTCATCAAAAGGAAAATTCCCTGGCTTTGGCAGTTCATTGTTTTGATCCTGTAGAAATCAAGTCTCTTGAACTCGAAATTTTATCAACACATGGATTAAATCGAGCTCAAGTTTATCAAATTAGAACTTATGCGTAGAAAGAATTGAAATAATCAACTTGCATAGTCTTCGTCGTCATTTCATATTTTTTAGCATGAGAGTCCTTGCCGTTCTTTTTCGATTACTTGGTATCGCAGGTTTAATCGCGTTATCAGGTTTGATTTGGCTAAAGTTTGATACTGTATCCAATCAGCAGACTGCGTTTCTTTCTGAAGTGATTGACGATGCTTACATTGTCTTACAATCTGAAAAAGAAGCTCAGTGGAAAGATGTGTCTGAAAAAAAGAGGGCATTCAATGATGTATTTGAATCAAACCAACCCCTTCCTGAGGGTACAGAAAACCCACTGGCCCTGGCGCTGGAAGAATTGAGTATGTCAGAAGATAAGGTTTATCGTAATCAAGAATATAGCGATATCCTGTCTGATAAAAGTAAGGAGTATGGTCCTGGTTCTTTATATTGGGATGCGGAATCTAAAATTTGGAGAATTTCGGACGGATACAAACTCGAATCGACCATTGGCTTTGGCGATCCATTTTCAGATGAAACTAAGTATCCATTTGCCGACACAAAACAGGAAGATGGAACAATTACCAAAGGAGTATCAAGGCAGCAAAGACTCCGAACGGTAATAGGGATGTTCTATAAGGATCGGCATGACAGGTATAAGGAGGTATCCAATCTGCGTGAGATGATCCTGGCTAGGGATGAAGAACTGCGTAAATTTCAAAACCTGCTCGCCGTTGAAAAAGCCGGGAAAGAAAAAGCGGAGGATGAATTAGCTGATGCCGAAATTCGCATTGAGGGCCTTAACCAAGACCTTGAGAAGATAACAGGTGAAAAAGTCGCGTTTGAAGAAGCCGCGACCGAAGAAAAGAGAGTTTTAAATGATCAGATATCTGAATTAAATAACAATATTAATAATTTAAAAGAGACCCACAATGCAGAGATCATCGCCCTTGCTGACGAGCATAAAAGAACGCTAGAGTCCAAGCAAAAAGAAATTACCAAAGCAGATGCGGACGGTTATAAAAGAGGTATCGAAGAAATGCTAGCTAAACAACAAGGCGGTGAGGTTGCGGATGCCGGGGTTTCTGAAGAGGTTAACCCTTTTATGATCAAGAAAAATGATTCATTACCCCCAGCTATTAATGATCTTGATATGTTCTCGGTTTCTCAAAAGAAGCAGATCTCTGAATTGGGAGCTCCTTCAACTATCTCTAGGGTTGATAGTGAAAGCGGAATGATGCTTTTACCTTTTGGCGTAGAACGAGGAGTCTCTCAGGGGACAGTATTTACCGTTTGGAAGGACAAAAGAGAAGCTGCCCGTATTCGAGTTCAGAGTTCGAGGGATGGATTTCTTCTTGCATACATTTTGCCTCGTTTTGGTGAACCGCAAAATCTACGCCCGGGAGATTCTGTTTATATAATTCCAGAAGAAGAACAAAACCTTTAATTTTAATGAAAATCTCTTTTATTTGTAAGTTACTTATAATCTCTTTTGTGCTACTAAGCACAACGAGTTGTTTCACTGCTTCTCCCGATGATGATCGCATGCCACAAGGTCGTCCGGCGAGTTGGGAATACAGTCTTCCGGGTGGATTTGACCGCGGAGGAGGGTTTAACCGATAGGTCTTAAAACTTTCAACTCTTTTACTCATAATGAGTGAAAAGGGATTATTGTATCTTGTAGCTACGCCAATTGGTAATCTACAGGATCTTTCGGCACGAATGAAAGACGCCTTTTCAAACTGCGATCTTATCGCATGCGAAGATACTCGGATTACCCGAAAGCTTCTCGCTCATTTAGATATTCACAAGCCCCTCATTTCTTATCGTGAGGAAAATGAACGCAAACAATCAAAATTTCTTAGTTTAGAAATAAGGAATGGCAAAAAAATAGTTTTGGTGTCCGATGCTGGTTACCCGGGAATTAGTGATCCTGGTTTTTCTATAGTCCGAGAGTGCCGAAGTCAGGGCTTGAAAATTATTCCCGTTCCAGGACCCAATGCAGCAATTACCGCACTTGCAGCTTCCGGTCTGCCCACGCACAATTTTCTTTTTCTTGGATTTCCTCCCAAGGGAAGGGTTGCTTTTGGGAATTTGTTGGAAAAATGGAAAGATTTCGAAGGATCTTTAATTTTTTACCAATCAAAATACAAAATGCCTTTTACCTATGAAGTTCTGGCGGGAATTTTTGGAGGAAACCGGTTCATGTGTGTGGCAAGGGAAATAACAAAGATTCATGAAAGTTTTGTCGTAGGCACAATCTCAGAAGTCAGTGGCAAATCGAAAGACACCAGTGGTAAGGGTGAGTTTACTATCGTGGTCGCACCAGAAGGTTTTGTGCTGTAGTGGATCCAAGTGTAAAGGTTGGGGTCATTGATTTAGGTTCAAATTCGACCAAGGTCTTACTTGCTTCAGTTTCAAGAGATGGGGATGTTCAAAAAATCAGGGAGAAAAGCTTTTCATGTCGATTGATTAATTTGGAATCAATTGAAGATGGGCGGATATCAAAAAAAATTCGGGAAGATTTGTCCCAAATACTTTCAGATCTATTGAAAATTTGTGAGGAAGAGGGTGCTCAATATGTGACGATGGTGGCTACTGAGGCTATGCGAAAAGCACCCAACTCGAAGCTTTTGGCAGATGAAATTCAGAGCAGTTTTTCCCATCCATTGCACATATTATCCGGAAATGAAGAAGCTGCATTGATTGCTGAAGGGCTTTTACAGGATCCACAATTATCAGGTTGTGAGTCTTTTCATGCATTTGATCTTGGCGGAGGCAGTCTTGAACTTATTCAAATGCAGGATCGGTGCCCTACCCTCAACAAAAGTTTACCTCTCGGGGTACTTTCCATGTCCAACCAGCTTACTTCTGATAATCAATTCCCGCTTTCGGCGAAAGATATAGAATCCTTGCGGGAAGTTGTATGTAATGAAGTTCGAAATTGTGGCTTCATTCTTGATCCGGGGATTCCGTTAATTGGGTTAGGTGGAGCTATTTTTTTTATCCGCAAAATCCTATCAAGATGCCGCCCTTTTGATTTTAATATGTGTCGAGAGGTTCAATTTAGGGAGATTTCTGACCTTTTTGAGCATTCGTCTCGTTTGAGCATGAAGGAGAGATTAGCTGAATATCCTGAACTACCTGTAGATCGGGGAGATGTTTTTCCTATTGCATGCCTTATTATTGAGGAAATGATGAAAGTCCTGTCGAAAAGCCTTTTGTTACATTCTCAATATAACCTCAGATACGGAGTGGCATCGAGGTTGGGCCGTGGGGAATGGGCTAGATAACCTCCTTCCTCATTAAAGCATATCCCCACGCAGCCAGTTTTAATTCATAAGATAATCCCGCTGGCTCGGGTAGGATTATTTTTCCATTCAGCCAAAACTCGGGAATTTGGATTCTAGCATTTTCGTTCGATGAGTTGCATACAAAAAGGAATTCTTCCCCCTGCTCTTGATGTCTTGCAGATAAAGACAAGATGTTCCTTCCTTCTAGTAAATTACTGGTATACTCAATTTTTTTAAAAGTTTCGGGTCTGGTGAAGCGTCCACTTTGTGAAAGCCTAAAAGTAATAATTTTTCTAATTTCATTATGAATAGACTGATATTTTTCCAGTCTTCTGTAGTCTAAAGCGTTAACATTTCCATTCTGATAGGTGTTTCGAATACCTCTTTTACTACGCAGGAAATCTTGACCAGCAGATAGCATCGGAATTCCCGGTGAAAGAAGCAGAATGACCATTGCCAATGTGGCTTTTTTCATCGCGTTGGCATCCGGATTGAGCCCGCCATTATCGCAATCTGAACAAATTCTATCAATAAAAGTATAGTCGTCGTGTGATTCGACATAATGAACCGACTGCCAGGGAAAACAATTTTCCACATCCAGTTTCCCCATCATCAACTTGACTATTTCTTCTTTTTCAACTTTACCGCTTACAAATCCTAATAAAGATTCTCGGCAACGGTCACTCCAAAGAGCGTATCCACTTTGGTTCATCTTTTCGGGAAGTCTCCCGCGAAAACTCCAAGGTTCCGCAATTAGGATTATATTTGGATTCAGTTTTTTTAATTCACTTTCTATTTCCTTAAGTAGTTCGATTCCCAATAGTTCAGCCAAGTCAAAGCGGAATCCATCCACATGATATTTCAATACCCAGTGTTTGAGGCTATCGATAATCATTTTTTTAACGGGTTCTCCATCACAATTTAGATCATTTCCACAACCACTATGATTGGTCAATCTTCCCAATCCGTCCGTCTGCAGGTAGATTTCGCGGTCTATATTGAGTAAGTGGTTTGGGATACCAAAATGATTGTATACCACATCGAGAATCACAGCTACGCCTGCCCCATGAAAAGAATCGATGAGTTGCTTGCACTCTTCCTGTGCCAACCTAGCGGAAGTCGAATAATCAGAGGCAGGAGAGAAAAAGTTCACCGGCATGTAGCCCCAGTGATATTCCTCCTTATTTCTGGAATCAAATTGATGAATGGGTTGCAATTCCACCGCGTTGATACCTAATTTTCGCAAGTAGCAATCTTTGGATTTCATCCATTTTGCTAAACCGTTAAAACCATTTCTTTGCTCTTCCGATAGATTGATTGGTGCGTTTTGCAGTAAATCTCTGATGTGCGCCTCAGCGATAACGAGATCACACATTTTAGGTGTCTGA
>CACFTI010000019.1 GCA_902569115.1 uncultured Verrucomicrobiota bacterium | reverse complement strand
AGGATCTTGTTCCGGGATATTTTACACCCGGGCGAAAAGTCACTTCCTTTGATGAATTCGAGATGATAAAGGGTTTCGGCTTTTCAATGGATGAACCAGAGGAATCTGGGCTCTTTTTTCTGGAAAATGGAGTGGAAACTCCGCATTTTCGAAATTTCAAAGATTCGTTTTCATTCTACAATGAAGGTGCGATTAATCCCCATACATGCTCTGATTTTATACTTCGGGTGCTCGCTGGTTCAGATGACTCCCTCTACGAGGATTTAGTTGATAAAAGGTCATCAGACGAGTCAAGAGATCGTAAAGAGTTTTTTGATCAAATGAGCAAACTCGCGGGGGAGATGGGGTTTCAGTTGAGTCAAGATATCATAATAGTGAGGGCTGTTGTGACAGTTGAGAGGGGGAAATCCATGTTTCAACTTCATGCAGTACTGTCGAATCAATTGCAGGGTAGTGGAGCAAGGGCCAACCGAAATGTCAAAAAAACAAAGTTGGATAAGCGAAGTGAGCGAAATGAGAAGCTGAAATATCCAATGCGTATATTGGCTCTTAGAGAAAATGAGAATTTAATCGACTGAGTTACTGAATGATAATAAAAACGAATATATCCAACCCTTTCACCACGAACATTATATGTATTTTGGGATGACCATTTAAAATGTCTGATGACACTGACATAGGGAATGAATTTGAACAGGTGGATTTGAGAGAATTCACTCTCCGTATTCCCGGTGAAAATTTTTTCACAGAAACAATCCATATTCCTGAAGATATAATTAGTGAGATAACGGCGAATGAGGAAAGTAATCGAAGGATTGAGGATTATGTTCTAGATGTAATTGAAAATCCTTCTTTTTCCCCTTATCCCCCTCACCAATTAGCATGGGGGTATTATGCATCGATTGAAGACCAGAAAATTCTTGTATTTGCCACTCCACTAGCAAAATTAAGACAACTGGGCTGGCAAAGCCTGGAGGGGTTTAGACGGGTGTTCCCATCCTTTGTTTCTATCTTAGGAAAGGTTTTTGAAGCACCGACTATTTTGTTTCTTTTACAAGATGAAACCTTGTCGGTTGCGGTTTATGATGCGGATTGCGGAATACCGGCTCAATTATTTTCAATGCCGGTCGAAGAAGGTGATAAAAATTCGATCGAAATGGCCCGGGGTAAGTTACTTTCTTTAGTGAACCTTGAGAATTACAACGTGTTACCTGATGTATTGGTGGCTGGAGAGGTTGAGAGATTGAAAAATGGTATGTTCAGGTTTGATCATGAATGGCTTGTTGGTTCATCTCCAGGACTTGATTTAGATCAAGTTGTGTTTCTTGATGGCGACGAGCTTTGGTCAGCCGATCTACGGTCACTCGAATATAAAGCAAATGAAAAAGAAAGTCGTAAATCGGGCAGAAAACGATGGAAAGCAACCTTGGCTTGGGGGCTGGGAATGGCCGCAGTCTTTATTCTTTTTTTGAGTGCCAAGATCTTTCAGGTGAAAGTTGAGGATCGTCAAAAAATGGCCAGTGAAATGGCCGCCGAAATTCCTCTTGTTTTGGATTCTCAGAAACTTCTTCAGAAATTAAAGCAGAACAAACTGGGCGGGATTGATCCGTTTGGATCAATCGGTAGGCTCTATCCTTATTTGGGTACTACGGGCGAAGATCTGAATGTTTGGTTCACCTCAGCTCATTTTGAAAGTAGGAATGATATTGAAATCAGTGGGGAAGGGAAAAATGTTCAGCTGATTAATTTGTTTCTGGAAAATCTAAAGAAAAACAAGGTCGCAAAATTGCGGGTGGATCGTTCTGGCAAAGAAAAGCGGCAAATCAAAAGCTCTAAGGGAATTCATACTTTCGATGTGGAAATATCTTTAGTCGAGGAGACCCTGGAAGCGAATAAAGTTAAAGAGACTGGCAATAATATGATTAGGGATAAAGAGGGATGAAAACACTGGAAAAGATTTTTCTTAAAATGTCCGGGCGGGAACAAAGTCTTTTGGTGGTGTCATTGTGGGTGGTTTTCCTATTATGCTTTTTGCAAGTCATACAAATTTCATTTCAGGCATATACAGATTGGAAGCTTAATGAAGAAACGATAAATGGGCATCGCATGATCTTGGGTTTGAAACCAGCCATTGATGCGGCACTTGAACAGCAAAAAAAAGAACAGCAAAATAAAAGTTACGACAAAAATCAGCTTAGTAATTTGGCATCAGAACTGGCCGATCGTGTTTTCCCTCAGAGAAGTTACAACGAACTTGATTCTGATGAAAGAGAGAGATACAAACAACACCGGGTGAGGGTAAAGTTTCAAAAGGCCAGCTACGAGGATGTTAATGAATATGCGGCTCTTGTGCGCCAGGAAAGTCCATATATGTTTTTGAGTGAAGTGAAAATTGAACCTAACTATCCCTCTAAATCTAAGCCTTATGATCCCACCACTTTTGATGCTACTTTTGAAGTGAGTTCAGTAGAGTTTTTAAATCCATGAAAAAATACTTAATCCAATTTCCTGTCTGTTTTTTGTTTTGTTCAACTGGAGTTTTCTCCCAGGTGCAGCTAGTTCCCGAAGCGAGTCCAAACTTACCGCCTCCTCCTCCTGGAGTTGTACCTAGTCTTCCTGTGGAACTTCCACCATCGATCAATTCATCTGCGAATGCGGCCGAAGAGCAGGTCACTGAAGACTCAGTTGGGCAGAGTGAGGTTCCCTCTTTCAGTCCTTTATCTGATCCTGAGGAATTACTGCTCATTGATGGTCTCGATGAGGAATTTCAGGTACTTAAGATCAGGGATCAGGATACCAATATGATTTTGGATATGATCCAACTGATTACCAACCGATACATTCTTCGTCCCCAGAATCTTCCCGCCGTCAAAATAACTTTCGACAGTATGGCCGTTCTTACCAAACGGGAGACATTGCTTGCAGTGGAAAGTTTACTCGCAATGAACGGGGTCGCGATCACTAAGATTGATGATAAATTCTACAAGGCAGTGCCTGCCCAGGGAGCGAATGTACACGTGCCCATCTGGATCGAAGGTGAAGTCTCCCAGATGAAACCCAGTCAAAGAATTTATGTAAAAATGTTCTTTTTGGAATATGTACCCGTTGAGAAAATGCGGGAGATTCTAAATTCATTTGCCACTCCAAATGTATCTTCCTTACTGCCATTCCCCAATGCCAATGCCATCATGGTGACCGATTCTTTGCTCAATCTCCAAAGAATGGAGAAGATAATAAAACAAATGGATAGTAGTAAAAAAGAATCAAGTACAGCTATATTTACTTACAGTACCAAGTATACGAGTGCAGAAGATTTGGTTAAAGTTTTTAAAGGTGAGTATGAGAAGTTTTTTAAAAATGATTTTCAGGTTGAACCATCAATGAGTTTTAAGTCAATTGGCAGTGCGATTGCGGTCGTCTGTCATGCTTTTGATGAAGTCCGTGTTAAAGAAATTTTAGAGAAATTGGATATCAGTGCTGGGTTAGAATTTACATCAAAACTAGTTCCTCTTTACCACGCTTCGGCTGAAGATGTGGCCAAAATGTTAAATGAATTTACTAATTCACAAAAAGTTGATGCCGGCTCCTTACCTGGGAATATTAAAGACCCTGGGAAAAAACAAACTTCGCCCTCTCCAGAAGCTGTTTCAACTAAAGGCCAAGAATTAAGCAGTAATTTTTCCGAATTCGCAAATGTAGCACCAGATTCACGAAGTAATGGGATTTTCATAAGTGGACTTAAAAGTGATGTTGAACAATTTGAGGGTATGATTGAAGTTTTGGATGTCCCATTACCCATGGCACGTATTGACACGATTTTTGTTATGGTGGATCTGAGTCAGGCAAACCAGCGTGGTATTGATGCCCTTTTTCAAGATTTGGAATGGTCGGATGACAGTACAATCGAGTCCACTACTACGACCAATCCGGGGGCGGATGGACAGTTGGGAACTAGTGATGATTTTGAACAAACAGAAACCACTAATTTTGGCAGTGAAGTTTTAAGTGGTGCACTGAAAGTACCTCTTTTGAATTCGACGGTGCCCTTCAAGATGCAAAATTGGAAACTCAGTCAGATTCAGTGGTCCCAAATCTTTTCTTTGGCTTCTCAAAGGAACGATATTCGAATCTTTTCGACACCCTCAATTACCGTTATTCATGGTGGAAAAGGAGGTGGTGAAGACGGTGCAAAGGGAACAAGCAAAATACAAATTAGAGATAGGCGATCGGTTGGGTTACCAACAGCAAATAACTATGGAAATCAAAATACGGTAAACTCTGGGGGTATTCAAAACTTGGACGCTATTACCGAATTATCAATCGACAATCCAAGGATTCGAAAGACAATAAGGGATGAAAATGGAAATTTGGTTGAACTAGGAACCGTATTTATGTCGGTGAATGTAACAGCGGAAAAATTTGATGATACCTTTACAAACACTTATGAAGGGCAACAAATTCCCTCCATTAAAACTAGGACTGCTCAAACGGATATTGCGATAAGGGATGGACAAATTATGGTGATTGGAGGGTTACAGGAAGTGCAGTTGGATACCACTACATCCAAATATAACTTGCTTAGTGATATTCCCATTATTGGAGAAAAATTATTTACCCCGAAACAGACGAAGTATACCCCGACCGAGTTGATGATCTTCATGCGACCCACTATCATCGATCCAGAAAACCCAGTGGATGATCTGACTTCTAAGAATATCGGTCGAATCGACCAATTTATGAAGCCCAACTACACGCCGGTCTTTCAATCCCCGTCCGGAAAAAGTCTTCAGACATCAGGCGGAGCTCAGCCCGGTGTACAGGATAAGAAATCAGTAATGCCAAAGCTATGAAAAAAAATATTTTCATAATTATTTTTTCAGTTGTTGCATTTGTTTTTACTAACCTGAATGGGCAAAACCCATTTTTGCGACCCGGTTCAAACAAACCCAGACCTGTAATTCAAAGGCCGACCCCGCCACCACCACCACCCAAACCCCAAAATACGAATTTGGAACTCCGTGGATTTTTTAAATTTAAGGACGAGTGGTATTTTTCAATTTTCGATAAAGGAAAAAACAAGGGGGTATGGTTGAAGAAAGGGGACTCATTTGATGATGGTAAAGTAGAAATAGAAAGTTTTAATCCTGATACTGAAGTGATTAAACTTAAAGGTGGGTTTACCTTGAGCCTAAAAAAATCTGAGAATAAAATCCTAGCAGTTCCAAGTGGCATGCCAGTTAAGAAGCCAGCACCCAAAGCAAGTGCCTCGACAAAGCCCAAGCCTGTACCTCGGCAAGTTACTTCACCCAGCGGAGTACGGAAGATTGTAACATCCAGCGGAAAAACCATTACGATTCCGCCTCGCAATCCCATTGTAGCGCCCAAAAAGTAGAATGATTTCTGATAGTCAGACCAGTCAAAGTAAAGAAACTGAATTATCTACTGATGATATGTCTTCGGCAGATTTATTTGATTCGGAGGATACTTTGGACTGGTGGCCTGATCTTTCCGATCTAGATAGATTAAATGTGCTTGGTTCACCGAAGGAAGACCGAGCCAGAATGTTAGCCGCAAAATTTTCCAACACAGTCGGTGAGGTGATGACTGAATTGGGGAGCAAGGCAGAACTTGCCTACCTCGATGATTTTGAACTTTCAGAAAATCCCACCAAAATCATTCCGCTTCGTTTAATTCATAGTTTTAGTTGTTTGCCTTTAAAGGAACAAACGGAGGGACGTGTTCAATTAATCACTGTGTGGCCACCAACGAGTCGTATGAGCCGGTGGATTTATGCGGTTTCCGGTCACAAACCGGTATGGAGTTTAGGTTCCCCAGAAAAAATTATTCGGGCGATTACTGAAAATTTTGGAATCGGTGCAGACAGTTTAGATGATTCAGATTTAGACTTTGAAGATGATGATGACGGGCAGGACGACTTGGAAGATCAAAATGCAGCCATTATTCGTTTTGTGAACGAGGTAGTTCAAAAAGCGATCGTGGATCGGGCAACGGATATTCATTTTGAGCCGCATAAAGAGACCTTGCAGATTAGATACAGAATTGATGGTCAGTTGGTGCCGGTTCGTGTGCCGGATAATTTAAGAAGTTTTCAGGATGCTATTATTTCCAGAATTAAAATAATGGCTGGAATCAATATTTCCGAGAAGAGAAGGCCCCAAGGTGGGCGCATCACTTTTACTCATGGACAGAGCGATTTGGATATTCGAGTTTCTACACTACCAACTCTTTATGGGGAGAGTATCAGTCTGAGACTTCTCAATGAAAAGTCCCAGCCACTCTCGATGGCGGAATTGGGCCTTTCTTCAACGAGTGAGTCCAAAATTGGATCGGTGCTGGAAAAACCCCACGGGATTGTATTGGTTACTGGCCCGACTGGATCTGGCAAGTCAACTTCACTTACCGCATTTATCCGTAAAATTCATAAACCGGAAAGAAGGATTATGACTGTCGAGGATCCTGTTGAATATGAAGTAGCTGGGATTAATCAAACGCAAGTAAATGCTGAAATCGGTTTTAATTTTGCCAGTGCTTTGCGTGAAATTCTCAGACAGGATCCAGATGTAATCATGGTGGGAGAAATTCGAGACCGGGAAACGGCTGATATTGCAATTCGAGCATCCCTGACCGGACACTTGGTTTTGAGTACCTTACATACCAATGACGCTCCCGGTGCCATTACCCGTTTGATCGATATGGAAATTGAACCTTTCCTGATTGCGTCTTCTGTGGAAATGGTGATTGCTCAACGATTGGTTAGGAGGTTGTGTATGGAATGTTGTAAGCCAACAGAAATGTCAGAATCTGATCTATTGGCCTCCCTTGCCCTGCTTGAAATAGACCCGAAAGAAGTTGCCCATATTGATAGTGTTCGGGATGCAAAGGGTTGTCCGAATTGTCAAAATCTTGGATACAGGGGGCGTGTCGGAATATTCGAACTTATGAGAATGAGCGACTCGATCCATAGTCTTGTTATCAAAAGTGCATCAGCTCCTGATATAAGAGAGGTTGCGCTGAAGGAGGGAATGAGCACATTACAAGGCAGTGGATGGCAACAGATTAAACGCGGTTTGACTACAATCGATGAGGTGATCCGTTATTCGGATGGAGCAATTGAGGATGAGACCGATATTTTAAATACACAGGAAAGATCGATTTGAGCTAATGTCTGAATTTAAGTACCAGGCAATAAATCCAAAAGGGAAGACGGTTTCGGGAGTAATTGACGCAACCTCCGAACGGGATGCCCGAAAAAAAATCCGGGCGGCTAAATTGACTCTTCTCAAGTTTACTAACATGGGTGGAGGTAATTCCAAGAAAGACGCAAAACCGAAAAAAACGAGCGGCCTTTTCAAGGGCGGAGTTGTCCGAAAAGGAAGTGCCAAGGGCGAAAAATTAGGTCTTGAGTTTCTTAAGCGACTGAATGAATTGCATGGAAGTGGTATGCCGGTTGCCGATTCGGTGAAACTTTTAAATTTACGACTTTCGGATCCATATCAAAAGGAGATTGCCGGTACATTATGGCGAGAACTGGCAGAGGGTAGGACTTTATCAAAAGCAATGAGGTTGTTGCCCCAATATTTTGCTGAATCAAGTACCTTTGTGATTGAAGCAGGAGAGGCGACGGGAAATTTGACCCCTATTCTGGCAAAGATAATAGCTCACCTTGAGGAAAAAAGAGAGATTCGGTCAAAGGTTGTTGGCAGTATGACTTATCCAGTATTCGTTGGTTTGGTCGCAATTGGGGTTGTGTTGTTCTTTTTATTTTTTCTTTTGCCTCAAATTCAGGAGATGTTGGACTCCCTTGGGGGAGAGTTAAATTTGATGGCTAAAATTCTTATAAATGGATCAAACCTTTTGCTAACTATTGGACCGTTTGCCCTCATTGGTATACTTGTAGGTTTAGGATCAATAATCCAATGGAATAAATCTGAAAAGGGTGGATTGATATTGGACAAAAGCATTTTGCAACTTCCCCTTTTTGGAAACATACTCTATCTGTCTGAGTTGTTTCAATTATCGAGTCTTTTATCCACTTTGATTGCCAGTGGCATCGGGTTGACTGAGAATTTGAGGCTTTGTGAAAAAACAATTAAAAATCGTTTTTTGAGAACTCAATTTCGCTCGGCAAGGGCTTTGGTCAATGAAGGGAAATCCCTCCCTGACTCTCTTCGTAAATTCAACTTTATGCCTCTGATGCAGTTAGATGTGATTGAAGTTGGTGAAAAAACCGGAAATTTGGGAAACAGTATGGAGGATACCAGCAAAGCCTTCAGAGATCAATTAACCAAGAAAATAAAGATTATGACGACCCTTGTTTCGGGTGGAGCGTTAGGGTTTGCTTTCTCCTTGGTAGCCTTGGTAGCCATTTCGATTGTAACCAGTATTTTTCAGGTTAGTAAAAGTATCAGTTACTAGAATGAAATTTCGTAATTTTCATGCGATTCACTTTTGGGGGTGGTTCTTGTTTTATCCTTTCATTTCATGCACCACTGATGTGGAAAAGGATTTTCCTAGTGAGAATGAAAAAAAATCTGAAGCAAAAGTCCTCTCCAGAGAGGCGAGTGCAGGAAGCCAATTATTGACTGATGGATCGCAATATGAAGGGGAAATGCTTTCAGGGTTACCAAATGGACATGGAAACAAATCTTTTGCCAACGGCGATGAATACGAAGGACAGTTCAGGAAAGGTTTGAGGCATGGACATGGCACGCACCGATACAAAACGGATGATTTGCTCGAAAGGTATGTTGGGATGTGGTCAAACGATGAATGGGACGGGTATGGTAAACTTGTGCTAAAGGATGGATCTCGTGTCGTTGGAAAATGGAACCGTTCGCGCCTGAATTATGGCGATTATGAAGGTTCGGATGGAGAGGTCAGGTCCGGTAAATGGGCTGGTAACTGGGATATGCTAAATGAAGGCTTCTTCAAAAATTCCTATGGCACTGAATTTTCAGGAATTTTTAATCAGCAAGGGGAGTATGATAATGGCTACATAAAAAAACCAAATGGAGACCGTTACATTGGAGGATTTAATAACAATGCTTATCACGGGAAGGGAATTTTAGAAAAACTGGATGGAACTCTGTATGTTGGAGATTTTTCTCAAAATGTGTACGAGGGGGTCGGAGTTTTAAAGGAAAATGATGGAAGTGTATATTCCGGGCAATTTGTTGAAGGACTTCCACATGGTTATGGAATGCAAAAAGATACGAGTGGAGTTGGCTACACCGGTAATTGGATCAACGGATTGAAGGATGGAATTGGTACGATTGATTTCGGCGATGGTTCAAGTTTTGTCGGACAATTTAGTGATGGATTAGCTGTTGATGGTCAATACGACTGGGGAGACGGAAGAATTTCTAACGCCTATCAGGATGAAAATGGGAATTGGATCGATCGATAATTTAAGTTTGGTGAGTAATATTTGATCATTGCCAAGGTAATCATCACCATTCAAATTAATTAAAATGAGTAAAGATACGAGCATTCGCCTCAAGTTTTGGGGAACAAGAGGAAGTATACCCTGTCCTGGTCCTGAAACAGTTAAGTATGGTGGGAATACTACTTGTTTCGAAATTTATTGTGGTGACCGTAGAATTATTATTGATGCCGGTACAGGTATTAGGCTCTTAGGTAAGAAGATAATGCTTGAAGAAGAGAACCTTCTGAACGCTGACCTCTTTTTCACTCATACCCATATGGATCATATTCAGGGTCTTCCTTTTTTTGCACCACTTTATAATCCTCAAAGTGATGTCCGTTTACATGCCGGGCATCTTGGCGATCAAAAATATGATTTATTGGGGATAGTTGGAACTATGCTAATGAAGGACCCAGTCTTTCCCGTTCCCAGTGCACTTATAGAAAAGGCTTGCTCTTTTAATGATTACCCATGTGGGAAGGTATTTGAATTGGGCGATGGGATTGTTATCAAAACAGGAAAATTAAATCATCCCAACGGGGCATGCGGTTACAGAATTGAGTATGGTGGCAAGTCACTAGCAATTTGCACAGATACCGAGCATTACGAGGGTAAATTGGACGAAGAAGTTTTAGCCCTAGCAGATCAGGCGGATGTAATGGTCTATGATTCAGCTTATACGGATGAGGAATATCCAAAATTTAAAGGCTGGGGGCATTCAACCTGGCAGGAAGCTCTTAAAGTTGCAAATGCGGCTAATGTGAAAAATACCTTTCTTTTTCATCATGATCCGTCTCATAATGATGATCGTATGGATCAAATTGCCAAAGAGGTTGCGGCATTGAATCCAAGTGCTCGTCCTGCAGTCGAAGGCGAAGAGATCGTGATTTAAGATTATATTTACCTACTTTTTGTAAGTCGGTTCACTCGCATTTAAATCGTAAAATCTTTTGTTTTCTGGAAGGGCATCCAAGAGTTGCCCATTAGATCTTTGGGTCACTACTAAGTTTTTTGGTCTGTTATGTAGAAAAATATTACCATCAGCTGTTAGTCGCGCATCAATGAAATCGATGGGGTTGAGTTGAATGTTCGAATTACCATCGTGTTGAACTCTAATTCGCTCGGCAGGGAGATCCTGTGCGAAAACATTTCCAGCACCCTTTACAATTAGGTCTAAATTTCTAATCTTTTCTCCTTTTAGAACTATAGCACCCATGCCTGACTGATTAATTTTGAGAGAATTTACAAAAGAATTTTCCAAATGGAATCGGCCCATTCCAAAAGTTGCAATTGAAAGCTGTCTGGAGCTTATTTTATTTACGGTTAAATTTGCTTTTCCATAAAGGCTTAGAGCGGAAAGCTTTTCCGCACCAATAATTATTTCTACTGGAAAAGTTCTTTCCGCCTTTATTTTTAGGAATGGCAGTCTTCGACTAATATCAAAAGTATTGTTTGCATCGATAAAAAGTGTGCGATCTCGGACAATTAGGGAAACCTTGTCGATAATTTCCGAGTCGCCATAGATCAGGGCTTCTTCATTTCTTTTCCTGGGCTCAACAAAAACATCGATCTCTCCATTCACTTCGATTTTATCAAAGTAAAAGAGAAGCTGGCGCTTTTGGGTGAGGACACCAAAAGCAGGAATCTTAGTAACCAAGAAAAAAACGAGATAAGAAACCCAAATTAAACTATTTCTTTTTATTATATTTCTTCCTGCCTCCATACTTCCTTTTTTTGTATCCGCCGACCGCTTGTTTTTGAAGGCTCTTTTCTCCGCCTTCACCCCGTAGGAATGCGATTTGATCACGGAGCAGGGCTGCTTTCTCAAATTCGAGCTTCTTGACTGCTTCGATCATTTCCTTTTCTAGCTGCTTGGCGAGTTGCTTCGCATCTTTCGATGAAACATCTTCGGCAACGGCTAAATTATCCTCTTCATCATCTTTCTTTACCCTGAGACTTTCCTGTACAGGCCTAATGACACTACGGGGAGTAATGCCGTGTTTTTCATTATATGCCATTTGCTTCTCTCTGCGGTACTGACAAGTCTCCCACGCTTTCGTCAAAGATTGAGTCATGACATCTGCGTAAAAGATAACTCTGCCTTTTTCATGCCTAGCTGCCCGGCCCGCGGTTTGAATAAGGCTGGTTTCACTTCTTAAAAAACCTTCTTTGTCCGCATCAAGAACAATGACTAATGCCACTTCGGGCAGATCTAGACCTTCCCGTAAGAGGTTGACCCCGACCAGAACATCGAACTCACCGGCACGCAGGTTTCGTAAAATTTCAACCCGTTCAATGGCATCGATATCCGAATGCAGGTATTCAACCCGAACATCATGATCACGGAGGAAATCGGTCAGGTCTTCTGTCATTCTCTTGGTCAAAGTCGTGACCAATACCCGATAACCTTCCGCAACAGTCTTTTTAATTTCCTGAATGGAATCTTCGACTTGTCCTTTAATGGGTCTCCTTTCCATCTCTGGATCAAGTAGTCCCGTAGGGCGAATTAGCTGCTCAACCACAATCGAAGAACGATCTATTTCAAATGCAGCGGGCGTTGCCGACACATAGACTGTTTGCTTGGTAACCTCCTCAAATTCATCTGGTTTGAGCGGGCGGTTATCAAGAGCAGATGGAAGGCGAAAACCAAAATCGACTAATCGTTTTTTGCGGGAATAATCACCATTATACATACCCCCTATTTGGGGAATACTAACATGACTTTCATCAATAAACATAAGGAAGTCATCCGGGAAGAAATCAATTAGACACCAAGGGCGCTGACCGGGCTTCCTTTTGGACAGGTGGCGGGAATAATTTTCAATCCCATTACAAAACCCAATCTCGCGAAGCATTTCCAAATCATATTCGGTTCGCATACGGATACGTTGTGCTTCGAGAAGCAGGGCTTCCTTTTCAAACCATTTAACCCGTTCATCCAGTTCGTTTTCTATGGCCTTGCAGGCACCCGCAACTTTATCCTTTGTGGTTACATACTGATTTGCTGGGTAAATCCGGTAATTTTCAAAAGTTTGTAAGGTTTCACCCGAAATTGGATCAATTTCTCGGATAGCTTCGATTTCATCGCCCCAAAATTCGACTCGGATGGGATGATTGGCATAGGCAGGAAAAATATCCACGATATCTCCACGCACTCTGAATTTTCCTGCTTTGAGTTCGACATCATTGCGGTTGTATAGGCTGTCGATCAAGCTTTCCAAAAGAATATCTCTTTCTAATTCCTGCCCCACTTTGATTTCAATGGATAGTGCACGGAAATCATCCGGAGATCCGAGCCCGTAAATACAGGAGACGCTGGCGATAACAATTACATCATTTCGACTTATCAGGGAACCGGTTGCCGCGAGTCTTAATCTTTCAATCTCTTCATTTATGGAAGAATCTTTTTCTATGAAAGTATCAGTCGAAGGGACATAAGCTTCGGGTTGGTAATAGTCATAATAACTAACGAAATATTCCACCGCATTGTCAGGGAAAAAGGATTTAAATTCAGAATATAACTGAGCGGCTAAAGTTTTATTGTGCGAAATAATCAGAGCAGGTCTCTGCAACTCTTGAATCATGTTGGCCATTGTAAAAGTCTTACCTGAACCGGTTACACCTAGAAGAGTTTGTTTTTGATTACCTTTACGAATTGAATCCACCAATTTTCGAATGGCCTCAGGCTGATCTCCCTGAGGTTGGTAGTCAGCTTGTAATTTGAAATCCAAGAACTTTATAATTTTGGTTAATTACTTGTCCTGCGACAATGACTTGTAATAACCAGATTCACCTTCGGATTTGCCAATGATGACTGCAGCACAACTGTCTCCAAAAACATTGATTGCGGTACGGGTCATATCCAGGATTCTATCAACCACATAGACAATACCAACCCCCATGGCTATACTTTCGGGCGGGAATCCGACAGCCTGAAGAATAACTATAATCGCAACCAGACTGGCTGATGGAATTCCCGCTACTCCAATCGAAGTAAGAAGAGCCATAAGCACCACCGTGAATTGAGTCACAAACCCCATTTCTACCCCGAAAAGCTGAGCCAGGAAAACAACCACCACACATTCAAATAAGGCGGTGCCATCCATATTAATAGTGGCCCCCAAAGGAAGAGTGAAACTAGTAATCTTGTTTGATACCCCGGCTCTTTTTCGGATACAATCCATGGTCAGAGGTAGGGTGGCAGAGGAGGATGCAGTCGAAAACGCGGTCAAAAGAGCGGGAGCCATTGCCTGGTAATGGCTTTTGAAATTAATTTTTCCAAGTATCCATAAAAGTAGGGGAAGCACGATCAAGGCATGAATTGCTAATCCAAGAAGGACAGTAACTGCGAATTTACCCATTACTCCAAAGGTTTCAAAGCCCACTTGCATGAGGGTAGGGGTTACCAGCCCAAAAACACCAATGGGTGCAAAGGAGATAATCAACTTTGTGATCGATAAAATAACCGCATTGAGGCTTTCCCAAAACGCTACTTGCGTTTCTCGTGCTTTCGGACTTAGGCGAGCCACAAAGAAGCCAAATAGTAATCCGAAAAAAATCAATCCGAGTAACTGTCCTTCACTGGCTGCCTTGAATAAATTTGATGGTATCATCCGGTGAAAAATTTCGATTAGGCCCTGAAGTCCTTTGTCTGCATGGTCGATCGCTCCCTCAATTTTAGCTGACTGGCTTTCAGTGGAGCTAGACAGCATTTTTTCCCGAATCTGATCATCTACAATCCCCGGATTCATCAAGTTTACACAGAGTAGTCCCGTACAAACGGCAAAGAACCCGGTTAAGGCATAGAAACCAATGGTTTTTAGACCTAAGCGACCGAAGCCCGATTCACTTCCGATTTTCGCAACTCCACAAATAATCGAGGTTACCACAAGCGGAATAACCACCATTTTGAGACCATTCAAAAAAAGAGTTCCAACAAATAGACAACTTTCCTTGAGTCCTGTAAACCAGGCGGGAATGGCTGACTGCTGATCAACGCTAATATTTGACCACAGCCCAATAATAAAGGATAGAATAAGTGAAATGAGGATTTTCCAGTGTAGCTTCATCTATCTCTACTCTTGATTAGATGTTCCAAAATGGAAAGATCGATTTCATCCAAGCGATCCACAACTAATTTTGCACCCTTTTCCAAAAGTTCTTTTTTAGGGTTGGTGCTAGTGATTCCAATAGGAATCATCTTCGCGTGCACGGCAGCTTCTATCCCGTGAGTGCTGTCTTCAAAAACAAAGCAAAGTTGTGGATCTGTGTTAATCAACTGAGCCGCCTTGAGAAATACTTCAGGATCTGGTTTCCCCTTGCTAACATCTTCTGAGCAAACCGCACCAGCAAACATTCCTCCTAATTGATTTTGCTCAATCGCCAATTCAATATTTTTTCTTTCCGTCGAAGTTCCGATAACTAAAGGAATTGAATGAGTATGAAGCTCTGTGATGAAATTTCTGCTTCCATCAATAAGTGGAATCCCGCCTTTAATCCCAATTTCCCGGTATATTTCCTCTTTCCGCTTTCCCCAGTTGATAATTTCCGACTTGTCATCGCTCCAACCAAGCATGGATCCGATTATAGTTTCATTTCTCTTCCCAAAACCCTTTTCAAAATGATCTGCAGGTAGAGTCCGGTTAATTTCTTTTGCAAGGATTTCCCAACTCCTTTCATGATGATATGCGGAGTCAATGACAACTCCATCCCAATCAAAAATTCCACCTATCATATTCTTTAGTTTGTGGAAAAGGCTGTGGTTTTTAGGGATTCGATTTACTTGGTATCAGTTTTTTAAATCTTTTTAGAAAACCGCTATCATCTTTCTTCTCGTACAGTTCTTGTTCGTCCGGTTGGGTGACATTTTCATCTTTGCCTAGGAGGTCATCGGCAATAATGATCTGAGTCTGATTTGGACTATCTGTCAGTGTTTCAACTGTTAGCTCTGAATGATTATCATCGATGCTTACTGAGGAAGAATTAAGCTCCAAATTGAGAGTGGTCGAATTATCTTCAATGGAAGAGTTATTATCCTGGAAGTTATCTAAAAAGCCAGATCGTTTGGTCTCTGAATCCATAGGCATTTCAATACTGCTGTTTTGGTCCAAGAAAATGACCGGGGTTGCTGTCTCGGCCAGAATTTCATTTAAGAGGTCGCGAGTCTTTGTAACTTCGGAGTGATCAAAACCAAGTAATTTTTCCTGCTTAGCTAATACATCACCAAGTTCTTCCATCGCCTCTTCTTTTCGGTCCGCTAAATAGTGGAGCTTACCAATTCTGAATCGAGTTTGTAATGTCATCGGATCAAGTTCACCCATGATTCTTAATTCAATAATGAGGGTCTCATTGCTGAGCTGAAAAGCATCTACTTGCTTTCCTGAATCCATGTATAGATCAGCCAATTCATTCATGGCCCGCAAAGTTTCAGGATGTTCGAGGCCATTTTTTCTTTTTAGTCGAGTGTAGACAGTGAATTGAACTTCTTCTGCTTCTTCCGGTAGTTCTTGTAGTCTCAGGATTCGGGCAATGGCCTTGAGTGTGGATAATGTTTCCGGGTGTTGTTCCCCAAGCATTCTTTCCTTTGAGTCTAGGATTTGTTCATACAGATCAAGTCCATAAGCAAGGTCTTTTCTGGAAACTACGATTTCCGCAAGTGCATCCATCGCACCGAGGGTATCAGGGTGAGTCGGACCAAGGATGTCTTCCATCGAAGCGACCAAACTCATCGATAACTCTTCCGCTTCATCGAGCTTACCCCCTTTTCGCAGTGCTTCCACTAAAACCTGCCCACGAATTAAGCTTACGGAATTTTTTTCGCCCAAGCTTAGCCTTGAGCGTTCGAAAACATTCCGGCTCATGCTTTCAGCCTGTGCAATTTTATCTCGCGAAATAAATATTTTGGCCAATTCATTCATGCACTTCAGCATACGAGGGTCTTCGGTACTCCGGTTTTGATCCCGAATCACCGTAAGAGCGGATACGCATAAATTCTCTGCTTTTTCCACTTTACCAATTCGACGATAAACGGTGGAGAGATCGATTTTGGCATCGATAACATCATCGTGAGTTTCTCCCAATTCTTTTGTCTTTCGCTCTAGAAGAACTGCTAGCATGGGTTCAGCCTGCAAATAATTGCCCAATGCCTCGTGTACTAAAGCCAGCTCTGTAAGTGCATCGCTTCTGATATCTGACTCGCCCTCAAAAAGTTCGATCGCTCTTTCAAGTTGCTGCTGAGACTTGTCGTAGGCACGAATCGAGCGATAAGTTTTGCCCAGATAAGTTCTAATATTTGCCTCCATTTGTGGTTCCGAGGACAATTCGTCAGCACGCTTAACTCCTTGATCTAACATGGTTTTAAGCAGTTCGGTATCCATGCCCGAAGTATTTTGCGGATCGAGCGAGAAGAAGAGGCTTTGCACGAATTGTGTGACCACTTTTGTCTTTGCGAGTTCCTCGAGGGCAATCTTTCTTTCTTCAAAGGCTGTCGCCTGTGCTTCGTTTGCCTTTTGCTGTTGAAAAAAAGCATAGGTCGCCAATCCAATACCGGAAAAAGCAAAAAGTACCGAAAAAGCGGTGATAAGAGCAAGCTTTCGCTGTCTCGCAATGATGTCGCGTTGCTTGATTTCATCAAGTCCAAGTCCAAGCAGTCCGGCAATAATCTTGAGTAGGGCATCTTTTTCCCCATCCCCTGAGTCACGTAAATCAGCGGCACCGGGTTCATCCATCTCATCAATCAGCTTTCCGGATTGGTCGATTTTTCTTCTGACAGCTAAGGGTAAGCACTCCTCACCTTTTGAATGGGTCAGGTCATCTGCCATGGGTTCTCCATCCAAGATCAGGCAAAGTATGCGATCTCCCTTGCCCATTTGTTTGAAAAGGCGAATTTCTTCATTTACCCATCTTGATTTCACCGCGTGGGGTGAGCAAAGGACAACCAAATGGGAAGAATCTAGAAGGGCTTGTTCAATGATTGAACCTAGTTGGGCTGAACCGGGCAATTCATCTCGGTCGCGAAAAATTGGATAGAGTCGCGATGGAATTTTGCCAAATTTGCCTTTCTGACCAACTAGATTTTTGGGTACAGAAAAGCCCTCAAGCTTTTTTCTTAACCATCTTGCTTTCTCTTCGTCTTCGTGGGCGTAGGTTATAAATGCCCTGTACTTGAAAGAATTTTCCATCAACATGTAATCAATAAAACCAAATGATTACGGAAGCAAGGTACATAGCATACCAAGCATAAAAAAGAGTGAAAAAACTCTGTTATTATTTTGCCAAAGTAGGACTTATAAAAAGAAAAAAACTTACTTTTCAAAAAGTGCGTTCGCACGATCCCAATCCACAACATTCCAAAAAGCACCAATGTAGTCTGGACGGCGATTTTGGTAATTCAGGTAATAAGCGTGCTCCCACACATCAAGACCAATAAGGGGGAGCCCCGTGTCGTCTGCGATGCCTTCCATTAATGGTGAGTCCTGATTAGGGGTTGAGGTAACTTGCACAGAATCACCGGATTTAATCAACCATGCCCATCCGGACCCAAAACGGGTGAGGGCAGCCTTCGTAAATGCATCTTTAAAAGAATCAAACGAACCAAAAGCGGATGTGATGGCTTCACCCAAAGACCCGGAAGGGATTCCGCCACCGGATGGAGAAATAACTTCCCAGAAAAAAGTATGGTTGGAGTGTCCGCCTCCGTTGTTTCGTACCGCTCCGCGAATGCCTTCCGGTATCTGAGAAAGATCTGCTATCAATTCATTGACTGGTTTCTCGGCTAGGGTTGTGTTTCCTTCGAGTGCAGCATTTAGGTTATTGATGTAAGTTTGATGATGCTTGCCATGGTGAATCTCCATAGTTCTTGCGTCAATATGTGGTTCTAGAGAGTCTACAGAGTATGAAAGGTCGGGTAATGTATGTGGCATAATAAGTAAGTTGAATTTAAACATCCCATACAAATCACCTGTCGGTAAAGGTCAAGCTTGCTAGATGAATATGAGAAGATTATTCCACTTTGCCATATGGTTCTTGTCTACGCAGTTGAAAAAAAGCCTGCGTAAGCTGCAGGCATTGTTCTTTTAAAATGCCCTGGTGGACAATAGGTTTATGATTCGATCGGGGTAGTTCATGAAGCGATATGGCTCCTCCCATAGCTCCCATCTTGGGGTCATCGAAAGCGTAAAAAACCTCCCTGACTCTACCAATGATTGTGGCACCCGCACACATTGGGCAAGGCTCCTTAGTGACATAGAGCTTACATTCATTAAGTCGCCAATCGCCGATCTTTTGTGCAGCCATGGTAATGGCAAGCATTTCAGCATGAGCGGTTGGGTCCTTGCATTTTCTAGTTTGATTATGCGAAGAGGCGATCACTTCTCCTACGGAGTCAACAATGACTGCTCCTACAGGGACTTCGTCATTTTCCCAGGCAGTGATTGATTCATTGTAGGCTAGTTGCATGTAGAATTCGTCATTTTTTTCCAACTGGGATGGGAAAAGGCGGGGAAATGGGCATTCTGTTGATTTATTCATTTTCGGAATTTAGTCTCTGCTTTAAGCAAGGAATCTTGACTTGAACGAACAACATGGTGTGATGGTTGGTTTATATAAATTATGTCAGAAGAAGAAATTGTAGAAGTAGAAGGTAAGATAACAGCAGTATTACCAAGTACTATGTTTAGAGCCGAGCTAGAAAATGGTCATAAAGTACTTGCCCATATATCTGGTAAGTTGAGAAAGCATTTTATCAAAATTACGGTTGGAGATATCGTAAAGATGGAAATGAGCACTCAGGATCTCGAGAAGGCTCGTATTGTTTATCGTTTAAAGAACGCAGAAGTAAACCGGAATGCTCCAATCCGGAGCTATGGTCCAAAAAGTAAAGGAAAGTAACCCCATGAATATTATTGAATCAATAGGAAAGACGCCCTTGGTTGAATTACAAAAGATAACCAATGGGCTCGACGCACAAATATTTTTGAAATCAGAATTTTTCAATCCGCTGGCCAGCGTGAAAGACAGAATTGGTGCAGCGATGATTGAGGCTGCGGAAAAAGACGGTTCACTCACTCCGGAAAGTGTGGTAATCGAGCCGACTTCTGGTAATACCGGGATTGCTTTGGCATTTGTTTGTGCAGCAAAAGGCTACAAATGTATTTTGACTATGCCTGAGACGATGTCAAAGGAACGACGACTTTTGTTACGCTTGCTTGGTGCAGAGATCGTGCTGACCCCCGGTCCCAAAGGAATGGGTGGAGCGATATCAAAGGCTTCTCAGTTAATGGAGAAATATGGAGAGAAAGCTTACATGCCTCAGCAATTTAATAACCCAGCAAATCCCGAAATTCACCGTAAAACGACTGCGGAAGAAATTTGGTCAGGTATGGAAGGTAAAGTGGATTGCTTGGTTGCGGGAGTAGGTACAGGAGGCACGATCACCGGAGTTTCCGAAGTGATTAAACAGAGAAACCCCGATATGAAATCAATCGCGGTTGAACCGGCTGAAAGCCCAGTCATCACACAAACCCGAAACGGCGAAGTGGTCCAACCAGGACCCCATAAAATCCAGGGTATTGGTGCGGGATTTGTTCCTAAGAATTTAAATTTGGATATTGTCGACGATGTTGAACAGGTAACCAGTGAAGATGCCTTTGAAATGGCCAGAAAATTAAGCTTAGATGAAGGTGTTCTTGGAGGTATTTCCACCGGTGCAACTGTTACCGCGGCTCTCCGTATTGCGGCAAAGCCCGAGATGGCTGGCAAAAGAATCGTAGTGATTGGAGCGAGTTGTGGAGAACGTTATCTATCTACGCCTCTCGCGGCCAAGGCTGCTGCCGAAGTCATGGATGCGGTGGCAGAAGAAGATTAACTTTTCTAATTAATTATCCTTCTGTAGCGGGGAAGGGGTCCATCTTGAGATTGCTTGTAAGAAGAGTGGAAACTGCGAGTGTTCAGGTAGCAGGTTCTGTGACTGGTCAGATAAATCATGGTTTGCTGGTTTACATTGGAATTGAAAAGATGGATCAGGTGGCGGATTTGGAGTGGGGTAGTAAAAAAGTCCTCGGCCTCCGAATATTTGACGATCATGAGGGAAAGATGAATCTACCGATCAGAGACGATATGGGAATCCTCGTGGTCAGCCAATTTACACTTTGTGGGAATCTAAAAAAAGGGTACCGTCCATCTTTCAATAAGGCGGCACCGCCATCTATTGCAATTTCACTTTATGAAAAGTTTCTTGAGATTTTAGATAATTCATTTTGTGGGGATTTGGAGACGGGGGAATTTGGGGCTCATATGAATATCGAAATGAAAGAAGATGGTCCGGTGACGATCTGGCTTGATTCTCAAAATAAGTCTTATTGAAAAATGGATCATACTGTGCTCGGAAAAGATTTTTTTAACCGACCGGTACAACGGGTTGCACGGGAACTTTTAGGGAATGATTTGTGCGTGATTCAAGAAAATGGGCGAATTATCAAGATGACAGTTAATGAGACCGAAGCTTACGATGGTGAAAAGGATCTAGCTTGCCATGCTTCCATGGGCAAGACGCCAAGGAATGAGGTAATGTATGGTGAGGCTGGAGTGATTTATCTATACCTATGCTATGGAATGCATTGGTTATTGAATATTGTATGCGGCGATAATGGCTACCCGGCTTCGGTGCTTTTGCGTGGAACCCATGAGGTGAAAGGACCGGGTCGTCTTACCAAAAGATTGGGTATAGATGGAAGATTAAATAGGAAAACAGCGATCCGGAGTAATGGGCTTTGGTTTGAGCAGAAAAAAACAGCTTGTTTCGATATTAAAACGGGACCACGTGTAGGGGTAGCATATGCGGGAAAGTATTGGGCCCAAAAACCATACAGATTTTGGTTTTCAAAACCTGAATCAAGTGCTTAATTACATATATGCTCGCCTCTACATACCCCTGGATATTTGTCATTGCAATAAGTCTAGCTTGTTTTGGATGTAACCAGACGGTTTCGCAACGGAGTCTTCCCAAGCTAAGTCTCCCTAAGCAATTGTCTTCCCAGGAGGGCACTCCCAGGCAAAATGTTACCAGGCAAAATGAGTATCCGGTCATTTATGACGCGTGGAATGCGAGATACAAATATGATCCACTTACACGAGAAATGAATGCAGTTTCAAATAACAAACCGGTAGGCTTATCCTGGTCTCGTGATCAACAAGGAAGATTGGATTTTATGTATTATTACTCAGGGGGACTTGGCCGAGACGAAAATTTGCTAATCGATCATCGTGAAAATCTTGATAAGAAAAGGGATATGCAATGGGAGCAGGAGAGAGAATCCTGGTTCTTGCAAGTGGAGGATAGGTTGGCCCGGTTAGATTCAAATCAAACAGAGGTTGTCAATGAAGAGGTAACCAATCAGGAAGAGGAGGTGATGGATCAAAATTTCCAGACTTTTACACCCCTGATATCGATGCCTTCCAATATAGATAATTCTAAGGGTGAGTTAAGCCAAGAAAATCAATCGGGTTTTCTTCCTCTTCCATCTGTTGAAAATCAAAATAGTGGGAACTCAGAAACTCAAGAAATGTCGCCTTTTGCTCCTTTGCCAAGTATAGAATGATAAAGATCTTTTCTATTTTCCTAAATATAAGTGCATTAATTTTGGGCTTTTACAGCCTGTTTTTTATTTTAGGAAGAGTGAACTCATTCGAAAGTGGAAACGAAAGAGTTGCTGAAATACAAAAAGAGGCAGTAACGATCTCCCAGCAAAGAGAAAAGGTAAAAAAAGATCATGCAATGAAGTTCTCGAAAGAGCGTTCTAAGAATCAATTGCTGGAAGAAGAAAAATTTGAGGCCGAAAGAGAATTCTCCAATCAAAATAAAGCTCTCGAAAAAATCAAAAATCAAATTCAGGCTCTCGAGCAAAAATCTGAAGCCCTTAAAGGGGAAATTTCGGATGCAAAACTTAAGTTACTATCAGGGGCTAAAAGTTATGAAAAATTAAGTACCGATTTTGAAAGTGCTAAGCTTCGAATTCCAGATATTGAAGAACTTAAAATAAATAGTCTTCGCAACATCGAAGAAGTAATCTTTGAAATGAACAATCTTGCTGAGATTAAAAGTTCCTATGCAAGCGAAACTGAACTTCTAAAAAGTCATTATGACCGGATTCTGGATTCCTTAATGGAAGATAAGGCATCAAGGGATTGGTTAGAGGAAGGTGAGAAAATTTCAGTTCCATTGTTGTCTTTGGATCTAGAAAATGGATTTTTGGGAATTCTCGGCGGTAAAGAGCAGGGAATATACGAATCAAAACTTTTTGCAGTTGTTTTAGATGGCGTTCAGATATGCAAACTAAGAATTGTTAGATCAGAATTAGATAAATCGGTAGCGGCCATCTTGCCTCTTATCGGAGAACCCTCAAAACTTTTGAAATTAGATGAAATTGTTCTTTATCATTTGTAGGGTTATTTCACTTCTGCTTATCTGTGTTTCAGGAGTCTTCTTTTTCCTGAACCAAGATAAACTAATTTCAGTCAAATCCAAAATTGACGCGGCACTAGACACAAAAGCAATTGCGTCCCGAGAGTTAGAGAGTGATCAAAATGAATCCAGCAAACTTTTAAATGGGCTTTTCCGTCAACGCGGAGATTTAAGAATGAAGGCTCGTGACCTCATTTCATCGACTGAAACCTTGGTGCAGGAAGTGGAGTTTTTAAATCTTAAAATCCCTGAATTAGAAGAAAAATCAGCTTCTTATGAGGTTGATTTAGAGAAGTTAGAGAAAGAATTGATCGAACAGCAAAAAAAAATCGATAGTAGAAACGCTGAAATTGGTCCTACGCTTCGAAAAGTTGAGTCCTTGGAAGCGGAATTGGAAAAACTGCAAGGATCTGTAGCAGAAAAAACTAAAGAGAAAAATTTTCTTTCCACTGAAATTGCAGCTCTAGAGACGAAAAGAAGAGTTGCGGAAGAATCTTTTCTTGAAAGAAAAAAAAATCTTTTGAGTGATATCCAAATACCACCTTTTATTTATTATGGTGACGAGGTTGAAGTAACCATTGAAAATATTTCACCATCTGGAAATGGTATATTTATTTCTTCTGGTAAGAACGAAGGCTTTCGTGAATCCATGGTCTTCTTGGCATCACTAGGCAGAGGATCGAATCGAAAGATTTTTTTTATGAATGCCTCTCTTGTACAAGATAATCTAACATTTCTTGAATTGATGGATTCTGACAAAAATGTGGAAAATAACTTGTTTGACGATTTTGAAAAAGTTCTCTTATCTAGATCAGGTATCCTATCAAAAGAGTTAATTAAGTAATACCTACCCACTTATGAGTTCCAATCCCGATAACAACTTGGATGACGAATTGTCCAATATAATTGACGATTCCGAAGGTGATTCGGTTGATCAATTAAAAGAGGGTATTGTGGAGGGAGGAATTCCACCTGAAATTTCTGAGCAAACTACTGATTCTGTAGATGAATCATTTAGCATAGACGATTTTGAATCCGAACTACAAGTCTCTGACAAATCCGAGCAAAATGGGCATTCAATCCCTCAATCTTCGGAAACTGAGGCAACGGCTCTTACTGAAGTTGAACAACTTTCTACCAGTAATTCTGAAAGCCTTGGAGGTGTTAGTGAATTTAGGGAAAGTTTGTCTGAATTATCCAGGCAAGTTGAACTCGATCGCTTAACATTTTTGCATGGTAAAGTTTCTGAAAGCGGAAAGAAAATTCCTAGTTTGAATGAAATTGCGTCTGATATCAAAGGGTCCAACCCCATGTTTCCTGAAGGGGATTGTGATGTTTATAACAAACGCCCATCTTCCAGATTGGATGGTTGGATTGCAGGTTTAAGTTTTGGCTCTAATCGAAGAGCAAAGAAATTTCAAAAATAGTTCGAATGGAAATTAAAACAGGAGATAATTCTCCCTGTTGTGATCTTTCCATTATCATTCCTGCTTACAACGAAGAATCATATCTACCAACTACACTAAAGCATCTTAAAAGTGCTCTGTTGGAATGTCAGGAAATCAAAGATTATGAGATTATTGTAGTAGATAACGATTCGACAGATGATACTGCAAGAGTCGCACAAGAGATGGGTAACATCGTAGTATTTGAAAAGGAGCGCAAAATTTCTAAAGTCCGAAATACGGGAGTTTCCTTTTCAAAAGGTAGGTTTCTAATGTTTATTGATGCGGATACGATCGTTCCTGTTTCAACAATAGAACAATCCTATAAATCTCTTCTTTCTGGAATTGCTTATGGAGGAGGAGCCTTAATTGAATTTGATAAAAAGAGAGAAAACTTTTTTCTTGGGAGACTCGTTCCTTCTTTTTGGAATTGGTTATCGAAGACTTTTAAAATGGCCGCAGGTAGTTTTATTTTTTGTCACAAACAGGATTTTGTTGATTGCGGAGGATTTCCTGAGTCCATTTATGCTGGTGAGGAACTAGTCTTTGTGAGAAACCTGAAAAGAATTAAACGAAAATCTGAAGCAAAATTTCTGATGATTACTGATTTTCCTGTTACCACCTCTTCAAGAAAACTTGATTGGTATGGAAATTGGCAGATGTTTTTTTACTTACTTATGTTCTTTTTTTTCCCTTTTGCCGTACGTTTTAGAAAACTATGCGGCTTTTGGTACAAGAGACCTTAGCTTCGAATCACTTTGAGTCCATAGGATAAGTCAAAGGCCATTCTTTTCGAATTTCATCCATTTGCTGCATGATTTGTAGACTTTCATCCAATGGCATAATAGGACTCTCTTTTTTTCCTTCGAGCAAAAGGGATGCAAAGGATTCTGCTTCATAATTAAAGCCATTCCCTTCGAAAGGCATCTCTATTGTCTCTGACTTTTCACTATTTGTTTCAGTAAAAGTCATCTTTTGAGGTTTCCAACATTGTTTATGAATACGGACATTACCAATTGAGCCAGCAATAAATGCTTCCTGTCTCGTTTCACATTCGAGGGATGAAAGAAGCACGGCCAAAGCACCGTTGGAATACCTGAAGATCCAGGCGGCTTGTTCATCGACTCCAGTATTTCCCATATTCGCGAGTGTTTGCAGATCAGTAGGTTTACCTAAAACCATCGATGCGAGAGAAACTGGATAAATTCCTAAATCAAGTAGCGAACCACCAGCCAGTTCGAGATTAAATAACCGTCCATCAGGATCTTTTATTTTAGGCAAAAAGCCAAAGTCTGCGTGCAGAGTTCTTATTTCACCTAACTTCCCTTCCTTAAGCCAATCCCTCAATTCATTCATCAGGGGCGGGAAGCGGGACCACATTCCTTCCATCAGGAGCACATTCTCTTCCTTGGAAACTCTAATCATGGTCTCGACTTCTTTGGCGTTCACCGCAAAAGGCTTTTCACATAGGACCGCTTTTTGGTTCCTCATACAAAGTATTGCGTTTTCAGCGTGGGCAGAGTGGGGGGTAGCAATATAAACGGCATCCACCTCATCAGATTGAGCTATTTCCTCATAAGTTCCAAACGCATATGGAATATTCCATTCCTGTGCAAAAACTCGTGCTTTTTCGAGATTCCTGGACGCAGTAGCACAAAGTTTGCCGTTATTTGTATACCTAAGTCCTTCAGCAAACGCTCTTGCAATTCGACCGGTGCCAATAATTCCCCATCTGATTATTTGATTATTCATTGCTATATGTATATTAAATTCTATTCCCTTGTCATTTGATGAGTTGACGAAGAATTATTTATAAATGATCATACCACACTATTATGCGATTACTTCGGAGTAAAAGAAGATTTTATGCTTTAGGGTTATTTGTTTGTGTTTTGTCTTTTTTATCAAGTTGCGAATTTAATCCGCTATCTTCCGAGCAAACGAAGACGACTGGGGAAAAAAATTCATCAGAATCCTTGCCCGTGATTTCAGAAATTGCCCAAGTCACCCCGCTACCTGCTTTCGAATCAAAAGAATTGGAAACTTTTATTTTGAAACAGATGAGTATTCTTAAAGAGCAGCTAACTGAAAAACTTGCCAAGATTGATCCAGCAGATGCCGA
Source organism: uncultured Verrucomicrobiota bacterium (assembly GCA_902569115.1). Classification (GTDB taxonomy): domain Bacteria; phylum Verrucomicrobiota; class Verrucomicrobiia; order Opitutales; family Seribacteraceae; genus Seribacter. The sequence continues at coordinate 16,814 of CACFTI010000019.1, read as the reverse complement.
TCAAATTCAGCAGATTGTTCAAAAGGAATTGGTTGTTTTCCTCAAAAATAAACAAGATTTAAAGTACCAGTTTCTTTGTGATGAAAATGAAAGGTGGATTTATCGTTGTAATCGTATGACAGGAGAAATTGAATGTTTTAGTATGTCCTCTAATAAGTTGCGCTTGCTTTCAAGCACACGTTAATTTGTTATTTTGTTATGAATGTAAAACCTAGATCTACAAGCTTAGTCTGTATATCCCTTGGATTTCTTATAGTTTTGTTTTTTCAATCCTGTTCCAGCTCAACTCAGAGTCAGGTAATAAGGGTTCAGCAACCAAAGATGAACAATACTCCCTCCATGGTTGAAAAACTTTGGTTAGCCAGAAACCAATATGACGAACAAAGAAGATTGATTATTCCAAAAGTTGGAGCATCCAGATGGGGAGCGGTTCAAGAATACACGGCTGATGGAAATCTGGTTTATCGTGATTGGTGGTTACACAATTTGAAAGTTGAGGACCTGGAGGCTGCTCCCTCCACTGAAATAGAGGTGATAAATGAAGAAGATCTCAGTGCAAGACCTCCAGTCTTGGGTGCTTCAGGGATTGATTTAGATCAGGAGGAATCTGATCCAAGCGCCCCGAGCATACAAGCAATCACAGAGGAAAATTTGGTTGATCCTGATTCCCCCATTACTGACCCTTTTGCAGGAGATGCAGCATCTGCAGATCCATTTGCTCCTGTTCCTTCAAATCAGGAAAGTGTGCCTGAAATGACAGATCCATTTGCTCCTGCACCAAATTCTGGTGGCTCAGATCCTTTCTTACCCGATTCGGATCCTTTTGCACCGCTTCCTCCTTTATAATAAATATTGCTAATAATTCTGAACCCCTACATCTGAAGCGAAAAGTGGGGGAGGTTCGTAATCGTCTTCATCGGATTCAATTTCATCCTTAGTATTGGTGCTAACCTGTTTTTCAGGGATTTCCTTTGCCTTTTTAACAGTTTTAGAAATCGGGACCGGCTCAATATATTCGGGCTTAACCTTTGGAGGTTGTAGTTCAAATTGCTGGGTATGTTCTTGCTTTTCAGCTTGTGCATTACGAAGCCAAACCCGACTGACTGAAATCTCCGTATTCTCATTCACAAGTTTGCGGAGTTCGCGAAGAGAAATATTCGCATAGCATCCAGCACCTTTGGTTTTTCCGCTACCAACTTTCCTCGGTGTCCCGTCTTTGTTTAAAGTCACTCCCATGTTTTCTATATTCAACGATTTATCTGTTTTCGATCAACTCATATTTTCTTTGTAATTAGTTATCAAAATTGGATGATTTTATTTTATGAGTAAAAATCCCAAGGTTAAGTCCAAAATTCCGGCCAAAGCTAAAGCCCGAGCAGTTCAGGTCAATCGAATGCAGAGAAGTTCCGATGAAATGGGGAAATTTGACAATGCTTCGGCCACTTCGGTGCCTATGGCGATCGCTGCATTGGTTGGCCTTGGCATTGAAATTTTATTTTACCTTTTTCTTTTTGTATTTCTTCTGTCTGACAGCACCCAAATAATCTATGATTATTTTTATGAACGTGGATGGGTACCTTATGTTTTGACCTATTTGGCTTCTTGGTCATTTGCCATCTTATTTTTCAAACATAGAAAACTTAAAAGTCAGCAAAATGTAATGCAGTTTAAGCTGCTTCCTGAGGATATATCACAGGATATTAGGGAAGATAATATGGGAGAATTTTATGCTCATATCAAGCGGTTGGGTTTTGATCCGCAACAAAGCTTTCTTCTCACACGGATCCTTCGTGGAATTGAACATTTTAGTGTGCGCAAGAATCACACAGAGACCGCTGATATGCTGAAATCCCAGTCTGAGATTGATGCCACTATGGTCGATTCAAGTTATGTTCTGATTAAAGTCTTTATTTGGGCGATTCCTATTCTGGGTTTTATTGGTACTGTACTTGGAATTAGTGAGGCTGTATCCAGTTTTGGTGGAGAGATGGGAGCAGCAGCAGATATCGAAAAGATTAAAGAACAATTAGGTCAGGTCACTGGCGGATTAAGTGAGGCTTTTGACACAACCTTGGTTTCATTGATTTTCAGTCTCTTTGTTATGTTTCCAACCAGTGTTATGCAAAAGAATGAGGAGGATTTACTGAACAAGGTTGATGAGTATTGTAATGAGTATTTTCTCAAGCGTTTACGTGAACCTCACCAGTTGCATAAACAAACCATAAACGATCAAGGGGAGAAAGACGCCATCACCCGTATTGAACATTTACAGGCATATCTCCTGCAGTTACAGGAATCCCAGGCAATGGTAGCACAGCAAATGTCAGAAGTGGCCAATCATTATCAACAACTTGTTTATCCGCCGAATTCTTCCCCTGCTGAATAGATTCATTTTTCATCACCGAAAATGAAAAAGAAAAGGGCAGACTTGGAGATTTCTCTCTTTCCGTTTTTGAGCATTTTGGCCTGCGTTATTGGGATTTTAACGCTGATGATTACTGCAATCGTAATTGCACAGATTGATCCCGAGGCTGTAAATGAAAAGATCGAAACTGCCCTTGAGGACGATCAGGAATTCCAAAAGAAAATTGACGATAGAAAAAAAGAATTAGACGAACTTCGTAAAGAAATTGAAGAGATTAAAAAGGATCCTTTCAAAAAGATTGACCCAAATAAAAAAGACCAATTACTACAGCAAATTGTTGCAGCAACTGCTCAGCTACAGAAGGCACAGATAGTAGATAAGCAAAGTAAGGCAATTCAGGGTGAGGTTGTAAAAATGAAAGCCGATTTAGCCCGAAGAATGAAGGATTTAGAAGAGGCTGAGGAGGAATGGGAATTAATGAAAGATCCCGATAAATTTGCCACCATGGTGGTTAAACAAAGTGGTTCCGGTACGGGAGGAGAGCTGGAACCTACTTTCATTGAATGCAATGAGAAAGGGATACGGGTATATCAACAAAGCAATAATTATTTTGAAGTGCCTACTGCCCAAATTGCTGGTCACGCGAAGTTGAAAACCTTGATTCAGAAAGTGGCCAAAGAAGCACCTTACCGGATATGGAGAAGTGCAAAGGGTAGTAAGATAGAAGCCCGTTTTATCAAACGGGAAGGAATCAATGTTACTCTCAAGGATAAAAAAGGGAAAGAGATTAAAGTTAGTACGATTCAACTCGCTCGAGGCTCGCAAAGTATGGTCAGGAAATACGAAGAAGCGAGAAAGGCTAAGCGGCCTGACCCGGAAGCCAGATACATCATTTTTCTTCTACGCACCAAAGGCTTTACCGCATGGACACGAACTGTTCATTTATGTAACAGCCTAGGATGTAGATATGGACAGCTTCCACTTGATGGGGAAGGGGAGATTGATCTCTCCCTTTTTCTTGGTTCATGAAACGAAGAAAAAAAGATTCCGGAGGTAGTTTAGACTCCCTGCTTGATACAATCACCACGGTGGTTGGGATTTTGATTATTCTTTTGATTGTCGTGCAATTGGGTGCGGATTCAGCCGTTCAAAGAATTGTGGAAGAGAAAAAAGAAGAAGATTCGAAAGAACTAATGGATATGGCGATGAAACAGTTTGATGAGCAGCAGAGGGCACTTCAGCAGGAAAAAGAGCGGTTGCAACTTAAGCAGGCGTCTCAAAATAAGGATCAACAAAAACTTATTGAGGAAATAGCCCAGCTTGAAAAAAAATTGGCAGCCAAGAAAAAAGAAATTCCGACTGCTTCTCCAAGTCTTCAGAAATTAAGTCAGGAAAAAAACAAGCTTCAAAAAGATCAACAGGCAGTGGAAGTTAAAGTCAGAAAAGTTAAGGGACTGCTCGCCAAATCACCTAAGCCCTCGAGTCAGAGCCTTACTAAGGAGGTCAGTCTTCCTGATCCCAAGCCTGCGATTCCAGGGTCGAAACCATACCGTTTTCTTTGCCGAAACAATAAGATTTTTCCTCTTAACGACGAGGCCTTAAAAAAAATGGTTACTACACTTTTAAAAAACTCTAAACTAAAGCCCAATAAGGATAAAGAATATGATGGGAAGAAGTTTCTTTCGGTTATTAATGGTAAGAAACCAAGCACCAATTTTTTTACTCTTATTGCTCGTGAAGATAAAGATAAGGTAGTCCGTTTTACCATGGAAAGGAAAGATCAGGCTGGAGAGGACCAGGCTCGGGTAAGTAAACCTGGTTCCTTGTACTCTAAAATTCTTGCTGGTTTGAACCCGCAAAAAAACTATCTTTTATACGAGGTTTTTCCTGATAGTTTTGGAGTTTATCTGGCCGCCCGAGACTTGGCTAACCGAAGGAGATTTCCCGCCGGGTGGAAGCCTGCTCATCGGGGTGCCGACTGGTGGAGTTATGACTGGGGTTACCGGACACTTGGAAGGAAAGAATACTTGGCTTCTCGGCCGAAACCTGCCCCCAAGCCAAATACGGGCAAACCGGCTACTCCGAGGAAGCCGGCAAATGTATTGGACTAGCGGGCGAGGAATTGATCCTCGAGCGGGTGTTTCGAAGCAATTCTTTCGAAAGTGTTCGATTGATTGACTGCCAAACTCTCTAGGATTTTAAATATCCATGTTCTCTTATCGGGTTGTCCAATTGCTTCTGCAACTTGGTAAGCCGTTTGGGCACTTCCTTGAGTAGCCTTTAGGTGATCAATCACAGCTTTGCGTACGGCAAGTATGGCAGAAGCAGCTTTTTTGCCTGCTTCCACACCGGGCTGGTGATAGGCATTGATGCCAACCAGTGAGGCATACAGCCCGACTGCCCGTTCAAAGAGGGCAATCAGTCCTCCCACTGCTGAGGGAGTGACTTCGGAAATGGTAAGGGTTACTGACTTACGGTCTTTTTCGTAAAGGGCATCGCGGGTACCCAGAAAGAATCCATGTAAATAATCTCCTGAATCCATACCATCCTCGTCAACGGCGATCGAGTTGCCGTCACGGTTTTTGAGTATCTCAATAAAGGTGGCAAAGAAATTGGGCACCCCTTCGCGGAGTTGCTGTACATAGGCATGCTGATCCGTGGAACCCTTATTTCCATAAACTGAAATTCCCTGATGCACCAAATTGCCTTCCAGATCCTTTTCTTTGCCCAGTGATTCCATGATCAATTGTTGAAGATATTTTGCGAATAGTTCGAGTCTGTCCTTGTAGGGCAGGATCACCATATCTTTGACACCTTTACCATCTGTCAGATAGTGCCAGGAAAGAGCGAGCATTGCTGCGGGGTTTTTCCTGAAATCAGATTCGCGGGTCAGATCATCCATTTGCTTGGCACCGGAAAGCAACTGATCGATATCAATTCCCTGCAGAGCAGCAGGTAGTAGCCCGACCGCAGCGGTTTCACTGGTACGGCCGCCTACCCAGTCCCACATCGGGAGAAAATCGAGCCATCCTTTTTCCTGTGAGTATTGATGAAGCTTGCTCCCGTCACCGGTTATGGCGATCGCATGCTTGGAAAAGTCCAATCCTTTCTGTGTAAATGCATTTTCCGCTTCGAGCATACCGTTGCGGGTCTCGGGTGTTCCTCCGGATTTGGAAATAACCAGAGCTAGAGTGGTACTCAGAGAATCTCCGATTTCGGAGAGGGTATGATCAATCCCATCCGGGTCGGTGTTGTCGAAAAAATGTATCTTAAGCTTGTCTGTGTTTGGATGTCCAAGTGCCTTACCCACAAACTGTGGTCCCAACGCGGAACCGCCGATACCAATAACGAGCAGATCAGTAAAAGCACCCTGTGGGGACTGCAGAGAGCCGGAATGGACGGCGTTAGCTACATCCTTAACTTTGGCCAGTGTTTCACGAATAGCCGTGGTCAGTTCTTCGCTTGGGGCAAGATCGGCATTTCTAAGCCAATAGTGCCCAACCATACGGTTCTCATCCGGATTGGCGATGGCTCCACCTTCCAGTTGTTGCATTGCCTGTAGGGCAGATGAGATGTTGCTCTCCATGGATGATAAATAATCATCAGGGAAATCAACAAATGAAAAATCTGCCCAGAAATCAGCTTCGGGATGGGATAAATAAAGTTCGGGTTTCATGTTTAGATTAATCTCCGTCAGTAATCGCTCCCAGGGATGCGGAACTTACGAGTTTGGCATATTTGGATAAGACCCCGCGCTTTTCTTTTGGCTCGGGCTGGATCCAGGATGATTTTCTTTGTTCTATTTCATCTTCGGGTAAATCGAGGGTCAATTGATTATTTTCGGCATCAATCGTTATTGGATCTCCGTTTTGTACGAGTCCGATCAATCCGCCCACTGCTGCCTCCGGGGTGACATGTCCGACCACAAATCCATGGCTTCCACCGGAGAATCGTCCGTCGGTGATCAGGGCTACTTCCTTACCCAGACCCTTACCCATAATTGCACCGGTGGGGGAAAGCATTTCGCGCATGCCGGGACCGCCGACGGGTCCTTCATTGCGTATCACCACAACATGTCCGGCTTCCACTTCACCGCCAAGAATTCCTTTGAGAGAGGCTTCCTCTGATTCATAAACGATCGCTTTGCCTGAAAATTTCAATCCTTCCTTGCCAGTAATTTTGGCCACCGCACCATCTGCCGCGAGGTTACCGTAAAGAATGCGGAGGTGACTGTCCAGTTTGATTGGATCATTGAATGGACGAACCAAATCCTGACCGTTGGGGTAGGGTGCATAGGGTTCGGCATTGGCCACATTTTCCGCAAGTGTCTTACCGGTCACGGTCATACAGTCCGCATGCAACAGACCTTCTTCCAAAAGAGTTTTGAGAAGTGGGCGCAATCCGCCAATTCTCACAAAGTGGGACATATTGTATTTTCCGCTCGGTTTCAGATCGCAAAGGACGGGCACGCGTTTTCCAATCTCCGTAAAGTCATCGAGGGAAAGTTCCACATCGGCGGCATGTGCCATTGCCAGCAGGTGGAGCACGGCATTGGTTGAACCTCCCAGTGTGATGACCACGGTGATGGCATTTTCAAAAGCCTTACGGGTCATGATATCGCGTGGCTTGATATCCTTCTCGATCAGGTTGACGACCGCAGCACCAGCATCCTTGGCATCAATTTTCTTATCCTCGGACACGGCGAGCTGAGCGGAACTGTCCGGGAGGCTCATTCCAAGTGCCTCGATGGCGGAGGACATAGTATTGGCGGTGTACATACCTCCACAGGATCCTGGACCAGGAATTGCCTTCTTTTCGATATGGGTGAGTTCTTCCTCATCGATCTGACCGGATGCATGGGCACCGACCGCTTCGAAAACCGATACGATATCGAGATTCTTTTCCTTATGAATGCCTGGGAGAATCGTTCCTCCGTAGACAAAAATTCCCGGACGGTTCATCCGTGCAAGAGCCATCACACAGGCGGGCATATTTTTATCACACCCACCAATCGCGACTAATCCGTCCATCCCCTCCGCTCCAACCACAGTTTCAATCGAGTCTGCAATCACTTCGCGGGAGACGAGTGAATAGCGCATCCCCGGAGTTCCCATACTTATCCCGTCGGATACGGTGATGGTACCAAAAGGTACGGCCTTTCCACCTGCTCCGTCCACACCCTCGACTGATGCCTTGCCCAGTTCATCAAGATGTGAATTACAGGGGGTCACCATACTCCAGGCGGAGCAAACGGCAACCTGTGGTTTTTCAAAGTCTTCGTCCTCAAAACCAACGGCCCGAAGCATGGAACGATTAGGGGCCCGGTCCTTACCGTCGACCACAATGGATGAAAAGTTACGATTACAGCTACTCATGTTAAATTTGAATTAGGATTGAAGCGGAGAACAATATCGGGTTGTATAAGGGTAGGCGAACACAAACCTTACCCGTTCTGCCTGAATGTAATCTATTTATTTTGGAAAAACCCGAATTAGAGTCTTTGCGCGACGAGATCGATCAGATCGATGAGCAAGTGGTTAGCTTGCTCAATAAACGCGTGCGTGCAGCTGCCGAGATCGGTAAGATCAAACATGAGATGGGGGTTGATCCGTATGATCCATCCCGTGAAGAGCAGGTATTTGAAAAAATTGAGGGTCTTAACGAAGGCTCCGTACCCAATGATTCCCTCCGTGCCATCTACCGGGAAGTCATTTCCTCATCCATTGCTCTGGAAAAGGATTTAACAATTGGCTATCTCGGACCGGAAGCCACTTTCACCCATCAGGCGGCCATGCTTAATTTTGGATCCGCTCTCAGCTATCGTTCCCTTCCTGATATTCCCGATGTTTTTCAGGCTGTGGAAAAAGGAGAGTGCGACTATGGGGTCGTGCCCATTGAAAATTCCACGGAAGGAGCGGTCAATCGATCACTTGACTTATTAGTCGATACAGAACTTACGATTATCGCTCAGGTCTATTTAAAGATCGAACACTGCCTCTTCAGCCCCAGTTCGCTCGATAAAATTGTCGAAGTCCGTTCAAAGGATCAGGCTCTCGCCCAGTGTGGGGAATGGCTACGACGTAACCTTCCCAATGCCCGGCTTGTTCCTGTAACAAGTACAGCGGAAGCGGTTCGCGAATCGGTCGAAGGGGAGGGGGTTGCCGCCATTGCGGGCAAGCTTGCCGGGGAAGCCCATGGCGTACCCATGCTCGACAGCGGGATTCAGGATCGTAAGGATAATGTTACCCGCTTTCTGGTTGTCAGTCGCAATCCTTCCGGAAAAAGGGAGGGTGTATCCTATCGTACGAGTTTAGTTCTTTCCCTACCGGATCAGGTGGGTGCGTTGCAGTCCTCTCTCAATCCATTTTCCTCACGCGGGATCAACCTATGTAAGATCGAGTCGCGTCCAAGTAAGCGGAAAACCTGGGATTATTTCTTCTTTGTCGATTTCCTCGGCCATGCGGAGGATGAGGATATTCGCGAGGCATTGAATGAAGTTTCGGACGCCTGTCCGTACCATCGGATTTTGGGTAGCTATCCCGAGACCCAACCGTAGAACAAATTCTCTAATCCCCAATTTTTTCGAAGGCTTCAAACTGAAGCACTTGGGGTATTCTAATAGTTTATTACAAGCCGAGTTGATAGAGTGATAAAACTTGATCGGCTGGAAGGTTTCGATTGTAAATTCTGAGATCATCGATCAATCCGTTGAAATAAATGCTACCGTTTTGGGTTCTGCCCAAAGTTAAAGTTGTACCTGTTGAGGCTGTGAAATTCTTACTGCCAAGACTTATGATACTACCATTTAACGCAGCATTTATATTTCCCCAACTCTGGCTTCCCTGATCTCTGATTCCAACGATATGATACCATAGGTTATCATTTACATTAGCGGTTGATCTGTATCTTAGGATTGAACTTGAGCCTGCCCAAAAGCTAAATTTGCCGGAATTTATGAACATGCCGAATGTATCCGTTGGCCCGGTTAATATTCCCAAGCCTTCGCTGTAATTGGAGGGACTTGTACTCACCGTTGAAGTAGTCTTAATCCACATCGCCATCGTAAAGGAAGCTCTATCTGGAAGGTTATAACCAATTTGGCCCCAGTCGTCTATGCCATCGAGTCGTAAGGCACCGCCGATCTTTCCACTCTTCCAAGTTGTCCCATCTCCTCCGACGCCATTAAGTGTGGCATGGCGGTTATTTCCTGAGGAATCGTAAGCGATGCTTCCATTAGTCTCATCAAACTTTAAGTGTACTTGAAGACCACTTTTCAAAGATTTGCCAATGATTGTATCAATTGGATCCGTGGGGGAAGTTTCGGCACTTATTTCTGCACTATCCGAATCACCGTCCCCATCGGTGTCAGCTACATTTGGATCGGTGCCCACTTCAGCTTCGCGTATATCGGTAAGCCCGTCTTCATCCTGATCTCCGCAAATATTCTTAATTTCAGCATCCGTTAGTGACCGGGAATAAATGCGAAGATCATCTATCTTTCCTAGATATCCTGAAATTTCAAGTTTACCAGATGAGAACAATGGGGTTTGATTTACATTATTACCGAGGTTACCACGGTCAATCCCGTCAGCAAACAAACGATAGTGTATATTTCCTGCATCCCATTTTATAGCAAGATGATGCCAAGAATAATTATTAAAGTACCTGCTGCTTCCAGGAGCTAAGAAGGTACTATTGTTTGCAGATCTAAAATAAAAATGACCAGCAGGATCTTGGTTACCTTTGCTTGCCCAATCCAAGACATACTTTTCACCATCATCTGGAATTAAACTTAGGAGAGTTTTCGAATACATATTAAATGGATGTATCCACATCGAAATTGTTCGGTATTCATCGCCAAGGTTTGGAATGGTAAAATTGTCATCCACTCCATCGAACTCCAGTGCCTTACCGTAGGCTCCATCCACCCACGAATTGACGGGGTGCATATTTGTCATGGTGCCATGCTTACGGTTACCCGATACATCGTGTACGAGATCGCCTTCGCCCTCGTCGAAAGTCCATCGTCCAAGTAATCCAGTTTCAGGTTGCTCGAGGGGAGGCAGGTAGGTCTGATGCTGAAGCCCCCATTTTTGGGCAAGATACTGCTCGACCACCACCCGTTCGGAATCAGTAAGTGCACGTTTCCACACCAAGAGTTCGGCAATATCGCCAAAAAGTGCAGAATCAGTAACTCCTAGAGAGTGACCTCCGATTACAACTGGACCTCCATTTCCAAAGGGTGTGGCTCTGGAAGCAATTTCATCATTGGTCAGACGTTCTAAATTGGTTGTGGTTGAGGCTATTAGTGAGCCATCAATAAAAACTTCTTGCTGTTGTTGGAAAGTAACCCGGAAGGTTCCTATGGAAAAATCACCGGGAGCTTTATTGATCGTGAAGTCTAATGATTTTCCATCATGAGCAGTGGGGGTGTAAAAAGTACCTCCATTATTTCTTAGAGTGACGCCCCAAGCTTTGCCGGTTTCACCTCTACCAAAATCAATTAATTTCCTATTCGCAGAGTTTGATTGAGGGTCATTTGAATTTGCGACCGTGATAATGGTTAATCCATTTTCTTCTCCTGCACCAAAACTAAAAATATAATTTGCTCCAAGAAGCATTCCTGGCTGAGATGAACTGAAGCGAAAGGTTGATTTTCCATTGAGTACATTCTCTCTGTAATGTGCACCCGTCTGTGCATCCTGTGATGCATCAAAATTACTCGAAGATTTATCCGACCATTTTGGTAATCTGCCGTAGAAAAATTGCCACTTAGATGGTTCATCTTTTTGCCCATCGGCATCCACATCGTTGGCGTCCAACCATAAGGCAAGTTTGTTGGTGGGAACATCATCTTCCCCGATCGAGGAAAATCCTTGGGGAGGCTCGTAGGAAGGTGGGTAGACGGATAGTCGGATGATGTCCTCCGAGGTGCCATGTTCGTTACTGGCACGAATAGTGACGGAGTATACACCCGCTGACTGGGGTGTGCCTGAAATCGCACCGGTGGTGACATTGAGACTCAGACCCGGGGGTAGACCTTGGGCAAAATAAGTGGTGGGAGAATTGTCGGCATTCAGCGAAAGAGAATAGGTGGTGCCCACACTGGCATTGTGCTCGATGTCAGTTCGCAGAATCGGTTCATCATTGGTTTCCGCGTAAAGAAGCTGAATCTCCAATGGTGTCAAAGTACGGTTGTAGATTCGAAACTCATCAAGGCGACCTTGGTATGTGTTGGATCCAAGCGTGGGAGTTGGATCATTAAATAAATTTGCTGGACCTGTTCCATCTGCAATTTCTCCGTTAATATAAAATAAATAATTATTGTCAAAAGGGAGAGCGACATGGTTCCATCCTGTGAGCGTTCCTAAATTTGTATTTTGTGATGTTTTCCCATGCGAATACCTCACTCTCATTCTAAAATGCTGACCGTTGTTAGCCCAGAATCCATCTTGTCCACCAACAAACCATATTCTACTCTCTTCGCCATTTCCATTAATTGGGAAGTCGGCATTCATCCAAAAAGTTATAGTTTTGATCTCTCCCAATATTTGAGGAAGATTTACCGAATCGTTGACACCATCAAAGTGTATTGATTTTCCTTCAATACCGTCGGCCCACGGATTTCTATCATTAAAACCAGATAAGTTACCATGGTGGTTGTTTCCACTGTAATCCCAGAGTTTATCAGGTTCTATTGAAACTGGCTCGAATTTGTAATAGGCGAGTAAACCATTTTCGGGCTCAGCCTCTGGTTTAGCAGCGTTATAAGCTGCCTGTTCAGCGGCAATTTTATCGGCATATAATTGAATCCCCCATTTGTTGCTCAAGTAATGCTCAACAGAGTCTCTTTCAGTATTGGATAGGACCCGATCGTAAAAAAGGATTTCCGCCAGATCCCCTTCCCAGCTGTTTAAACTTAATTGAAGAGAAGTGAATGATCCTTGATTGGGTGCATCGTTCCCCCGGGTTAAATAGACAATGCCTAACTTATTATACGAATCCTCTTCGCCGTTTCTTCCATTTCCCCGAAAACTCCCTTCACTTCCATTGACGAACTCTCCTCCAGTAAAGTTCAAAATATGATGATCTCTATATCCAATCGAAATGTTACCTAGGATACTTCTGTTTCTGAATGCACCTCGTGTTTCGTAAACGATAAACACACTACGGGTAGGGAGACTCACATTGTTGTCCAACATGAAATCGTTTCCGTCGAAAGATACACAAGTCAGGTTTTTCTGAGTTAATTTTTTGATATTAGCTTTTTTGGAAGAATCTGATTGGGTGGCATTCACATCTCCAACCTTACTTTTCCAGTAATCCACAAATTGATCATCCGGTAAATGGTCAGCCTTACCATCGGCATCAAGGTCATTGGCATCCATCCACAGTATCAAACCGTTGCGGGGAACTTCGGTGGCATTGGCTTCCTCGAGTGGCAAGCCCGGAGCACCAATGGCCTGATTGAGGGTAACGGACTGGCTGGTAACCTGACCCACTGAATTGGTTAAGCGAAGGGAGTAGTTTGCTCCGTCTGAAAGATTGGCGTCGGCAAGTTCAAGTACAGGGGCGGTGGCACCAGCAATAGGAGAACCGTTCCTGAACCACTGGTATGAAAGATTGTGACCGCGACCGGCTACTTCAATCTGGGCAGTTCCCGTGGAACGATCATACCGTGCGAAGGGTTGGGTGGAAATCGATGGCGAAATCTGAAGGGCGGATAGAACTTCAGAGGAAAGTCGATGCAATTTGATTGTACTGTTAATATCACTGAGCACATCATTGGGAAGGTCGGCACGGGTGAGCTTGCGGTCGAGCTGTGCTAGCACACTGGAAGGGAGCATGTCTCGTTTGATACTTTTGATTGAAGAGTTCAGGTCCTTCAGTACCGAATGCGGAAGCATATCCCGGGTGATTTTTTTGAGGGAGGAATTAAGATCAGCCCTGATATCTCTACTGAGCATTTTGCGATCGATGGAACCTGGAGCAATGGTTGTGGAACCGGCAGTTTCGGCAGTGCCTGCTGAAAATGCATAGGGCACCGCTGCGAAGGGGCGGTCGGGTTTTAAATGTTCAAATTCATTTTCGCCGTCGCTAAACCACACTCTCAGTTTCACGCTTCCATGCTTTTTGAAAATCGAGGGGTCGAGTGTGCCCATTCCTTTGATCGCGGAGTTTCCCAGCAGTACGGAATACAATCCACCGTTCACATTTATACGCACTGGTTTGACGGGTTCGGAGCCTTTTACACTGGATCCGTCGTTACTCCAAAGGGTCGCGTTAGAATCGCCTTTGATAAGGACAAATTTAAATAGGCCGATTCCTTGATATAGTTCGCCATCTACTGCGACCTGACCGGCGTAGTTAAGAACAGGGGGAACCGCATGGGCTTTTAGCAGAAATCCCAATATGAAAAACAAAAGCCCAGTGGTTCGTTTCATTGCTCAGAATAATTGAACAATCCAACGATGGTGTCAATCATCGGATGTGGGCAGGGAAGGGGGTTGGGATCAGAAAAAGAGGACGGATAAATCCTGGTCTGGTCGGGCATTGCGAATAACTAAATCTTCAATATGAGATCGAAGTTCTTTGTATTCGCGTTCCTTACGGGCCGTCCAGCGACGACCGGAGGATAAAGTTTCTCGAATTCCGGATACAAGAATGATGCCCCGCATAGAGCCTTCAAAGGATCGGATAAACTCAAGAACCGAAGCATGAACCCAAAGGGGTTCTATCGTATGGCAACGGGCATTCCAGTGAGTGTAGTGAAAATTCCGATCATTGGGAAAATGAAAGCGTACGACCTGTTCGATACAATGCTCAAAAGAACGAGTGGACATAAGCCCTTTGTCATCATCATTTTCACGCATAAAGGAGAGAGTGCGCTGCAGTTGCACAGTTTCTTCCTGCGTGGAAACACTCCCGATGACCGAGAACAAAGCGTTCAGGTTCTGAAGCCTGGTGTAGTCGTCTCTTTTAGTCGTCGTCTTCCCCACCAGTATCCCCCACACCCAAGTTTATGACTTCCTCGGCAAAGCGAGAAAGCCCATGGAAATCCTGGTAGAAACTGGCGTATCGCAGCCACGCGATCGCATCTACTTTGCGCAACCGTTGCATGATTGCATCCGCAATCGCCCGGCTGGGCACCTCACTGTCGAACTCATTTTCAATTCGACGGAGGGTGTTCGAAAGCAAGGCGTTTATTTGTTCCGCATCGATGGGACGTTTTGCAATCGCACGCCGCAGGCCCATCGCCAGCTTGGTACGATCAAAACTTTCCCTTCTTCCGTCCCGCTTGACCACGACTAAATCCTCCCGCAGGACTTCTTCGATAGTGGAAAAACGATGATTGCACTGAAGGCATTCCCGCCGGCGACGAGTTGAGGCGACCTTATCGGACCTCGTCTCCAGGACCTTCAATTCTTCTGACGAACACTTAGGACAACGCATTGATTTCGTAGGATTCCATATACCACACGACAGTGTTCTAGCAGAGTTCCAGGAAGTTCTTCAAGATTATAATTCCATTTTCTGTTGCGAGAGACTCCGGATGAAATTGTACGCCCCAAATCGGAAGTTCCCGGTGACGGATACCCATGATCTCCTTGTCCTCGGATGTGGCGGTGATCTCAAGACAGTCGGGCAGGGTGTTGCGATCAATCACAAGTGAATGGTACCGGGTGGCCGGGAATCCCTGAGGCATATCCTTAAAAAGGTCTTTGCTATCGTGACTCATGGTGGATGTTTTGCCGTGCATCAATTTATTTGCCCCGATAATTTTACCACCAAATGCCTGTCCAATGGACTGGTGGCCCAGGCATACGCCAAGGAGTGGTATCTTTCCTGCCCATCGTTCGATTGCCTGCAGGCTGATACCCGCACGGTCGGGATCGCAGGGACCGGGCGAAATGACCAATCCGTCAAAGCCGTCCAATTGCAGATCATCGATACCTATTGCATCATTACGAACCACTTCCTGCTCCGCTCCCAACTCGCCAAAATACTGGACAATGTTGTAGGTGAAGGAATCGTAGTTATCGATGATGAAGAGGCGCATCTCGCAATGATCAAATTATACGGAATATCCCTGCTTGCGGGCACGCTCCTTGAGACGGAGAGCATGGAGTCGGATAAAGCCACCAGCATCTTCGGGGGCATAATCACTTTCATCATCATCCATAGAGGCAATTTCCATATCGTAAAGGGACTGGTCGGACTTGCGTCCAACCGTTGTAATATTTCCTTTATAAAGTTTTAGACGGACGGTGCCGGAAACAGTTTTTTGACTGTCATCAATCAGTGCCTGAAGGGCTTCCCTTTCCGGGGCATACCAAAAACCATAGTAAATGAGCTCGGCGTAGCGGGGGATTAGTGAATCACGTAAATGCATGAGGTCGCGGTCCATGGTGAGGGTTTCCAGTTGGCGATGGGCACTGAGCAAAATGGTGCCGCCCGGGGTCTCGTAAACTCCGCGGCTCTTCATGCCCACGAAGCGGTTTTCCACCAGGTCGACCCGTCCGATCCCATGCCTACCCGCGATTTCATTAAGTTTTTTAACAATCTCAGATGGGGTGCCGGGAGTGCCATCGATTGCGACGCAGTCGCCCTGTTCGAAATCAAGTTCGATGTATTGAGGCTCATCGGGAGCGAGCTCGGGATCCACAGTAAGTTTATACATTTGGCGGTTATCGGGTGTGGTCGGGTCGAACCATGGATCTTCCAAAATGCCGGCCTCGTAAGAAATGTGCCAAAGGTTACGGTCCATGGAGTAAGGTTTGGAGGCACTGGCTTCCACATCAATGTTGTGTTCTTTGCAATATTCGATCATTTGCTGACGGCCGGGGAAAGTCTTTCGGAAATCCGCATCCCTCCAGGGAGCAAGAATCTGAAGATCCGGAGCGAGGGCAGAAAAGGTGAGCTCGAACCGGCATTGATCATTCCCCTTGCCGGTGGCTCCGTGTGCAAGACCGGTGGCGCCAAACTCGCGTGCGATTTCGATCTGTGCCTTGGCGATCAGTGGTCGGGCAATTGATGTACCGAGCAGGTATTGGGACTCATAGATCGCATTTCCCCGTACCATGGGATAAATAAAATCCTTGGCAAATTCGTCGACGAGATCAAGCGTGCGGTGGGCGGTCGCTCCGGTGGCGAGAGCTTTTTCTTCAAGTCCGTCGAGTTCCTCTTCCTGTCCGACATCGGCGCAATAGGTGATAACCTCCGCATTTTGGGAGTTGGCGTACCAGTGAACAAGCACGGAGGTGTCGAGACCTCCGGAATAAGCGAGTATGATTTTCATGGATTAATAAGAATAATCAATTCAGGATTGAGTGAGTTGACGAAGAATTGCCTTCTGGATATGCAGACGATTTTCCGCCTGATCAAAAAGGATGGCTTGGGGAGAAGCGAGAACAGATTCTGAAACTTCTTCACCGGGATGAGTGGGCAT
>CACFTI010000018.1 GCA_902569115.1 uncultured Verrucomicrobiota bacterium | reverse complement strand
TGAAAAACATGGGTGGTATCTTGATCATACAAGGGAAAAAATCACTTATTGATTCTGAAACTTAAAAATCTAAATCTCTATTCAGTAGTATTTCCGTTTGTCGTTATCGCGGTTAGCATTTACTGTTTATGGAAACTTGGAATAAATACTCATTTCGAAGAATGGACGGGACGCGGCCTTTATCCCGGTCTAGCTTTTGCAAAAGGATTTGATTTATACGAAACGCAAAAGGGTCCGCTAATAACAATGTATGGCTTTGGAATGGCTTTTTTCTATTCTTTTTCTGGTTTAGCAACCCATCCTAACACAGCGATTACCATTGGATTTCTTATTAGTCTATTGGGTCTGATGGTACCGTTTTATTTTATATTAAGAAAATTGTATAAGGATCGCGAAAATTCGACTCTAGACTCAATCTCACTTCCGCTAGTTTCTGCTTTTTTAGTTTTATTCTGCCTGCAACTAGAAAAAACAACATCCGGGGTTCTTAAAATTCATGCGGACACTCCTGCATTGTCATTCATTTTGATCGGGCTTTGCTTCTTTCAACTCTATGAATCGAAGAAATTAAATACGTTTCTTTTTTTAACCGCCTTATCGCTTTCATTGGCAGTTTGGTCAAAATTGCCAACTCTGTTTGCATTATTTTTTCCTTTTATCTACCTATTCGTTAATCGAAGACTAAAAGAGTCCTTTCACTTTATTTTGCTCGCATCATTAACATTTATTGGTCTGTCTACACTTATTTTTTGGGCCTATGGGTTCGATGATGTTTATTATTATATCATTCAATTTCCGTCAGGAAGTATGTGGAGCTACCGAAATAATCTATTTGATGGTTCAAATGCCCTTTTACAAAGACATTCTTATCTCGAAGGCATTCCTCTCCTGTTTCGTTTTTTTGTTATGTACCTAGCAGAGTACTGGTACTTAGTTTTTTCAAATTTAGTCTTATTTCTCCTCTCTTTTAAGGTAAATCCCCAACTTAAATTAATATTTCGGTGTATACCACTAATCGCAGTTCTTACTTTGCCAACTTGCCTTGCTCATTTGGCACGCTTTGGTGCTGTTGAAAATGCCCTAATTTTTACTAATTCTTTTTCAGTTTTAGGGATTGTGGTTATAACAATTTATTTAACATATCATAATATATCGAAAGAACTTTCCAAAATTATAATCTTTTCGGTAACTTGCTTTATTTTAATGCCTTCAATACGGACTGCCAAAGGACTACCCTCCTCGATGGATAATGCACCACATCAGCAATCCTTTGATTATCTCAAGTCAGGTAAATCAGACATATATTTTGGGTGGTATCCAATTTCCCATCTTTTGTACTCAGGAGAAAATTTTACCAGCATTGAAGTACCTACCTGGGTCGGTATGAATCAACCTGATAAAATTAAATTTGATCTCAGTCATATTCCCAAGGGTGCAAAAATTCTTGCAACATCCCCAGCTGGTTACGGAAGCACGATGCTAAAACAATACATCGGAGATTTAGTTGAAGTTCCTGCTCCAAAAGAGCTTTCCAGTTGGAGGTTGTTTGACATAAAATCGTTAAGCGATGAAGAGTAAATGAAAATTCTCATTACAGGCATATGCGGTTTTGCAGGCTCCTCCATTGCGAAATCGCTTTTGAAAAGCCATTCAAATTTACAAATTGTTGGAATCGATAATTTCTCCAGAAAAGGGTCAGAGTTAAATATTTCTGAATTAACGAAGTTTGGTGTAGAACTTATCCGAGGTGATATTCGTTCACAATCTGATATTGATGCCCTGCCTAAAGTCGACTGGGTGATTGACTGTGCTGCAAACCCATCTGTGCTTGCGGGTCTAAATGGGCAGTCCTCCAGCAGACAATTAATGGAGCACAATCTCTCAGGCACCATCAACATGTTAGAATATTGCAAGAGACATAAAGCAGGGCTCATTTTACTAAGTACGAGCCGAGTATACTCAGCCTCTGAACTATCTTCTTTGCCCGTTGAACTATCCGATGATCGCTTCGATCTACGAGATTGTGATTTTATTGGTGCATCTAGCTTAGGAATATCGGAAGGTTTTCCCACAACTGCACCCCTTTCTCTTTATGGTGCGTCCAAGCTGGCTTCGGAAACCTTAATTTTGGAATATGGAGAATGCTTCGACTTTCCTGTGTGGATCAATCGATGTGGTGTGCTTGCCGGAGCTGGTCAGTTTGGAAAAGCAGACCAAGGTATATTTTCTTTTTGGATTCATTCTTTCCGTGAGAAAAAACCTCTCAAATACATAGGCTTCAATGGTAAAGGCCATCAAGTAAGGGATGCCCTTCACCCTATGGATTTAGTTCCCCTACTCTCCCAGCAAATGCTTGAACCGGATTGGGAAGCACCTAAAATTATCAATCTTGGAGGGGGTGTTCAAAACTCCATGTCGCTGAAGGAATTAAGTAGCTGGTGCGAAGATCGGTTTGGTCAAATTGAAGTGCTTTCATCCCATGACAAACGACCAATGGATGCCCCTTGGATTGTTTTAGACTCAACCACGGCTCAAAATGTCTGGGATTGGAGTGTAAAAACTAAAATTGAGCAAATTTTGGAGGAGATCGCCAACCATGCGGAGAAAAATCCGGAGTGGAGTAAACTATGCTAAAACATTTCACCTTTAAGGGCGTATGAATAATTACTCCCACAATGATACTTTTGTGTATGAAGGAAAGGATTTAGAGTCCATGTCATTTGCACAAAATTATCATAATTGGATATATGAAAATATTGAAACGGAACTTGGTAATAAAATAGCTGAGATTGGTAGCGGTGTTGGTAATTTTACAGAATTTCTTCTGCGAAATGATCATGCAAGAATTGATGCATATGAACCATGTGCTAAAATGCATCTCAAGAACAAGTTTTCTAAAAATCCTCGAGTAAAATGTATTAATAGTAACTTTGAATCAGTTTCGAAAGGTTGCGATAATAAATACGATTCCGTTATTTTCATTAATGTATTAGAGCACATTCAACAGGACCTAGATGCAATTATGAACGCATACCGAATTATTCGTCCTGGAGGAAAGCTTATTATTTTCGTCCCAGCATTACAGTTTTTGTACAGTAATTTTGACCGACAAATAGGTCATTACCGACGATACCATAGAAGTGAACTTACAAGATTGGCCCAAAATGCTAATTTTAAGATTATGTCCTGTAAATACTTTGATTCTCTAGGTACTATACCTTGGTTTATATTCATGAAATTAATGGGCCATGGATTAAGCAGTCGAAATACTTACGCCTATGATACATTTGTTGTTCCATGGTTAAATATTTTAGAAAAGATGGTCTCCCCTCCTTTAGGTAAAAATCTGCTACTAATCGCTTACAAGGTCTAAATTAATTTAACCAACATATGAAACTCTCCATTGTTATTCCCATCTATAATGAAGAGAGAACTATCAATGATCTTGTTTATGCGGTAAAAAGTGCTAACAAGCTAGGTTTAGATCATGAAATCATATTAATAGATGACTTTTCTTCTGATAAAACCCCAAAAATCTTGTATAGATTATACTCAGAAGACCCAAGTCTTATTGTCGTCAAGCATTCATTCAACCAAGGGAAAGGTGCTGCCCTAAGAACTGGTTTCAAAAAAGCTAGAGGAGATATCGTTCTTATTCAAGATGCTGATTTAGAATACGACCCGAAAGAGTACCCTAAGCTTCTGAAGCCGATCATAGAAAATAAAGCAGATGTAGTGTATGGTTCACGTTTTCGATCTGATCAAGAAACAAGAGTCTTGTACTTCTGGCACCGAGTCGCAAACGGGATTCTGACTCTTTTATCCAATATGTTCACCAATCTTAACCTGACTGACATGGAAACAGGCTACAAAGTGTTCAGAAAAGATATTTTGGAAAAAGTTAAATTGAGGGAAAATCGTTTTGGTATAGAACCCGAGATCACTGCAAAAATTAGCCGTGTTCCAAATATTAGAATTTATGAAGTAGGAATCGCCTACTTTGGCAGAACCTATGAAGAAGGAAAAAAAATCGGGATGAAAGATGCTTTTCGTGCATTTTACGCCATCGTTAAATATTCAATTTTTAAGTGACTGCAGAGAAGTCATCTAGCGAGAATAATCATTTAATATCGTTTATTTGCTCTCTACCCCTTTGGTGGCTTGGCGTTAAGGGTTATCAAGCAGCCATGCTACCGAGTAAAAATCCCGATTTTATAGGGCTTTATTCATGGGATAAAGTAATCGGTCTAATTAGCATTCTCGTAATCTGCGTGATTGGTATCAAATTTGTACATCCTAAGTTAACCTCATGGATGGAGGCTTTTCTCAAGAAATTTAACTTCTCACCACAATCTCCGTACTTATGTTTCCTCTGCCTATTTGTGATAGGATCCCTTTTCACGATCCCTAAAGGTGCCGTTGTTGGGGAAGATATTTCAACACAGGTTCTCAGCACCCAAAATTTCATAACTGGAAAAATAAATGCCCCAAATAAAGTATTGGTTCCATCAACTGAAGACTTAAGTGCTAATACGCAAAGGTGGCATATAAGGCCACCAGGGGCTAGCTGGTTTGCCCTTCCAGGAATGTTCATTGGACTTCAAATTGGGCACGCGATTAAATTCAGCTTGGTATTTGTCGGGTTACTGGGAGGTTTGGGTTGGTTAAAATCATCCGAAAAACTAGGTATTAAAAGACAGGGCCTTTTTTATCTTTCCATACTGCTGGCACTTTCTATCGGACTCACAATTAATCGATTAGGAACAATGAACTCTACTTTGTTCGCAATCGTCCCGTGGATGCTTCTTTGGGCAATTCAAATCTCTGCAAAAAAATTCCACAACAAAAGAGACACTTTCAAAAGCTTCGTTTTAATAGCAATCTTCTATCTTTTACTAGGTTGTTTTTGTCTAATCAAAATGTCTGGTATGATAGTTGCCTTAACTATCGGCTTTGTTCCTACATTATTGGTATATTTGAAAAAGACTGTTCTAATAAAAAATAATTTATTTCTAACGCTAGTCATACTATCTCCTTTAATTCTTTTTCCTGCAAAAGTACAAAATTCGTTCAATAGTGAAAACTTAGGTTTTGATTCACAAGACCTATACACTGCTCCTGACTATAATCAACAGTCGCTATTGTGGGGAGAGCACTTCGTAGAAAGCACAGAAGGTAAAATGCTGCTTTTAAGTGCATTGGCTAGTCCCGGCTACGCTTCGCCAATAAAGGCACTCATGCATAGTGCCAGAGATTTCTGCCTCCAATTTCAATCTTTCATTGATTGGTGCAATGCTAACAAAATAAATCCTCACGCATTTATATGTGGAATCTTCGGAATAATAACTTTAATTTTTATAATCTTATTAATTAGAAAAAATAAAAAAAATTTTTCTAATTTATCTATGGCTATATTTTCGATTTTTTATGTCATTCCATTTCTTGGACTTGCAATACTAAGCAATCTTCATGGGTTTAATTACTCCCTCTATTCAACTCATACGATCGAATACTCCGTATTATTGCTATTCCCTATTATATTGGTGTGGGAAAGTTCTCAACTAAGCAACCTAGCTTACAAAGCATTCGTAACGCTAATATTAGCATTACCTGTCTTAAATATTGTTAATTTGTCACCAACAAATATGAATGAAGGATTTATCTCTACTACTGAAAAAGAACGAGGGCTTTCTAGTAGTCGATTTTCACTAGCTATTGATTACATCGAGAATGACTCCGAGAATGATCTAGATATCATTTATTTTCTCCCCCAAGGCGATATGGGGGATCTGGTTTTAAGAACAAAGATGAGAAACATGGCAATGCATTTTGCAGGTGATAATTTCCCTCAACTTTCCCATTTCAAGACTAGTAAGGAGATAAATGTTTACGCCGCATATGATGAAAAACTGTCTGAAATTCCAGAATTCATCGAAGCAATAAGCGAAAAATTTCCAAATTCCATACAAGAAGCGACAACTTTAAAAGGCGGTATAATTGTGAAAAAAATTAAATTGATTCCGAGTCTTTCTGCGTCTTGAAAAAATTGTCCGTAATCATCCCGGCTAGAAACGAGGCGGATAATTTAAATGAATGTATTTCAGAAATCTGTAAGGAATTAACTTATCATTCCATTAATTTCGAAATATTAGTTATAGATGACGGAAGTACGGATAATACAGTAGACATTATCAAGGAAATTAGACAATCAGTTCCTTCAGTTGAATGTATAACAAACGAAGATGAAAACGGGTTCGGTCGAGCAGTTCGACTCGGATTGGACAATTTCACCGGAGACGCAGTTGCTATCATGATGGCAGATCGTTCCGATTCGCCTAAGGATTTAGTTAGGTACTGGAAATGTATTCAAGATGGTAATGACTGTGTCTTTGGAAGTCGATTCATTCGAGGAGGAAGAGTTTACAACTATCCGCTTCTTAAACTATTGGCTAACAGAGTAGTAAATACAATGATTCGACTTGCGTTTAACATACAATGTAATGACATAACCAATGCATTCAAAATGTACAGACGTGAAGTAATTCAAGGATGTAGACCATTCATCTCTCCTCATTTTAACCTCACAGTTGAGATACCACTGAAAGCAATTGTCCGTGGTTACTCGTGGAACGTAGTACCTATTTCGTGGAAAAACCGAACGAAAGGGGTGGCAAAATTAAAATTACGAGAAATGGGTTCACGTTACTTTTTTATCATAGCATATGTATGGCTTGAGAAATATTTTAGTCGAGGCGACTACAGGAGAAAATGAGTTCTGGAAAACAATTAGCACATATTTATGAAAAGAGATTTTCTGGACATGAAAATTACAGGAATCGCATATGGAAGATTCTAGTTAAGGAATTTTTCTCCAAATGGATAAGACACACTGATCATATACTCGATCTTGGATGTGGTTATGGTGAATTTATTAACCATGCGAAATGTAAAGTTCGACATGCGATGGATCTTAACCCCAAATCGCAATCGCGATTAGATGATAAAATTGTTTTCCATAAGCAAGATTGCTCTGAACCATGGAAAATAGATCAAAATTCTTTAGATTTAATCTTTACCAGTAATTTCTTCGAACATTTACCAAAAAAAGAATCTCTGGATCGCACAATACATGAAATAAATAAAGCATTGAAATCTGGAGGAAGGCTAATTGCAATGGGACCAAATATAAGTGTCCTGAAAGGAAAATACTGGGATTTTTGGGATCATCACGTTGCTCTTTCCGACCAATCCGTGTGCGAATTACTTCAAATTCATGATTTTAGAATTGAACGATCATTTTCAAAATTTTTACCATACAATATGGTACGAGTAAAAGAACGCCCATTTTTTTTGGTCTCCTTATATTTAAAGTTTCCAGTTTTGTGGAAACTCTTCGGTAAACAATTCCTTATCATTGCTCAAAAGGTCTAAAATATTTATTTGTTCGCCGTTTGCCTCCAAGGTTGTATTGGCTCTAGTTGCGCTTGTTTTTACTAAATATTATTTTTTATTTACCAACGAATACTACCCACCTGCATATGCCTATAAAATTGCAGAATTTGAGGCAGATAAAGTATTTCAAAAAAGATTTCTAATCCCTGTTTCAGCAAGTTTTTTATCACAAAATTCTTCATTATCTTTTGATCAATCATTAAAATTTATTACTGTTCTATGTACATTTGGTCTGCTTTATTACTTCCAAAAATCATTAGAGTTTTTCTCCAATGGCATGTCTTCTCTTTTTTGGTGCCTATTACTACTAATTCCAGTTGGTTGGAATTATATGTTTTTAAATTCAATTTACCATGCATATGATATCCCCTCTTTATTTTTCTTTTGTGTATGCCTATCTTTGTTTTTGAATAAAAAGTATATTCTTTTTTATATCATTTTTGCAATTGCAACAATTAACCGAGAATCTACTTGTTTCATTACAGTTAGCCTTGTTCTTTTGCTATCTAAATTTAATTCTGATCTCAGATTAAAAGATAATTTTATTAGAAACTTTAACTTAATAAGACATCTTCTTGCACAAGCAGTTATTTGGTTTATTATTGTACTATTAATTTCTTGGCTCGTAAATGATTCCCCAGGCCAATCCTATGAGAAACCTTATTCTATGAGAGTATTTATAACTGACATGTGGAATGGGACCCCTAGTTGGCCTTTTCTTAATACAGAAGCATTCATAGGGAACCCTAGATGTTTCTTAACTTTGTTTGGATGCACATGGGTACTAATTCCTTTATTTTGGAAATATATACCAGGGGATTGCAAAAGGCTTTTATTGCTCATTCCGATTTATATGATCCCTGCACTTTTGTATGCAAACTTAATGGAAACAAGAGTTTACCATGAATTAAATGTTGTTATTTCATTAGCAGCCTTATCAGGTTTTATTCAATTTTGGGATTCTACAAGAATTAAGTGCCAATGCTAAAATATGTTAGGTATCAATAACCTGCTAATTGTCTACTGTGATTATGGTAGACTTGGTAACCGTCTGCATACTCACGCCAATGCTCTAGCATGGTGTATTGAAAATAATTACAACTTAATCAATCTCAGCTTTAATGAATATGCTAATTTCTTCAAGAATTCACCAAATCAATATTCCGGAAATCTTCATCAACACGAAAATTTCATATTCAAAATACTCTCGAGAAGATTATTTAGAAACTTTCTAAGAACTCTGCTTTTGAGCGATAAGTGGTTAGAACGATTTGCATGGATCATTAATCAGATAAGACCGACGAAAAATGAGGCGTTGTTAGAATCTGTTTTGAGTCAACAAATACATCACAACAAAATCAATCTTATAAAAAATTGGGAAATAAGCTGCAGTAATTCTTTAAAGATTCACCAGCACAAGCTTCGGGATTATCTAAGACCACATAGGAGATTTGTAGTTACTGCGGAAAAGATCATCGATGAACTCAGATCGAAATATGATTGCGTAGTTGGAGTGCATGCTCGGCGAGGAGATTACTCTACTTATTTAGACGGTATTCACTATCATTCATGGGAATCATATTTAGATTGGGCAAATCAAACTAAACAAATAATAGAAAAATCAGGTAAAAAGAAAGTAGCGATAGTCATATGTTCTGATGAAGTGGTTCCTTCTCCGGTATCTAAGCATGCAGATGTCTACTTTAATTCAAACAATAAAATTATGGTAGATATTCATTTACTCTCCCTTTGCAACTACAACTTTGGCCCCCCTAGTTCATTCGGCACATGGGTATCGTGGTTTGGCAAAGTACCAAGACTTGTTGTACACAACAATACAGAGATAACTTCATTAGCGCAGTTTGAAGTTTGTGACACATGTTAAATTACACTGATTGTATTTTTTAAAATAAAATGATAAAAAAAATCAAAAGAATATATATTTCTTCGTCTATTATTCTGCAATCAACTTTAATTCTGACAATAGGAATTAACCTTACTTTATTTTTTATCTTTTTAATAAGGGATTATCTAAGAGAAAACCCCATTTCCGAAAAATACGATAAAATTGTAATTACTGAATCATATCCCGAAAAAAATAAAACGCAGATTAATCAATTGTTACATGAAACATGGAGTCGGGGATTTAAATATGAAGCTTACACTCAATTCTCAGAAAGAGCATATGAAGGTGAATTTGTTAATGTAAGCAAAGATGGATATAGATCAAATGGTAGGTTTCAAGTATGGCCACCTGACGAAGAAAAGTTAAATATTTTTGTCTTCGGTGGATCTACAACTTTTGGTTATGGAGTAGCAGATAATGAAACCATACCATCTCATCTACAGTTATACTTATCTAAATTGAATAATCGCATTGTTGTCTATAATTTTGGCAGAGGCTTTTATTATTCAACTCAGGAGAAAATCCTTCTGGAATTACTTATTTCTCAAAATATAGATTGTGACATAGCTGTATTTATAGACGGTCTAAATGAGTTTATCCACTTAGAAAACGAACCAATATACACATATCATTTAAATGAAATTTTCTTAAAAAATGAAAAATTAGAATCAAAGTATCATTTTTCTGAACTTATATCTCAAACTTCAATTGGTCGTGCACAACGTTTCTTCAGTAAATTCCTGAATGAATCTGAAAAAATAAAAAATTCAACTTATAATAGTAAAATTAATAAAACAGATTCTAAATACTTTCTTAATCGTTACCTTTTCAACAAATCAAACATACAGAATTTTGCCGAGTTTCATAACATTAAATGCCTATTTGTTATGCAACCTATCCCAAGTTACAAATACGATCAGTCAAAACATCCATTTGCAAAAAATGGATACGGCATTCATGAACACTCATCTCATGCTTATTCAGAATTTGAAAAAAAGTATCTTGAGGATCAGAACAAATCTAATTTCTTGTGGTTGGGTAATCTACAAGAAAATATAAACATAAGATTGTATGTAGACATAGTACATTATACTGCTTATTTTAATAATCTTATAAGTAAAAGAATTTTTGAAAAATTAGAATTAACAAATTTTTTGAATAATAATTACTAGTATTGAAAAAAATTTTAAAATACATTTTAAATTACTTAAATTATACTGTCATTAGCAATGAATTAATTCAAAATTCTGATGACCCGATTCAAGTAGTTTCCAATATTTTTGATACCAATGAAGTAAAATTAATTGTCGATGGAGGAGCCTCCATTGGTGACACTTCAAAAATATTTTCCGAAACCTTTCCAAATTCTGTAGTCCATGCATTTGAACCCTTCACAAAAAGTTATAAAGTATTAAAAGAAAATTGCGAAAATCATAAAAGAATCATTCCAAGTAGTTTTGCGTTATCAAACACATCCAAATTCGAAAATTTAAAAATTAATGAAAGCGAAGGAACAAATTCCCTACTTGATACAGAGTGCCCGAAGAACCATCCATACTATAATTTATTAGAAACAAAAGAGACCATTCGAGTGGAGAGTAAATCATTGGATGTTTTGTTTCCTAACGAAACGATTGATCTATTAAAATTAGATTTACAGGGTGGAGAATACGATGCACTTCAAGGTGCTGAAAATTTACTCACACAGAATAGAATAAAATGCATCATCTGTGAAGTTATGTTCCAAAAAAGCTATAAAAATCAACGTAATGGGTCTGAATTATTATTATTTTTAGAAAAAAATGGATTCAGAATCTTTAATTTTTATCAGAATCATTTCCACCATGGAAAACTTTTACAATCGGATGTTATTCTTTACCACTACAAGATGTCAGACAAGGTAGAATTATTTCAAAAGAAGAATTTCATACCTTTTTCAAATTTTTTAAGAATTAAATAATTGAGCGATCAAATCCCAGTTTTACTAATGGCTTTTATACGCCCTGATTTGCTTAAAAAATCACTTAAGTACTTATCCGTTATACAACCAAAAATATTATATGTATCTATTGATGGACCCAGAAATAAATATGATGAATCACTGGTTGAGCAATGCAGAGTAATAGCACTCAATCCCGGATGGGATTGTGAAATTGTACCGTTATTTAGAGATAACAATATTGGTCTGGTTCAATCGTTTGTTCAAAGCATGGAAAAAATGTTTTCTGAACACGAATTTGGTATCTTCTTGGAAGATGATGTGCTCTTATCCCCAACATTTTTGAAATTTGCTGAAGAAATTTTCCTAAAATATCGTAATGATAATAGAGTCGGTCACATAAATGCATCAAACTTTATTGAAGATTTCCAAGAACCTTCTAGTTATTCTTACTTTTTTAGCGAATATACACATGTATGGGGATTCGGAACATGGAGAAGAATGTGGAAAAAATATGATCTTAATATGAAGGTGTGGAAATCGATGGATCAAAAAAAACTCCTTAATAAACACGCATTTAGTGTGAGAGAGAGAAAAAACATCAAGAAAATGTTCGATTTACACTGCGAAAACACGGATCCTTGGGCATGTGATTATCAGTGGCAATTCAACCTTTTAAATAACCAATCACTGGCTGTTACCCCATCCGTTAACATGAGTCTTAACATTGGATTTGAACGTGAGGACTCAACCCATACCAAAGGTCAAAACCCAATGGCATCTCCCCTAGGTCAATGTTCATTTCCTTTGAAGCATCCGTCTGTTATTGAACGATCTCGCGTTTATGACAAAAGATTAGCTAATAAGATGTGCCCATCTTACTGTTCCGTTTATTTCAACAAGATAGTCAATAAAGTGAATCCATTTTCATACATTTGAAAGATCAGGAAAACATATATGTAACTGAGCCTTTTCTCCCTCCTTTAGAAGAGTGTCTTCCTTATTTTCAAGAAATATGGAAATCTAAGATCCTTACAAATAATGGTCCTCTCCTTCAGGAATTTGAAAAAAAGCTCCGTTGCTACTTTGAAGTTGAGAACATCAGCGTCGTCAACAACGCAACTACTGGTTTAATGCTGGCATGCAAAGCTCTTGAACTCAAAGGCGAAATAATAACAACACCTTTTTCGTTTATTGCTACATCACATGTGCTTGATTGGATTGGATTAAAACCGGTATTTACGGATGTTGACCCCATTTATGGTAATATAAACCCTGAACTTGTAAGAAAGAATATAACTCCTAAAACAGGTGGTATATTGGCAACACATAATTTCGGTTTTCCCGCTCAAATTGAAAGATTAGATGAGATTGCCAAAGAATTTAACTTACCGTTAATTTTTGATGCGGCACCAGCAATGGGAGTTAAATACAAAGGCAAACAATTGATCAGTTATGGTGATGCTTCAGTCTTGAGTTTTCATGCAACCAAAGTTTTTACAACATTTGAAGGAGGAGCAGTTCATTCGGAAAATAAAGATGTTCATGAGAAAATTAATCTTTATCGAAACTTTGGTATTGTTGATGAAAATACGGTTGGAGGTCCTGGTATAAATGGAAAAATGAGTGAATTCCAATCTACAATTGGCTTAGTTCAACTTAAATATATCAATATAAACATTGCAGAAAGAAAGAATAGATATAATGAGTATGTTAAATATTTAGGTAATTTTAAAAATATCGTGATTCCAAAATTACCAGATGCACTAGATTATAATTTCGCTTATTTTCCAGTATATATAAAGGATGGGTATAATATCAGAGAACAAATTATCAAAGAATTGAATTCTAAGAATATTTTTTGTCGAAAATATTGGAGCCCATTAATATCTGATCAGCTATACTACAGAGAAGTTAAAAAAGTCGGAAGTTATTACCCTAATTCAAAAAAAATGTCCAATGAAATACTTTCATTACCCATGGGGCATAATGTAAGCACAAATACTATTAAATGTATAGCAGAAGTTCTAAATTTATATATTTATTGAATTATTATATTTATGTTAATTGATTTGTATATAGGTTCAGACATTGGTTTATGGGCACTTAAACAAACACCCACAATATCTATTAATAAAGTATATATTGCGAATAACGATTCATGCAATAATGAAATAAATGAAGTAAAATTGTTTTGTTTTAATAATAAAATTACTTTAAGTGATTTAAGTAAGCATACTACAGTATGTGATTTTGCATTCTCAGTGCATTTTAAAGAAAAGATTCCTCCCAGCATAATTTCCAAATACAAAGCAATCTATAATATTCATCCAGGTGCACTTCCATATGGTAGGGGGATGTATCCTGCCTTTTGGGCACTTTACAAAAACGAACCTGCAGGTGTCACGATACATGAAATTAATGAAAAAATTGATAGGGGCGCGATTGTTGAACAAATTATTTTAAAATATAATTTAAGAACTACTGGCAAGGAACTTCATAGTAAAATTAGAAAATGTGAAATGTTACTTTATAAAAAATATTTCCGTAAAGTTTTAAATAAAGAACAAATTAACTCAAAACCACAGATGGATGGTGGATCATATTATAGTTTCAATGATTTTAAAAATTTAGGAGATATTCCTCTATCAATATGGAAATATGGAAAAATATCCTTAATAAAGAATTTATAATTATAATGATAATTTTATTATCGAATGAATAGAACTAATTTCATTAATTCGCTGTATCCAAATAGTATCATCAAAAATTATCTTGAAATAGGCGTTCGTAATGGTGAGAACTTTTTTTCAATTAAGTATCTAAATAAAATTGGAATCGATCCTGATTATTTTTTTTCGAAAAGATTTCTTTTTAAATCATGTTTTAAATTTCATAACTGGAAATATAAGATGTATCGTAAAACAAGTGATTTATTCTTTAGAGAACAAGCTCCACAGGTTTATAAGAACAGTAAGATTGATATAGCGTTTATCAATGGAATGCATACCTACGAGCAAAGTTTACACGATACCATAAACTGTCTCAAATATTTAAAAAATGATGGATATATTATTTTACATGACTGTAATCCTAAATCAGCAGAAAGCGGATCACCAGAAATTCCTAAAGAAGCAATAAATTGTAATGGTGATGTCTGAAAACAATACATCATTTTAGAAAATTGAATAAACATTTTGATTCTTATACTTTAAATTTTGATGTAGGTATAGGGGTAGTTAAAACAAAGAGTATTAATTATCAAAGTATAATTCAAAAGTATTAAACCAGATTATGAAATCAAGAATTTGACTTCCAGTGATCTTATATCTGATAGAGCAAACCTTATTAGTCTTAGACAATTAGATACAGTAAATATAAAATAAAAGAGTTAATAACAGGTGTTATTCCGTGCCATAATGCTCAAGAAACGGTAAAAGACACTATTTCTTCTCTAAAAAGACAAACATTACCGCTCGCCGAAATAATTGTAATTGATGATTGCTCTTCAGATAGGACAGTTGAGATTGCTAGAAAACTTGGATGTCGAATTATATCTCTTCATAAATATTCAGGAAGAGGATACGCACGGATGGTTGGAGTTTCTGAATCCAAAACTCCTTTTGTTTTATTCTGCGATAGTTCGAATGTAATTAAACCAAACTTTTTAGAACTAAGTCTTCCACACTTTAATGATAATTTAGTAAGTGCATGTTTCGGTAGGATTATGAATCATGAAAGTTTAGATGATACATTAAGTAAATGGAGAGCAGTCCACCTTTTTCAGCAAAATGATTATCATAAATCTGAACCCCATACCGTTAATTGTCTGATAACCTATGCGGTCTTATTAAGAAAAGAGCATATAATAAAAGTTGGTAATTTCGATCCAAATCTTAAACAATGTGAAGATCAAGACATGGGTGAAAAACTACTTGATAACAACTATAAATTAATATCAGAACCTAAATTAATTACATACTCACTTAGAAAAGAGTCTCTGAAAAGCCTGTATATGAGATATCTAAGATGGAATTCACATTATAAACATCCTCGTAAAATAATCACTCAATTTTTTATTACATCTAAAAGTAGTTTTCTAATTTTTGCACGCAAAGATTTAAGAAACAGGGACTTCTTGTGTATGACAATTTCTATATTGCTACCTTTTGTTCTTTTATTAAATGATTTATTTTCTAAATGTAGGCAACTCTATGAAAATGAGTAATAAAGACACTCGTTTTTCATCTCGTGTTGTTATTCTTATCCCGATTTATAAAGAATATAATTCATTAAATGAATCGGAAATAAGACTTCTAAATAAAATAAAAACCGTTTTCTCAAACAGAGAAATTAGACTAATTTTGCCCAAATCGTTAAAAAAAGAATGGAATAATAATAATGAATTTCAATCGGTTTCCTTTAATGATAATTTTTTTACAGATAAGTTTTCATACAGTAAGTTACTTTGTCGCAAATTTTTTTATGACACTTTCAGTAATTTTCAATATCTGCAAATAATCCAAACTGATTGCTGGGTCTTTGAAGATAAATTAGATTTTTTTACTAATCTTAATTTTGATTATATCGGAGCACCGTGGATGGTTGATGCATTTGTTGGAAAACCAAAAGAACAATTATGGAGGGTAGGAAACGGAGGTTTCTCGCTTCGCAAGGTCAAAACCTTCAAATCTATAATAGAACAAATTGAATCTACACCAAAAGGAAGAATTCCTGTATTTAAGTTTAAGCAAAACACATGGAAAGGAATTATTAAAAGATTTGGTTTTAGGAACAATTTAAAGCACTACATAAAAGAAGCACCCGGTGAGGATATTTTTTGGAGTACATACATACCCGAAATTTTCTCAGCAGATCAATTTAAAATTGCAGATCCTCAAACTGCAGCCAGTTACTCGTTTGAGGTACTTCCAGAGTTTTTATTTCGTGAAGTAACCAAAGGAATCCTTCCAATGGGTTGCCATAATTGGATGAATAATAACCCTGATTTTTGGAAAAACTACATTAGGTATTAAGAAAAGAATCTCAATCCTTCATCCCTATCTCGAGTCAAGAAGATCCGAGATTGATGCTGGTTTATACCCAAAAAATCACCTTTGGGGAATTGATGTATTGGAAGAATCCGATAAATTCGAATTTAAATTCATAAAAACTAATAAAATAAAGCTTCCAAGCTTGCTTGAAAGATTATTAGACAGATCAATATTTAGGAATTCTCCTGGTACTAGAGCAGAATTATCAGCTTATTTTGCTTCAAAAAACTCAGATTTCATCTATTCAGTTTGTGGTCCACTGGGAACATCATTATTGTTTCCAAATAAAGTATTGGCATGGACATTTAAAACCCAAAAATCTGATAATCAATCATATCAACTAGCTTACAGGAAGAATCAATTAAATAAATCTGCCGGTTTTTTTTGCCTAACTCCAAGTGCCGAAAATTACTTTAACCAATTCGCCCCCTCTAGATTTATTCCATGGTGTGTAGACATGGAACTTTTTGATGGTAAAACAGATATTCATGAGGAGTACCCAAAACCTTTTTTTTTAGCCACAGGAAAAACTGAAAGAGATTATGATACCCTCGTTAAAAGTGCATACAATGTCTCGGCTGAAATAAGAATCATCGCTCCCAATTGTCAAAAACCCAGTCAACTGCCTCACAATGTTAACTGGATTGATTCTTCCATCGATCCACCAGACAAGGCGATTGACTACCCCACCCTCCGAAAATGGTATTCGCAATGCATCGCGGTTTGTATTTCTTTGACCGGCAACTCCGAGGATACATCAGGCTATACAAATATGCTTGAAGCTATGGCCATGCGAAAGCCTGTATTAATGACTAAATCGGGATGTTTACACATAGATCCTGAAAATGGTGGATTTGGAGAATTGATCCAACCTCAGGACTTCAATGGATGGTCAGTTTCGATGAAAAAAATACTCAATAATAGAGAACAATCAATACTATGGGGGGAAAGAGGACGAAAATTCGCCGAGAGTCACTTTACTCTCAACAGGTTTAATGATAATTTTCTCTCTGCTCTTAATGGAATTATCGCTACTCATTGCACAAAATGACTCCCCCTTTTTTTAGTGTAGTAATTCCAACCTATGAAAGACCTGATGACTTGAAAAAGTGCCTTCTTTCACTTAGTTCAGAAAATCAAAATGGAGCCCCAAGCTATGAAATACTTGTTACAGACGATTCTGTAACAAATCGCTGTAAAAATATGGTAACTACGGATTTCCCTGAAGTTTCTTGGGGAAGAGGCAAGAGAAATGGTCCCGCTGGAAATCGAAATGCAGGAGCCAATCGAGCTAAGGGAAAATGGGTTGTCTTTCTCGATGATGACTGCATTGCTTCAAATGGCTATCTAGAGTCTTACGCAAATGCAATTATAGAGAATAAGCACACTAGTGTATTTGAAGGAAGGATCTTTCCAGACAGACCGAAAAGATCCTGGGCAGAAGGTTGCCCAGAAAACGAAAAGGGCGGAATGCTCTGGACCAGTAATCTATGCATAAAAAAGTCTCTTTTTATAGAGTTACAAGGGTTTGACGAGACTTTTGAAGTGGCTTTTGAAGATGTTGATTTTGCTTACAGAATTAAAACTTCATTTCAAAAAACGGTTTTTGTATACGATGCATCCGTTTGTCACCCTTGGAGATCTTTAAAAGCAGGTGGTAAAAACTGGAAAAGAAAAGGGTATGAAATTGAATCTATTAAGCTATTTACCGCTAAACACGGAATTACTGAAATCACAAACTGGAAGTTGTACTTTCGCAATCTTTTCCGCATGCTAACCACGGATCAAATAAAAAGTATTTTCCGCTACAGAAACCGAGGCTATGCGGTACACCTGTTTAACATATACTTAACCTTTTTAAGTACTTATTTCCTCTTTAAAGTAGAATGGAAACAAAAGCTACGACGGAAATAACATTCCTATCCAATTTTAGTTGGAACAACCCAAATGTATTGGAGTTATTATGCGAGTCTGCAGCTTTTAATAATTTTAAAGTCAGGCACTTCTCAAAGCCTCGTAGTATCCTAAAAACAAAGAATAATTTTAAAAATTGCTCCTCTATTGATGGTATTGAAGCAAAAAATCTACTAAACCTATCGACCAGGATCACAACATTACCCCTAGGGGGTAGAATGCAAAACTATTTTCTTTGGAAGCAAATCAAACCCAAATGCCATAAAAGAGTTAAAAAGATATTATTCTATAATAACTTAGAGTCACTTTCAGGATTAAGCGAAAAATTTAAATCATACTTTGACATTTTGATTTACCTTTGCGCTGACTACACGGAAATAAACGACCTTCTACTCTTTAACTGCAATCTAGCAGATGGCATTTTCGTAATACCTCCAACGATGTATCAATTACTCCAACAAAGATATCCAGAAAAAAGTCTCATTCTTTGGCCACAACCAGTAACATCTACATTCAATTCTCCCTTAAAAAGAAATCAAAAAGTAAAATTAGATAAAATCTTAGAAGAAATTCCACAACCGAGACTAATCTACGCAGGACTGGGTGTAGGCAGATTGAATAGTGAGATATATCAATCCATACCATCACGATTCCCTTCGTGTTCATTTATCAGTTTTGGAGGAACTGAATTTCAACGCAAAAAAAATCTTTTCGAAATTCCCTCGGTATCAAAACAAGAAATGCTTTACATCATCTCCCAGTGCCAAGTTGGTTTTATGCCTTATGACATATCAGATCCTCATAATCTCCACTGTGTTCCGTTGAAATTATTTGATTATTTTTCGGCTGGCCTTCCCGTTGTGAGTTCAAAATTATTAAACATATACCAATATAAAGAATTATTATTCTTGTGCGAAACTTTCGAAGAATTTGAATGTGCCATTCAAAAAAGTCTTTGTGAAGAAATAAGCTCAGAAACTAGGGAAAGGCGCAAGGCTGTCTATTCATTCCACTCAACATTAAAAAGAAGCGATGAATTCAAAAGTTGCATAAACCAATTCGTGAAAGGCTCAAAATTATATGCATAAATACTCGTGGTTAATTCAGTTCCCAAGAATATATGCCTTCTTATTTTCAAGACAGAAATTTATAAATCACGAAAAGCTGTTATATTTGAATACTATCAAGAAAGGAGATGTGGTCTTTGATATTGGTGCAAATATTGGTTATTTCACGATGCTTTTTTCAAAATTATGTGGAAAATACGGCGAAGTTCATTCTTTTGAACCAATACCCTCAACTTTTCACAAACTTCTTTATTCAGTGGAAAGCTTTGGGAATGTACGAACAATTAATAAGGCAGTAGGGGATCACATTGGTCTAGTAGACATGCACTATAATCCGAATGACTCGGAAAAAGCTTCGCTTATAAAACCTTTAAACTATGCATTTGAAAAAGTACAGGTGCCTTTGATATCGCTCGACACTTATTTTAGAAAAAATGCTTTGGAAAGTTTAGATTTTGTTAAATGTGATGTTGAGGGATTTGAATTTAATGCACTTAAAGGATTTGAAAACACCCTGATGAAATATAAGCCAAAACTTTCGATCGAAGTTACTATTACTGGGAATGAAAGAACCATATTTTTTAATTTCCTTCAGGATCTCGGTTATAAACTTTTCAAGAAAATCGAAAGTGGCTTTCCTGAAGTTGATCCGAATGACTTATCAAAACTAGATAAAGATTTTTTTTATCTCTATGCAACTAGCTGAATATCTACCCAGAATTGCAAAAAAGCACAGTATTATCCAACTTCTTTGCAAAATGGGACTGCAGGAGAAAATCTGTAAGATTAAGTTTAATCAAAATGCGATTGCATTCATTGACTTAATGGATCCAGAGCCGAGAAATGCATTTATCAGAGGGTCATTTGAACCTGCTTTTTTTGAAATAGCAAAAGCCTTCATGCCCGATAATGGAGTCTTTTTTGACCTAGGTGCAAATGTGGGGCTATGCACCTTTGGTATGTTACCAGCCAAACCAAAATGTAATTATCATTTATTTGAAGCAAACCCTAAAATGATCGAATTGCTCAGTCATTCCATCAAATATCATACTGCTAATTCAATTAAACTTTCGCATGCATGCGTAACGGAGGAGGAAGGCATAACTGAATTTTGTCTTTCCAATAAACAATCAGGACAATCACATGTTGCAACAATCGAAGAATACGGCGTCAAAATTCCAAACTTAAATTTGGATAATTACTGCATTGAAAACAACATTTCCAAAATTGACTTTGCAAAAATTGACCTTGAAGGACATGAGGTACCTGCCCTCAAAGGATGGAATAAATGTTTATCAAAACGGATCGTTAAAACCGTTTACCTTGAAATAATTCCCGAGAATCAATCAAGATATGGGCTAAATACAATTGATCCCCTTCTCTACATGGAATCACACGGGTATAAACTATATCTTTGTAAGAAGGAAGATTTAGGTTTATTTGGGCAAGAACCGAAGTTTTTACCCATTAGAAATCGTAAATTCAAACCATTAGTTTCGAGATTTTTAGCGAAACAATACCCAAATGATTTTGCCACAGATGTCCTAGCACTTGCACCTGTTTGAAAAACTGCATCAACCCAAGAAACTTTTTTGTTCTAAGAAACAACGACCTAGGTGATGTACTCGTCGCAACTCCTCTACTAAAAGGATTAAAAAAAGCATTTCCTGAGTCCAAAGTCTCGATTGGTGTGGGGGATTGGGCAAAGCCTTTGCTGGAAAATAATCTATTCGTGGATGAAGTTATTGCTTGTAATGGCCCTTGGCATAACAAACAAAATTGCAGATTTCCTGCAAATTCTCCCAAAACATTTTTGGAAGGTATTCTGTATGTGCTTTTTTCCAAGGAATCACGATATATTTCATCCAAAAAATTCACTCATGGGTTGGATGTTTTGGGTAGCAGGCAAGGTTCTTGGTTGATGCGAAGGGCAAAAATTCCAAACAGGTTTGGAGTAAAGGGCTATGCCGGCGGGGAAAACTGGTGCACCAAATACATAGATTTCAAGGAAGACAGGAAGGTGGCAGAAGCTGGCTTGGAGTTTCTAAAACTCTTGGACACTGAAGTTGAAATTGATGCGAGACCTACTATTTATTTAACCGAAAATGAGAAAAGCGAAGCTGAAGTTTCTTGGGGTGAAAGATCCTCAAGCACGAAGCGTATAGTTCTAGCCCCCGGGGGGGGGTTCCCCGAAAAATGCTGGGGTGACCAAAACTTCTCTCATCTAACAAATCTTCTGCTCAAAAATAAGAATTATCAAATTTGTATCATCGGGTCCAAAGAGGATAGAAACCGGATTTCGGCAAATGACTCTGCCCAGCTCACCAACCATTGCGGTGTGTTAAGCCTACGCCAATCTGCCTCCATGGTCTCACTTTCTGACTTTGTGATTTCCAATTCATCTTTGTGCATGCATCTGGCAGGAGCCTTTAAAGTACCTGCATTAACTTTGCTAGGCGAGTGGTACGGCAGTGCAGCATTACATCAAAAACAATGGGGTTACCCTGAAGGGACTATCGCAGGCAAGGATGTAAGTAACGCGAAAGAGAAAATTACTTCTGTAAATGAAGCATACAAACTTTTTGAGAAACTTATAAAAGTCTACAGTCCCTGCTTTGATGACTAGTTTTCACTATAAGAGCACAGCATATTTAATTTTAATTACTTTGTGCATTACTCAATCTGTTTATCTATTTAACAACTTCTATGAGTTCTCATGGGAAAATGTGGATGATCTGTTAACATTAACCTTAATTAATCAGGAAAGCCTTAATGATGTGATTACAGCTTCAAAGTCAGGGCTTAACTTATTCCCTCCTTTATACTTCTTTACCGCATATTTATTGGTAGATGCATTAAAACTTCCCAATGAAATTTTATTGTGGCTACACATACCCTTTTTATGGATATCTGTAACGCTCTCATATAAGTTGTTTCGGAGTTTCACAAATTGGCAAATTGCTATCTTCTCTACTGTCTCAATTTCTACAATAAAGTCAGCTTTTCTGACACAATCGATTTATGTTAGGCCATATTGTTTATATTATTGTGCATCCTTGGCCACTACATTAGCTGCAATCAATTTCCAAAAAAAACAAAGTAAATTAAATTTTGTTCTCTATTGGACTGCCTTTCAAGTTCTTACCCACACCCACTATTATGGGCTACCTATTGGGATGTTAGTTTCCATACCTTTATTATTTAGTGATTTATCGAATTGGAAAAAGTGGCTGGCATTCATCATTACATTAGCTCCTACTTTTCTCACTTACTCCTACTTTTTACCCGACCAACTGAATTTTCTTTTTTTTGCTGGAACTCATGGTGGAACTACATTCCAAGACATTATTTCCTACTATCGAGCATTATCTTTTCCTGCTATCTTTTGCTTTGGAGTTTTTGTTATATTTTCCTTTTTTAGCAAAGAAGAAGTTTACGACAAAAATAATGTTCCCATTGGCTTACTTTTACTAGGTGCAAGCCCATCAATAATTATCGCGTCACTTTCCGTTACTGTAGGAGAAGGAACCTATTTTCGTTATTTCATCCCTGCACAAATTGGGATAGTGGCATTAGCAATTTGGTTTATATTTTTATTTCGACCACTTACCTTGTCACGAAATTCAACTATTTCATTAATAATAATATCTTGTATACTAATAATGGCTTGGGGTATTAGAAATTTTTCCAAAAAAGAAGTATCTGTCGAGAAAAATTACCCCGGATCAATGGAATTTGATCATTCCAAGATTACGAATTCTAAAATCCCTTTTTTCACAAGTCACTTAGAAACCTTCTTGAAAATTATTCATCGCTCTGATTGGGGAGTGCAATCATATCTATTGAGGACAGATATAGATGATTTCAATGAATTACCTAAATTTAATAAGATGCTATTACCGAGATCAAAAAAAGATTTAGCTAAATTAGATCAATTTATATATCATTACTACTATTCTGGACCCCATTCCGATATTGATTTCAACCCAATGGAGTGGGCTATTGAAAATGGCTACAGCATTTCGGAAATAAACCATTATCCTTTGGTTTTACGATTTAATCGTAATTAAGACATTTTTGAAAATTTGTTTTATCACCGGTCAAAAAGAATCCAAGCAATGTGGTATTACTGATTATGTGGAACTCCTAGCCCAGAGACTCGAGAAACTTGAGCATCAGACCGAACTGTATTTCATTAACAAGGATTGTGTAGAATTGACTGACTTGCCCGACGCAGATCTCTACAGCGTTCAATTTGCTCCTTATTCATTCGCCAGAAACGGTTTACCTAATCAAATCCTGAAGTGCCTCGCCAGAAAACTGCAGTATAAAAAAGTTCATTTGAACTTTCATGAGATTTGGGTGGGAGCATACCCTAATGCAAATTACAAAGAAAGAGGGATCGGGTGGCTTCAAAAAAAACTTACTCTTCGTTTTATCAATAAGTGCAAACCGGCATGGATCACCTCGTCCAATGCAGCTGCACTTGATCGATTAAAACAAGCAGGTGTTCCGGCCATATTCCTGTATTTATTTGGTAATATACCCTTCTTAGCCAATTCCAAAGCAACAACTAAGGGGCAAACCCTGAATGTCGCTTTTTTTGGCACACCCTACGCTGATTTTCCCTACGATAAGCTAGGTAATTTTTTTTCAAATCTATCCAATACCTCCGGAAAGAAATTGAAAATCATACTGATTGGGCGACAAAGGGAAGATGCTGGTTCTAATCATCTCTATTCCCTATGCAAAAAGAATGATTTCTTAGTTGAAAGAACTGGTGAGCTATCTACCGACTTAATTTCAGAACTACTCCAGAAATGTTCACTTGGTGTATCCACTACCCCCTATGATGTAATAGGCAAAAGTGGTGCTACGGCAGCAATGTTTGAACATGGTTTACCCGTTTTGGCTTATGATGATGGAGATACTCTGCAGGAAAGCCTGTTCATTCCTGATCCATTCAAGGACCAAATCCTTCTGATCAATGACCATTCTTCAGTAGAAGAATTGCTTCAGTACATCGAGAAACCAAGAAAATCTTTTTTTGATGGCGTTGCTCATACCGCAAATAAAATGCTAGAGCTAGTTTCTTGAATCCTAAAAGACAGAAATCCCCTTACCAAAACCCTTGGCCTTGGTGGGCTC
This sequence comes from uncultured Verrucomicrobiota bacterium, assembly GCA_902569115.1. GTDB lineage: Bacteria > Verrucomicrobiota > Verrucomicrobiia > Opitutales > Seribacteraceae > Seribacter. The sequence goes on along the minus strand of CACFTI010000018.1, from coordinate 20,494 downwards.
AGGTTCTCCTGATTTGCTGGCGATTTAGTTGGCTGGTCTTTTGCCGGTGGACCCCCAAGTTTTTCAATCCATGGCGGGTTCTTGTGCTTAAAACTTTTGGGGCGAACCTTTCGGGAATGCCTTTTATTCATAGTACGGCAAGAATCCAGATTCCATGGAACTTAACCATGAAGCATCGTGCCTGCCTAGGCGAACGTGCTAATGCTTACTCTCTAGGGAAAATAGAGATCCAAGAGGGGGCTACGGTCGCTCAGGAAGCCTATATATGCACCGGCACCCATGATTTCAATGACCCTAGCCTACAACTCATCACGAAGCCGATCACAGTTGAAAAAAATGCTTTCATCGGAGCCCGGGCAATGATTCTTCCTGGAGTCTGCATTGGGGAATGGGTAATTATCGGGGCAATGTCAGTGGTTTCCAAAGATGTACCCGATTATCAAATCATAGCGGGTAACCCCGCCAAAAAGATTGGAGAAAGGGCCATAAGTTGAGTGTAAACATACTCAATAAGAAGATCCTCATTACCGGGGGCCTGGGGTTTATTGGGTCCAACCTAACTCGCAGGTTGGTCGAATCGGGTAATAATGTGAAAATTATTGATAGCTTGATTCCTGAATACGGAGGAAACCTGAGAAATGTTCACGACATCCAGGACAAGATTACAGTGAGCCAATCCGATGTACGCGATGTTGCAGCGATCAAGAATTTGATCAAAGGGCACGATTACCTATTTAACTTAGCGGGGCAGACCAGCCACCTTGACTCGATGCACGACCCGATTACAGATTTGGACATCAATGCGAAAGCTCAGCTATCTATTTTGGAGGCCTGCCGGAAATATAACCCTGATATTCGCATTGTCTTTGCCAGTACCCGCCAGATTTATGGGAAGCCCAAGTACTTGCCAGTTGATGAAAAACACCCCCGCCATCCGGTAGATGTAAATGGAATTAATAAAATTGCCGGCGAGCAGTACCATATTCTCTACCAAGAGGTATATGGCATTGCCTCATCTGTACTCCGTCTAACCAATACCTACGGGCCGAGAATGCGAATCAGGGATGCCAGGCAAACCTTCTTAGGCATTTGGATAAGAAACCTGCTCGAGGGTAAACCAATTCAGGTCTTTGGCGATGGCAAGCAGCGCAGAGACTACAACTATGTCGAGGATGTGCTGGATGCCTTGCTGATCGGAGCCACCGAGAAGAATGCTATCGGCAAAGTTTATAATTTAGGAGCACCCGACCCACTCAGTCTTGAGGACACGGCAAAAATTATGTGCCAGAAGATCGAGGGTGGTGATTATCAATTGATTCCTTTTCCTGAAGACAGAAAGGCGATCGATGTGGGAGATTTTATCTGTGATTACTCTGCCTTTCGTGATCAATTTGGATGGGAACCCAAAGTAAGTTTTGAAGATGGGATCCAACGGTCCCTTGAGTATTTCCAAGGGGACATTGAATACTACATCTAGCCATTCCCCATGATTCCTTTTGGTGATCCATCGGCTTCTTACCAAGCCCATAAGTCTGAAATTGATCAGGCGATCAAGCGGGTTCTCGACTCGGGGTGGTATGTATTAGGCACTGAAGTCGATGCATTTGAAGAGGAATTTGCATCTTTCCATGGCAAGAATTTTCATGCTGTTGGAGTGGCCAATGGAACCGATGCCATTGCCCTGTGCCTAAGGGGTCTTGGGCTTGAGACTGGGGATGAGGTCATCACCACGTCCCACACGGCAGTGGCCACCGTTGCCGGGATTGAACAGGCAGGTTGCACCCCGGTATTTGCAGATATCGATCCGAATACAAGATGCATTGCCCCCGATTCAATAAAGGAGATTCTAGGCGGCAATACCCGGGCGATTATGCCAGTTCATATTTATGGCCAACCAGCTGAAACGGGCAGGATTCTGGAGATTGCACAAGCCTACAACCTAGCGGTAGTGGAGGATTGTTCGCAGGCACATGGTGCGGAGATCAATGGACAAAAAGTAGGCACCTTTGCCGATATCTCCGCTTACAGCTGTTATCCAACCAAAAACCTGGGTGGTACGGGAGATGGAGGGGTAATTCTTTGTCGGTCCAAAGAGTTTGCCGAAAAGATAAAATCTCTCCGACAGTACGGTTGGAACGAAGCGAGAGAAAGTATCATCCCCGGATTTAATTCGAGACTCGATGAACTTCAGGCAGCCATCTTACGGGTAAAGCTACATCACCTCGCGAATGATAATGCCAAACGCAGAGCAATCGCACTTAGGTACAATCAAGCTTTTCAAGATTTACCCATTACCCTACCCGCCTTAAATGAAAATGAGCTCCATGCGATGCATCTTTATGTGATTGAGCATGATCGAAGAAATGAATTGATGGAGCACCTAAGATCTCACCAGATTGGAGCGAGTCTGCACTACCCACTGGCAGTTCATCAACACGCCGCCTATGCCAAACGAATACGAGGCGGGGAGAACCTCCCAGTTACTGACCGATTCTACCAAAGAAATCTTACTCTGCCAATGTTTCCAGAATTGAGTGCCGAAAAAGTTGATAAGATCATTTCTGCTGTAACAAACTTTTTATATTAAAATCATTGATTCTAAATCTGTAATAAAAAATAAAAGAGTAAGGGGATTGGATAGTATTCGCTTTATCTGTGCGATATGGGTTGCGTGCAGCCACGGTGGTTACCCTCCATTAACAATTACATTTGATAAGGATAATACGATCGAATGGTTAATTAACGGCATCTATACTTCACTATTTTGTGGTCCTGCTGCTGTAATAATCTTCTTTTTAATAAGTGGATTCTGTATACATTATCCGTATAGAGAATCCTGGCACAAAAAAAACATCTTACCATTCATTATGGCTCGGGTGACAAGGATATCTGCGCCAATAATTTGTGCTGCTGTAATCGTAAAATTGATTGGCTTTAATACATCTCTCTTTTATCTGCTGATTGGATGGTCTATTGTCTGCGAACTGTCTTATTATGTATTCTACCCTTTTCTAAGATCATTGATAAATAAAAAAACTGGGTGGCTAAAGTTTCTCATTTTTTCATACACCCCGACTGTGCTCGTTTTTTGGTTTTATCCTTTAAATTTGGTCAATTACCCTGGAGTCGGAGTTTATATGGTGGTTGCTCTAGGACTTCCCTGCTGGATACTTGGCCTGATTATGAGTTTTTCCATAGACGAACAACCGACAAATGATCAGGTGACTGGAATAAGTCTATGGTGCCATAGAATTTTTATTTTTTCTATCGCATTCCTCTGCCATGTTTTCGCACTTCAGGAAATCGTTGGACATCCATTTACTCTTAATTTTTTTGCGATAGCAGCCTTTTTTTGGTTAAAAAAAGAGATTTTATTTTACTTCAATAGAACGCCAATTTCATCCCTAGAAAATTTTGGTAAAGCGAGTTACTCGATTTACTTAATGCATGGACTTCCTCCCTTTTTAATTTCAATTTTCACCAAAGATATTGGCCCAATGGAAAAGTTTTTCTCTTACTGGATTATTTTGGGTATGCTGGTATTAATCTTTTATTTTTTAGTCGAAAAACCAACTCATATTTTATCTAGGTATTTATATCGATCTCTTTACAAGCTTTAGCTTCAGTAAAAAATCAGCATTAAATTAACTATTCAAAGTCTAGTAGGTTCAAAAAATTTATCTTTTTACATCAATTGCTTAGATTCATTGGTAAAAAATTCTACTGATGATATCAATCTTCTGATTCATACAGATGGCTCTTTATCCGAAAGGGATGAAACTTCACTCTGCCTTAAATTTGGGTCCTGTGTTAAGGTTTCAAACTTCGGTCGGTCAAAAGAGTGTGTACTTGACCATCTCAAAGACAAACCAAACTGCCAAAAGATTAGAAAGAATTCTATTTGGGGAATTGAGTTCTTTGACCCCATTTTCGCATTCCCAGAGGACCCAATCAGTTTTTACCTCGATGCCGATATTCTCTTCCTTCGCCCATTCTCCGGATTATTTGACCGTGAGCAGGTAAAAAATGGAGCTGTTTTCCTAAAGGACACTCAGTGGGATGCCTATTCTTTTCGCCCCTGGCAAATGCTTACCGGTAAAAGTAAACCTCAGGCAGTCAAGGGAATCACCACAGGGTTGGTGTTTTGGGATAAATCAGCAATCGACTGGGATTACCTGGAGTGGTTTCTGGGAGAGGATCGACTTCACCAAATTCCTGAATGGATTATACCCACCGCACAGGCTGGTCTGGCTCATAAATGCGAGGCGAAAACGATTTCTCCAAGACATATAACAAACCTTTATCCGAACGCTTGTATTCATGAAGATACCTTTGGCGTACACTTGCTAGGCTCATACCGGGAGTCTTGGATGGAAAAGCTTGAGACCAGAAAAAATAATCAAACAGAAAATGTACCAATCATGATCCCATCCTTTGAAAAATGTGTAAGCCAAAATGTTTTGGGCTACTCGCTGAGACAAATGAGAAGGTGGAAAAATACAAGGCTCAATCTTTGGTAGGTGACTGATCTATCCAACCTTAAAATCCTGATGCTCGCCCCCTGCCTGGGGAAGTTTGGTGGAATTGAGACTTTTTGTCTGACCTTGATTGAGGACCTGATCCATAAGGGTGCATCAGTTCGCTTACTTAGAAAAAAAGTTGCCGGATTTCAGGACGATGGATCCATCCAAAAAAACGAAAACGAAATCCGTTCATCTTGGACAAAAGAAGAAAGCAAACGATTTACCAGCCAATTTGTTTCCCCAAGAGATGCAGTGATCAAAACGGCCATTCAAGAATCCGACTTAGTCCATCTCCACAACCCCATGGTAGAGGGTACATGGTATGCCAAAAAGTTTAGCAAACCCTGTGTAATGACCATTTACAACTGGAGAAGGGCGGGGATTCACCCGAGGCTTTTGGCTTGGCGGTGGGCAGTGAGCCAAGCAGACAGAAGATGGTATATATCTGAATTTGTCTGGGATAGTTGGGAAAAGAAAAGAAGGCATGCAAGTGCCCGCCTGCCAGTGGTATCCAGAATGCCCCAAGGTGAAACAGCCCCGGACGCAAGAAAGGGATTTCTCTTTATCGGTAGGTGGGTACCAAATAAAGGGATTCGTATTTTGCTGGAAGCATATGCCAGGCTAAAAGCGGATCCTCATGAATGGCCCCTTACCATGGTTGGGGACGGTACTCTTCGTAAGGAGGTTTTGCATAAAATTCAGGATCAAAGGATTCAAGGTGTGCAACTGCCTGGGTTTGTCAATGAATCTGAAAGGCACCGCTACACCCGGTATGCCAAGTGGATGGTCACCCCACCCCATACCCAAGAGGACCTCGGTCTGACTCCGCTGGAAGCACGCTCGGTCGGTGTGCCCTGTATTGCTTCCACCGATGGTGGAGTTCAAGAGACAGCAGGCCCCCATGCCCTCTTTTGTAAATCAGGAGACATCGACTCGCTGGTTTTGTGTATGAGAAAAGCAATTCAAATGGAAGACAGCCAGTATCAAGAGCTATCCAGATTAGCCAAAGTCGACCTCGAACAATATGTTCGCCCACTAAACGAATATGCTAATGAGTATCTCAGCTTGATTCATAAAGGATGAAAAATTCGGAACGTATACCTGTGATCGACTTTCTGCGTGGATTGTCCTGTTTGGGTGTGCTTCTTTACCATCTACGGGTAGATCTGTGGATTGGGTGGTGGCGTATTACCAGTTACCCTCAGGAATACTCCTCCTTTGCTAAAGCTATGGCTTGGCTTTCTATCCCCACTCCATTCATGGGGTATGCAGTAGTCCTATTTTTTCTGATTAGCGGATTCTGCATCCATTATCCGAATACTTATGGGAGCATCAAGCTTTGCTGGAAAAGTTACTTGATTGGTCGATTTTGGAGGATTTATCCGGCTTACTTTGCAGCCCTGATCTTGACCGCATGCATAAGCTATGTCTGTCTAACCCTTTGGGGAGATAAAACTTGGGATGTAAGTAAAATCTTTCGGGTGGCCACCTTGACTCAGAACTACCCACCGGGGAACGGGCAATTGTTAAGTAACCCTTCCTTATGGACTATTCCACTAGAGATAGAATTTTATCTTCTGTACCCCCTTACTTTTTTATTTTTCGCATCCAACAGAAGCTCTTTTTTATGGTTATTTGCTTTTGGCATAAGCGGTCTAAGTATTTTGCTTAGTTACCAAGGGTACCAGTGGCTGACTTTTACCGCTCTTTTTCTATGGCCTAGTTGGTTGCTTGGAGCATGGATTGCCAAGCTCTATCGCCACCAAAAATTAAATCGAATCAAGCTTGGTTACTTACTTACTCTTACCGGACTAAGCTTGGGAGTTGCCCTGATGAGTAGGTATCATAACTGGGAGACTTGGACACAGTATTTCGCATGGACTGCCTTTTACTCCTTCTTTTTTGTTTTCTGCTTATCTCATACAGGATTACTCGACAGAATCATCGGTAATAGCCTGACAAAAGCTATTTCATGGATTGGTAAAATTTCTTTCTCCCTGTACCTGGTTCATTTCCCGCTCTTTAAATTATTCGGCTACCTGCATCGTGAGATTTTTGGAGAGAAGCCTGCCAACTTTCTCATCTCCCTTTTTTATCTACTCCCGGTTATCTTTCTTGCCTGGCTCTTCTTTAGGTGGGTGGAAGACCCAATCCATCAGTGGTCGAAGAAAAAAAGAGAGCCATGATGGTGAGTCTAGAAAAGTTTGTCGTTTCCCACCCAACTGGGAACACCTTCGTCCGTGCACTGCTTAATCAGCTCAACAATCAGAACCAATTGGAAAAGTTTTTCACCACTATTGGAGTCGGGATAGGAGCAAACCCTTTGATCAGATCCTTTTGTAAAGAGAAACGAAAGTATGCTATTCCAGATAAGATGATTTCCCGACAATGGATGCCTGAATTTGCCCGTTTGCTATCAAAAGGAGATCAGGAAAAGAAAAGACGGAAAGTCGACCTGTCCTACCAAGCTTTGGACCACAAGGTCTCACTAGCATTAAGCAATCATTCCTCGCAAATTTTACATGCTTATGAGGACGGTTGCTCATCATCTTTTGCCCGGGCCAAGCAACAGGGCATACAATGTTCTTACGAATTGCCGATCGCACACTGGGCAACAGCCAGAAGATTGCTTGCCGAAGAAGCCGAAAGGCACCCTGAATGGGAGCCCACCCTCGAAAGTACCCGTGAACCGGAAGAAAAACTTTGTCAAAAAGAAGAAGAATTAAGACTCGCGGATCGAATCAGCTGCCCAAGCCAATTTGTCTTGGATTCGATCCCCTTGGAAATCAGGCAGAAAACACTCTGCCAAGTCTCTCCGTTCGGTAGTCCCCCGTGCGAACCGGTCGATTTTGAACGCTCCACCCAAAGCGATACGCTGAGACTTTTATTTGTAGGTTCTATGAGCCAACGCAAGGGGCTTGCGGATCTTTTTGATGCAATGGAATTACTGAATGGAGAACCGATTTCCTTAACGATCTTAGGACAACCTTCGATGCCGATGGAGTTTTACCGAAAACAATTTTCAGAGTTTGCATATTTCCCCCCTTGTCCAAATTCAAAGGTTAGGGAAATTATGAAGACACACGATGCCTTGGTATTACCCTCGATTTTGGAAGGTCGGGCTTTAGTACAGCAGGAAGCCCTCTCCTGTGGGTTACCTATTATCGTGACTCCTAACGCCGGAGGCAAAGATTTGGTCGATGAAGGGATAACCGGACACCTTGTTCCCATTCGATCACCTGAAAAAATATCCAGTGCCATTCTTACCCTTATCGCAGAGAGGAAAAACATAGAGGAGATTCGGAAGTTGTGCCAAAAAAAAGCAAAGCAATACACATGGCCAAGCTACGCTCAAAACATTATTGATTTCAATTTGTCTAATTCTGAACAAAGGGTTGAAATTTCCTGACCCATGAGCACGACCAACACCATCTCCCTGCCAAAAAATTTGCTTAAGAAAAGGGTGGCCCCCAAAACAGTGGCAACCAACCATGCTTTCATCAAAAAACTTATCTGGGCTTATTTTCTTCTGTTACTTTTTGAGGGAGCCCTAAGGAAATGGTTCTTACCTGGATTATCCCAGGGCTTATTAATCATTAGGGACCCAATTGCGATTTGGATTTATTACCTTTGCTATGTGCAGGGCATCTTTCCACTTAATAACAAGTACCTACAAAAATGCTTTCAGTGGGTAATGCTGGCTGTTGTTTTGTCTTTTTTAGTTAACGGAACTCATCCCTTTATCATTGCCTATGGTGCCCGAACCAATGTGCTACACTTCCCTCTTATTTTTATCATGGCAAGGGTGCTTTCCTGGCAGGATGTGATAAATTTTGGAAAAGCTTTTCTTTTGCTCGCATTGCCCATGACCTGGGTAGTCGCTCAACAATTTCAGTCTGATGCGGAAGATATCATGAACGTCGCGGCAGGAGGGATAGGCAGTCAACTGGAAACTTCTGGTGGAAAAGTGCGGGCATCCGGTACTTTTACTTTTGTGAGTGGAATTGTCTTTTACTACTGCTTTACCGTAGCCTTCATTATCTATGGACTACTTATTAAAGGTTCTTTTCCCAAATGGATGATTTATTTGGGAACCAGTGCCACTTTGCTTGCGATGGTAACCGCAGGTAGTCGAGCTGTAATTGCTGAATCCTTACAGGTGATAGGATGCATTGCTTTCCTTGCTTATTACCGCCCATCGGAGTTTGGGAAGATTACTACTTCAGTCTTCGCATTCTCTACCCTAACCTTGATCCTTTACTCGCAAATCGATTTATTTAAGGAAGGCTTAGACTTTTTGAGTTTACGATTTGAGGAAGCGGCCAATATTGAAGGGAATCCAATTGAAGCCTACTTTAATCGGTATTACGAAATGATTACCGCACCCTATTATTACAACATGTGGACCGATTTGCTAGGTAACAGTGGTCTTGGTGGAGCTACTCGTGCAGGCGCTGCTCTTGTTGGCGGTTATGGCGGTGCCGAAAACTCATGGTCAAGACCAATTACCGAAAACGGCATAATTATTGGTGGGCTGTTTATCCTCTGGAGATTATGGATCACCAAAGATCTGCTCATCACTTGCATTAAGGCAGTCAAAAGAGGGAGTTATCTTGCCATTTTCTTATTTGGAGCAGCCGGTCCGATTCTACTCTTTGGTCTACTCGGCCAGCCAACCAACCTGGGCTTTGCCGCTTTTGGTAGCGGTTTATGCCTTGCTGCTGCAGTTTCTCAAAAAAAGCCTACTTGAAACGAAAGCCACAGGTTTTGGTAATTACAAATTATCGACCAGACCAGCAGAAAAGTATGCTTCGATTTGGGGACTTGTTAGTTAGCAATTACTCAAATGATCCAAACTTTAATATCCAGAAAATTTATCCTGCTAGCGTTTTTAGGAATATTTGCCCAATTAAAAAACTTCGTAAGTGGGCAGCCTATGTCGACAAATACCTGCTCTTCCCCAAAAGATTAAAGCGGAATTTAATCAGCCGAAAAGACCCACTTCATTTGATCCATATTATCGACCATTCAAATGCTATTTACCTGCCCAAGATAAGCAGGATAACTCAGGCAAAGAAAATCATAACCTGCCATGATTTAATCGCCATCCGAACCGCAAACGGAGATTTTGCTCAGGCTCCCAAAACATCAAAACCGGGTGTACATTTGCAGAATTGGATTAAAAAAACACTCCGTTTGACAGATTATTACGCCTGCGACTCCAGGCAAACCTTAGAAGATCTGAACCGGTTGATCCCGATGTCCAAAGAAAAATCTTCTATCTTTCACCTGGGAACGGAAGCCGATTTATCTACGACGAATTCGCATAAAAAAAACATTTCAAAACTCCTTCCCTTTGACCCTCATGCAACCAATTTCCTTCTCCATGTGGGAAGTGCCGCTTGGTATAAGAATCGAAAGGCCGTATTCCGTTCCTTTATCAATGCTCACACAAACTTAGCCGACAAGGAATTAAAGCTTATCTTGGTTGGTCCCGAACCACAAAAAGAGGAAATAGATAAACCATTGTCGTATTGGATTAAATCTCACCCGAATGCCATATCCTCATTACAAAACTTACCCGATATTATTCTTACTGAGCTCTATAAACATGCCAAAGCCCTGGTTTTCCCTTCCTTCATCGAAGGCTTTGGATGGCCCCCCTTAGAGGCAGCAATTCGGGGATGTCCCGTAATCACAACATCAACCGGGGCAATCGCAGATTTGCTTGGTAAATATGCAAAATATGTTGAATCAGAAAACCAGGAATCGATCGATCAAGAGGTTCTTCAAGTATTACAAACAGCTAGATCAAACAAGAGAGCTATTACATTGCCAAGCAATGAAGATTGCCGAAGGCAGTACTTCGATCTTTACCAAAAGGTCCTTTTTGGCTGAGTTTTTAATTCCCTCTTTCTATTTGTTACATCGCTTTAAAATCCAATGACCAAAGTTTCTATCAGTTTATTTGTTCCCTGTAAAAACGAGGAAGCCAATTTAGCAAGATGCTTACAGTCGGTCCACTGGGTCGATGAGATTTTTGTAGTCGATTCGCAAAGCACCGATCGTACCTGCCTGATTGCAGAGGAACATGGTGCAAAAGTTGTGCAATTCGAATACAAGGGTGGTTGGCCCAAGAAAAAAAACTGGGCATTAGAAAACCTGCCTTTTTCTCATCAATGGATCTTGATTCTAGATGCGGATGAGTGCCTGCCTCCTGAGGCAGAAGAGGAAATTAGAAAGATTGTTTCTGTGCCGCATGAAAAGCATGCTGGGTATTGGATAAATCGAAGGTATTTCTTTCTCGATAAACCTTTAAAATATGCCTATTTCCCAAACTGGAATCTTCGGCTTTTCAAACATAAGCTGGGCAGGTATGAAAAAATCACAGATCTTAATACTGATAGTGGTGATAATGAGATTCATGAGCATGTGGTGGTGCTGGGTAGCACTGGCAAATTAACTTCGATCATGGATCACCATGCCTTTCCCACGATAGATAGCTTTGTGGAAAAGCATAACCGATATTCGAATTGGGAAGCTATTGTGGAAAGTTCTGCAGAAGATTGTGATGCATCCCTCCAGCATGATGGAGTAAAAGGGAAAAGGCGTTTAAGAAAAATTTTTCGAAAACTGCCGTTTCGCCCGACCCTCCGTTTTCTCTATGTCTATCTATGGCAAAAAGGAATCCTGGACGGATGGAGGGGATATGTTTTTGCCAGGTTGCACGCTCAGTACGAATTTTTATCGATGGCGAAAGCCAAAGCAATATTAGCAGGAAGGGAAAAGACGGGGAATGATCCTGGATGACTTCGACAATTTTTTCCCATCCTTGGCAAAAGATAATGAACAATGGTAAAATTCTGGTCTGGACCAATTCAAGTAATCGAAAAGCAAGCATTGCCTCGCACTTGAAACAAGAAGGTCTTCCCCTCTGACTATCTCGGTTATTTCCATCAAGTGATCATCTACAACCGTAGCCAGTTCGTAGGCGGGAAATCCATCTTTTCGCCAAACCAAAAAATCTGAAAAGTCTTTTCCCATTTCAAAATCAATTTCTCCGAGTCTCCCATCCCTAAATTTGATTCGTTCGCCCCAATTCGTGATGACACGCCAATTTTGATGAATCGGGAAAGGATCGCCTGCATGGTAATAAAAACGGTTCCTCCACTTTTCGGGAAATATAGCTTCATCCCCGGAATGGCTTTTAATTCCAGCCATCCGAATCTCACTTCGAGTTCGATTACACGGGTAAATTAACCCGGTTTCAATTAATTCCTGAAGTGCATCCAAATAAAACTGCATGCGGTAGCTTTGTCTACAAATCCCATCAGCAAAGTCCGTACTTGGCAAATTATCATAAATTAAGCCGGCACATGTTAAATCTTTGAGGCAAGCATCCACATACTCTTGTTTACATCTGGCAGAATCCAAGTCATCGATCCGTAAAAAAAGTTTCCCATTGGCATTATTTGCTCTTTGCATCGCTACCTGAAAAGTTTTGATATTACCCTCGTGTAAATAACCAGAAGGGGTTGGGGCTAATCTGCCACGATACTGTTTTTGTGCTTTGTCCTCGCCCATTTTGTAAAATTAAGATTTAGATAACCTTTGCGATTACGAGAAGAAAATCTTCTCACGAGAAAGTTATGTAATGAATTTTAAAGAACTGGGCTTATGCCCTCCCTTGCTTAAAGCGATCGAAGAGATGGGTTATGAAGACCCGACGCCGATCCAAAAAATGTCAATTCCCCCAATTTTAGAAGGTCGTGACTTGGTCGGATCAGCCCAAACTGGAACCGGAAAAACTGCCGCCTTTGCTCTACCCAGCCTTCACCGGCTTGAAAGTCATGGAGCCTGCCGTCTCTTGGCCTTGGCTCCAACCCGCGAACTTGCCATCCAAATAGAAGAAAATTTCAAAAAATATGGAAAATTTCTCGATCTGCGAATGGCCCTGCTCTACGGGGGAGTAAAATACGGCAAGCAATTGGAACAGTTGAAAAATGAGCCGGACATTATTGTAGCCACTCCTGGCAGGCTGTTGGATCATCTAAGCCAAGGAAACCTGAATTTTAAGAACATTGAAATTCTGATTCTAGATGAGGTTGATCGCATGCTGGATATGGGCTTTATCGAAGATGTTACCAAGATCATTCAGAAAACCCCAAAATCCAGACAAACGCTCTTCTTCTCGGCCACTATCCCTGATTCAGTCAGGAGACTATCGAAGTGGGCTCTTGACAAACCAGCAGAAGCAAAAATAGATATCAAAATCTCGGCTGCTGACACCGTTAGTCACGCTCTTTACCCGGTGCCTGCGATCCAGAAATTCGATTTGCTGATCGCTTTATTAAAAAGAATTAAGTTCGAGAACCTAATCATTTTCTTCCAGACAAGACGCGGCACCGATAAGATTAGCAGATGGCTCACAGAACATGGAGAAACCGTCCGCGTGCTTCATTCCGATTTAAAACAGCGCGATAGATCCAAGGCACTTGAAGAGTTTAAGGGTGGAGATGTCAAAATTCTTTGTGCCACTGATGTCGCCTCCCGGGGCTTGGATATTTCCAATGTGACCCATGTGATTAATTACGATGTTCCTCAACATTCGGAAGACTATGTGCACCGGATCGGACGCACAGGTAGAGCAAGAACCGAGGGAGAAGCTTTTACTCTATGCAAACCGGAGGAATTGTCATTGGTCGACTCAATTGAAAAACTATTGGGTAACCCACTACCAAGAAATTTTGTCGATGAATTCAACTATCGGGATGAACCATCAAGCCTGGCACCAGCCAGTCCTCAAGTATCCAAAAAAAGGAACCGCGGGTTTGGTAAGCAAGTGTCTTTCGGTGGAAGGAGAAGAAGATAAGCCAAGTAGTACCCGCTGGCTTATTGAACTAGGCTTAGTCCAAGTTGGAAGAGGAGGACATCTCCGGATCTGTGGTAAGATCGTGAGTGGATGAAGTTCTAACTCGTTCTACTTTGGAGGGCATATCCAATAAGGTGCGAACGGGAAGTGTAACCACTTGAGTGCAGGAGGTAAAAGCTAGTAATAAAGTCACCATTAGAATCTTGCACATATTTTCTTTAGATACTAAATCGAACCGTTTAGCAACTAACTTTTGCCTGTGATCAATCTTTCTGACTTATTTCCCGCTTTTTTGGCTTGCACCGAGCTTCATCCATCCAACGAAATCCATTGGATTCTCTTTTTGCTTCCATTTATCGCGGCACTAATCGGCTGGATGACTAACTATATTGCAGTCAAAATGCTCTTCCATCCAAAAGAGCCCAAGAACTTCTTAGGAATTACTTTTCACGGGGTCTTTCCTAAGCGGCAACACGCACTTGCAGAAAAACTTGGTCAATTGGTTGCCGATGAGCTTTTCTCTATTTCAGATGTTTCAGCAAAAATAAAGGAATTTGCCACCAGTGAAGAAGCAATGAACGAAGTGGGGAAGAGAATAGAGATGACTATCAGGAACAAACTGGTTCAGGCTTTTCCGATGCTTGCCATGTTTTTAAGCGATGAAATGGTCGAAAAAGTTACAGGTCTTTTTAAGAATGAACTAAAGGACTTTTTATCAGCCACATCTCAGGGCATGGGAGAAAAGCTAGAAGAGAATCTAAATGTGCAAGAATTGGTTAAAGAAAGAGTTAATGCATTTTCATCGCAAAAACTAGAGGAACTCCTCAATCAATTGATGAAGAAAGAATTCAAATTCATTGAGTTAGTTGGGGCATTTCTCGGATTTTTTATTGGATGTATTCAATTGGGAATATCTTTCTTTGCATACTAGCACCAATATTTATTTGAACCGAATTGAATTGCCATCTATCTCCACGAATTAAGTAATTAGATCGTGTTACCTATAGATCAGATACCATGGCAAAATGTACAATTGTTGTGGAGCAATACTGAATTAAGACTGCAATGGGTGACCTTGTTGGTGATCATTCCAATCACCGCAGTGTTCACGTCACTGATGACCCGTTTGATTAAGAAGAATTTCCTTCAACAGTCAGGAGTAACGACCTCAGAAAAGTGGTTAAACCGCTCCCTTAGGCTTCTAGCACCCACTACTTTCCTTCTTCTGTCGGTACTATGTCTATCAGTATTCCAGAGCTTACACCTCGATACATCCGATTTTATTAGACCCGCATTTAATGTCTCAGTTGCCTGGATGGCTTACCGAATGGTTGGAATCTTTACAAGTAACCGGACCTGGTTGCGTACCATTGCTATTGTTTTATTTGGCTTAGCCGCCTTGCAAAGCTTCGGAATTCTGTCAGTAACCATTGAATTACTCGAAATGATCTCTTTTCAATTTGGAGAGAGAAAAATCTCAGTTCTCGATTTGATCAATGGTTTAGGCATTCTCTTGGCTCTGCTTTGGGGAAGTTCCTTTCTAGGTGGAGCAGGTGAAAAAAGAATCAAGCAACTCCCACATGTCCCACCGTCTCTACAGGTATTATTAGCAAAAGTTTTCCGAACCGTTTTGGTTGTCATGAGTTTTGCCATCGCCCTCTCGACGATCGGCTTGGATCTTTCATCTTTTGCCATTCTCGGGGGTGCGATTGGTGTCGGTATAGGATTTGGTTTACAAAAAGTAGTTTCTAACTTGGTGAGCGGTCTAATCCTTCTCATCGACCGCTCCATAAAACCAGGAGATGTAATCGAAATCGAGGGAACCTACGGATGGATTAATTCATTACGGGCCCGTTATGCCTCGGTAATAACCCGTGATGGCAAAGAACACTTAATTCCAAATGAAGATTTAATTACTAATCGTGTAATCAATTGGTCTTTCAGTGACCGGAATGTTCGCGTGCGTGTACCAGTCGGGATTTCATACGATGCAAACCCAAGAGAGGCAATAAAGCTTTGCTTAGATTCAGCAAATGCTTCCAGTAGAACCCTACAGAACCCAGAGCCCAAGTGTTTGATAACAGGATTTGGTGAAAACTCAATTGATCTTGAACTGCGTTTCTGGATCGATGATCCTTCCAATGGAGTTGGCAATATTAGAAGCGAAGTGCTTTTGGGTATTTGGGATCGTTTTAAGGAAAATGGAGTGAATATCCCCTTTCCTCAACGTGATGTTCGTATAGTTAAGGGTGATTTATCTTAATTCGATGTAACGGAATTTCTTCGAAACTTCGTTACAACCGAGTCTATCGATGCTTGCAAAGGCTCAAGAATAAGGTTTTACTCTGTCGCTTCGACTATGGATCAGACTGACCTCACTTCACTTTTACACACTATCGCTATGGCTCCGCCACCCGGTGAATCCGGCGGAGGAGGACTTATGGGTTTTTTGCCCATGATTCTCATTTTTGTTGCTTTCTATTTTTTATTGATTGCACCGCAAAGAAAGAAACAAAAACAGCACCAAAAAATGATTAACGCTCTTGAAAAAGGGGACAATGTCAAAACGATCGGAGGAGTATTCGGTAAAGTTACCGGTGTTAAAGATGATCGTGTTGTTGTACAAATTGCAGAAAATGTGAAAGTGGAAGTGGCCAAAGACGCTGTATCTGCAAAAGTAGAATAAAAGATCATATAAAGCTTTTCCCTACCTCGGGAACTCAATTGCTAGCACCATGAATAAGACTCAAGTTTGGAAACTTCTTTTCGTCGTTTTAATAATTTTTATCAGCATTGGGCTTATCTCCCCCTTCGAAAACAGAGAGCTCGGAGAATATGCACAGAGCCAAGTAACATCTGAGGCAAATTCGTCCAATCACCTTGGATATGAAACATTCGATGAAGTGATAGAAACACTTCGAAGACAATTACCTGAGGATCAGGCTATAGATTTCCGTGCACTTCGTGATTTTGGAACAAGCAATCAATTGGATTATTCCGCCTATTTCAAAGCACCTCAAGGCGTTTTAGAAACAGTTGCTTCCCGACTTGTACCGGTTCTGGTTAAACCCGGTATACGTGCAAGTCACATGAAAGATCGTGAAAAAAGAAATGAATTGGTTCTTCGTTCTCTGCTTCGAGGTTCTCAGGCGGCAATCAAGCGTGGCTTAGATCTTCGCGGGGGAATTGCATTCACGATGGAAGTAACAGATCTTAATGAAAGTGATAGTTCATTGGAAGGAGGTGCTTCTCCCATGGATAAAGTCGTGGAGATCATGAGCGAGCGTCTCAACGCATTTGGAGTGGCCGAGACACTCGTCCGTAAAAAAGGGGACAATGCCATCGAGATTCAAATTCCTGACCGTACAACCAAACAAGATCCGGGTATGGTTGAAGACTTACAAAAGCCTGCCAAACTAGAATTTCGAATTGTCAATGTTGATTCCAATGCACCTCCTGCTCAAACCGGCGAAGAATGGACAGATGATGAAGGGATTCCATATGTTGCGATGTTACGAAGTGACGCCGAGGCAAATGAAAGACCCATTTGGGTCAGGCGTTTATGGTCAGCAGACGGTGAAATCATTGAAAAAGCTTATCCGCGCCAAGATCAAATGGGAGGATGGGAAGTCGGGCTAGACTTCACTTCTGAAGGTGCTCAAATTTTTGCTGACCTCACAGGACAGGTGGCTGAAATGTCAGACCCGGTAACGGGCCAACCTGGCAGAATGGCGATTGTATTGGATAGTCAATTGGAAAGTGCTCCTTCAGTCAGACAAAAAATTGACGGTGGAAGTGCAGTCATTGAAGGAAATTTTAATCAAAGAGAAGCGAAAATGCTTTCTGACATCCTGAACAATCCTCTCAAAGTTTCCCTCGAGATTGGAGAGAAATACGAAGTCTCCCCCACCCTTGCATCGGGTGCTTTAAGTAGCAGTCTCCAGGCATGTATTTTGGGTGCAGTTCTCGTTATCGCCTTTATGGTTGTCTATTACAAAGCCGGTGGCTTGGTTGCTGTTTTGTCTGTTGGTACCAATGTTCTCTTAGTTATTGCCTGTTTAGCCGGAATATTCCAAGCCACCTTTACCCTACCTGGTATGGCTGCACTTGTGCTCACGATCGGCATGGCTGTAGATGCAAATATCCTTATTTTTGAAAGAATCCGAGAGGAGCTAAAAGCTGGAAAAAGCTCGGAGAATGCACTTCTTGGAGGATATGAAAAAGCTTTCTCCACCATTATTGATGCTAATTTCACTACTTTAATTACTGCTAGTATCCTAATCTGGCTTGGCACTGGCCCAGTTAAAGGCTTCGGTATAACTTTAGCCATAGGTATTGTTACTTCGGTCTTCTGTGCACTTTTCATAAGTCGCCTTCTCCTTACCGTGCTTGTTTCATCAGGGGTAAAAAATTTGATTAGTTTGAGCACCATTGCAAAGAGTGATCCAAGAGCTGAAATAGATTTCCATAAATATCGTAAACTTGCTTTTCTGATCTCTTGGTTTGTGGTTGCAGTGGGAATCGCATCAATTTATTCGAATAAAGACCGGATTTTAGGAATTGATTTTCGTGGCGGTGAAGAAAGTATCATTTCTTTTTCTGAGATGATTGATGCCGGTGACTTGGAGAGCACTTTTGCAAGTGCCCCCGAAGTCGGAGAAGTCCAACATGTATATCGTTCGGAAGTTGGATCTGGGGATGAAGCCTCCCGTCTCGTCTTGCAAACAGAAGTTGGGAAAGGTCGTGAAGCTCTTTCTATTCTCCAAGCAAAATTCCCCTCCGCTAATTTAGTCGAGGAAGGCATGAGCAATATCGGAGCATCGGTAAGTAACCAAATTACCAGTGATGCAATTTCATCTGTATTAGTCGCTCTTATCGGTATTCTTCTTTATGTGGCAATCCGTTTTGAAATGGGCTACGCGATAGGTGCGGTCGTTGCAACCGTTCACGATGTATTGATGACGATTGGCCTCTTTGTTTTACTGGGTACACTTTCAGGGGGAACGCTCTGCTCAGGTCAATTCACTGCCCCCATGATTGCATCTATTCTCATGATTGTCGGATACTCGATCAATGATACCATCGTAGTCTTTGACCGAATAAGAGAGGAGTTAGAACTAAATCCTGTGACCAACCTGAGAAAAATAATTCTCATTGCGATCAATCGTGTGCTTTCAAGATCAATCATTACGAGTTTCACGACGCTCCTGGCTGCCATATCACTTTGGATTTTCGGAGCAGGGATCATCAACGATTTTGCTTTTGTTTTCGTTATCGGAATCGTAACCGGAACTTTCTCTTCTATTTTCATTGCAAGTCCGATTTTCTACTTTTGGCACAAAGGTGATAGAAAGCATGTGGAAGAAGGAGAAATCTTGCCCAAATACGAGTGGCAAACATCCACTTCCAAATAATATTCTAAGCTGTCCGCAAACATGAAAGAGCCTGCTATTAAATGGCAGGAAAAATCTTTTGACCAAAAGATTGCAGACACACTAGCGAATTCCACAAATTTATCTCCATTCGTCGCGAAACTTCTTGCAGAGAGAAATATAGAGTCGATCGCAGATGCTGAAGCTTTCATAAGTCCCAAACTTGCACATCTGAATGATCCTTTTGATATCAAGAACATGGATCGTGCAGTTGGACGGATCAAAGATGCTATTAAAAAGAAAGAGGGAATTCTTCTCGTAGGTGATTATGATGTGGATGGAATCTCATCGGTAAGTATCCTACAAAAGGTTCTCACAGAACTAGGTGGTGTATCTAGCCTAATCATACCAAGAAGAAAGGATGAAGGATATGGTTTGACCATGAATGTCCTAAAAAGAGGGCTTAAGAAAAGAGACCTTTCATTGGTTATTGCCCTCGACTGTGGAACCAACTCTATGGAGGAAGCAATCTTTCTTAAAGATTCAGGCATAGACCTCATCGTGGTCGATCACCACCAAGCTAAGGAAGATATTTCGGACTTTCCAATTATTTTAAACCCTCATTTATTCGACAGTCCAAATGCTCCGTGGGTCAACTTATGTACCGCAGGCCTCGCATTTAAACTAGCGCATGCGATCGTGAAAAGCATTAGAATAGAAGGTTCAAAGACTGCAGAGCGAATTGATCTTAAGGAATACCTCCCCCTTTCCGCACTCGGTACGATTGCGGATTTAGTTCCCCTTCAAGAAGAAAACAGAATTATCTCCAAATTCGGACTCAAACATTTGGGCTACAACCCATCGATCGGCTTAAACGCTCTTTTACAAGAGAGTCGAATCGACAGGAATTTATATCCCCAAAGTGAAGATATTACCTTTAAATTAGCCCCCATGATCAATGCGTGTGGTAGAATGGATGATCCTACTGTAGCAACTTCCCTATTTTTGGAAAGCGATGCAAAACGTTGTAAGGAGTTAGCTAAAAAGATGAATGAATACAATGAGGAAAGAAAATTCATCGAGGCTCAACTCACTGAAGAAGCAAAATTGCAAGCCCGCGACTTGTTTTCAGAAGAAGTGGCCCTAGTGGCCTATGGCGATGGAAAATACTGGAATCCAGGAGTAGTAGGGATAGTGGCAGGAAAACTCGCAAATTCCTTGCGAAAACCCTGCCTCGTCCTGGCAAAATCAGAAAACGGAGAATATCGCGGATCTGGAAGAGGTGTAAAGGGATTGGATTTAGTGCAAGCATTGGCAGAGTGTAAGAACCTTCTTTTACACTGGGGAGGGCACCCGGTGGCCGTTGGCTTGAGCATCGTTAAGGAAAATCTAGAAGAATTTACCAAGGCATTTTTAACCGCAGTCAAATCTCAGATTGGAACTCACACTACCGATCAGTACTTGGAAATAGATGCATTTGTTCAACAAAATCAATTGAATGACAATCTGCTGCATGAAATTGAAAAACTGGCACCTTTTGGGCAGGGTAATCCACAACCTTTACTTGGAATTGAAAAAGTCAGATTAAACGGGAGACCAAGATCCGTTGGTTCAGGCGAACACTTTCAGTTTTCCATTCACAATGGTGTTGAGCCCATCACTGGAATCGCTTGGAGAATGGCAGATAACATTCCCCCAATCGATAAAGAAATTGATATTGCTTTCCG
>CACFTI010000017.1 GCA_902569115.1 uncultured Verrucomicrobiota bacterium | reverse complement strand
CGGATTGGGGTACCGAGTATACCTGCCCAAGGTTAACCAATTTCAAGTCTATGCCATTGCCGGTTTTAGTGAAATCGAATCGTGGCTTGACCTGAAATGGGAAGAGGCCCCTTCTATCGAAGCGGCCACTTTGATTGGTAACTTTGAAATTCCGCGGAGTCAGGAGCGCGGATCAGTCCTAATTGAGAGTCAGGAACTAACAAATTTCCTGAAGGAAAATAATACCAGTGAATATACTTTTATTGTTACCCGACAAACTACTGAAATTCGCGGAAGCGGGATGGTCCACGCCTTTGCCAGCGACTCTCATCCGGAAGCGTCCGGCCCCACTTTGGAAATCAATTTTTAAAAGATTATTTCTTGGGTTCCGTTTTTTGACAACCGGAGAACCAATCGACTTGCAAGGAATCTGTCTGCCCAAGTAGGATTCCACGAATGAAATACATTGCGTTTCTATTTCTTTTACCTGTCATCGCCTATTCTCAAATTTCAGACCGGCCAAATGTAGTCCTATTCATGGCAGATGATATGGGTGTGGGAGATAGTTCTGCTTATCAATTTTTCACCGGAAATTCTGACGCCCAACAGATACATACACCGGCCATGCAAAAGCTGGCAAACATGGGAATGCTTTTCACCGATGCCCACACCCCCTCTTCCCGATGCACCCCAACACGTTACGGATTACTTACCGGGAGGTACCCCTGGCGTGCCCGGATGAAACACTGGGTACTGTTTGGGGTTCAGGGCGATCCGCTCATTGAGGAGGACCGCCCTACCCTCGCCACTCTCTTTCGATCCTGCGGTTATGCGACTGCGATGGTGGGCAAATGGCACCTTGGGCTCCGCTATACCCGGTCCGATGGAAAACCGGCTGCAGGCTGGGCAGATGCTGACCTGACCAAGGATGTTTTTGACGGCCCCTGTGACCATGGCTTTGATTATGCCCGCTTTACCTCGCGCTCGCACGGGACATCCGGCCCCGATGCTGGCACAACCGGACCGAAAACAGGAAAAAATAATAAAGGGAAGCGCAACACTCCCACTCAGACAATTGGTCCCGGACATATACATAATCGTCGCATCATTGGAGCCACAGGCAATGGCAAGCAACTGGCTAACTTAGGAGATTTAGCCTATGACCTTCACTCTTTGGGTAGTCGCCATTCCGACCATGCGATGGAATTCCTTACTCAGCATTTACGAAACCGTGAAACCTCTTTTGACCCGTTCTTCCTGTACTACCCGAGTAATTCCAACCACGGCCCTTACACGGTGGACATGGAAATTGGTGGGAAGAAAATTAAGGGAGCCGGCAGGATGGTTTCGGGCGACCCTGCATCCCTACGCCTCGATTATATTTATGAAAACGATGTAGCATTGGGAAGACTGCTGGATTTTCTCGAAGAAACCAAGGATCCAAGACGACCCAGCCGGAAACTTATTGAAAACACCATTGTCATTTTTACCTCAGATAATGGTGCGGAAGTAACCGCAAAAACGGCCACTGGTCCTTTTCGAAGCAATAAAGGAAGTTGTTATGAAGGCGGGCACCGGGTTCCCTTTATCGTATCCTGGCCCGAAGGAGAAATAGGAAACGGAGATGCAGAAAGTCCTGGAGAGAAAAGTTCTGAACTGGTCGGATTACAGGATCTGTATAGCACCTTCTCCAAGATCCTGGGAAAACCTCTTCCCAATCTACGGGAAGGCAAAAAGGGTGCGGAAGACGGTTACAATATCCTTCCGGCTTGGGAAGGGAAAACATTACCCAACCGCCCCATGTTCTACAACGATCATAAGGAAGCGGAAAACGGAGCTGCCTGTGCTATGCGGATCGACAACCCGATCGTTGAGGGAAAACCTATCAAAGGTAAATGGAAGATCTTTTTTGATGATTCTCTTTTGCGCTACGGTAAAGCTAACCCCACTGAACTTTTTGAATTATCGTCAGATCCTATGGAATCCAAGAATCGTATCGCCGAAGAGGGATTAAAGCCCCTGACCCAAGAATTAGTTTCCACCGCCCGGCTTCACCGAAATGCAGGTGGTCATCGTTTCATTTCCATTACACCGAAAAAACGGTTCGAGTTTGATTGGAGAAATCCGTTACCGGTACCTTCCCCCCTGACATTTTTTGTATCTGTAAAGGGAGGGGATGGCGTGCGTGATGAACAGGGGCTGGGAATAAAGGGTCAAAAATCCCAAAGAGTGGAGCCGGGAGAGGCTTTTGCCATTCGTTTTGAATCGGATGTGCTTATCGAATCTATTGGCATAACCGCCGGTAAGGAAGGTTCATGCGGAGGCTCTCTGCGGATGGGAAATCGATCGGCACTTGCGATTTATTGCACGGATGCCGATAACGACGCAAAAGACCAGCAGGGAATCATAAGCGATCTTGGCATTCTAAAAAAAGGGGAAATGCTCATTCTTGATCCAAGCCCTCACTGGGGTGTCGAAGCTCCGGGTAGCTGGAAATTACAATCCCTCACCGTCCGACCTTTTTAACCATTAAAAATGAAACATTCCTTTTTTCTTTTATTTCTGATCAGTCACCTGCTTACTGCAGATACAAAACCAAACATCCTCTTTATTGCAGCCGATGATCTGTCCTGTGCACTCGGTTGCTTTGGAGATCCCATTGCAAAGACACCCCATTTGGATCGTCTCGCAGCCACCGGCACCTGTTTCCTAAACGCGTATAATCAGCTCCCCCTGTGCAACCCGACCCGGGCATCCGTGATGACCGGACTCCGTCCAGATACGATCAAGGTCTATGACTTGGACCGACATTTTCGGGATGAAGTACCTGATGCAGTCACGCTTTCTCAACAATTCATGAAGCATGGATGGTGGGCCGGGCGAGTCGGAAAAATTTATCACTACAATGTGCCGGCATCGATTGGAACCGATGGGTTTGATGATCCCCCGTCCTGGCAAAAAACCGTGAATCCCATAGGTCGTGACAAAACCGATGAACATCTTGTTTTCAATGCGGAACCACACCGAAAGATTAGTGCTGCCCTTAGCTGGTTGGCGGCAGATGGTAAAGACGAAGAACAAACCGACGGAATGATTGCGACGGAAGCAATCAGACTGATGGAGGAGCACAAAAAAGACCCTTTCTTTATTGCAGCCGGTTTCTTCCGCCCACACACACCCTTCGTTGCACCCAAAAAATACTTCGACATGTATCCGTTGGAGGAAATGCGTTTACCCTTCGCCCCGAGCGATGACCGTGAAGATATTCCCACCGCTGCCTTCGCTCATAACTGTCCCATTCCCCATTATGGACTGGATGAATTGACCTGCCGCAAGGCAATGCAGGCTTATTATGCGTGCGTGTCGTTTATCGACGCCCAGGTTGGAAGAATGCTCGATGCCTTAGACCGTCTCGGCCTGACAAAAAATACAATCGTAGTTTTTTGGAGTGATCATGGCTACCACCTAGGCGAACATAATGGTATCTGGCAAAAACGGACACTCTTTGAACAGGGTGCAAGAGCTCCCCTGATCATCCGCAATCCGATGTCAAAAGGAAATGGGCAGGCATGTCGTCGCATTGTCGAATTCATTGACATCTACCCCACCCTCACCGAACTGGCCGGACTACCAACTCCAAAACAAGTCGAAGGACGCTCTCTTAAGAGGCTTTTGGATGACCCACTCACCCAATGGAATGGAACCGCAATTACCCAGGTCTTACGCCCTGCAGATGACCGGCTAAAAGATCCAGTCATGGGGCGAAGCATAAGGACGGAAAGATGGCGTTATTCCGACTGGGCGGAAGGAAAGAACGGAGTCGAGCTCTATGATCATTATGCTGATCCGATGGAATTTAATAACCTTGCCGAGAATGCAACCAAAGAAAACCATGCGGTAATGAAATCACTAAGAAAAATGCTCGTAAAAAAAGCAAGCGGCCAAACTCCCAAAACACCCTTTAATCCCAAAAGGCTGTAAGTTTACATGGACCCAATAACCATCATTTTGGTCGTCGCAAAATTGATTGAATATGACATCAACTCCCTCAGCGTGCGAGACATGGACGGGATATACTGGCCAATAACAAACTAATAAAATTGGAAAAAACACGATATCACGACCTCGACGCTCTGCGGGCTTTTGCCATGTTGCTGGGCATCGTTCTCCATGGATTGCTTTCCTTTACCCCCATTCCCATCTGGCCGGTTCAGGATAATGATCAATCAGAGATTTACATGATTCCGCTTATGTTCATCCATGGATTTAGGATGTCTCTCTTTTTCTTTGTTAGTGGTTTCTTCACGAGGATGATGTGGCAAAAAAGAGGCACTCTCGGTCTATTGGAAAACAGGTCCAGGCGGATTGTCTTACCTTTTTTTATATTCGGAGCCTTACTCTTCCCCATTCTCAATAACATGGGAGCTTTTTTAAGTAAGGAAGAAAACCAAAGCGGAACCTTAAAAAACACTATCATAAATCCTGAATATCAAGTTCCTAATGATCTTGGTGGAGCTGCCCGACAAGGAAATTTAAAGGAAATAAGGGAGTGGCTTCAAAAGGATGCTGATATCAATGGAAAGTACGATAAGGAGTTCACTCCGCTTCATTGGGCGGCAGTCATGAATCGAGTGGAAACAATCAGGCTGCTTGCAGATAAGGGAGCAAACTTGAATTCGAAAGACGGTCATCAATCAACTCCGCTATTGGTGGCTGCTTTTTTTGGCCAGACAGAATCGGTCGAAACCCTTCTTGAACTCGGAGCCAACCCTATGCTCAAAAACAAAGATGGTGCTCTTCCCGAGCAGGCCATGATGGCTAATCAAGCCATAACCGAGTGGGTGGCAAAGGATATTTTAGAAATTCCATTTAACTGGATGAAAATTAGTGAAGGAAGAAAGCAGGTAAGAGAATTACTCGCCACTGATCTTTCCTCTCTCGATGAAAGGAACGGATGGTTCGCTCGTAATTATTTTATGTTTGGTCAATTCTGCACCCACCATCTCTGGTTTCTCTATGATTTAATTTATCTCACACTCGGGTTTGTCATTTTTGCCTGGGCACTCAAATTTCTACCTGACCTTGGGATAAACAAGTGGCTTGCTGAATCTCCCCTACGACTCTTATGGTTGATCCCCCTAACCTACTTGGCTCAGTTATACATGGGAAATGGAGACGATGGGGTATTTGGGCCATCGACTGCTGTCTTTCTCCAGCCTGACTGGATTAAATTGGGGTATTATGCGGTCTTCTTTGGATACGGTGCAATCTGCTTTCCTTTTAAAGATTTCCATCAAAAAGTCGGCCGTTTTTGGCCGGTCTGCTTTGCTTTCGCCACCATTCTTTTTTTTACAGCGTTAGTTGTAATCGAAGAAAAAGACAAATCCTGGAACTATGAACTGATCTCCCTTTGCTCAGCCATCTTTGCATGGCTGATGATTTTTGGGCTGATGGGTCTATTTCGGAAATGGTTCTCCAGGGAGAATTCAAAAATTCGTTTTGTTTCTGATTCCTCTTACTGGCTCTACATTGCCCACCTGCCTCTCATACAAATAATACAATTCTTGGTCGCAGACTGGGCAATACCCGGAATTATCAAGCTTATCTTCGTTTGTATAGTCACTTGCCTTTTACTGCTGCTATCCTACCAATACTTGATCCGTTACACCGTCATCGGAACTTTATTAAATGGCAAAAGATATAAAAACCGTGAAGCAACCTGAATCACTTTCCAGTAAAGCTTATCTATGGCTCGGACTTTTTTTTAGCGTTTTCATTTGGTCAGGCATGGAACCAAAAGATCGACTGACCTGGGTTTTGGAAGCGGGACCGGCGATTATTGGTCTTTGGGTTATGGCGAAAACCCGTATGTCGTTCCCCCTTACTCCCCTACTCTACTTTTGGGTTCTGCTCCACTGTATTGTGCTGATGGTGGGTGCAAAATATACCTATGCGGAAGTTCCTTTATTTGACTGGATCAGTGAGTTCTTTGGATGGGAAAGAAACAACTATGATAAGGTCGGCCACTTAATGCAGGGATTCGTGCCCGCCCTGATTGCCAGAGAGATTCTTTTACGCAAAAAGGTCGTAAATGGCGATGGATGGCGAAATTCTATCATCATTTCCATCTGTCTGGCATTCAGCGCTTTTTATGAATTGATCGAGTGGTGGGCTGCGGAAATTATAGGACAGGATGCAGACGCTTTTTTAGGGACCCAAGGGTATGTTTGGGATACCCAGTCAGATATGGCTCTCGCCCTTCTGGGTTCGGTTTTATCCATCTTGTTTTTGCGAAAAACACATGATCATCAACTCAAGGCGTTGCTAAAATAAGAAACAAGCTCAATACTGTGCCGGATGACGAAAGAAACAGACTGGCAGGAAAGATATCAGACAGAAGACACGCCTTGGGATAAAGGAAAGCCGGCTCCGGGATTGGTGGACTGGCTCAAAATACAGACACTTGATCCGGAAACAAGGGTGCTGGTCCCCGGATGCGGGCGCGGACATGACGCTTCCGCCTGGGCAACCGCAGGATTTGAAACCACCGGTCTGGACCTCGCAGACCTTGCTTTAACCGATGCCCGAAAGAAATATGATTCTCTGCCCAACCTGGCTTTTTTCCCAGGCAATTTTCTGGATGAAAAACCTCAAGAACCCTATGATTTAATCTTTGAGCATACTTTGTATTGTGCGATTGATCCCGATCGAAGGGAAGAGTACGCGAAGTCATTACTGAACTGGTTAAAGCCGGGCGGCTATTTTCTGGCAATTCATTTCATATTCCCGCTGGACGAGGATGGTCCTCCCTTTGGGGCTAGTCGGGAAGAAATCATTAACCGGTTTGATCCAGAGTTAAAATTAATCGAAGACTGGAAACCACGCCATTTTGATGGTCGTAAAAACGAAGAATGGATGTTTCTTTGGCAACGGATTTCATAATTACACCCCTCCCTTTCCTTTTAAAACAATCTTAGCTTAATATTTCATTAGACATTGGATTTTTAAAAGAATCTTTTATCCTGATTTGGATGCAATTTAGGATAAATTTGGCTTTGGTAATGATCGCTTCTCTTTGCGGTGCGAATATCTGGAGTAGTCCTGAATTAAATAAAGGGAAAGAACTTTATGCCCAATATTGTGCAGAGTGCCATGGCCAAGGTGGTGAAGGAGTGGAAGATGAATTCTCAAAGCCTCTGGTCGGTGACTGGCCCCTCCAAAAACTTACTGATTACATAGGCAAAACCATGCCCGATTATGACCCGGATGAAGTCAAGGGTAAGGATGCCGAGCTTGTTTCCCGGTTTATTTACCAGAGCTTCTACCAAAGACCCGAGCTCTTTCGGAAAGAATCAAGAATCCAGCTTGCCCGTCTAACCAACAGGCAATTTCGGCAA
Source organism: uncultured Verrucomicrobiota bacterium (assembly GCA_902569115.1). Taxonomy (GTDB): domain Bacteria; phylum Verrucomicrobiota; class Verrucomicrobiia; order Opitutales; family Seribacteraceae; genus Seribacter. The sequence goes on along the minus strand of CACFTI010000017.1, from coordinate 38,564 downwards.
TCTGTGACCGATTTATTCGCTCAATTTGAAGGACAGCCCGTTCTTTCCAAGCCCGTCCAAGGGCTCAAGGGAAAATATTATAACGCAGAGGGCATGAACAAGCGTAAGAAAATGCATGCCGATCAAATCGATCCTTTTATCAATTTCAATTACGGAGAAAAAGCCGCACTCGAAGGAATGAATCCAAAGAAATTTTCGGTCTATTGGGAGGGTTCGGTTTTACCCCGTGAATCTGGATGGTATGAATTTTTTGTTAAATCACCCAACGGTTTCGAACTGAGCGTAAACCGTTCCATTGGCCCTCCGACAATTGATGAAAAGGTAACCGCTGGAGTACTCCGCGAAAAAAATACCAAACTCTATCTCCTCGGTGGAAGACCCTATCCAATTCAACTCAACTACTTTAAATTTGATGATCCAAATGCCTCGATTGAATTAAGTTGGAAAACACCGGTTGGAGTGAAAGAAATTATTCCATCTGAATATTTATTTACCCAGGTTGTGCCACCCTCATTCGTAAGCCAGCAAAAGCTTCCTCCTGATGACGCTTCCCATGGGTATGAACGCGGTATTCAGGTAGATTCCACATGGGATGAATCCATCACTTACGCCGCTCTTGAGGCTGCCAAATTTGCGGGGATTCGCATGTTGCGACTTGCTCGAACCAATGAAAAAGACGAAAAGAAAAGAGAGAAAATCATTACCTTCGCCAAAGAATTTGTTCGTTACGCATTTCGTGAAAGATTGTCTGCAGGAGAAGTTGATCACTATATAAACTCCAAATTTGGTGAAGATGTACCCTTACATATTTCCATCGAAAAAATCGTCCTCCTGACCCTGAAGTCACCACGCTTCCTCTATCCCGAATGGCAAAGTCTTGCCAAAAAGAATAAAGATCCATTTGTGGTGGCCTCAAGAATGGCCCTTTATTTCTGGGATTCAATCCCCGACAAACGAATACACAGCCTGATTGACCGTGATCAGTTGCTCAAGGAATGGCAAGTGGAGGGTCAGGCCAAAGTGATGCTTAAAGACGCACGGACAAAAGCTAAATTCAACGACTTTATGATGCACTGGCTGGAAATGAAAAATAAAGAGCTACCCACCATCAGCCTCAAAAAATATCCTGAGTTTAATGCGGCTTTGGCTCTAGACTTACGAAGATCCCTGTTGAGCTGGATTGAAAAGTCGATCTGGGAAAAAACTATTTCCTGGCAGGAATTTCTCAGCATGGACCAAATTCAGGTGAATGAAAGAATCGCGAAATTTTACGAAGCACCCTATCCGGCTGAGAATAATTCAAGCGGTTTTGTGGAGCTGAATGCCTCGGTCACTGGACACAGGGGTTTATTCACCCATCCATACATTCTTGCCAGTCATTCCTACGCGGAGGAAAGTTCGCCGATACACCGGGGTGTTTTTACCGCTCGAAAAATACTGGGCCGGGCCCTTCGTCCTCCCACCGAAGCCGTTTCATTTAGAAACGCTGATTTTAATCCCAACTGGACGATGCGACAAAAGGTAACTGAACTGACCAAGGCTGCAAATTGTATGAGTTGTCACGACCAAATCAATTCCTCAGGATTCGTTTTGGAAAACTTCGATGCAACCGGCAAAATCAGAACCCAGATTCAAGGCAAACCCATTGATTTGAAAGTAGAATACCTCGATAGCAAAGGAGAGAAACGGGAATTCCAAGATGCGAATGATCTCCTCCAACATGCCCTTACTTCTTCGCAACCTGCAAAATCTTTTATCAGTGAACTTTTCATGCATCTTGCCAAACAAGCAGCCCCGAGCTACGATAAACTTGAAATAAATCAACTTGCGAAAATGTTAAACGAAGGCGAATTGAGTATACAAGAGCTCTACCTGAAACTTTGTTTTCAGGGAGCTTCAGATGGTTTTGCTTACGCCAAATAATCGATTCTACAATGAAACTAAATCCGATACACCGCCGCACAGCTCTAAAACAACTTGGGCTCTCAAGCCTTTCCTTACCGGTTTTATCTCAATCATCCAGTCTCTTTGCAAAAGACGCAAAGAACGCTGCCCCGAAACAAAGGCTCATTGTCATGTTCAGCCCGAACGGGACAATCCCGGATCAATTTTGGCCTGAAAAGATCGGGGAGGACTTTGAACATAAAACCATTCTTAAACCACTCGAGCCATTTCACGATAAAATGCTTGTTTTGAAGAATCTTCACAATAAAGTGAGAGGTGACGGTGACAACCACATGCGAGGGATGAGTTGTTTGCTCACTGGAATCGAACTTTTTCCCGGAAATGTAATGGGCGGCGGCAATACTCCATCCGGCTGGCCCAAAGGAATTTCCATCGATCGTGAAATAAGCAAACACTTACAATCTCAGGAAGAAACCCGTACCCGATTTGGTGCTCTGCATTTTGGAGTCGGCGTTCAGGACACAGCTGATCCCTGGACTCGTATGTCCTACGATGGCCCCAACCAACCTGTTACTCCGCTAGCCGACCCTTATGATGCCTATCGTAAACTGTACGGGAATGTTCGTGAAAAAAAGCAGGTCCGCAGCGTCCTCGAAGATTTGCGGGGAGATTTGAACAAAGTCGCCAACCAGCTACCAGAATCTGACCGTAAACTTTTGATCGAGCATACCCAACTGGTCAACCGAATGGATCAAGAGTATGCAAACGGATCATCGCTATCGAACCTAACGGCCAAGCCTCCCGAATTACCTGAAGGATTACGTAACCAGAACGACAATCTCCCACAACTCGGCCGATTACAAATAGACATGCTGGTCAATTCCTTTGTAAATGATTTCGCAAGGGTAGCCACGCTTCAATACACCAAATCTGTCGGGCAGGCCAAGATGAACTGGTTGGACATTGATGATGCCCATCACACCCTTTCCCACGAACCGGATAAAAATAAAGATGCTTATGACAAACTCGTACGTATCAATACTTGGTTTGCCGAGGAACTCGCATACCTCCTGAAAAAACTGGAGACCACTCCGGAGCCTGGACAGAAAGGATCGATGCTTGATCATACTCTTGTCATCTGGACCAACGAACTCGGGAAGGGTAACAGCCATACCCTAAACCATATTCCATTTGTTCTCGCAGGCAATGGTTTCGGGTTCCGAATGGGAAGGTCCATGGATTGTGAAAATAATGCTCATAATCGTTTTTTGATCAGTCTTGCCCATGCGGTTGGACATCCATTGGAAACCTTCGGTAATCCTGCACTTTGCAAGGGTGGTCCCCTGAACCTGTCCTAGTCCCCATGAAAATTTGGAGTATCTATATCCTTGCCGTTACGGCATTTACATCTGCTGGAATATCACGAACCACAACAAAGTGGGTATCCCTGTTTGATGGTAAATCGACTGCCAATTGGACACCCAGGACAAAAGTCGAATTATTCGAAGCTAAAGGGGGAGAATTGCATCTATTTTCCAAACGTAATGTTTGGGTGATCAGTAACCAGAAAATGAAAAATTTTGAAGTCGAGTGTGAGGTAATCATCCCACAGGATTACCCAGGCTTTAATTCTGGGCTTGGCTTCCGCTTGTCTGGCGGTGATGGGAAACCCAAAGGATATCAGTGTGAAATTGACCGTGCAAAACCTGCTGGCATTTATGGGATCGGTATGGGCGGGTGGCTATATCCAGACAAGAGCACGCAGACGGAATATCAGGCACGCACTCAAGGGTTATTTTCTGCGGACCAATGGAATCATTTTCGGGTTATTTGTGATGGCCAAAAAGTACAAACTTATCTCAATGGCAAGCTCGTGGCAGATACAAGTGACCTCCAGGACATCTCCGGACATTTCGGCATTCAGCATCACGGCAAAGGAGGAACTGTGCGTTTTCGAAATCTTCGGGCACGGGATTATAGTCAACAGGCTGCTAAGCCTTGACCAGAATGGACTCAGCCCACATCTTCAGTTTCTATGAACCGATTCATTAGTATAGTCATCTCCGTTTTTCTAAGCCTCTTTTATGGTTGTTCCGATTCGGCTGAAAAAGATCTTCTGGAGAATTTTTATCCCCTTGATTTTTGCATTGTCACCGGAAGCGACTTGGGAGAAATGGGAGAGCCCGTGAGTTACGAACACAACGGAACCCTGATCAAATTTTGTTGCAAACCCTGCATTCCCAAATTTCAAAAAAATCCCGCTAAATATCTCGTCATTTTGCGTGAAGAACTGGAAGCGGAAAAAACGGATACAAATCAGACAGGCTAAGTAGTTACAAATCCCGCAAGCTCTGCCACCAATTCTTTTTGGGAGGGTTGCGGATACTCTTTTGTAAATCTTCCGATAAACCACTTTGAGGTAACCAGGCCTCCACGGACTCTTTATCCTGCCGGTACCACTCCTGCCCCACCGAACGAATTGTTTTTTGCTGGAGTTTTTCCTCTGAAATTGACACCGCCCACTCCATTGCAGAACCGGCATCATCACGGGAGACTGTGGATGCATAACTTGCCAAGGCCGAATCCAAACGAGGTCCAGCGGGTTGTTCATTCAGCCAAGTTCCAGCAGCTAAAGGATCTTTCTTTGCCCAGTTGCCTATTATATTTTTTACTCCAAGTTCCTGATTTTTCCCTTCCGGAAGTTCAGAAAAGAAATCAATCGCAGACTCCGGGTCCGTTTCGCTCCAGCGAAGGCCTAAATTCTCAAAAGCCTTAGTCGCATATTTCTTATCCGAATGCTCCCCCAACCAGCTTGCCATCTGCTCTGGTTGGTCTCGAGCGAGTGACCTGCTTAATTTTGTGAAAGCGGCTTCCTTCAGTTTTGGATTTTCAATTTCTTCTGCCCACCTGGATGCTTCTCCAAAACCTCGTTTGTTGTAAAATTCTGCGAGGGTGCCTGCCAGTTTTTCCACCTCCTCACCTCCTTCCATATTCATTACATATTCGGAGGCACCTTCCAGATCCGTGGATGCCCACCCCTTAATAAGCCCAAAATTGTATAACTTGGCCATTCCCAGATTTTCAGGTTTCTCAACCCATGCGAGTGCATCCTGAGGACTTCGTGATGCCCAACCTTCCAAAACCCCTGACACTGCAAACCCGGCTCCCATCCCTGATGCCCTTGATTTACAATAATCAATGGCACCATAAGGGTCGAATTGGCTCCAGGCATAAAGAAGCATCCGGTACTCCTGCATATTCTCGAAACCAAATGGAATGGATTCAAAAACCTCCAGGGTTTCCTCCAAATTATCGGGATTTAATTGCTTCATGGCTTCAGCCAATGTCGCATATTTGTAAACTGGGTTGGTTTCATTCACAAATTGATCCAGAATTTCCCGAATACCACCCCGCTGTCTTTCCTCCACTGGGTTATTTGACTCATCTACCGTGGAATCAAAACCCATGCTGGAGGCAGAAGGTTGCGATACAACTTTTACTCCTGGCCTTTGTAGATCTTTGGGGGATTCTTTTATATTTTGATACGATACAAATTTTTGAGCTTCTATCTTGGTGTCGTTTTCCCCTGAAAGCCCAAGATAATATCCACTTGCAAAGAGAACAGCTCCGCCCAATGAAACATATGCGTAGAGCCAGAATCTAGATTCCATTGCCAAACTTATTACTTTGGGTCGATTTTGGAAATCTTGCCATAGAGGTGGCCTCCCACCTCACCGTGAGACCAAGTGCCGGCATATTTCTGACCATCGATTACCACATGCGCACTAAAAGTACCGAGTCCGGGTATATTTAAGTCCTGCATGGTGATTACCGGTACATCCCCTACCCACTTTACCGGTAAAGGCATAGGCAGAGTTACATCCTTTTTACCATACTTAATTCGGGCAGTGAATATCCATAGGTCTTCATCACCAAACTTTTGTACGCTATGAATTTCGTAAGTCTCTTCCGATGGTGGTCGGTCGGTTCCATCAACTGTGAAAAATCCAGTAAAACGAACCCCCTTCATTGAATCTGAAAATTTTTCAAAACGAGCCTGAATGGAAATCGATTCATTGGATGAATAAACCCATTCGGCTGGGTATGCTGCAAAAATTGTAACAATCAGAACTAGCAAAGACGATTTCATCAATAAACTGAACTTCCAAGTCCTCCGCTTTGCAAACCCGAAAATCTAAACTTATAATTAAATTTCTAATAAGAAAACCCATTGATTTCTTAGCATTCAATGATTTAAATCCTACTAAACTTTAGAGATTTCCAGTAATCTCTTCAACCTATTTGCCCGCACTCCGACCCGTAAGAAAAAAAGACACCCGACATTACTTTTATTATGAAAATATTTAACTCCAAAACTCTTCTTTTTGTTTTCCTACTGGGGAGCTGTTCAATCATTCCCTCATTCGCTCAATTTGACTCCAAAGCCACCCCGATTGACAGCATATCTGTAAAGGACGGTTTCGAAGTGGAATTGCTCTTCACCGTCCCCAAAGAACGACTGGGTTCGTGGGTAAACCTTTGCCTCGACGACAAAAACCGTATCATCGCCAGTGACCAGTTCGGCGGTCTTTATCGTTTTCCCGCACCTGCTAAAGGAAAAACGCTCAAGGAGAGTGATATCGAAAAGGTTCCCGCTAAGATCCGTGCCGCCAACGGACTGCTCTGGGCATTTAACAGTCTTTATGTTGCGGTGAACGATTACGAAAAAAAGATGGAGAGCGGGGTCTACAGACTCACGGATTCAAACGGAGACGACCAGCTTGATAAAGTGGAAAAACTACGGGGCATGCAGGCACGCGGTGACCACGGGGTACATGCCCTCATTCTCAGTCCCGATAAAAAATCAATTTACCTTATCACAGGCAACAACACCACTCCAGTCGAGGCAAACCGCTCCCGGGTACCAATGGATTGGGGAGAAGATCACCTGCTTCCAAGGATGCCTGATGGACGGGGACATAACCGCGACCGACTGGCTCCCGCCGGTATCATTTACAAAATGTCACCGGATGGAAAGGATTGGGAAATTGTTTCATCCGGCTACCGGAACATTTTCGACGGAGGCTTCAATTCAGATGGCGAACTCTTTACTTATGATGCGGATATGGAATATGATTTCAACACCCCCTGGTATCGCCCAACCCGTATTTGTCATGTCACCAGTGGATCCATGTACGGTTGGCGGAACGGGACTGGGAAGCGTCCCGAATTCTATCCGGACACATTGCCCCCCGTGGTAAATATTGGACCTGGTTCTCCTACCGGAGTCACCTTTGGATACGGTGCGAAATTTCCACCCAAATATCAGAAAGCAATGTTCATTCTGGATTGGAGCTGGGGTAAAATTTACGCCGTACATATGAAGCCTGATGGGAGTACTTATTCCGGCCAGAAAGAAACTTTTATCACCGGGAGCCCGTTACCGGTAACAGATGCCATTATCCATCCGGGAGATGGATCCATGTATTTTGCTATTGGCGGAAGAAAAGTGCAGTCTGGACTTTACCGGGTAAGTTATACGGGGGAAGAAAAAACCGCTCCAATTTCGACACAGCTTCGAGTCAATGAATTGGCAAAACTACGCCACAAGCTGGAAAACCTGCATATTGGCAAACACTCCAAAGCCCTTGAAATAGCCTGGCCACATAGTGACCATCCAGACCGCTTCGTTCGCTGGGCGGCCCTCATGGCCATACAGCATTTACCGGTTGAGAAATGGGCGACAAAAGCTCTCACCGAAAAGGACTTGGGGAAACGGGCAAATATTCTTCTCTCTCTTTCCAAAGCGGCAGGGATTGACCCCTTTCACCGAAAAGATACGGACTCTCCCATTGACCGGGAAATGGGGCAAAAAATTCTCCAATCCCTTCTTCAAATCAAATGGAGCGAATTAACACCCAGTGAGCGTCTCTCTTTGGTGAGAACTTATCAGGTAGCCATGGTCCGGTTTGGGAAACCATCCGGCAAGTTGACAGAGAAAATTATCGCTCAACTCGACCCTCAATTTCCCGCTAAAAGCTTCGAAATGAATTGGTTGCTTTGCGAGACTCTTGCTTATCTTCAAGCCCCAACCGTGGCTGAGAAAGGAATAGCCCTCTTAACTCAGGCTCCGACCCAGGAAGAACAAATGGAATATGCCCGGTCCCTGCGTAACCTGCAAAACGGATGGTCCAAAGAGTTACGGACTCAATATTTTAATTGGTTTCTAAAGGCGGCCAACTACCGGGGCGGTGCAAGCTTCACCAAGTTTATCGAATTTATTCGAAATGATGCGGTTGCAAGCTTAAGCCCAACGGAAAAAAAAGATTTGGCCAGCTTACTTGCCAAGAAACCCGAAATCAAATCACCGGCCGAAGTTATGGCTGAGGCAATGGCCGGTCGGACATTCGTTAAGAACTGGGAATTAGATGAATTAAGTAAAGTATCATCTAATGGATTAAAGGATAGAAACTTTGAAGTTGGTCGCAAGATGTTTGCCGCAGGTGGATGTTATGCATGCCACCGTTTTGGAAATCAGGGAGGCATGAACGGCCCCGACCTTACCGGTTCAGGCGGACGCTACTCACCCCATGATCTCCTGGAACAAATCATGTATCCGAGTAAGGAAATTAATGAACAGTTTGTTCCCACTTTTGTAACCCTGAAGAACGGGGAGACATTGTCCGGGGTTGTGGTTAACCTTAATGGCGACCGCGTTACCCTGAACACCGACCTTTATAACCCCAATCAAAGAACCAGTCTGCAAAGAAAAGAAGTCAAAAGCATGGGCCCATCTACGGTTTCGCCGATGCCCCCCGGACTGCTTAATATGATGGAAAAAGAAGAAATCATGGATCTGTTGGCTTACATCCTCAGCGGAGGGGATACCAATCACCGATTTTTCTCGAACTGATTTTCATGGATTCAGGCTGCCACTTGTATTCTCTATGGATACTCCTGTGGCTGGGAATTCAAAGCCAAGTTAATACCTTTGCCAAAGAAGAAAGATTTCAAGTCACCTCAGTGGCGCCAGAAATAAGGGAGCACTTACAACTGGATGATTTCTATCAAAAAAGAGTAGCCATCGGAAACTTCTCCATTCTGGGTTCTTCCAAGGTATCTGATTATGCTTTAAAAGAAGCGGCTTACTTGATCGCTCAAATGACCTCCAATCATCCTGAGTACCTCAACAAACTTGCAGAAAACAAAGTAAGATTTTCCGTAATGGCGAGGGATGAATTCACCACGGATATTCCAGAACATGCCGACATGTCACCTGCCGTTTTCTGGGATAAGCGGGCTCGGGGTCTAGGAGCCACTCATGCCCGCCCATCGGTCAGCTGTGGGGAAGAAAACCTTCTTGGGCTCAAAAGTGATCCTTACAAAAAGGAAAACATCCTTATTCACGAATTTGCCCATGCCCTCCATGGCATGGCGATCAATGACTTGGACCCACAATTTCAAACGAAGTTAATTCATTGTTACGAACAAGCAATCGCGGAAGAAATCTGGAAGGGAACCTATGCCGCCACCAACCCATCGGAGTATTGGGCAGAAGCTGTTCAATCCTGGTTTGACTGTAACCGGGCAAACGACCGGGAACATGGAACAATCGATACCCGGGAAGAGTTAATCCAGGCCGATCCGAGGATTGCTGAACTAATAGAAGAAAAATTCGGAGACCAGGACTGGAGGTATGTGCATATATCCAAAAGATTTTCTCGCGAGCCACACCTTAAAGGTTTTCAACCTGGAAAAGAACCACCCTTTGTCTGGCCAAAAGATTTAGTTGAATGGCACCAGAAATTTGAAAAGGGAGAGGAGAGCCTGGCACCCGAAGAAGCCAAGCAAGCTATTGCGGTAGAGGATAACGACGGCCTTGTTTCCGCCTTCTCGCGTAAAAGATGTAATTTCTTCGTGCATAACTTATCCGGTAAACCTATTGAAATGCATTGGGTCGATTTTGACGGAAAACTGAGGCAACCCCGTTCCTTAAGACATAAGGACCATACCTTCATTCAATCATTTACCGGGCATAGCTGGCGGATTAAAGTAAGGAATTCCAACTCCAGTGAAACCACTCGCTTTTATAAATTACCCGATACCAAACACGCAAAACTTGTTGTATTAAGTCCTTAGTGCAAACATTTTAGGGTATTCATTGAATTATGTCCGAATTGTTAACAATTTGTTTGACCGGTAAAATGATTTAGTCGAATCTTCACATGATGAAATCATTCCCGCAAAGGCAGGCATACCGAGAGAGCATTTCTAATGTGATTCGTAGGGACTTGATCAGCGGAAAATTCAAATGCGATGAGCCAATGCGTGAACAAAAGCTGGCCACCCGATTTGGAACCAGTCGTGGACCCGTAAGGGATGCCCTGATGCAACTCACGCAGGAGGGAGTTTTGGTATATCAACCCAACAAAGGAGTGCGGGTCAGCTCCCTTTTAACCGATGAAGAACGGGATGTGGTGGTAGCGATGCGATTGGAACTTGAAAAATATTGCATGAGTAAATTTGTGCCCACTGCATCGCAAGATGACTTGGATAATATTTCTTTTTTGCTTGAGCGGCTCAAGGATGCCTGTGAAGTGGCCTCTTTGCCCGAAGTCGCCGAAAACGACTTGGCCCTTCACCGTTACTGGGTCGCTCAAGCCTCTCCTCATTTGGAAAGTACATGGATTGGACTGAGTGTTCGTATGATTATGAAATATTCACGATTGGATAACTACGAACAATCGATTACAGAACACACTCGTATAGTAGAGGCTATATTGAATCGAGATGTTGAGAAAGCTGTCTATTTTCTGGGTGAAAATATTTTATGAGTTGTGAGACTTCTTCCTTGTTCACTTTGGCTCGCCACTAGCTTTTGTCTTTTAAATAGCGAACCTTCAAAAGCTTCCCCCTCAAAGGGAGAAGAGCTGTTTGCCTTAAAAATCGGCCCACTTCTTCAGGAAAAGTGTCTTTCCTGTCATTCTGAGAAACAAGGTAAAGTAAAAGGAGATCTTGATCTGTCCTCCATGGAAGGAATCCTCCTTGGCGGCGAAACCTCCAACAAGGTTATTGTACCTCACCAGCCTGAAGAAAGCCTGCTGATGACTGCTATTCAATGGCAAGACCCGGATTATGAAATGCCGCCCAAAGAAAATGACCGTCTCACTGCAGAACAAATTTTATGGTTCAGGGATTGGATTGAGCTCGGGGCACCTTGGCCAGAGGAAAAGGTTCAGGAAAAAATTAAACGGGCAGAGAGAACCCAGATTGAAACCGACGAGGGAATTATTGTTTCAACCTCAGGAGGCCTTTCGGATGACTGGACCTATCGACGCTATAAACCAGAAGATCTTTGGGCCTTTCTACCTATTAAAAAACCTATCGTTCGCGGTGCAGAAAACCCTATCGATTTCTTCATGAATGAGAAATGGAAACAGCATAAGATAACACCTGCTCCAAAAGCTGACTTTCGGACGCTGGTCAAAAGAGCTTACCACGATCTTCATGGGCTTCCACCAACTCCCTATCAAATTTACCAATTCCGACTTGAATGGGAGAAAATGCCAAAAAGAGCATGGGAGAATCTTATCGACCAACTGTTGAAAAGTTCTCATTTTGGTGAGCGTTCAGGCCAGCACTGGCTCGATGTAACCCGCTATGCCGACACGGCCGGTTTTTCCAATGATTATGAACGTTCAAATATGTGGAGATATCGGGATTATGTGATTCGCTCCTTTAACGACGATAAACCATACGATCAATTTATTATCGAACAAATCGCCGGCGATGAAATTTGGGAAGGCCAGAAGAAGCAGGAAAAAGACCCCGAATTATTGGTGGCGACATCATTTTTACGCATGGGCCCATGGGACCCGGCAATGGTGCTAAAACCCCAGGCTCGTCAGTTGTATCTGGATGATGTGGTTAACTCGGTGGGGCAGACTTTCTTAAGCACAACCATGCGTTGCTTCAAGTGTCACGACCATAAATTCGACCCCTTACCAGCTAAAGACTACTATCGATTCTACTCTGTTTTTAGCCAAACACAGTTGGCTGAAAGACCTGCCCCTTTTATAGAAAAGGAAAACCTGAAAGGGATGAACGCCGGTAAAGAAGCTACAGAAAGAATGCTTTCGTTCGCAAAAAGTAAATACGGAGAACTTTACAACAAACAGGAAGAAGCGGCCAAAAAATGGTTTGCTAAACATGGCAAGGAATATCTGGACGAAAACAAAAGGCGCAGCCTTCCTGACGAAGAGAAACCTCCAAGGCATGTGGGATTAACCCCAACGGAAACTGGCAGACTTAAGGTTCGTAGGCAGGATGACTGGATCTGGACTCGCCGACTGGAAAGGTATCAACCACTTGCTCAAAGTGTTTATAATGGACCCGTCCCTAAAAGTTTAAATTCGAAGAAAATGCGAATGCCAGAGAAGATTCCGGACTCAAAACCTTCCGTGACCAGGATTCTTATGGGCGGAGCATTGGAAGCACCTGGAGACCCGGTTACCCCAGGAGTCCTCAGTGCCCTCGGCCTGCCATCCTCTCGTCAGGAGAAGGATGCGTTTGCTATAACGGATGCACCCGCGGGCCGCAGGCTGGAACTTGCCCGATGGATTGCCCATCCTAAAAATCAATTGACCGCCAGATCGATTGTTAACCGGGTCTGGCAAAGACATTTCGGTAAGCCTCTTGCCGGAAACCCAAATAACTTTGGTGCCAAGGGTAAAAAACCGACTCATCCAAAGCTACTAGACTGGTTGGCCGCAGATTTTGTTGAACATGGATGGAAATTTAAGCGCCTCCACAAATTGATCATGACTTCTCAAGCCTATCAAATGGGTACGCACCACCCCCAAATGGAAAGCCTGCGTAATACAGACCCTGAAAATCATTTACTTGCCTACCGGGAACCCCGCAGACTTGCCGCAGAAGAATTAAGGGACTCCATTCTCGTAAGCACAGGAGAGTTGAACCGAGAAGTTGGCGGCCTACCCGTCATGCCTGAAATTAATATGGAAGTCGCCCTGCAACCCCGCATGATTCAGTTTTCACTGGCCCCAGCTTACCAACCGTCCAAATGGCGGCAACAGAGGAACCGGCGCACCATTTATGCTTATCGAGTTCGAGGACAACCTGATCCATTCCTGGAACTTTTCAATCAACCCAACCCCAATGATTCCTGTGAGGACAGGGTATCTGAATCGGTTTCACCCCAGGCATTCACTCTTCTCAACAGCAGTCTCATTAATGACAGATCAATCGCTTTGGCATTACGAATAGAAAAAGAATTTTCTGACCTCCATTCACAAATCAAAAGAGCAGTTCAGCTGGTATATGGACGAGTACCCAGTGCAAAGGAATGGGACAGGCTCAAAAAATATGTCCAAAAGATGACCACTTATCATCACTCTTCAGAACCTTTGGCTATAGAATATCCCAGTTCGATCACTCGTTCTCTGGTCGAGGAAAACACCGGCGAGACTTTTGAATACCAGGAGATTCTCCCGGTATTTGAAGATTACCAGCAAGATCGAAAAGCAGATGAAGTTTCGGCAAAGACCCGGGCCCTTTCTGATCTATGTCTTGTCCTTTTTAACTCCAACGAATTTATGTATGTCTACTAATCCAGCCATAAATCTTCCTATTCCACACCTGAACAGACGCGACTTTCTTTACGGAATGACTTCCTCGCTCGGGGCATTAGCCATGACCGACCTTCTGGCGAAGGACCCAGATTACGGGACTATTCGGCAAAAACCGATGCACCAACCGAAAGCAAAGAATGTCATTATGCTTTTCATGGAGGGCGGGCCCAGCCAGGTCGATACTTTTGACCCCAAGCCAAAGCTTAACAACCTCCATAAAACAGAATCCAAAAGAACCGGAACCCTCGAATCCGGGGATAAATTTTTCGTCGGCAGCCCCTACAGTTCACGAAAAGTTGGACAGTCAGGTTTGGATATGAGTGACCAGTGGGTACATCTTCCTGAAGTCGCCGATGAGCTTTGCAACTATCGTGGATGTTTTGCGGAGTCACTCAATCACCCGGAAGCGCTCTTTCATATGAACACCGGCAGTCGTTTGGGAGGCGACCCGGCTTTAGGTGCGTGGGTTAATTACGGCTTGGGAACTTTTAACCAGAATCTTCCGGGTTATGTGGTCATGACGGAACTAGCCCTACCCCAGGGTGGTTCACGAAACTGGTCCAATGGATTTCTTCCCGGACAATACCAGGGAACACGACTCCGTCCGACCGGTTCTCCTATTCTTGATTTACAGGGGCCTGCCCACAAAACCCGTTCGCATCAGCGACAGGCACTAGACGAATTATCTTTCCTAAATGAAATGCACGCGAAAAAGCATTCCTATCATCAGGAATTAGATTCAAGGATGCAAAGCTACGAATTAGCCTATCGTATGCAAATGGAAGTACCCGGGGTGATTGATCTCGAAGGAGAATCAGAAAAAACCAAGGAGGCATACGGATTGAATCAGAAAGATACTTCCACCTTTGGTAAGCAATGCCTCATGGCCAGAAGACTGGTGGAAAAAGGTGTTCGTTTTGTACAAATCTTTTCCGGCGGCTGGGATAGTCACGACTACCTGGAGCGGGCACATGCAGCCCGTATCAAAAGTGTCGATCAGCCGATGACGGCCTTAATCAAAGACCTTAAAAGCCGTGGCATGCTCAAAGACACCCTTGTTTTGTGGATGGGAGAGTTTGGAAGAACCCCGGATAATAACCGTAGGGGTGGAGTGTATGCAATTGGCAGAGGGCACAACAACAAAGCAATGACCATTATGATGGCAGGAGGTGGGGTCAAAGCCGGGACCATTGTGGGCGGAACTGATGAAATCGGAGCGGAAGCAGTGGAGGTTGCCCACCCTATCCGTGACTTTCATGTTACCCTCCTGCACCTTCTTGGTTTGGACGATAATAAACTGACTTACTTTCACGGAGGCAGATACAAGCAACTCAGTCAATTTGGGGGGCAGGTCATCCAAGAGCTCATTGCCTGAATCTTCCTTAATGATTAAAGTTCTGTTGGGGTTGCCTTTCCTTTTTTTAACCGCCTTTTGCATCTACGGATTTCTTGCTTCCTATGAACTGGCTGAACCACTGGAACGCTTACCCTGGCAATGCATCTACGGCCTAATCGGATTGGTTTCTATTCTTGCCTTTCTTTTCATCGTAAAACCTAAACGAAAACCATAATCTTTCTCACAAAACAAATGAAGAATCTTTATCTCCTCGGATTAATCCTACTCTCATTAATCAATACAACAAAAGGTAAAAAACCGAATATTCTTTTTATCATGTCGGATGATCACGCTGCCCATGCCATTTCTGCCTATGGGGGCAGGTTAGCCAAGGTGGCTCCCACTCCCAACTTGGATCGCTTGGCAAAAGAAGGTGCTCTTTTTGAAAATGCATTTTGTACCAACTCGATCTGCTCTCCTTCGCGGGCCTGCGTCCTTACAGGGCAATATAATCATACTAATGGTGCTGTTGATCTCAGCGGTAAAGTCTTACCAGGCAAACAGATGTTACCCATTCAAATGGCGAAAGCTGGCTATGAAACAGCAATGATTGGCAAGTGGCACCTGAAGGTTGAACCCAAAGATTTTGATTACTACTGCGTCCTTCCCGGGCAGGGAAAATATCACGGGCCTTCTTTTCGTATTCGAGGAGAAAAACCCTGGGGAAAGAACCTCATTGAATTTCCGGAAAAACATTCCACGGATGCAATCACTGACCTTACTCTTGAGTGGCTGAAAAACCGAAAGGATGAAAAACCCTTCTTTTTAATGCACCACTACAAGGCACCGCATGACTATTTTGAGAATGCAGAAAGATATGAAGATTATCTGGCTGATATAAAGATCCCCGAGCCGACAACTCTATGGAAAAGAGATTCAAAATTTGGTTCTCTTGCAACCCGCGGGCGGAACGACGAACTCATTCCGCATATTGGTACCTCCATTGGCAGTCGCAACCCCCGGCGTTCGTATCTTCGTGACTTACCAGAAAGGTTCCCCAATGAATTCCCCAAAGACTATGATCCAGAGAAATTTAGCGATCAGGAAAACACCCGCTTTGCCTACAACGCCTACCTGAAAAAATTTCTCCGGTGCGTAAAGGGTATCGACGATAATCTCGGGCGACTCTTCGCTCATCTTGAAGCCACTGGCCAAATGGACAACACGCTCATCGTCTACACCGCCGATCAGGGTTTCATGCTGGGAGAGCATGATTATCAGGACAAGAGATGGATGTATGAGGAATCGATGCGTATGCCTCTGATGATCCGTTACCCAAAATCAATCAAAGCCGGGCAACGATTTGATACGATTATAGAAAATGTCGATTTTGCCCCCACCCTGCTAGACTTTGCCGAAGGCTCAATTCCTCAATCTGTTCAAGGTCGTTCATTCAAAAGCATACTAGAGACAGGAGAAGAGAAAAAAGCATGGAAGAAGGCGGCTTACTACCGGTACTGGATGCATATGGCTCACCATGACAACCCCGCACATATCGGAATGAGAACCAAGAGGTACAAACTGATCTACTTTTACGGATGCAATTATCAGGGGGACTATCGGACACCTGCTGGATGGGAGTTGTACGACATGATCCAAGATCCGAATGAAACGAAAAATATTTATGATGATCCAAAACACGCGAAACTCGTTCAGTCCCTGAAACAATGGTTTGCGAAACTGCGCAAAAAAGTTGGAGATGATGGTTCCCACTATCCAGCTTGCGAAAAAATTGTTCAGGAATTTTGGGACTACAGCGAAACAGATAGAAAAAAAGCTGCTTTGATTTCGAGCGAATTTTTAATAAGAAGAAAAGCAGAACTTGCAGAGGGTCTTCATAATCCTAAAACAGCAGGGAAACCTTGATATGAGTATTCAGATCTAACAATCTTGTTAGATCCTCTTTCGGTTGACGATGTACCGTCATTATCGAGATAGTTGGCTTTGTATGAAATTCATAAAGCACTTTATCCAGCCCTTAACGCTTGGCTTTTTCTTTTCAATGGCCGCCTACGGGAAAAAGCAACCGAACCTGATTGTTTATATGATCGATGATTTGGGATGGAATCAGATCAGTGCCAAACAAGCCACAATGGGCACTCACACCGGTTCTTTCATGACCCCCAATATTGAAAAGATTGCCAACAAGGGCTTGAGCTTCACACATGCCTACACTCAGCCAAATTGCGCACCCTCCAGAGCCGCCATGCTGTCGGGTCAATACCCCGCACGCGTCAATAATGGAGTCTATATCGTGGGGAACCTGAATCGAAACAAAAAACCGGGTATCACCAAAGAACAGGCTCAATTCAAAGGTCCAAACCAAAGGCAGGATGTGGCCAGTGAAGCAGTCACCATTGCGGAAGCATTGAAAAAAAATGGCTATAACACCGCTCACATTGGGAAATATCATGTGGGAGGTCATTCTGGGGAATCAACCATGCCTGAAAACCAAGGTTTCGATATCAACATTGGAGGATATACGCAGGGACATCAACCCACATGCTTTGCCAAGAAAGGAAAGGATAGTTGGCAGTTCACAAAACTTGGAAGAGGAGACTTCGACCGCTTTGGCGAGCCCTACACGGAATCCTATGTGGAAAAGTTCCACATTTCCAAGAGTCAGATTGGAAAACCCAAACATGTTTGCGATGCCCTAGCCGATGCCATGGAGGAAACCGTTCAGTCACTTGCCGCCAAACCCGAGCCTTTCTACTTACAACTGCATGCATATGCGGTCCATGGCCCCGTTCAATCCAGACCGGATTTAAAAGATGCCGCAATGTCAAGAGGTTCCAAACAAACAAACCTTGCAGGTTTCATCTCAGGCATGGATGCGGTTCTTGGAAGGCTTCTAGATTCTCTGGATGATCCGGACCAAAATGGCGACACCAGTGACAGTATCGCAAAAAACACCCTAATTCTGTTTACTTCGGACAACGGGGGAACGCATGGAGACAACCTGCCCTTGCGTGGGGTTAAGGGAATGTTTACGGAAGGAGGAATACGCGTACCCCTGATTGCTTACTGGCCCGGTATTATTCCCGCAAATACGGTTAGCGACAGGATGGTTCACGGAATCGATTTCTATCCTACATTATTAGAGGTCGCGGGGAATACTTGGCTTCCCTCTCAGAAAAAACATCCTTTGGATGGAGAATCGTTTGCCGATATTCTCTTCAATCCAAAATTAAAAAACCGGAGATCTCCCATCTTTTATTTGTTCCCCGGATACATGGACATCCGGGCTCAACCTTGTGTGGTCGTAATTGATGAAATCGAGAATAAACGCTATAAATTACTCTATTTCTATGAAGCCGATGAATGGGAACTTTACAACCTCACCGATGATATTGGAGAAGACAGAAACATAATCAAAAAGCATCCAAAGGTCGCCTCCAACCTATCGAATAAGATTCAAACCTGGCTAGGGCAGAAACATCCTACATGGAAACCTAAGTATCCGCTTTCCAAAAAAAGTGGAAAATCGGTACATCCAAGGTTTTTATAGTAAGAAATTTTTTCTGTTAAATTACAGTACAGAAAGGAGTTTATATTCATGATAAGAATTAAAATTCTACTCCTCACAGTCACTTTAACAGGAATCCAAAGTTGGGCAGAGAAACAACCAAACATTCTCTGGTTTGTGGTTGATGATATGTCCGCAAACTTTTCCTGTTATGGGGAAAAAGCGATCGAAACCCCAAATGTGGACAAACTGGCACAAGAGGGTCTTCTTTTTACCGAGGCCTACGCCACCTCGCCCGTCTGCTCCACCTTCCGTACTGCCTTAATCACGGGTATGTACCAAAATTCGATTGGAGCCCATCATCATCGAAGCGGCAGATGCAAAAACAGGATTCCATTACCGGATGGAGTGAGACCCATTCCTGAAATTTTTCAGGAAGCAGGATATTTTACATGCATTGGTAGCGGACTGAAAAATTTTGATTTCAGAAGCCTACCCACCAAAACGGGAAGAAGGGGAAAGACAGACTACAATTTCGACTGGGACACTGAGATATATGACAGTCATGACTGGTCGAAAAGGAATGATAATCAACCCTTCTTCATGCAGGTTCAATTACACGGGGGTAAAATACGAGGAGCCGCGGAAAAGCACTATGATATACTTGAAAAACGAATGGTAAGCCAATTCGGACTTAATCCAACTCCGCATGATTTGGTTGAATTGCCCCCGTATTACCCGAATGATTCAGTTCTTTTGAGAGACTGGGCTACTTATCTCGATACGGTTCGCATTACTGACTGGCATGTCGGTCAGGTTATCGAAAGACTCAAAAAAGAAGGTATAATTGATAATACGGTAATCATATTTTTTACAGACCATGGAATAAGCCATGCCCGCGGAAAACAGTTTCTCTATGATGAGGGGACTCACATTCCACTTGTGATCAAAGGTCCCGGAATTCCATTTGGGCGAAAAAGACAAGATTTGGTTGAGCATATTGATATAGCCGCTCTCTCTTTAGCGTTAGCAGGTATTCAGATTCCACCAAAAATGGAAGGCCAAAATATTCTCTCATCACAATACAAACCAAAAGAATTTGTCTTTGCCGCCCGTGACCGATGCGGAGAGGCAGCAGATCAAATTCGTTCCGTCCGATCTGAAAAATTTCTCTTCATAAAAAACTTCTTTCCTGAAAGACCCCACCTCATGCCCAGTAATTATAAGGATACAAAATTAATTGTTAAGCGGCTCAGGCAATTGCATGACGAAGGCAGTCTCAATTCACTTTCCAAGCAGTTACTATTCTCCCCAACCCGACCGAAAGAAGAACTGTATCTTTACCAGGAGGATAAATGGCAGACCAAAAACTTAGCAGAACTTTCAAAATATAAGGACATATTACAAAATCTTCGTGAACAACTAGATCAGTGGATTTCGAAAACCAAAGACCCAGGTCCTGAAACATTGGAAACTTACATCCTCGAAACGGAAGATCAAATGAGCTCGACCGGAAACAAGGTTTCAAGAGATAATTATCGCAGAAATTCTGAAATATATAAAAAGTGGTTTAGAGAGGGAAAATGACTTTTGTTTGAAACAATTCTAGTTTCCATGACATTAATTAATGTGCCGTATGTTAACTTAAACTAATGTCCCCCTTTCGAATGAAAATTACTCAAGACACCCAGACTTACCTAGAATGCAAAAAATCAGCCATGTTAGGTTATATCGTTTCAGGGCTGCTTATGATAGGTGGCGTAGTAGCAGTGATCTTAATGTTTATGCAAAGTGCCTCAAATTGGTGGCTAGGTTTGATTGCCCTAGCAATTGGTATTGCGATATTACTACTCAATAAATCAATTACCCTGATTGCTGATGGAAATGTAAGGCAGATAAAAATTGCCAAAAAATCTCTTCTTGGTGCCTCCGATAATTCCTATTCCTTTAACGATATTAAGGATGTTATGATCGAAGAAGATCGTGACTACGAGCGGGATTCAGACGGAGATCGTAAGGAAAGAATCACCTTTGTTCTGATATTCAATTTTAATAATGGATATCAGGAGGCAATTAATTTGAGCTCAGGCTCTTCAAACTTTTCGGCAGGAGGGATAAATATGAGCCGTTTCTCGCAAAATAATGCAGTGATGAGAATTGGACAAAGAATGGCGGAGGTCATCGGCGTTCCTTTCAATCATAAAAGGCGTGGAGATATGGATATTGGAGATGTCGTTAGTTCGGTCGGAGAGGTCATCAAACAAGTGAAGCAGGCCAAGCAGGATAATCAAAACCCACCTCAAGCCTAGTTTTTTTCAAGAAGAATAGGGCCTCCTGACGGAGGTCTTTGATAAAACATTATTAATCGAAGCCAACTTTTGAGTTGGGTAAGTCAGGGTGATTTGTTTCTCTAAAACCTCGCCCTAACACTCATAATCTAAGTCCCTTCCTAATGATCTTTTTGACTCGAATCAGATTCTTTTACTTAGCTCCAATCGTATTTTTTTACCTGAAGGCGGCAGAAAGACCCAACATTGTATTTCTGCTTTCCGATGATCAGGGCACTTATTCTCTAGGTTGCTATGGTAACAAGGATGTAAAGAGCCCGCAGCTCGACCGCCTAGCTGATGACGGTATGGTGTTCGACCGTCATTACGACACCACTGCTATCTGTATGGCCTCAAGGGCATCGGTCATGACGGGCATGTATGAATACAAGCATGGAACTAATTTTGGCCATGGTGATATGCCAAGGAAGACTTGGGAAAACACTTATCCTGTACTCTTACGAAAAAACGGTTACCGCACCGCTTTTGCCGGAAAGTTTGGGTTTGATCTGAGAGAGGAACCCAATGGGAAAAGACTTCCTCTACCTGAAAACGACTTCGATCTGTGGGGAGGAGGACCGGGACAGACTAATTATTCCACAGCAAAGAATGCATCGATGAAGCATTATGCAATAGAATATCCCCACTCCACCCGCTCCTATGGTGCGTTTGGGCGAGATTTTATTCTCGAATCTGCAAAGGCAGACAAACCCTTTTGTTTATCAATCAGTTTCAAAGCTCCCCATAAACCGGCCACTCCTGATCCATTGGACGATCATATTTACAAAGATAAAAAATTTAAAAAGCCTGAAAATTACGGACGGAAATTTGGTGAGCACTTTTCAAAGCAAAGCAAACAGGACAGGCAGTATGAACGATTTCACTCCTGGAATTATTCAGACAAATACGATGAGGTCATGGCAACCTATCACCAACAGATCTATGCCATTGATGTGGCCGTAGGTATGATAAGAGAAGCACTCCAAAAAAGCGGTACCGATAAAAATACCGTAATCATCTACACATCTGACAATGGTTTCTTCTGTGGTTCCCATGGATACGGGTCCAAGGTCTTACCCTATGAAGAGTCCTCCCGTGTTCCGTTGATTATTTATGATCCAAGACATCCCAATTCAGGAAAGAAGCTACGCACATCAGCATTAACTGGAAACATTGACTTTGCTCCCACAATTTTATCTCTCGCCGGAATTTCAAGCCCTGAAAATATGGACGGAAAGAATTTAATGACCGTTTATAACAAGCCTACTTCCTCACTTCATCAGTCCCTTCCCCTTATTAATGTCTGGGGGAAAGAACCCACTCATGCCCTTGGTGTAGTGACGGAAGAGATGAAATATCTCTACTGGGGATATGCAGAGAAAGGATTCAAGCCCTCCAATGAACTTTATGACCTAAAGAAAGACCCACTGGAGAAATCAAATCAATTCTCCTCGTCCGAATACACAAAAGCCCGTAAGAAAATGCAGAAATTATATGATCAGCACCTGGCTCACTGGAAAGAAAGTGCAGTTGCTTACAATGATTACCAAAAATTTGGAATACTCTTTGATCGCAAAATAAAGTGGGATGAAAAGGTCAAACGGGTTAAGAGTTTTTTATCCAAATAAAAAAATAATACACCAAGATGAAATCTATTTCGTTATTCACTGTTTGTATTTTGTTTTCCCTTTTCCAGTCAATTCATACGACTGGGAAAAGTAAACCTAACATCATTTATCTTATGCTCGACGAGTGGGGATATTTTGAGTCGGGCCATATGGGTAGTACCGACCTGATAACCCCCAATATTGATCAGTTTGCATCGGAAGGAATGCGCTTCACAAACGCTTACGCTGGTGCTCCTGTTTGCGGACCTACCCGTTGCTCCCTACTCACGGGACTGCATGCCGGAAATATGTCCATGCGGGTGAACAACGGACACTCCCCCATCCGGGCAGATGAACCGACTCTGGGAAGTATGCTGAAAACAAAAGGATATGCCACCGGGGGATTTGGGAAATGGGGAATTGGCGGCCGTGGAACGACCGGCGTTCCTGAGAAACATGGCTTTGATGTTTTTTTTGGATACTATGATCAGGTGCATGCCCATACATTTTATCCAAGTTACTTAATCAGAAACAGTAAGGAAGTTCCCCTGCCCGGTAATTCCGGAATAAGCTTTTACGAGGGAAAGACTCATGCCCAATTGGAAATCTTTAAGGAATCAATCGCTTTCATAAAAAAGCACAAAGATGTACCTTTTTTCTGTTATCTTCCCTGGACGCCCCCTCATGGATTGTGGGGCATCGATGAGGATGATTCTTCATGGAAACTTTTCAAAGACAAACCCTGGACTGCCGGACAGCGTACGAATAACGATGCGAAAGTCTATGCGGCTTTTATGCATATGGTCGACCGACAACTTGGAGAAATCATCAAATTACTCAAAGAACTGAAGTTGGATGAGAATACCATTTTCTTTCTCAGTGGTGACAACGGAGGACAAGCTTACTTTGCCACGAAAGATCGACCTCATGGCTTTTTTGCTCCCAACCTAAATCCGGAAACAGGTAAAAGATTTCGTGCGGGCAAAGGCTATTTATATGATGGAGGGCTCAAGATTCCTTACCTCGTCCGTTGGCCAGGAAAAATTAAACCAGGCTCGGTATCTGATCACTTATTTTATCACCCCGATGTTATGCCCAGCCTTGCTGAACTTGCAAGTACTGAATGCCCAAAAACCGATGGTATTTCTTTCATACCCACTCTTCTAAGTAGTGGAAAACAGGAAAAACATACATACATGTACTGGGAACTCGGGAGACAAAGGGCACTTCGTAAAGGTGACTGGAAAGCGTACCGCGATAAGAAAGGAAACTGGGCACTTTATGATTTGTCGACTGATATTGAAGAGCAAATTGATCTGGCTCACAAAAAAGAAAAGGTACTCAAGGATCTAATCGCTCTTGCTGAATCCTCTCATCAACCGGCCCGTCTTGGAAAAATCCTTAATCAGGCACTGGTTGATAAAGACCGGAGAGAAGCACCCCATGAACGAAATTTGCAATTTAAGAAATCCCAAAAATAGTCTGCCAGTAGAAATGAAATTTTATATCACCATCTTTCTTCCCCTCACATTTTGGCTATCAGTATTTGCTGAAAGACCTAATGTCTTGGTCTTCCTCGTGGATGATCTTGGATATATGGATATCGGGGCAAATAATCCTGATTGTTTCTACGAAACTCCTCACATCGATAAACTGGCAGCGACCGGTATGCGCTTCACCGATGGATACGCCGCAAATCCAGTCTGCTCTCCCACTCGATACAGTTTAATGACAGGGAAATATCCAACCCGGGTTAAAGCGACAAATTGGTTTTCCGGCATACGTTCTAGGAAATTCAATCCGGCTCCCTTGCATAACAAAATGGATTTGGATGAAATAACCCTTGCCGAAATACTTAAGAAAAAAGGGTACCAGACCTTTTTTGCAGGCAAATGGCATTTAGGGCCAAGTAAAGAATGGTGGCCAAAGGCACAGGGCTTCGATATCAATATGGGAGGAACGGGAAGCGGTGGGCCTTACACGGGAAAGAAATATTTCTCTCCTTTCAAAAACCCCGAACTTCATCCCGACAGTCCCGAAGGTGAGCATTTACCAAACCGGCTTGCGGATGAGACAGCCAAGTTCATTCATCAGAATAAGGAGAATCCATTTCTCGCCTATCTTTCCTTTTACTCCGTTCACACTCCGCTTCAGGGAAGAAAGGATTTGGTGGAAAAATATAAGAAACGTGCCGCCCAGATTTCGGGAGAAGAATTTGGTCCGCTCCATGATCGTAAAGTCAGGATTCTTCAAAAACATGCAGTCTATGCCGCCATGGTGGAAGCCATGGATGAAGCAGTGGGCAAAGTTCTCACAGCACTTGATAAAGCAGGTATTGCCGAAAATACCATGGTCTTTTTTACATCGGATAATGGTGGGCTTTCCACATCCGAGGGCAGTCCCACCAGCAACCTACCTCTCCGTGGAGGCAAAGGATGGGTTTACGAGGGTGGAATTCGTGAACCTTGGATTATCCGATACCCCGGTGTGACCAAGCTCGGTTCAGTCAGTAGCGAGATGATCTGCTCGATTGACCTTCTTCCCACCATAGCATCTAGCATTGGTTCCAAATTTAAACACAAGGTAGATGGCATTGATTTAACCCCTGCCTTAAAAGGACAAAAATTAAATCGGGAGGCTCTCTACTGGCACTACCCTCATTATTCCAATCAGGGAGGAATTCCTGGAGGTGCAATCCGAATGGGCGATTATAAACTCTTCGAAAACTATGAGAATGGAGAGGTATCCCTATATAATTTAAAAAAGGATATTGGAGAATCCAAGGATTTGTCCTCCCTCGAACCCCAAAGGGTTAAAGATATGAGAAACAAGCTGCATAGCTGGTACAAAGAAGTGGATGCCAAGTTCCTTCAGCCCAAAGGAGAATCAAAGAACCCCTGGAGACCATAATCACTGACGATGAAGTTTATATTTCTAAACATTATAGTCTTACTTTTACTTTCATCAGCATGGGCTGAAAAACCCAATGTGATTATCATTATAACGGATGATCAGGGATATGGTGACCTTAGTTGTCATGGGAATCCGATTCTCAAGACCCCAAATCTCGATCAATTGCACTCAGAATCCGTTCGGTTTACAGACTTTCATGTCAGTCCTTTTTGCACTCCCACACGGGCAGCCCTAATGAGTGGAAATCATCCTGGAGTGACCGGCGCTTATCGAACCAGTGCCGGGAGGACAATGATGCACCCATCCGAAAAAACCTTGGCCAACCTCTTTGCTGAAAATGGCTACAAGACCGGCATGACTGGCAAATGGCATTTGGGAGATAATGCCCCTCATCGGCCTCAGGACCGTGGTTTCCAAGATGCAGTCTGGCATCGTTGCGGTGGAGTTGGGCAGGCATCTGACTACTGGGGAAATGATTATTTTGATGATACCTACGAACGGGTCCGTCCCGGAAGCCGGAAGGGAACTTTTGAAAAATTTGATGGCTATTGCACGGATGTGTGGTTTCGGGAAGGTATGCGATTCATCACCGAAAACCAGAAAGAACCATTCTTTCTGTATATCGCCAGTAATGCTCCTCATGGCCCCTACCGGGTAGATCCAAAGTGGGCTGAACCTTATCAAAGAAATGCAGTAAATAATGCCAATTTCTTTGGTATGGTTGCCAATATTGATCACAACCTTGGACTTCTGCGGGATCATTTAAAAGATTTAAATCTGGATGAAAACACCATCCTGATTTTTATGACCGATAATGGCACATCTGCAGGATGCAAGTTTCCAGGACTGGATACGGAGCCGGCCTTGGGTTTCAACGCGGGAATGCGGGGCAAAAAATCTTCAATCTATGAAGGGGGTCACCGGGTACCTTTCTTTCTGCACTGGCCGGCAGGTGGTTTTTCTAAAGGTCGGGATATTGAAACCCTCGCCGCACATATTGATGTCCTGCCCACGCTTGCTGATCTATGTAAACTTCCCCAGCCTGATAAAAGATATGATGTCGATGGGCTGTCTCTGATCCCTCTGCTTACAAACAAAGCAGATTCCTGGAAGCGGAATCACCTATTTTTACAATATCATGGAGGAGCCCATCACAAATTTGCACTCGGTCCCCTTACCAATTCAGTAGTGATGACAGAAAGATGGAGATTGGTGAATACGGATAAAGCAGAGGAACTTTACGATATCGTAAATGATCCGGCACAACGAAATAATATCGCCATCCTAAGACCTGGAATCGTTAAAGATTTACGCACAGCTTATCAATCATTCTGGCAACGCGTCTCTCCGGGTTTAAAACCAGTGGCTATCAATCTAGGAGATCCAAGCGAAAATCCCGCAGTTCTATGCTCGCAGGACTGGCGTCCGGAAACGGGTAACCCGCCATGGAACTTTCGTTCCATTAAAGGCATTCCAAAAGTAACTCATCCATGGTTAGTCAATGTACTAGAAGCCGGCAAATATCGGTTAACTCTTCGACAATGGCCTAAAGAAGCCGATGAAATAATCGTTGGCGTCAAGGCTAGGATTAAAATTGCCGGAGTTGAAAACGAAGCTGTGATCAAAGAAGGCTCCAAGGAAATTGATTTTACGCTTACCTTACCGTCAGGAATTACTGAGCTTTGGACTTACATATACAATCAACAAAAACAAGTGGGCGGTGCCTACTTCACCGAAGTCGAAAAGCTGTAAAATTTATAAAATCATGAAATCATATCTACTCACCCTTGGTATCTGCCTATCCTGCCTCCTTCACGCCAAACATCATGCTCGTCCGAATGTGATCTTCGTTCTTGCTGACGATTTGGGAATCGGAGATATATCCCCCACCAATCCGGACTGTAAGATCAAGACTCCGCATCTTCAAAAGATGGCAGATGAAGGAATTACCTTTATGGATGCCCATTCTTCAAGCGCAGTTTGCACACCTACCCGCTATGGCGTTCTTACGGGTCGCTACAATTGGAGGTCACGGCTTGCCCGCGGAGTACTGAATGGAACAAGCGAGCATCTGATTCCCGCAGAACGTGCAACTGTGGGGCATTTGCTCCAACAAGTTGGTTATCACACCCAAATGATTGGTAAATGGCACCTTGGGTGGGATTGGGCCAAAGCAGACAAGCGTGAACAGAAATGGAAGGATATTGATTTTACCAAGCCGGTGAAAAACGGACCGGACATAAATGGATTCGCCAATTATTATGGTCATTGCGGATCCCTCGATATGCCTCCCTATGTATGGGTCGATACCGGGAAAATCACGGCTTTGCCCGACCGGGAAGAAGGAGTTGATAGAACCGAAGATCCATATGGCTGGTATCGGGAAGGTCCAATCGGACCCGATTTTAAAATTGATCAGGTACTCCCCCATTTATTCGATAAAAGCGTGGCCTATGCAAAAGAGCGGGCCAAAAAGAAAAACCCATTCTTTCTCTATCTCCCCTTGCCAGCCCCACATACTCCCATCGTACCCGTGCCTCCATACAAAGATGCAAGTAAAATGAATCCTTATGCAGATTTCATGATGCAGGTAGATGGACACATGGGTGAACTATTTGCAGCAATCAAAGAGGCTGGAGTCGACGAAAACACCCTGGTTTTCTTTACCAGTGATAATGGATGCTCCAATCAGGCCAACTTCGAAAAATTAGCCGAATTTGGCCACGATCCAAGTGCCGGGTTCCGCGGACATAAGGCAGATATTTACGAGGGTGGCCACCGGGTACCGTTGATCGTCCGCTGGCCAAATGGGATCAAGGCTGGGCAAAAGACCAATGCCCTTGCATGCCTTACCGATCTGTATGACACCATGAGAGAGATTACCGGGCAGAAGAAAATTGATCAGGGTGGCGAGGATTCCTTCAGTCTTGTTCCTGCTTTTAAAGGAAAACCAAAAACAAGCCGCTCAACCCTTATTAGTCATTCGATTAGCGGTCACTTCTCTATCAGGCAGGGAGACTGGAAACTTTGCCTTTCCGCAGGAAGTGGTGGATGGAGTGCTCCAAAGGAAATGGAGGCAAAAAAGCAGGGCTTAGCCCCCATTCAATTGTTTAATTTGAAGCAGGATAAAGGGGAAAGAAACAACCTGCAGGCAGAGAATAAAGCGAAGGTAAAAGAACTTATTCAGGTACTCGACACCGAAGTAAAAAAGGGTAGAAGCTCTCCGGGCAAACCAGTACCCAACGACCGTGAAGTATCCTATCTGCCCAGAGGGTTTACCATGTCAAAATCAAACTAATTTAATTACAAGATATTCATGAAACTTTATTTAATCGTATACCTTGCCTTTGCCTACACAGTCTCTCTTTTTTCCGAAAGCTGGCAAATTAAGAGCCAGACAGAATGGAAAAAGAATATTCAATCGAGTAAAGGGATCATCATCAAAGATAATGTAGTCTCCCCTGTGGAAAAAGCCGGGCACTTCAGAACGAAGCTTAAGAAATTCAAAAGTAAGAAATCTCTTCAATCTCTTACCATACACCAGTCACCTGTTTGGCAAAATTGGGAAGAAGTTCCTGGCGTTGGCCCATCCAATCTTAAGGACGCACCCGTCTTCCTTGCAAAAGGACCCAAGGATTACTGGATGTTCGGCCGATACAGCCCCCCAAAAGCATCCAAAGGTAAAAAATCCGGTAAATTTGAAGAAGAGAATGCCAAGCTCCAGGGATTCAATGTTCCCCTTAAAACAACTCCAGATGAAAACCAGTTCAATGCACCGGGCGGTTTAGAGAAGGGATTGGGCGGCTATCATGCATGGCAAAGTAAGGATATGAAAAACTGGGTACATCATGGCCCGGTTACACCAGGCTTTGCAAGGTGGACGACAACTGCTGAACAAGTCGGGGGCAAAACCTATATCTACTATGACTTCCCCAACGATCAGGACCCCCATCTCTTCATTGATGATGACCTGACCGATGGAAAACCGGGAAAAAACATGGGGCTCGCCTTTGCCGATCCATCGGATGGATCAGACTGTGCAGTCATTCGGGACCTTGATGGAAAATTTCATATTATTTACGAAGACTGGAGCCCAATTCATGCAGGAAAGCATTCCTGGGATTCCCCTTTGGCTGGTCATTCAATAAGCCCCAATGGTATGCACCCCTTTAAAATTTTAGATCCAGCTATTGATCACCGGACCAAGCCCACTGGAAAGATGGCCAAATATAACCATCCACATTGGACAAAGGAAGACCCAAAAAGATTCCCCACCAGCGTGGCTGAATATGAAATCCATGAACCTGAGCAGGATGCCTATGGCGACTGGGCTGCGATAAGTATCGGTGGGCAGTACTACTTATTTTGTGATTTTCATCCAGCTAACGACAAAATTAGAATCGCCTGGTTTACTTCTTCCAGTATCCATAAGCCTTTCGAGTTCTGTGGAGAAATCGGACGGGGACACCCGGACCCGGATATTGGTTTTGCTGAAGGAAAATTCTTCCTGATCACTCAGACTGCAAAAGATTATATAAGCACCGGTCCCTGGGTTGAAAAAGTTGAATCTCGTGTTGGAGTGGATACCACCAATAATGGTAAAATTGATAAATGGAGTAATTGGTCAGAGGTGAAAGAAAGTTACGATTACATCGAAGGCTTCTCCAAACAAGTCAAGAAAACCCCGGCCAGACAAAACCTTGCGGCTCTTCCGGAGAGCTTTGCCTTTCAGATCGAAGTCAAGATCAGTGATGTGACCTCCAATGCTTCCAAGCCTTTGATTGAAAGTTTGGAACTCTCTTATAAGGACTAGTTTTACACCAAAAGAAATCATCTGCGAAATTTATGAAACTACTTAAATTGTTCCTTTCTTCCTTGTTGTTCATTTGGGCAACCGGGCTTCTTTCTGCCAACGAGACTATTTTTAATGGTAAAGACCTGACCGGATGGAGTGCTGAGGACATGTCATACTGGTCGGTGCAGGATGGCGCCATTGTGGGAACCAAGGGAGACCAAAAAATTCAAGGGAATCAGTTTCTTTGGTACGACAAGAAAGTAGGTGATTTTAAACTCACTCTAAAAGTTAAACAGGTTCCCTTTGCCGCCAACGCCGGTATTCAATTTCGTTCCATACGAGAACCCAACGGTCATGCCATTGGCTATCAGGCAGATATTGGAAAAGGTTGGTGGGGTGCCCTCTACCATGAGCACGGAAGGAAAATTCTGGCAAAGAATAAAGATACTGCCGGGAAACTCCTAAATCCCGATAAATGGAATAAGTATGAAATTCTCGCGGTGGGCCACCGGATCTGGCTGGCGATCAACGGTCAAATCACCGTGGCACTTCGGGATCCAATCGGAGAACTCGAAGGTCAAATCTCTTTACAGGTGCATGGAGGGATGCCACAAAAAGTTATTTATCGAGACCTCACTTTGGAAAGAAATCCCCAGGTCAAAATGCTTGGAATGAATGAGGCTGAATTAGATAAAATTCTAAAACTTGCACCCAAAGGCTTTATCAAACCAAAAGTAAAATAATTCATACCCTTTCGTTAAAAAAATATTCTTAAGGTGTATGATTATATGAAAAAAACTCTTTTTTTAATCACCCTTGGTGTCTTACTCTTTTCGGCAAAGGCTCAATCAAATGACACGGGTATGCCCAAACGGAATGCACCCACCGGCAAAGCAGAAATCGTATTTGGAACGGTTAAAGGAGAAGAACAAGTCATACAAATGTCGGGCACCCGCAAGATTGCCGGTATCTACCCGCACCTAACGACCTACTCGCAAAGCCGTAAAGACGGTAGGTTTTTTAAAGACGGACATCAAGAATGCGGGATTGGAGGAATCATTCCTTGGGCCGATAAATTATGGATGATCACCTATGCTCCCCATAAGCCAAGAGGGTCTGATCATAAGCTCTATTCGATAGACAAGAACATGACCATGACAATCCATGCTGAAAGTGTGGGAGGAACTCCAGCAGCCCGTATGATTCACGAAGAATCCCAACAGTTGTTTATCGGGCATTATGTGATCGATGCCATGGGAAAAATCCGGGCGATTAGCCCCTCCAAGATGCCAGCCCGGGTCACTGCATTTATGCGGCACCTTAAGGATCCGGAGAACTATGTATACCTCTACGATATGGAAAACATGTTCTACGAGATAAATGTCCATACCCTAAAATTTAAAAAACTCTTTCATGATCCCATTCCCGGATATCATGGCAAAGGTGGCTTCACTTCTCAGGGAAAAGTGGTGGTCAGTAACAATGGAGAAACCAGTTTTGGGCACTTGGATAAGCCCGATCTCTGGCAGGTCTCAAAAGACTACACTAAACGAAGCTCGGAAGACCGTGGCTGCCTTGCAACATATGATGGTGAAAAATGGGAAGTGATTGAACGCAGACAATACACCGAAGTAATCGGACCTCAAGGAGTCCATCCAACTTCAAAAGGAAAAGACGAACCGGTCTGGGCCATCGGATGGGATAAAAGATCCCTTCGTTTACAGGTTATGGAGATGGGCAAATTTACCACTTTTCTCCTGCCCAAGGGATGCCTCAATAATGATGCGGCCCATGGCTGGTTTACCGAATGGCCAAGAATTCGGGATATCGGCCAAAAAGATTTACTGATGGATATGCATGGCATGTTTTTTAACTTCCCTAAAGATTTCTCCTCCCGAAATTGTGCGGGTATTAAACCGATCGCCTCGCATATCCGATACATTCCAGATTTTTGTTACTGGAATGGGAAAGTAGTTCTGGCCACCGATGAGGCAAGTATTCAGGGAAACCCTCTAGTCGGGCAGCCTCAGTCCAATTTATGGTTCGGGGATTTTGATGAACTCAAAAGTTGGGGGCCCCGAAATGCAGCTGGATCCATCTACATGAATGATCGAGTTGAAGCAGGCATTCCGTCCGACCCATTCCTCGTTAATGGATTTCCCCATGGCATGATCCATTTAACTAGCGATCGACAGGTAAATTTCACACTGGAAGTGGATTGGAGAGGAACCGGTAAATTCGAAAAATATAAATCCATACCTTTGAATAAGTATGCGTCGCATATTTTACCCAAAAACTTCTCTGGACAATGGATTCGGGTGATTACCGACAAAACCTGCAATGCATCTGTATCCTTTCAATTCTCAGATGATAGCTATCGCAGTTCGGCTCAAGAAGATAAACTATTTCAATCAATTGCGGATTATGATGAAGCCAATCCTAGCTCTGCCCTAGTCTTCCCAAATGCTCATAACCGCCACCTTTCCGTCCTCAGTTCAGATAGAAATGCTTACGATTTTGATCATGTAACTTTCAAATTCGATCGTTTAAAAAAAGAACCTATTGCCAGCGAATGCATCAGTCCTGAAGCCTCTAAGAGATGGGGCCCCAAGGAACTTAAGAAAACCCTACGCGAATTTCTTAGACCTAAAATGGAGTTTTCCGTAGATGAGGCTTCCGTCATTTTAATCAGTAAAGAAAATCGATCGATCGTCGGACAGAAAGGGAACCGTACGGTTCTGAGACTACCCAAAGGTCCCGATTCCTATAGTGAAAGTTTTTCTTTTGGTCATCCAAGAATGCACCGGGAGGTCGAGTCGGAAAGGATGCTCGCCAACATTCATGGGACCTTTTACGAAGTTCCTTTTTGGATTGTGGGACAGGCTCCCCTTTACACCAAAATGCGCCCTGTGAGTACTCATAACAAACAGATCTCCGATTTCGCGACCTGGAATGGATTGCTGGTACTGGCAGGGACAAAAGCCAAAAGTACCCGATCCGCACGGGTCTTTGAATCTCCAGATGAAGAAACCTCCCTATGGTTCGGTGGAATCGATGAACTCTGGAAATTCGGAAAGCCTGTTGGAGTGGGTGGCCCGTGGAAAAATACTCTGGTAAAAGCCGGGATTGCCTCGGACCCCTATCTCATGACGGGGTATGATAAAAAGACTTTGATCCTCGAATCAGATAAGGACTGTAAGATCACCGCCGAAATCGATTTCGATCATTGGACCGGGTTTCATCCATTTAAAACCTTTGATGTAAAAGCAGGAAAAAAACTATCATTTGTATTTCCAGTTGGCTTTGCTGCCCATTGGATTCGATTCAAATCAAGTGATGATGTAATAGCCTCGGCTCAACTAATTTACCAATAAACATATACCCATAACTGTTATGAATTCTTTACATTTAATAACTCTCTTCGGTTTATTCCTATGTTCACTATCCGTACATGGAACTGAAAAACTGAATGTAGTCTTTATTCTCGCTGACGATATGAGTCGGGATACCTGGGGGGCATACGGCGGGAAAGACTGCAGGACTCCAAACATCGACCAATTGGCCAAAGATGGTATACGCTTTGATCGTGCCTATTGCACAGTAGCCATGTGTGCTCCTTTCAGGCAGGAACTTTACAGTGGAAGGTCTCCTTGGCGAACGGGTACTTTGCCCAATCATTCCAAATCAGTTTCCGAAACCAAAAGTATCGTACATTACCTGAAACCTATTGGCTACCGCGTTGCACTCCTCGGAAAATCTCATGTGGGCCCAAATGAATGCTATCCCTTTGAGCGTCTTGGAGATGTAAGTAAAAGAGTGGATGCAAATCCCGAGACCTTGGATAAGGCAAAGGCGTTTATGGATGACTGCAGGAAAACGAAAAATCCATTTTGTTTATTCATTGGATCTCACGATTCTCATGCACCCTTTACCACTGGTGACCCTTCAGCCTATGACGCCAAAAAAATTACAGTTCCGCCCTATTGGGTTGATACACCAGAACTGAGGGAGGTTATGATTCAATACTATGCGGAGATTACCAATTTTGATCGCTTGGTTGGAATGATGCGCCAGGAACTAGAAAAAAGAAATCTATGGGAAAATACTATTTTTATGGTCTGTAGCGAACAGGGAACCCAACTGCCATTTGCAAAGTGGACATGCTATGACAACGGATTGCATACGGGATTGGTCGCTCATTGGCCCAATCGATCGAAGCCTGGATCAGTCATTAAGGAACTTATTTCCACGGCTGACATTACTCCAAGCTTGGTCGAAGAACTGGGAGGTAAACTTCAAAAAAATGCCGTAGATGGCAAAAGCTTTCTTAATTTATTAAAAGGGCAAAAGGAACCTATACACAAATATGTTTACGGTGCCTTCACTAATTGCCGAATCATTGATAATCGAGAGAGAGTCTACCCGATCCGTTCAATACGTAACAAAAGATACTCCCTGATCTATAATCCGAATCATGAATCAAAGACTTCAAATGTAACCCTGACCCAGGCTCTGAAAATGATTGAGGACGCCAAAACAAAACCGAAAGAACTTAATCCGACTGGTTCCTGGGTGGCAAAGCCAGATAAAAGCAAAATGGAACAGGCACTCGTTCATAAATTGCATAACCGGGACGAGTTCGAATTGTACGACTTACAAAAAGACCCATTTGAAATGAACAATTTAGCTGATGATCCGAAACACCAGAAGGTTCAGAGCAGACTAAAGAGTGCCTTAATGGCTAAATTAAAGGAATTAGATGACAGTAATCCAATCACCACAGAAAAGGGGTTCTTTTCGGTCAGTGTGAAAAAAAGTAAGAAGAATTAATAGGACTTAATCCAGTCTACCTGTAGTTTAAATGGTCCATCCTGCTTATCATAGATCATAAATTCGATGCTACGGATCTTGGACTTGATCAGTGGATGTTCTTCTTTGGATAGCGGCCTACCCCGCCAACTTACATCCATTTCATTAAACGGAACCCTGACTTCCTGCCAACCATTGCCACTGGTAAAATTTGAGCGGTAGGAGACAGACTTACCCTCGATACGAACACCAAGTTTGTAGGTTCTGCCATCTCCCTTG
The DNA here is from genome assembly GCA_902569115.1 of uncultured Verrucomicrobiota bacterium. Lineage (GTDB taxonomy): Bacteria > Verrucomicrobiota > Verrucomicrobiia > Opitutales > Seribacteraceae > Seribacter. Next base: position 3,413 of record CACFTI010000017.1, on the reverse strand, counting down.
AACCGAATATGCAGACCTGTTCTGTCTGCTAAATAAAAATTGGTGGGGTTAGTACGAATCGATGAAAAGCCACCGCCATTCGTATTAGTATTCCCGGAGAAGATTAAACGGTTCTTCCTGAAAGAATATCCGCCCTCTGATCTTCCACCCATTACATTATCGTTCACCACAATCCATTGGTCATCGATATCTTCTTCAGTGAAATCAAAAATCAAGGGTAATGGTTCCATGTCATCGTAGGACATTATTTTCTTAGGTTTCGCGGATGCAGAAAAAAATACACTAAATACAAATAGCGTATAAAAGTTTAAAGGATTCAGGTAATGACACATTACACTAACTTATTTTAGGAGACCATTAGGTCAAGTCATGCAAGTGTCTCATGTAAATTCAATTAATGCTTAGAATTACCATACAATCGAAACGGGGTACTTTTTCATTTCCTCCTCATTCGTCAAAATATACATATCCTCTGACAAAGCAGTAGATGCAATAATACGATCAATGGCATCGTCATGGTGATATGGCATCTCTGACAATCGTAAGCAATACTCACGAGTAATACCAACAGATTTGATATTCCAAATCTTTGATTGTTCCTTTATCCATCTCCGAGGAGTCATTGGCATTTCGAGGGAACCATCATTATATTTAAGACAAATTTCTAAAACAGAAGCATCACTCAGAAAGAATTCATTGTTTTCATCTGATAAAGCCTCCTTGGCTTTGGAACTTAATTTGAGAGGATCTGACGTAAGCCAAATAAAGGCAAAAGTATCCAAAAGGATTTGCATCAAAAATAGACCACAGTGTCACCCACACTACCTGCGACCTCCCGCTTTTCCACTAATTTGATTGATTTCGAAGTAACTGTACCAACTTCAGGCCGTAATTTATTGGGTAATTGAGAGCAGGGTATCATTCTGGCAATTGGTTTCTTACCTCTTGCCAGAACGACCTGCTTCCCATCCTCCACATCCTGTAATAATTTGGACAAATTGGTTTTAGCAAAATGTACAGTATACATATAGCTAAGTTAGATTTTGTCTTAGCTAAGTCAATATTTTATATCACATTTTATTCCAAAGATACCCCTAATAATCTCAGTATGTTACTCTTTGATTTCTTGCTAGAATCAAAAAAATCAAACTTACTTAGGGAATGAAAGTCATCCGCTTAATAGTCATTTTTGTTTTACCATCCTTACATTGTCTCGGAAGTGATAAACCAACTTATTGGAATCAATTTCGGGGTCCTAATGGAGATGGAGATGCGAAATCTGCAGTACTACCACTCAAGTTTTCTGAAAAACAAAATATGTCATGGAAGTTACCGATGCTAGGAAAAGCATGGTCATCTCCAGTGGTGATGGATGGAAAGGTATGGTTAACCAATGCAGAACCTGAAGGATACAAGATGTGGGCGATTCAGGTAGACTGGCATTCCGGGAAAGAACTCAGGAAGGTATTAGTCTTCGAAAACAAAGAGCCACAATATTGCCATCCTATGAATAGTTACGGCACGCCGACTCCCGTTATTTATGATGGAAGAGTATTTGTTCACTTTGGAACCCATGGTACCGCTGCATTGGACGCCCATAGCGGACAAGTTTTATGGGAAAGACGAGATTTTAAATGTGACCACTTTCGCGGTGCCGCAGCTTCACCTATTGTATTCAACGATTCATTAATCGTGCATTTTGACGGTCACGATCTGCAGTACATCGTATGCCTGGATCAAAAAACCGGCAAAACCCTCTGGAAAAAGGAGAGAGAGTATGATTTCAAAACAGATAACGGTGATCGCAAGAAGGCCTACTGCACTCCGAGTGTAATCACTCACAATGGTCGGCAGGAACTCATTAGTCCAGGTGCTGTGGCCACAGAATCGAGAAATCCGGTCACTGGTGATTTATTTTGGACCGCTCGAACAGGTGGAATGAATGCATCATCCAGACCGATCTATCGGCATGGTCATGTTTATGTATTCTGTGGTATGGGTTCAATGTCTGCCATCAGACCCGGAGGAGATGGAGATGTTGATAAAACTCATGTTACTTGGTCTCGCAGAAAAGTAGTCCCAAAAAAGTCATCACCTCTCTTGCTAAATGACTTACTTTTCATGGTTTCGGATGAAGGGGTAGCCTCCTGCTCCAATCCATTAAATGGAGAGATTTACTGGGCAGATAGACTAAAAATTAAGGGGCAGTGTGCTTCCTCTCCTATTCATGCAAGCGGTCATATATATTCCTTTTCCAGTGAAGGTGATTGTATCGTATTTAAGGCCAAGAAAGAAGGTCTAGAGATTTTGGCTCACAACAAACTGCCTAGTGGATGCATGGCATCTCCAGCAGTGGTTGGGGATTCACTGCTTGTGAGAACCAAGCAAAACTTATATCGCTTTGATCATCATAATTCTAAATAAATATTCATTAAATGATAAATAAGACCCTCCTCATCCCACTCCTGTTTAGCGCTCTATCCTTGTCCGCCAAGGACTTATGGAAGTCACAACCGAACTGGCTTACCCTACCCGCTGACCGGGAAAAGGTCGGAAATATGCATGGCGATATTGCTGTGAGTTCAAATGGCGATGTTTATGTGAGTGTGGGAGACCCTAAGGCTGGCTTACAGGTTTATGGAGATAACGGAAAGTGGAAGCGTAATGTTCCAAATGCTCCGAGCGACCTTCATGGTTTCGTTATTAAAAAAGAAGGAAAACAGGAATTTATCTATGCTGTTCGTGTCAGTGGAGGTGAACTCCTTAAATTGACTCTCGAAGGTAAAACTGTTTTGAAAATTCCCAGTTCTTCGATTCCGGATGAATTCAAAAGAAAAGGCAAAGACGGGAAACCTTTCGTACGATTGACTGGTGCGGATGTAGCCGCAAACGGAGATATCTTTTTAACCGACGGCTATTCTTCCGACCATATTCACCGATTTGATAAACATGGTAAGTATTTAAACTCGTTTGGCGGAAAGAATGCACCTTTTGGATTTCGTACCCTCCACAAACTGGTCATAGATTCACGATTCAACCCAGCACGGATTATTGGTATGGACCGGGCTAACAACCGGGTGGTCCACATGGGGCTGGATGGCAAGTTTATTGGCGTAGTTGAAGAAGGCCTTTTACTTCCGGCCTGCGTTCACATTCACGGTGACTGGGCGGTAATCGGAGAACTACGCGGTCGCGTGACCATCCTCGATAAAAAAGGTAATATCTCAGCCCAAGTTGGAGGAAATAGCAAAAAAGACGAAATAGGAACCAACAGAACTCCGCCGACAAAATGGCGCGAAGGCATTGTCACTGCACCTCATGGCATAACCTGTAATTCGAAGGGAGATATCTTTGTCGCTGAGTGGAACATTAGCGGAAGGGTTCACAGGTTTAACTATATCCCAAAGTAAAAC
>CACFTI010000016.1 GCA_902569115.1 uncultured Verrucomicrobiota bacterium | reverse complement strand
AGAACTGTTGCTATCAGGAACAGCTAAATTCGCTACTTCGGATGCATCAGGGGTTGTTAGTGACTCAGATCCGGAAGGAGTCTCTGCAGGAACCAAGTCATCAAGTGTTGACCAATAGGTAGTGTTTGTAATTTCTGTATTGGCAGGGACATTCTGCAAGGAAAGATAGGTGGTAGTCCCATTGATAACCAAAGCCGGGTGCGTGTAGGCAGTACTTTGACTCCATGTCGCTGGACCCTGAGCAGAAACTAGGGTGGTTAGATATAAAAATACGGAAGTTACAGCTAGGGCTTTCATTTTAGGAAAAAGGTAGTACAGGTTAAGTATTTAGTGCAAGAAGATAGTTTAAGAATTATTACTGACCAGGAGTTGACCAATTAGAATTAGTGTAGGAGTAGAACTTTCGCTCACCTCCGGAGTATTCAAAGTACAACCAACCGCTCTCACTTACAGAGTAGAGGTAAGCTTTGTCTGATTGTGTACTGTCAAAGTAAGTCGGACCTGTCCACAACCAACCAAGATTGGAATCATAGAGCCAATAATTGCCATTTTCGCCTTCCTGTGCATATAACCAACCCAGTTCAACATGGTAGATCCAACCACCGGAAGCATCGTAAAAATAACCGAGCCAATCCAAAGTGTACCAGTCACCTTTAGTACCGTCATCAATCTTAGCCAGACCAGAACTAATTTCGGATATATCCGGAGTGGAAACGGCGGCAAAAGTGGTGAAGTGATCGGTGGTCATGGTCAGGGTACTGCTGTTTTTATCCCAAGTGCTTGTCTTGGCCTTATCCCATGCGTCCTTGGTTGTTGAGTAGTACATGGCTTCCACATTATTAATGTCCATTCCTTTCGCTATGGAAGCATTGACATCTACTGGAATCGAAAGGATCACATCCTTTTTGAAGTTTCCTTCGACTTTTTTACCTTTGTTATCGAAGAGTTCAATGGAATAGCCATAGTCAGCTGGTTTTTCATCCGCACTCTTGGAAAGACCCTTGGCAGTCGGTGTGATCACGATCCTCACTTCGGTGACAGTGGAATCAACATTAGCGGCACCTCCGGGAATGGTAAGCTCGGTCCCATCAGGTAGCTTGGTGACAAAATCAACTGTGGGATCAAAAGTCACACTGGTTCCATCAGGGATTTCAAAATCAGGAGCAGATAGGTTAAGGGAAAGCCCGCCTTTAGACGCAGCAGATTTGAGATTCACATCTACTTCATAATCAGTTGAGAAGTAAGTCTCAGAACCATTTGCATCAATTTCTGCATACTCCGCCCCCACATGCCAAACGACTCCGTTTGGCACTAACAGGGAATAACTGCCATTTTCGTCTGTTTCGACATAGGCCTCACGTCCATCATCTGACCAGGCGTACACAATTGCATCCTCTACGGCATTTCCATTGGGGTCTAAAATTGTACCGGCAATATAGTTATCCGTGCTAGGCTTGGTGATAGTTAGGTTCAGATCGCTCACACTTCCAGAGGATAGATTCGCTTTTACCACCAAAGAATCGAGATATCCTTGCTCGCGAAGTTCCTGTGAAAGGATCGCACCCACTTCATATCTTCCACCCGGAAGAACAGGTATGGTAAAGGTTCCATTCTCGTCGGTTTCCACCTCGTTCCAATACTCCTTGAGGTTTCCGCGACCTTCACGATAGGCCCAGACATAAAGAGACGACTCTTTCACTGCAGAACTGTTTGATTCGTAGACCACTTTACCGGCAATCGAGGCAGAAGCGGTTGCCAGAGTGAAGTCTTGAACAAGTGTTGCACTCTGTCTGGCACGAACAATCACAGGCTCCGATGGATATCGGGGAATCTTCCGGTCCGATGCATCCGATTCAATATAGTAGTCCAAGGCCCAGTTTCCAGCTGCAAGGATCATTTCGTAGGTTCCATCATCTTCAATTGCAGTGGACTGCCAACCGTCTCCATCCACACGGATTGCATAGACTTCTCCCGTCAATCCAGTGACCGCCTGACCACTTAACTTAAAGCTGCCCTTAACCGTGGAATCATTTTGTAAAAGATTAAAGGATGCCTGAGTTACTACAGTACCATTACTATCCTTTAGCACAGTGGCTCCATCAACAACTTCAACCTTGTAGTACTTCTCACCAGCGTAGCCGTAAGTAGAACCAGGTGGCATCCATAGACCCACCATGTATTCGCCAGGTAAACCTGGGAAGCTAAAAGTACCTTTCGAAGTCAATGGTACTTCGGCAAGAATATCCGTATATTCTTCATCATTGGATGTAAATTCACGGGCATATACCCACGAATTCAAGTCGGAAACCGGGCTACCATTGGGTCCATACACCACTCCACTAACCGTGGCAGCGGCTGCCTGAACATACAGATCAAGGGTCTTAGTGGTGTCATTATCCTTAATTCGTAGACGTTTCGGTGGAGTCACAAAATAAGGAGGCAAGCTGCCATCCTCGTTCGCGGGTAAATCATATCCCACTTCCCAACGACCCGGTGACACGGCCAATGAGTATTCACCATTAATATTCGTGGTGTCAGATACCCAGCCTCCCTGATCACTCCATCCCCAAACATGTACATTCGGAAGTGCCGTACCAGTTGTTGTTTTAACAACTCCTGAAAGCGTCTTGTTGCGACTGGTTAAATCGAGGGCTCCAACATTAACCGAGTTCTTGCCCACACGAACCATCTTAATCGCCGGACTTCCATACCCTTGCAAAGCCGGATCAATCCAAAGAGACAATTCATACTCTCCGGGTTGCAGCGGTATCTCAAAACTTCCGTCTGACTCTGGCTGTCCCCAGTTACCCCTACCCTCCGGGTCAAAAGCGTCTATATAAACATAGGTCGAAAGATCAGATGCCGACACACCAGTTGGTAAGTTAATACTTCCAACAATCTTTCCTCCTGCCATGCGGGAAACCGTGAAGTTCTTGGTTTTGCTTTCTATCTTCGAGCCTGCAGCAAATTTTACCCGTTTAGGTGCGGCATCATAAACCCAGTCTACCTTTCTGTCGTATGGACGATAGATTGTAATTTCCCATTTTCCTGGTCCTGCAGTCAATTCATAGGATCCATCGTCTCCGGTAAATGTCGAACTCCATCCCTCCCCCTCTTCTCTCCAAGCCACCACTTCGGCACCTGCGATGGCGGTATTGTCACCATCAAGCACATATCCGGTAATCTTCTTACTTGGAGGAGCCAAATAAATGATTGGCTCAGAAACTCGCACTTTCGATGATTCAAGCGTAACCTGTCCATTGGCTGTCTCAGCCACTACACGATAATTGTACTTCTCCCCGGGCTTTACCGATGGATCCACAAAGGACTTGGCCTGCCCTCCTGGCTTTGTGGTCGTATTGGCATCCAGGAATAAACTTTTGTAGGAGGATTCAGTTTCTGACTTTCTCTCCACATCAAACGCAGTTGCCCGCACATCCGATTTCCAGTCTACCTTGATCGCGTTTCCTAACTTCATGCTCTCATTTGGATTCTTCAATGTGAATCCAATTGGAGCCGGAGCAAGTGCGGATAATTGACCAGGTATATCAATCCGTAAGGAATACTTACCGCCCTCTTCCAGGTAAAAAGAGAAAAATCCGTTTTTGTCTGTCTCTCCAAAAGCTTCGGTAAGCATCGCAGTTCCCGCAAGAATGTCGTCATCCCAATCCGGTTCCCCGTCCTGATCCTCATCCCGGAAAGCCCAAATAAAGGCATGCCCCAGACCCTCGTTCTTGGTAACACCTGTGGCATGATTTTTCTTCGGAAACATTATCCGTCCAAATACATTCGATCCCTGAAGCACATGATTGACGGTCTCCGTATCTCCTTCGGATAAAGAAACTACAGTTTGATTGGATTCCCTAAACCCTTGAAAGCTTTCCGAATCAAACGGTGGTTCCGCAAATACAACCCATTCACCGTCGGGAAGATTTTTTAATTCGTACGATCCGTCCGAGCGGGTCTGCACATGATCAAACCAGAAAATATAATCAACCGTATGGGCAATGATGCGAGCTTTCGGAACTCCAATTCCAGAAGAGGTTTTTACCGTTCCAGTAATGGTGGCACCTCCCGATAAATCCTCTCCTTCATCCAACCAACCAAATCCGTAAAATTCAGCATCAGAAAACCCAGTGGCATCCAGATTAACTGTTCCCAAATCGGTGGTGTCTCCATCGGTTAAAGTAATTGTGGCTCCATTCTCCCATTCCGAGGTTTCCCACGCAGTATTTCCTGATTCATCAAGGATTTGATACACTTCCTTGTACTCGGGCGAAGCCAGTTCCAGTTTATAACTTCCTCCTGGTACGCTCAATGTGTAAGTCCCATCAAATGAATCGGATTCGAAATCGATCATTCCCAAATGAGGGAAAACAATCGGTGCATATTCATCCTCCGCATCAAAGAAGTCAAACCAGGCATATTTCACCGGCTCAGATGTATTGGCATCGAGTAACTTGATTGTAACCGTCGCCGTTGGACGGGATTCCAATACGAAATCAATGCCTGTGACATTTGATGTAATTGAAACAGTATCAGCTGTGCCATTGTTATCGGCATCATAAAAGGCGGATTTATACATCCCATCAAATCGCTCAGCCAAGATTTTATAATCTCCCTGAGGTATCTTTAAAGCAAAGTCTCCATCCGCAAGCCCAGTTGCTGTCTCGTCCCACATCGGCCAAAAACGATTATCATCATCATTCGGATCCACGAATACAATCTCAGCCCAGATCGGATTATTCGATGAATCCTTGATCGATCCACGAACCGTGACCATTGCTCTCTCTATCAACTGAATTGGGGCCAACTCATTCTTTTTGTTGGGTTCAATCGTTATGGTAAGCACTGAATCCATATACAAGGAATTGTCAGGTGAGAACACTTCCAATACAAACTCTCCAACCGGGGCTTCTCCTCGGATCTTGCCACCTCGTTCCAACCCAAACGAATATACCGGATAGTCCGTTTGACGTACTCCATCCACGACCGGAAATAAATCAAAAAAGACATGACCCACTTCGTCCCTGCCTGCAACTGTAACCATGCCTTCGACTTCAGCAAACTCATGAGACATGCGGTATTCCGCTTCCAGGGAAAAAGTAACATTTGGGATAGCCGTAGTACTATCTACGATTGTGAATACAGTTGGACTGTTAAAACCTCCAGCAAGCTGAGGCTTGTAAGGTGTATCGGTTTTGAAATCATAGGCAAAAGCCTCCGCATGGTAACTGCCAGGGGGCAAGCTTGCCACAAATGATCCATCTGCTCCCCTCTCAAGATCAAAGAAGGCAGGCTCTCCGCTGTATAAATCCTGGCCAGACTCCGGTACCTTGAAAAACCAAACATCAAACTCTTCCAACCCGTTACCACTACCATCTGTAACGGTTCCTGAGACGGAACCGAACTGGGAAGCATCCAAACTAGCGAAAGGATCGACGAAAGGATCTCCAATCTGAACTTCGAGTGGGTATGATCCATGATTTTTTTCAATAAAAAATTGAACATCCAAATAAGAGTTTGCAAATCCGTCACCATCAAAATCAAATTTTGATTTTGAAATACCACTATTGTCATGGCCGCTTTCGCTACCATCCGCAATGTAAGAAAGACTTGGTGAATCATCTGGCAGTCCAAACTCGTTATCTTCAAGTAGATAAGCACTTCCCTCCGTCATAGGAGGAAGTCCGGTACCAAATCCAACATCGTTGGATTCAAATCCTTTATAAGGTGTACGGCTAAAACCGTTACCAGTAGTAACTAGATTCTCATCGGGATTAGTGACGCTCCCATGCACAAAGGTCATCGACCCATTTTGATCGATAACAGCGGCACGCACTTGCTCTGGATCCATAATACCGTAGTATCCAGACAAAAGCCGCCGAGGTATTAATGCCCGTATTTTAGTTTCGATTTGGGGGCGACTATTAATGGTAAAGCCTACAGAGGGATCCCATGGTGAAGAAAAATGAGCATCTAGAACATCCAAGTTAATCAGGCTTGTTTCAAAAATAGTTCCTTCGTAGAACCTCTCACCACCCATTTCGATAGTTATACCAAAAGTACTACTCAATACTTGGTTTGACGTAGAAGTGGACTGAACGGTTTTGGCATTAATCGTAAATGAACCCGGGCGATCCCACTCAGGCATGCGGTGTTTATACGCAGAAACATCCTTACCACTTACGATCATGTAGCGTGGAGGTCCCATTTCATAAGTAAAGGTTAGAGTCAAATTATGATCAGCGTCAAAGTGCTCTGAGAGGTTAAGGTTTGACACATTAGGGCAGGTACCATTCTCGACTGGGATATTGGTGATGGAAATTCTGTAAAGCAGACTGGCACCATCATTATCGACACGGCAAATGTTGACTGAAGCATCACCCAAATCTGATGAACGAGTGGCATCAAATTTCAGACCTGCATCTAAGTTTTGTTGAAAATCCTTAAATGGGTTAAATTCTCTCGCGAATGTTCCATTAGCGTCAAAAATGACTTCTGTACCATCTTCCAAAAAGGCAACAAACTCCTTGCCCTGACCATTTGGTGTTGGGCGTTGCTCCGAATGATAATTGCCCGTGGCATTGACTAAATCAGAGTAATTTACAAGCAGGTAATTTGCTGCTAAATCAGGTAAGTCTACAGGTCGCCATTCATCCGCAAAATCACCTCCAGAATCTTTCGTTATAAGAATGGTTTTGGAGTTATTAGCGGTCAAATAAGCATTATATTCAACACCACTCGACTGGAAAATTACATTATAAACATAATCTTGCTCCAAAACTGCTGAAAACTCTTTTTCTACATCAAGAACCGTGATGTCAGGGGCTTCACTATAGAGTAATTGCGTTAAGTTTCCAATGATAGTTGCATCTTTCACCAGTTCATAGTCATTGACTGCAAAATCTCCTGACAATGCTGCGTGGACAAATGTCTTATTTTGATCAAAAAATAGACTGATTCCGACATCAAGAGCAACTTCATAAGCAACCCTATTGTCAACTAATGCATCGAACCACTTTTCAGCATGCAAGATTTTCGCACCCTCTAATTTAGGAAATTCGGCAATAATATCAGCTACAAAACTTTCAACTTCAGTGACAGGAATTTGTGTAAATTCCATTTCATGTTGTACATAATCTGAGTAATTGCCTTCTTGATCAGTGTGGTTCCCTTCGGGATAATATGTGGTATTGCTTCCCCCCTGGTGAACTGAACCCAATAACTCGAATGTAAAGGCTCCACTGCCGATCAAATCCCTGTAAAGGTTCGGTTGATCTGTCGGTTCAAAAGTATCATCCACCTGATCCGGTTGTAGATATTGAAAATCGTCAAGTGTTCCGGTACCGGTCCCTGCAGTGGTAAAATTCAATCTGTAGACATCGTTTGCACCACTCTGGCCGAAGATAGTAACTGTCATAGTATTTCCCTCCGTATCGGCATCATAATCACCTTCAAATTTACGATTCAATCCCGCTTCATCGTCCATTTCATAAGCAGCGGATTCAGTAAATTCGAGGATTGAAATTTCATTCTGTCCGTAATGGAAGAGAATTTTTAATCCGTCCAAATGATTTGGAGCAAAAGAATTTTGGTCAAGAGTATGATTTCCATCTTGGTGATCCGCATAGTTACCTTCAGGATAATATGCTGTATTGCTTCCCCCCTGATGAACTGAACCCAATAACTCGAATGTAAAGGCTCCACTGCCGATCAAATCCCTGTAAAGGTTTGGTTGATCTGTCGGTTCAAAAGTATCATCCACCTGATCCGGTTGTAGATATTGAAAATCGTCAAGTGTTCCGGTACCGGTCCCTGCAGCGGTAAAATTCAATCTGTAGACATCGTTTGCACCACTCTGGCCGAAGATAGTTACTGAGACTATATTTCCGTCGGTTTGGGCTTCATAATCACCTTCAAATTTACGATTCAATCCCGCTTCATCGTCCATTTCATAAGCAGCGGATTCAGTAAATTCGAGGATTGAAATTTCACCCTGACCATAATGGAAAAGAACTTTTAATCCGTCCAATTGATCAGGTGCAAAAGAATTTTGGGCAAAGATTCCTTTAGCTAATAAAAATAAAAGTGATAGAGACAGGATATTCTTTTTCATGGGTATATGCTGATGATAATGTGACTAACAAATGTGTTAGGATGATAATGATTCAGTCAAAATACCTCTTTTGCAAGATTTTATTTTTTAAGGAGTTGGGAAGAAAGCGGCTTAAAAAGCTGTAAATATTCCTGTGAATAAATCCGCCCTCGTAAATCACTCCACCATTGCATTTGGCAATTTTCAAAATTAATCTTTTAGCAACAAGATTAGGAGCAGGTGAATCATTTAATTGTTTTTCAATTTTCAACCAAGCGGATTTCATATCTCTAGTCCAATCATCCAGCATGGTCTTAGATGTTTTTTCATTAAATTCGGTCCTTACATCTCCCAAAACAGCGTCAATAAAAACTGGATGGCATTGGTACTCCACCATCATTGATCGAGTAAAGGATGATAAAGCGGATTTACAGGAATTGTACATTGGCATGAATGGGAGTGGATAGAATAAAGCCAATGAAGTAATATTAACAATCTTCCCCCTTTCTCTTTTAGCCATTTCGGGAGCAAAAACACGACACATAAGGATAGGGGATGTAAAAAGCAAGTTGATCTGCCTTTGAATCTCCTCTTCAGGGAAAGTGCCCCATTCAAAAAAGGCACCCGCACCCGCATTATTTATCAACAAATCAGGTACCCCATTATTCTTAATAAAAGCTCTGGCAAAATCATTTACTTCACGAGTTTGTGACAAATCAAAAGAATGAAATTTAAGATTTGGAGTCTTTATTTCTTCTTTGAGATTTCTGGCTACAATGTGTACTTCGCAACCTTGTTTCAAATATAAATTAACCAACTCCTTCCCTATACCTCTTGAACCTCCTGTAATTAAAATTTTTTGTAATTTCATTCGTATTTAATGTTAAATTATTTTTTGATAATCGCGAAGCCAAAGATGCATAAATGAAATTGGATCAATGATACACATACTCACCCATGAGTACCCTCCCCAGCGAGGAGGGGCAGGAGTGTATTGTAGGGAAATGGCAATTGCTGCCTGCAAAAACTCAATGAATGTATCGGTTTGGGCACCATCAGGATCCTCTATTGATAGTAATATTAAAATGGTTGAATTGCCATGGATTGGTTCCCAAGGCTTCGTCTCTTCCTGGAAATTAATTCAGAAAACCAAAAAATTTATTCTAAAAAATAAAGAGCAAAGCACCGTGTTACATTTGGCTGAGCCCGGGAGCACCAGAGCTTTCATACGTTTTGGCTGGATGATCCGTTCAAATATTAAATTTATTCTTACGATACATGGCTCTGAACTCCTCAGGTTTACCCGAAATCCGTTCGAAAAATGGTTATTTAAGAAGCTATTGTACCGATGCTCAAGAATTCATGTGCTTTCAAAATTCAACGAGAACGAATTGATTGGTCTGTATCCATTTGCAAAAACTTATATTAAAAGGATTTCTGGGGCTCCAGCAAGTGGTGTAATTACCCGAAAACAAACACTTGAAAATCAAACCAATTCAGAAACGATTCAAATTGTATCTGTAGGCAGAATTCATCCTAGAAAGGGGCAGGATCAAATAATACTAGCCTTACTAAAATTACCTAAAGAAACTCAGAAAAGTCTGCAGTTATCCTTTGTCGGCCCAACTAACAATCCAAAATATTCAATGAGTATTCAGAAACTGGTAAAGGAATTTGCCGGGGAGGTGACTTTCGAGGGGGATTGTACGGATCAAGAATTAGCCTCAATTTATGCAGAATCTGATATCTTTGCCCTTACTTCACTACCAACACCAAAAAGTGTTGAAGGGTTTGGATTTGTATATCTGGAAGCGTCTGCACATGGACTTCCAATTATTGCAAATAAAACGGGTGGTGTCGAAGATGCGGTGATAAACAATGAAACTGGGCTACTATCAGAACCACATGACATCGAAACACTCTCCAAGAATTTCTTCAGCCTAATTTCAGACAAAAATTTCAGAAAAAGAATCGGTCAAAATGGAATCGAATGGGCCGGTTCCCACAACTGGGACAATACAGCCAGGAAATTGTACTCAAATATTTAAAGAACATCGGCAAATGCCGGACGTAATCGGTGAAAGAACCAAGCACCAGAAAAAAGAATTACGAAACCGAAAATCCATGCATATACCAAGCTAAACCAATCGGGATGCCCACCCCACAAAATTACCTGTCGCAGTGAATCGATAATTTGAAGAAATGGATTCCATTGAAGATAATTCCAAATTGCCGGTGCTGACGCCTTGGCTCTTTCGGCTGAATAAAAGACTCCGCTCGAATATAGCAAAGCGAGCCCAAGAAAAGAACCAATCTGCCCGATATCACGAATGAAAACACCCAAGGCAGACAGGAACCATGCTAGTCCAAGTGCAATAAGAAAGACCGGTCCAATTATTAAAGGAGTGTAGATTACGGAAATACTTAATCCTGGACCAAGGGTCACAACCCCGAGTAAGCACAAACCAAATCCAATCAGCAAATCGTACGCCAGAGCCCCCATGGTTGCCGCAGGAAGGATTTCCAATGGGAAAACCACTTTTTTTACAAAATTAGGCTGTGAAACAATGATTGTGGGTGCAGAACCAATAATGGCTTGAATGAGTCCAAGTACATTGAGACCTAAGAATACTCCAAGAGCAAAGTCTAGAGTGGTTTCATCAGGGGATTCAGTAAAACGACCACCAAAAACCACCCCAAAAGCAAAGACATAAAGACCTAGCATAAGCAAGGGATTCAATATCAACCACAAACCACCAAGTACGCTGCCTCTATGCCTCGATTTTACATTGCGAGTAAGAAATTGCCAAAAAAGTTCACGACTTTTTATTATGCTGTAAATAGTTCTAATCAAAGAGTGGTACCCGTGCGTTGATAAAAAAGAAAACTAGTTTACATAATCACTCCAAATAGTACTTGCAAAATCATAAATAACCCATCCGCCGGTTTCAGCTTTATCATTATAAAAAAAAAGCCAATTATTTGTGTCATTAGAATAAAAGAAAGGGAATGTTGACGAAGTGACCCACAACCACCCTAAATGGTTAAAATAAGCCCAGACGGAATCTTCAGAAAAAGGTTTTGACCATACCCAACCATACTCTACATGGTAATTCCAACCACTGGGAAAGGGTAAGAATACTCCAAACCAGTCCGATTTAGTCCACCCAGATTCATTCAACATTTTAGAGCTTGGCCAAGGGGGAAGATAGGGACCTATCCAGTCCAAATGATTAAAAATTCGTGAAAAAACAGTGATGTCTCCATAGGTTGAATCGGATGAGCCATACGAAACTGTCCCAAAAACTCTCCATTGATTATCGATACGAGCAAATAAAGGACCACCGCTATCACCACTTGCTGTACTAACTTCCAACTCAAGTGGAAAAGAGCCACTGGTTCCAGTTGGCAGATTTTCGAAAGCACCCTCAGACTTTGATAGACTGTTAGAATTTCCTTCAGGAGAATCAAAATCTAAAGCAAGTAGTCCCCCGCTCTGAGATATTTTATTTCCTTCTACAACAATCTCTTTTACAACTCGATCCAAAATATTAGTACCAGCCATTCTGCGTGAATTATCAGGATTAAATTCACCGTTTTCACCTTCTACAAGGTTCCCAAAACCAGAGATAAAAATTTTTTGGCCCGTAGACGGAGAATTTTGATGCGGAAGTCTGGCAGGAAATACGCCAGAAACGGAATCCTTTAATTTTAATAGAGCCAGATCCACCCCAATCTTGTCCCCATCACCTAAAGGGTTGTCTTTGCTTTGGCGAGCAACCCAATAAGGATGAATAATAATTTCATCTATTTTAAAGCGATAATCAATATTCGCACTTTCAAAGTCTGGATATAAGATAAATTCCCAGTCTTCGGATCTTGGCATAGGAGTACTGAATGAATTTTTTAAAACATGAGCAGCAGTAATCACTAAGTTGGGTGCAATCAAAGTGGCAGTCCCCAAAGTACCTTTTTCTGAAACCAAAGCACCTACCGGAGAAAAATCTGGGATACTTGTCGATGAAGAATATGGATAAGCATTTTCACCAAGTGCTGCGTGTATATCCCAATCTTGGCCTTCCAACTTTCCCAATCTGCGGCCATGGCCATCCTCGGAAATCCCGGATGAAAAGGGTATACCAATTAAAAGAAAAATTGCATCTTTAATTCTCACGTGATGGCAAGATATTGGGAGGTGGAGTCGGCGGAACAATGTTAGGGGGCGGAGGGGGGGGAGGAAGGTTTTCCAGATCTAAATCATTTCCATTACTATCGTTCTCCACAAAATCCTGTGAAAAGTCATTTCCGGGAGTATCTATTGTTGGAGTTCCTGAAGATGAAGACGCCCCGGCACCACTGGAAGAAGTTACAGTTCTCGTGACCGAACTTGGATTAGAGCCAAAATTAGTCGAGGAAGGGGAATTTTCATTCTCTACGCTTGATGGAGCATTAAAAGACATTGGGTTTGTTCTTCTTGGAATCATTCCAAAATTAGATGAACCACCTGAAGATGAAGACCTCACTGGCGGTGATTTCCGAT
Organism: uncultured Verrucomicrobiota bacterium; assembly: GCA_902569115.1. Classification (GTDB taxonomy): domain Bacteria; phylum Verrucomicrobiota; class Verrucomicrobiia; order Opitutales; family Seribacteraceae; genus Seribacter. Next base: position 34,032 of record CACFTI010000016.1, on the reverse strand, counting down.
TTACCAACCAAGCGGGAAGTGCAGGTGTTTTGGTGGGTCGGGGAGGCATATATTTGGGTGTATTGCCAGAAGCAGAGTTAGCCGTAGGAGAGGTCACAGAAGGTGCCCTCGTGACTGTTGGCGAGGCAGGGGAAGGAACAGAAGAACCACCCTGAATAAGGGTAATTTCGTAGGTAATTCCTTCATATTTTATAGTTAATGTTTCTGTCTGCTGGTCAAACTCACAAGCCTCAAACTCCTCGTAGGTGACTTCGCTCAGACTTATCCATTCGCCGCGATTTGATTTCTTATTAAAAAGACAAAAAAAAGGGTTTCCTTGGAAAATAAAATATCCGCGAAATTCAATTTCACGAGACATATCCTTTTGCGGCACAGGTCGAGGCTTATAATCAGTATTTTTTGGAGGAGGTGGTTTCTGATTTGAACCAGGTCTAAGAAAAGGATTGGGCGCATTCACCACGCCCAATGTATCATGACTCAATATCGTGAAGACTAAAAGAGTCATCAGGGTTACTTGAACTTTTAAAAACACGATATTTCTAAAATCTCACAATCCTATTATTTAAGCAAGAAATCATGTACTTTGTGGTGACTAGGAAACAAGGCGGTGACCCAAAAAAACGGCAGACAATGTACCAGCAATACTTAGAAAGATGTAGATTATACTTAATCCTAATTGTTCATTTCGAAAAAAATTAAAAAAATCGTAACCAAAAGCAGAAAAGGTTGTGAAACCCCCACAAAAACCAACCATCCAAAAAGCCCTCCAATAATCAGGGTATTCAATGCTTTCAATCCAAGTTGCAAGTATTCCAATAAGAAAGCCTCCCGTAATATTTATCGAGAGTGTGACCCAAGGTAGCGAGTTAGAGAATAGTAAACAGAGAATAAACCTGAATGCAGAGCCTAATCCTCCACCCAGACCAACAAGCAAAACCAACTTGGTGCTCACATCGTTAAAAGATAATTAGGTTAATTTACTGAATCAGAATCTTGATCTGCAAGAACTTCTTCAGGCTCATCTTCTTCAGCCGAATCATCGCTTTCATCTGTCTCCAGATCTTCCAAGGAATTATATTTTAAAGTCCTTTGATTTTTAGGGAGTGGTGACAAACTAACAATTATAAAGCGTCCGTTCAACTTAGGCTGGTCATCGGCTTTGCCAACTCCAGAAAGATCTTTGATTGCCTGCTTTACCAAGTCCATTCCCAAGTTAACATGTTCCATCTCCCTACCCCTGAACATCAGAGTTATTTTTAATTTATTCCCCTGATGCAAAAATTTCTCTGAACGACGCACCTTGGTCATATAATCATGCTCTTCGATACGAGGACGAAATTTTGCTTCTTTAACTCTTTTGGCTGTCTTTTCCTTGTTTCTTTTGCTTTTGCTGAGTTCGTACTTGTACTTACCAAATTCCAAAATTCTACATACAGGCGGACGGGCAGACGCAGCAACTTCCACCAAATCAAGGCCATGAGACTTAGCAATTTTAACAGCCTCTTCTGGAGGCATCACGCCGAGCATCTCGCCATCTGGACCGATAACCCGGACTTCACGGGCCCGAATTTTGTCGTTTTTACGAATGTAGTTACGGTTTTGCTGGTACCGTTTGTTACCACCGGGTTTTTTTACCATGTGGTTGTATGTAATTTAAGGGTAATCAAAATATGTTTTGTTTTTGTTACGAATTAGACGTTGTTGCAAGCAAATTTTATACTTTTGATTAGAGGTTGAAACTCTCCCCACAACTACAACTTGCCTTTGCATTAGGGTTGATAAACTTAAACCCTCCCCCTACCAATTTACTTGAATAATCGAGTGTCGTGCCTCTGAGATAAAGGGCCGTCTTGGAGTCCACCAAAACCGATCTACCAGAACTTTCAACAAGTATATCTTTGGGCTTGGCATCATTTACAAATTTCATCTTGTAAGATAACCCGTTGCAACCGCCACCCGTTATCTTAATCCTCAGGTAATTGCCATTCGACTCTCGTTCCATCAAATCATTTATTTTTAACCCTGCTTCTGGGGTTAAACATATCAATTTTTCATTTCCAATTAACATTTAATCCACTTTTTTTTGACTTCGAGCAAAACCGCGCTGGCCCGATACAAAAAACTCCAAAAATTCACGAATAGTCTCTGAAGATTCTTCGTCAATATGCTCCATAAGCTTCTCAGCTAAGCTTTTAACTTTCACCGGACGAGTTAAGAGTTCACGGAAAAAACGCTTAAGTACATTGATGTCCTGCTTGCTAACATTTCTTCTTTTTAATCCCACTCTATTCAGACCACATGCACGATTTCTACCCATTACAAGCAAATGAGGACCAACATCTTTAGATATTTCAGCAAGCCCTCCTACCATTGCCCCAGGACCGATTCGTACAAATTGATGAACGGCAGCACCTCCACCCACGAATGTATCATCTCCAACCTCAACATGACCTCCAAGCAGTGCACCATTGGCCAAAATAACTCGATCACCCAAAATTGAATCATGTGCCACATGTGAATTACCCATTAAAAAGGATTCATTTCCCACATTTGTGGTCTGGCCTTTATAAAGCGACCGATGAATGGTTACACCTTCACCTATACGAACTTGATTACCTAAAGTAAGAAAAGACTCCGTAGAGGAATCAAAATCTAAGTGTTGGGGATCACCACCCAACACGCTGTGGTGGCCAATTCTTGCCTTTTCACCAATTCGAGCCCATTTTTTCACTACGGCATGTGATTCGATTACAGAACCATCTCCAATAACTGCTCCATCTTCTATGATGGCGTATGGGCCGACGGTTATGCCTCTACCCATTACAGTTTCGGGTTCTACGATAGCTGTTTGGTGAATTAAAGAATCCATAACTTACTCGAAAATATCTAATTGTGGTTCTGTTGCCAACCCATATAGCTTTAACAATTTAAGCAGATGCATCGATGGGTTTCCTCTACTTTCAGGTTTCCCGGATACATTTCGTAACAAATTTTCCAAAACGGAACTCATCGTCAGGACACCATTTATCCCGTGAGCCTTGAGTAATTCAAAAAGATCCTTTGTTTTGTTCTCTGATCTGGGCAAGGCAGGAACGATCAATTTTAATTGATCTTCTTTCATTAAAATTTTCAGGTTATCCCCGGCCCATAGAGCTTTCTGATTATCAATTTGTTTCCTGAAAAACTTTAACAAGCGGACATCATTACTGAGTAGATCTGGAGAGAATCCACTAGCCTGCCAGTCGATCAAACCAAAGACTGATGACTTATATCTTGCAAGATCACCAGTGAATAGACGAAATCGCTCTTCTTGAACTAAAGATAAATTTGATGACCTAAAAATTTCAAAAAATGGAAAATGTGTTTTTCTTTTAGTGGTTTCAGAAGCGAATTCATGCATTCGGACCCAAAATCCATTTTCTTCAAAATAAGCCCGAATCAAGTCAAATTCAACATTCACACAATAATATTTAGCGGGCTCCAATCGATTGAAGAATTTCTGAAATAACTTCAATATCAACTGAATTTTCCACATGAGAAGAGCCTATCTTGTCCATGACCACAAAACGTAAAGCACCTTTGTGAACCTTTTTATCGTTCATCATCGCACTCAAAAGTCGATCCAAAGATAGTTGGGAAGTTAATTCAATTGGCAGATTATATCTTGCAAGCAACTCAAGCAGTACATTCTCGGATTCATTTTCACATAAACCCAATTTGCACGATAGGCGATAGGCACAAACCAAACCAATGGCAACAGCTTCTCCATGCAAATAACTTCCATAACCAGCAGTCGCTTCAATTGCATGACCAAAAGTATGTCCTAAATTAAGAAGTGCCCTCCCCCCCTGAATCAGTGATTCTTTCTCGTCATCGCGTACAATCCTTGATTTATCCAAGCAACACTGATGCACGATGGCTGATAATTCAGGATGCTCAGGTGAAAGAGCTTGTGGCAAAGAAACGAGCTTTTGGTATAAAGATGCGTTTCCTAACATGCCGTATTTAATAACCTCAGCCATTCCAGCAGAAAATTCTCGGGGTGGAAGGGTTTTTAGAACTTCTAAATCAATAATCACCTGACTGGGTTGATGAAAAGCACCTACCAGGTTTTTGCCTGCAGATAAGTTGATTCCCGTTTTGCCACCCACAGAGCTATCAACCATAGATAGTAAAGTTGTAGGAACTTGTATAAAATCAATACCACGAAGATAGCTTGCAGCCAAAAATCCGCCAAGGTCCCCGCTGACTCCACCTCCAAATACAAAGATTACACTAGTACGGTCTATTTTATTGGAAGCTAGAAAATCCCAGCCCCTGCACAACCATTCACTGGATTTAGATTCTTCCCCGGATGGGATTTTTAAATGGGGCAAATCACATACAAATTCGTTAATAAAAGATGGGTTCCCCTCGGACAGCCCATTATCTACAAGGGCAACAATTTTTCTACCATCTTGTTGTAAATTAGCTTTTTGCTCGGTCAAGGTATTCCGACAACCAAAACCAATACTTATTTCATATGAACGATCTCCCAATTCAACTTCAAGTCGCTGATGCTCGATCTTAATTTTCATAACTTCTCTTAAATTCAGAAATCTTTTTGGACTTCGGGCAAGATGGAATCGAGATAATAGTCTACAGAGAAAGGCTGAAGATCATCTGCATTTTCTCCCAACCCGATGAAATAGATAGGTAATTTCATTGTTCTAAAGATCGAAACCAAAGCTCCTCCCTTTGAAGAACCATCTAACTTGGTAACAATAATGCCCGTAAGGCCGAATTTTTCATGAAAAACTTTTGCCTGTTCAGTCACATTTAAACCGGTAGAACCATCAATTACCAACCATGAGTGATGCGGTGCCGCAGAGTTTTTTTTCTGCAAAACTCGCTTTAGTTTACTAAGTTCATCCATCAGGTTATCTTTGACATGAAGTCTACCCGCAGTGTCAACGACTAGACGGTCATATTCTCTGGATTCACAGGCTGAATAAGCATCAAAAGCCACAGCGGCAGAATCCGCACCGTGATGCCCTGAAACGATCTCCAGATCCAATTTATCCGACCAGCTGATCAACTGCTCTGTGGCTGCCGCCCTAAAAGTATCACATGCCGCAAGAAGAGATGATGAATTATTTTGTTTTAACCTGTATCCTAATTTCGCACAGGTAGTAGTTTTGCCAGATCCATTTACCCCCACCAAACAAATAACTTCTGGCACTGCATCAGGTTTTTCAGATAATTTACCTTCAGAACCTTCAAGAATTCTTCTAAGAACTTCTCTAGCCAAAGCGTTGGCATCTTCCCCTCGAAAATTTTCGTCATTACGATGGGCTTCACGAATTCTTTCAATAATTTCCTCCGTTGTCTCAACCCCAAAGTCACTTTGATAGAAAGCCTCTTCCAGATCCAGCAAATCGCTTTCTTCCAGTCGAGTACGACCAACCACCTTTCCGACTGCATCCTGTAAAGCATTGGCACCCCGTTTAAACCCACTTTTAAACTTTGAAAATATACCCATTAATTTCTTTATTTAAGTAAAACTTTCTTCACATGTGGCTTGATCAAAAGGGTACAGCATGAAAATTCCAAAATTTGATCCGTACAGCAATCTTTCGCTTCATATTTTCTTACCGAAAGCATAAGTGTTCGATCACTGAGGTTCCAAATATCGGTGACTGTTCCTCCAAGATCATTTACTGGAATATCAAAATATTCGGGAAAGTTACGAGACTTTGAAGGTTTTCCATACGCATTTACAACGCGCTCCCTAAGGTTTTTCCACTCCTTAGAAACTACATCATCGTAATGGAAGTCCTGCCATCCCTTGTTACCCTCAATTAAACATAAAGCGAGTTTATCATCGATTAATTTGCTGGCTAACTCATATCTTATTCCATCCCACCGGACGGCAGATTTGACAACCCCGGCACTCTTTTCTTCATAAATTTGGATAAAGCCATTTTTTCGCAATTTGGAAAGCACTTCCTCCCGTGAATCTCCAACGGATAAACCACCGTAAATAATAGGGTTACCCGGCTTAGCTAAATCAGGAGATTGCGGTAATTTCCCAAAAGTCTGACCTTCGGAAAAGATCAAACCAAAAAAGGTAAGACATAAGAACCCAATTCTCACGGAATTATAAGTCGTAATAAATTCGCTCGAGTGTAAGCAAGGCGTATGAAGTGACAAGAACAGGATCCTTTTCCCACCACCTGCCATTATCATTTATCCAGGATCCTTCTTTCGATTGTAAATTTAAAAGATGCAGGGCAAGTTCCTTCCGCCAATCCTTCGAAACACCTTGTTCGTCTGAAATGGTCGTGATTCCTGATAGGGTAAGAGCTTTGGCCATCGTATGATAATAATAAAAAAGGCCCTGAGGTCCCATACCCGGATTTTCTTTAATAGTGTAATGCTTGGTTAGCCATTCTTTAACCGCAAGAACGCGAGGATCCTGCGAGTCCATTTCTGCGTAGATGAAGGAAAGTAAACCTGCGTAACTCATACTCCCGTAAGATCGTAAAGCGATCGATCCGTTTGTATTTTGTCGCTCTCCAGCCATGCTACTACCTGGAAAGTAGACGAATCCTCCACGATCTTCTTGGTGATCGCTTACCCATTTCTCTTTGTTTGTAGAGGGCAAGTTTTGACACTTACTAACAAAGGTAATTGCTGCATCCCAGTCGAGGTCCACTCCCTCCCCTTCTTTACTTTGGTAAGTCTTTTTAGCGTAGAATAAAGCTTCCATAGCTAGGTGGGTATTGGAAAGATCTGAGTGTGCCCATCTTGATCCATATCCTACTCCTCCATCGAAAACATTGTCAGATTCTCCTTTGTTATCGAAATCTGATTGTTGATTTATCAAAAATTTACGGGCAGCTTGGATAATTGCTTCGTCCTGTTGATCTTTATGCTGCATTAAAGCCATTAAACAGATGGATGTGTTATAGGAAGCTAGCCCCTTACCATAGATCCCCCCATCTGACTGTACCTTTGACCGAATGAAACCAAGCCCTCCTTCAAGTGTTTTAGCATATTTCTTTAATACTTGCGGGGAAGGGTGCCCAAGAAAAGACCTAACCGCCAAGCCGGTCAACGCAGGATATTCCTCAATTCCCCAATTCCCTGAACTCCTGTTTTGCTCTTTGTTAAGCCAATTCAAACCGAGATCCAAAGATCTTTCAATTTCCTGCTTTATCGACAGATTCATAGTTGGTTTCACGCCCCAAACAGGAAGATAGAAACAAAAGAACAGTAAAATAGTAGGAAAATTTTTCATAACAATAATCTACAAATTCAATCTCCCTTAGGCAAGAGGAAGCGAATTCTAACAGGTGTTTCTAATTCTGGCATTTGCTTTTCATTAGCTATCCAGACATCATCGTTATTACTGTCGTGATCAGAACTATTGATAACTGCCTCTTCATCCGCATAAACAGCAATCATTGATCCACTTAGCTCTGCTAGATAGGTACCTTCGATCTTTTTGGATCCTGTAAAAATAAAGGCACCATCTCGGAGACTACTTTTGTCTTTTGTGTTCAAAGACAGCTCCTCCAACGAAGAAGTATGCAAAGTTCCATTCTGATCCCACTGCACTTCTGTTCTAATTCTACTCTTACCCAAATCTAGTTTTCTTGGTTCTTCAGACCATAAATTTTCGAAAAATCTAGATTCAACCGGTTGTTTTAATAGTAAAAGTGATGCGTGTAAAATTTGAGGACGAACTTTCGTTCTAAAAAGTGACTCATGGGTTTTCCCGGACTCATGAACTAAGGCATATTCAATTAATCCATTTTTTTGATTACTAGTAGCGTTAAATTCAACTATTCGTTTGTGCTGGTCTAGTAAGATTTCACCGAATTGAAATTTGGCTTCACCAACTTTTTGAATCGAAGGTAAATTTTGATTTGCTTCTTCCGCAGGAGAAGGAAAAGAAAGAATTAAAAATACGGAAAACAGGTTTGATAATAGGATTTTTTTTTTCAAAACTTTGATTTCTAGAATATTTTTTTATTATTTTAAGACTACAATAGGTTGCAAGCCACGCAAGCAACGGTTTAAATCTTATTTTTAATGGTTTTGACTTTATTAATAGAGTATCAAATATTTAAATTATGGACCAAGAAGCAGAATACGAAGATTTTGACCAAGAACCCGACTTGGACAATTTACCCCAAGAACAAATAACAGTTGCCCCTCCTTTGGAAAGTGCATTCTCCAAATATCTTAGAGAATACCGATTACTTAACAGTCTTTTGGTATCTTTAGTAACCATATTAGGATTTTTTGTAGCGATGTGGAATATCGTAGTTTATGTCGCTGCCGCAGGAGAGGGTGATTCTGACTTTTCAGATGCAGGGACGGCCCCCGCTCAGCAGAACCAGGAGAAGAAAAAAGTGGTTAAGCTGATGCAACGGCAGAAAAAAGCTCAACCAAAAGCTCAGCAAACCTTTCGCACCACTGCTATTTCTGACATCACATTACCTGACATGAATGAATTGGACGTGAAGGATTTGGCTCCTGTTGTGGAAGCAGCACCTCCCACTATGTCAGATGCCGGGATGAACAACAACGCGATGAAAAGTGCCTTGAAAGGTATTGGACTCTCTCTTCCCAAAACAATGCAACAAAGGTGCGATCCTAAGAAAAGAATTGAACGTCTTCGCTCAGGCGGAGGTAAGGATATTACCGAAGCGGCAATTATGCGCGGGCTTAATTGGCTAAAATCTGCGCAAGATGAAGATGGTGGCTGGGGACTTAAAGACAAAGACGATGCCGGAAGGCCGGTTGGAAAAGCTAAAGATCCAAAATTTCGTGATGCTATGACAGGAATGGCCTTGCTTGCCTACTTGGGTCACTGTGAGTTACAAGACTCGCCCACCTTTGGCCCAACCGTTCAAAAAGGTATTAACTTTCTTACCAGTACTCCTCCCGATAAACCAATAGGTGCGGGCAATTATGGAGCCTACTCACACCCAATACGCACTTATGCTCTGTGCGAAGCATATACCATGACTAAAATTCCTAAACTCAAGGAATATGCCAAACGGGCAGCAGAGGTTATTATTAAAGGGCAAAATGAATCTGGTGGATGGGCTTATGGATTTGGAAAAGGACCTGTAGCCCATACAGATTTATCCGTTACTGGATGGAACATTCAGGCACTTAAAGCAGCGGCTCTCACGGGAATACCAATTGAGGGATTAGATGCGTCCATGGATAAAGCAGTTGCTTACACGAAAAGGTGCCAAGATAAATCAGGGAAATTCGCCTACAAAGAAGGTTCAGGTGGTAAGCCAAGCTTAACAGGCACTGGAGTCCTTTGTTTACAGATATGGAAAAACGCAAATTCCAAAGAAGCTCAACTTGGGCTTGATTGGATTATCGCAAACCAGAAAAAAGAGTGGAAACAAATAGACGTCTATGAATGGTATTATCATGCACAAGCCTGCTTCCAGGCGACCGGAGTTTCCGGAGGTTCCAAATATTGGCGTGCATGGAATAAAGAATTTCAACAGATTGTCTGCGGTGGACAAGCCTCCGATGGACATTGGCCTCACGGCAAGCACTTCCACGGAGATACTGACATATACAGGACGACAATGACCATTCTTATGCTGGAAGTTTACTATCGGTATATGCCTTCCACGAAAGTTTAATTTACATTCGTTCTTTGCTTGAGAATATGCCAGTTTAGCATAGTTTGATTAGCAATGAAAATCTTCTCTTTACTACTTCTTTTGCTAACGCCTGCATTCATAATCCATGCTGAAGTTAAAAAGATTACTGTTACGGGCAATGACACTATGCAATTTGATCTTAAGAGTTTCGAAGTTAAGGCTGGTGATACAGTGGAACTTACCTTCAAAAATGTTGGAAAGATCCCAAAAATCGCTATGGGACACAATCTTGTTGTTCTAAAAAAAGGAATTTCAGCTGTTGCCTTCGGACAGAAAGCGATGGGTGCTGGTGCCAACGCAACAAATGCTCTTCCTGATTCTGTTAAAGGCGACACCATCGCTTCCACCAAACTCCTAGGACCAGACGAAAGCGAAACTATTACTTTTACAGCTCCGGAAACTGGAGACTATGATTATGTCTGCACATTTCCTGGACATTTCGCTCTCATGCGTGGGGTAATGAAAGTAAATTAGTCTTCTAAAGTAACTTTTATATATTGCATCTAGTAAGAAGCCTACTTGACATTTTCTTGGCTAACCCTGATTTACAGGTGTATGGCTATTCATGAAAATGAAAGAAAATATTTGTCTCAAGCTGAAGCTTCAGGGTTCTTCTCTAGGTTAGGAGCATACACTAAACTATCCGGGCCAGGTTGGTTGCAAAGTGCCATCACCCTCGGTGGAGGTTCATTGGCATCCAGCCTTTTTCTCGGTGTACTTGCCGGATACAGTCTTCTTTGGTTACAACCTATGGCAATTATCCTGGGCATTATAATGCTCTCTGCCATTAGCCATGTAACTTTGTCCACCGGACAAAGTCCTTTCACCTCGATCAATAATGAAATAAACCCCGTGCTTGGATGGGGATGGGCAATCGCAACCATCATGGCAAATATAGTTTGGTGCCTTCCCCAATTTAGTCTTGGCACGGCTGCTGTTACCCAAAACCTAGTACCTGAGCTTAACAATACAGGGGGAAAAGTTTTAATTTGTGCATTTATGTTAGGTACCGCTTTTCTGGTTGTACGAGCATACGACAAAGGATCAACAGGGGTAAAAATCTTTGATTTGATCTTGAAGATTATGGTTGGAATAGTGGTCATTTCATTTTTTGGAGTGGTGATCAAACTAAGCACCAGTGGCCAGGCTAATTGGAATGAAATCGCTTCTGGTTTTGTGCCTAATTTCTCGCTCTTCTCTACTCCTGCTGATGTGTACCTACCTTTCCTCGAACAAACAGGAGAATTCAAAAGTTTTTGGGAGGAAAAAATTGTTGGACTACAACAGGATGTCATGATTTCAGCTGCCGCCACTGCTGTAGGGATAAATATGACTTTTTTTATGCCTTTTGTTCTACTCCGTAGAAAGTGGGGACGCGAACACAGGGGTCTAGCGAAATTTGACCTATGGACCGCATTACTTATTCCCTATATTGTGGCCACAAGTTGTGTAGTAATTGCTGCGGGGACAAGGTTTAATGGGAAACCTGAATCTGCTTTTAATAATGATGGTGGAATCCATGCGAACCTTGAAAAAGGGTATACATCTCTCGTTAAAGCCAGGGCAGAACTTGAGTGGGAAAAGGATAAATTCGATGCTTTGGCACCCATTCAACAGGATGCTGTCCTAGAATCCCTTCCAGAAGCAGATCGACAGCTTGCAGCCATGTTGGTGAAACGGGATGCTTTTAATTTGGCTGAATCTCTTGAATCACTTTTTGAAAGCAAGGCATTTTCGCATTATATTTTCGGTATTGGAGTATTGGGTATGGCCCTTTCAACGATCATAATCCTAATGACTATTAATGGACATGCCATTTGCGAAGTTTTAGGAAAATCTCACAGCGGCAATACTTTTTTGGGAGGAGCACTTTTAGCAGGATTAGGTGTACTTGGTCCATTTTTCTGGAATGACGCTGCTTTTTGGTTGGCTGTACCTACATCAATCTTGGGCTTTACGCTTATTCCAGTCGCTTACTTGAGCTTCTTCCTTTTAATGAACAATCTTCAAGTACTTGGTCGAGAACGCCCAACTGGGTTGGCACGAATTTTATGGAATATTTTCATGCTTATTTCGCTTAGCGTTATGGGTATTGCTGCCATGTATGTCGCGTGGAACAAAACATGGGGAATTGTGCCTTTTGGCAAAATTGCACTCATTTCTTTTGGAATTTTAATGCTGGTCGGTCACTTCACATTGAAAAATAAAAAGCTTATCAAAAAAGTAGACGGGCTGGAAATGAAATTAAAAAGGATTTCAGAGCAGCTTTCCAGCTAGTCAGCAAAGTAAATATCGAGCTTTTACTTAGAAATACCCGATTCCAGAGGGACCCAAGTTCTTTGCTCTCCATTTGCTCCTATTTTAGAGAAGAGAATCCAAGCTTTGCCTGTTGAGGTATCAAACTTCACAAGCCTTTTATACAGATAAGGTTTAGAGTCCTGAGAATAGTATTCAGCACTGATCAACTGAAATTTTCCCGTTTTATTAGACATCGAAGCGAAACTCGGTGGTGGAGGTATATTCATCGGAAGCTTGGGAGGACCAGAGTTTAAACGTTTAGGGCTTTCGCTTTGCGAAAAAAGAATGGAGGTAAATAATAGAAAGCAAGGTAGTAAAATATGGGTTAACTTCATGATGTTTTTGTTTTGGATTTAAGTGCGTAACTACTTCATCACCAAAAGAAGGATTTCAGTGGATTTCAAGAACTGTTTTATTTACAATAAAAAAGCCACCGATCTTGCCCTTATCGGTGGCTTTAAGAAGCTCATAATGAACTATTCTTCTTTTTTATTCTCTTAAGGTAATGAAATCAAGCAATAAAGATAAACTTTTTGCTAATTTTAGAGTCACTCTTCCTCTTGAACAAAGACCATCGACTGAAGCCATTCTTCATTATCTTTTACTATTCCACCCATACATTGCCACCTGCCTGAAGCTCTGTAGAGGAATCCTTCCGTATCTTTATACTCTTTTTGAATAAGTTCGTTAACCTCTCTCTCCAACTTGCTTAAAGAGCTTGTTTTTACAACCTTATATTTACGCTGAATTTTATTCATGAGACTCTTACATCAAGTATATCTAAGGAAAGTAGCAATTGGAAATATTTATCTCTGTTATTGGCCTCGCATGATTTTCGAAATTCATAAACGACAAGTTAAATTAAGAAAAAATAATTTAGGTTTTATCAACTATTAAGACTGACTCGAGATTAAGAAATCGAGATGTTCATATTGCACCATTATTCTCTAAATCTGTAAGGCTATTATAACTCAAATAATTTACACTTTATAAAACCTTGATCTTCTAGTTGTAGCCAAACATGAACATAATATGATAAATTTTGAATTTTAATATAAAATGGCATCCTCAACACAAATCACAAAAAATAATACAACAGACTTGGATGAGACTGATGTAAACGCTTTGAAAGAATTACAGCATTCTTTTGCGGCCATTAAAAACGAGATTGGTAAAGTCATCATCGGACAAGATGAGGCAATTGAAAAAATATTTATATGCATGCTTTCCCAAGGACACGCACTCTTGATGGGAGTTCCAGGACTTGCAAAGACCCTGCTTGTAAATTCCATTTCTCAAACTATTTCCCTGTCTTTCTCCCGCATCCAATTTACTCCCGATCTTATGCCCTCTGATGTGACAGGAACGGAAATCCTCCAAAACAGAGAGGATGGGGAAGGAAGGGAATTTAAATTCATCAAAGGGCCTGTATTTACAAATGTCCTTCTTGCAGATGAAATTAACAGAACTCCTCCCAAAACCCAATCTGCCCTTCTCGAGGCTATGCAGGAAAAAAGAGTAACTGTAGCAGGGAAGAATCATAATTTACAAAAACCGTTTTTTGTCTTGGCCACCCAAAACCCGATTGAGCAGGAAGGTACATACCCCCTACCCGAGGCACAACTTGACCGCTTTATGTTTCTGATCAGATTAGATTACCCAAATCGGGATGATGAACTTTCTATTGCGAGAAGGACTACCCTAGGAGAACCATCTGCACTCTCTAAAATTCTTACTGCAAAAAAGCTTAAAGAATATCAATTAATTACTGAAAAGATTCCAGTACCTGAACATGTTTTTGAAAGGGCAGTTGATTTAGTTAGAAGAACTAGACCTGCGTCCGATGATGCACCTAAATGGGTTAAGGACTCCGTGCAGTGGGGTGCCGGTCCCAGAGCCATCCAATTTTTAATTCGAGGAGCCAAAGCAAGGGCAGTTATTCAGGGAAACTTCATTACCACAAGTGATGATCTGGATGCAGTAGCTGAAGCAGTTCTAGATCATAGGATAATTACAAATTTTCACGCCCGGTCTGAAGGTATTGCCAGCACAGATGTTGTCAGCAGATTGATCGAAGAAGCAAACAAAGAAGATAAATAAAACGGATGCCTCGTAAGGAGAGCAATATTTTTAAATATATTGACGAGCGGGCAATTGCCAGGTTTGGAGGTAACCCCTTGCTCAGCGAGTTTCCGATGGAAGGAAATGTGAGCGGTCACCATAAGAGTAATCACAAGGGCTCCAGTGTAGAATTTGCTGAATATAGAGAATACACTCCTGGAGAAGATCCCAAAAGAATGGATTGGCGTGTCCTTGCCCGAACAGACAGATATTTCCTAAAAGAATTTGAGGCAGAAACCAATTTAAGAAGTTACCATCTTTTGGATTGCAGTGCTTCTATGAAGTTTGGCAAGCCAAAGTCAAAACTTGAATATGCTAAGAAATTGATAGGTACTCTAAGCTATGCTTATTTAAATCAAGGCGACGCAGTTGGCTTATCACTTCTGCGACCCAGTGCCACCGAAGATATTCCCGCACGGCGAAGTCCATCACAGTTACAGGCCATATTGCATACCCTTGATGATGCAAAAGCGAAAGGGGAAGATCAAGTTACTGATCAACTTCATCAACTTGCGGAGTCTATTAAAAGTAGAGCACAGCTTATTGTTTATTCAGACTTTCTCGATGATCCAAAATCCATTGCAGATTTTGTCCATCACATGCGCGATCGTAAACATGAGGTCATACTTTTTCATATTATGGACCGACAGGAAGTGGAATTTCATTTTGATCGTCCTACTCGATTCATAGACCTAGAGGGCGGTCCATCGCTCCTAACGGAACCTAGCATAATCAGGGATGAATATTTAAAACAAATGCGAATTCATCTTGAAGAAATCAAAAAAATATGTGCTGAAACTCAAAGCTCTCATTTTGAAACCGTCACAGATTCATCAATAGATGAGGCACTAAAAGATTTTTCATTCGATAGAACTCTATCTTCAAACCGATGAGTTTTTTACAACCTATCGCACTATTTGGAATCGCCTTAGCCGCCGTCCCAATTCTTATCCATCTACTTAATCTAATGCGTCATCGTCGTGAGTCATGGGCAGCCATGAGATTTCTTTTGAAGGCTAGGGAAAACTCTTCTCGAATGTCAAAGATTCGCAGATGGCTTACACTTATTTCCCGTGCACTTGCAATCTGCTCACTTGTCTTTCTAATGAGCCGACCCATGGCGTCCGAGGACTCTTCACTAATTAATTTTGCCAGTCAAAACCCGGAGGTTGTGATGCTCGTAATGGATAGATCTTCCAGTATGCAAAAAAACCTCATGAATTCTTCTAAAACTATGCTTCAAAGAGGAATAGATGAGTTTGAACGGTTTTCTGAAGCATGGCCAGACAGCAAGCTTGTCATTATCGAAACCGTTTTTTCCGAAACAATCATAGTTGATAAAATTGAAACAATTTCCTCAAAGGAAATGAACGATTTTTTTGGTCCGACTGATTGCGGTGGAAATCTACCTTACACCATAAATCAAGGATTAAATTGGTTGGAAAATACAGACATCGGACATGCACAAATTCTCGTAATTTCGGATGACCAAAAATCCAATTGGAAGACAAAAGAAAACGATGAGTTATTGAAAAATATTAATGATAGAATTGATAAAAAGGAAGGCTTGTGGAAATTACACTTTTTGAAATTACAGCCATCTGAAGTTAATAACTTCAGTCTGGTCTGTAAATCGTACCGTGAAGAAAAAGACTTTTTCCATCCAACTCTTTTAATTAGAAGCAATCAAAAAGACACTCAATCTCTTGCCGTTAAAATCAATATCAATGGAGATTTATCTACGATAAAATGTCCTTTCTCCTACCCTTCCACAACTTGGACTCCGGCTATCTCATTATCAGATCAGCCCGCCACGGGATGGATAAAAATCGCCCTGCCTGAAGATTCTTTTTCCCATGATAACGAATATTTTTTCACTTATGGAAATCAGGCAATGCTCAAGGTAGGAGTTCAGTGTAAGGATGAGCAAACGAGAAAATTTATCACTGCTGTTTGTAAGCTTGATCCGCAAAGTCTTTACCTAAACAAAGATTTTTCACCGGAAAATAAAACGCTAAACGAGAACGATTTATTGATTCTTCAGGGTTCCTCTTCACCTGAAGAAGAGAAACAAATTCTAAAATTTGTTAAAGAAGGAGGTAGGATTGTCTTATTTCCGGATTTTGAAAATAAAGACAAGTCTGATGCCTTCCAAAAATGGAGAGCAACTGAAGCAGTATCAGATAATAATTTTTTTGAAATCAGTGAGTGGAATCGTAATCAAGGAATCTTTGCAAATACAGTAAATGGCAGGGAGTTAGCATTACCTTATCTGAAAATCCTTAAAAGAAATATTCCCACTGAAGGAGAAACTCTTGCCTTCTATAAAGATGGATCGAGTTTTTTTAAAAGAAAAACCATTGGCAAAGGAGTCATTTATTCTTTCTCAACACTCCCTAACAAAGACTGGTCCAGTCTTGAAGAGGGCTTTGTATTAGTTCCCGTGCTTATTCGAATATTTAATGAATCGTCCGAGGATCCCGCTCTCAAGTTTTCAGAATGTGGAGACACTGCATCCTTAGATTATAAAGGTTTAGTTCCTGTAACTGGAAACCCAAGCCAAAAACCCTCGCTTAAAGCCGGCATTTATAAAGATTTAGGCAAATTTTTGGCTTTTAATCGAAAGGCAACCGAATCTGTGAATGAGATTTTCGATCGAAAGCAATTGCAGGAAACTATGTCATCAAGTCATATTTTGTGGAATGATGCCAATGCAACTCGTCTTTCGTTTGTAAGAGCAGAAATTTGGAATTTATTCTTGATCGTAATGCTCTTATTTCTACTTGCGGAAAGTTTGCTTGGGTTACCTGTTACAAACATATCATTTAGTCCCCAGAGGCTATGAATATTACATTTGATTCTTGGCGAATAGAAGGAGATACCAAGGTCTGGATATTCGCCACCCTGTGCATTCTCATTACTGCATTTTTGGGAATCCGAACATGGCTGCGAATGAAAAAGAACCATAAAATTGCTTTATGGGAAAGCTTTCGATTTTTAATTATTCTCCTAATAATTATCACTCTGTTTAATCCAGAGCGTGTAGAAAAATTAGATCAGGAACAAAAGTCGCAAATTGTTTGCCTTCAAGATGTCTCTGAAAGCATGGAGACAAAAGATGTAATTGCTAATGAAGGTGACCCCATCAAAAGATCCACATGGACGCGACAATTCCTCAAGGGAGCATGGATTAAAAATTTAGAAGATAATGCGACTGTTTTAGTGAAAAATTTCAGCTCATATTCTGGAGCGAATGCAACTGATATTTCTTCTGCCATTCGAAATACAATTGACCAAGCCAACTCGCTGAAAGCAATTCTTCTCCTTACAGATGGTGACGCGAATACAGGTTCTCCAGTCCTCTCACTTGTGGGAACAACTCGTGCACTATCTATTCCCGTTTACAGCATTATCACCGGCTCGGACTCGTCACTTCCTGACCTTAGTCTTGATGAAGTGTTTGCTCCTTCTTTTGTACTCCAAGAGGAAAGAGTAACGATCAATTGGCAAGCAAGTAATCGCTTCGACTCCGCGAAATCGACAACTTTGACTCTGCTTGCGAATGGGCAAAAAGTAGTGGAGAAACCAATAAGTTTTATTGGCGAAGAGAGTATATCAGGAAACCTTTCATGGCTTCCAGTTGATGAAGGTGAAATTGAATTTGAAATCATACTCGGAGAGGTAGAAGGAGAGGCCTACAGGGATAATAACCTTAAAAAGATCAAGACGCGCGTTAAAAATAAAACTATTCGTGCACTAATCGTAGACTCTTTTCCTAGATGGGAATATCGCTTTCTCAGAAATGCCTTAAACCGGGATCCAGGTGTTGATTTGTCCTGCATTTTGTTCAATCCGGACATGAGCCCTTCAATCGGTGAAAACTATATTCAGGAATTCCCAAAAGATGAGGCAAGTCTAGCCCCATTTGATGTTATCTTTCTCGGGGATGTAGGCTACAGTGATGGAGAACTAAATCAGAAGCAATGTGAACTACTTACAGACTTGATCAAATATCAGGCTTCAGGAATTATATTCATGCCTGGCAGAAGAGGCCGTCAGCAAAGCCTGAGTAAAACCTCATTAAGCGAAGTCTTGCCCGTAATTTACGACACCGATAACCCACGCGGATTAGGAACTCAAAACCCCGCATCCTATACCCTTACCCAAAGAGGTCGTGAACATTGGCTGACTAAACTACGGGGAACAGGCGAAAAAGACCGGGAGTTTTGGACAAAATTGCCCGGTTTTCATTGGTCTGCTACAGTCAACAAAACAAAACCTGGTTCAGAAGTTTTAGCAGTTCATTCCAATTATGCTACCGAATGGGGGAAAATGCCAATTTTGGTTATTCGACAGGAAGGTGCGGGGAAATCTCTTTACTTAGGCACAGACTCTGCATGGCGATGGCGCAGAGGAGTCGAAGATAAATACCATTACCGTTTTTGGAGTCAGGTAGTAAGATGGATGGCTCATGGTAGATATCTAGCTGAAAAAGATGGAATCAAATTAATTCCGAGTCCGGAAAAACCTCGTGTCGGAGAAAAATTATTCCTTCGATGCATCGTACTTGACGGGAGTGGGTTTCCTCTGGAAGAGGGTAAAGTTAATGGTCTAGTAAGACATGCGGATGGAAACTTGGAAAACCTTTCTTTTCGTCCAGACCCAGAATGTCCAGGAGTTTACCTGTCATCGCTGGAAGCCACAACAGCAGGCAACCTAAAGATTGACGTCATATGTGAGTCAGCAGAGCGAAATATTCAAACAAAACTACAGGTTGAAGAACCGAATCTTGAAAAATTGGGAAAGCCCACAAATCAAGTGCCTCTCCAACAATTGGCAAATCTATCAGCAGGTCTTTCAGTAAATTACCAAGATGCGGAGAAATTGATCACTGCTCTATCTCTAATACCAGAACCAAAACCGAACATTCGAATTCATAGTTTAAGGTCGAATCTTTATTGGGGTGGTTTTCTATTTTTACTACTGGCTATTTACTGGACGGGTAGAAAATTCTTTGGAATGGTCTAATTAAAATGGAAAACGAAAAGCATAATCCAAAAGAGTACTCAGGAAGGACTGATGTAAAATTGGATATTACAATTACCGAATTTTTTGAGATTTTAGCAAAGACGGCTCGTTTTAGAATCGGAGTAAGGTTCATTATGCTGGTATTTTCATTTCTTGGTATATCTTGGATTCTACTCGGCATCTCAGATCGTCTTTGGGCAACCACCGTTATTTGGCGTTCAGTCATTACTTTTAGTGGTCTTCTTTGTGCACTGTGGGCAGTTTTCAACTTAATTAGCCATGTCTTTCTCTACACTAGAAAACGCCCATGGTTAGCAAAATGCGTAAGAAATATATATCGTGCTAAGGGTGAAAGATTACTTGGTATTATTGAGATTGCCGAGGAGAAGAAAAAAGCGAATCACTCCTTTTCAAAGCAAATTTTTGAGGCAGCCCAGCAAAAAATGGCTCAAGAAATTACATCCCTAAACGTAAGCGAGGTTTTTCCATGGAAAAAGGTCAGGGGAGCAAGTACGATTGCATGTGCGATTTTTCTGATTATTTTATCGGTTTGTATTTCATACCCCGAACTCTCTCAAAATACATTTAATAGGTGGGTATTTCCTTTTTCTTCAATTGACAGAACGACCCTCACTGAAATTCTAAATCACGAAAAGAAAAGCTACGCAGTTCTGAAAAATGAAACCAATACAATTAGGTTTTCCTTATCTCCAGATAGTTATAGGAAACCAAATTTTGCTGAACTCATTCAATCTAACGATTCCAGTTTTCACTTGATTTCAAAGCTTAATGGCGGAATCTATGAATTTAAAATTCCACCCCAAAAGAAGGATTTTTCCGCAGAGTTGATTGTGGGCGATTATCAAAAAGAATTATCTGTCAAAACTGTTTACCGTCCAAGGCTTGAAGGCTTAACTTCCATAGTTAAATTCCCCGAATACTTATCTATCATTCCTCAGGAAATAGATTCTCTTGATAATCAAATTGAAGTACCGGAAGCTTCTGAAATAATCATAAACGGCAGAGTAAATCGTAAATTAAGTCAAATCCAGATATCAGATTCTAAGTCTCATGCTGGCATGGCCCTGGCGTCCTCTTTCTTTGAATTCAATCTGCCTAAAATAAATGAGAATAAAAATTATTCGTTACATTTCGTTGATTTCTATGGTTTTTCCCCGAGGGTGCCAGTAAGTATTTCTATAAAAACTCAAAAGGATTTACCTCCCTCGGTGAACCTAGATCAGACAACCGACATCTCTCCAATTCTTTTGTTTGAAACTCGTAAAGTCAGTTTTCGCAACAAGGATGATTTCGGACTTAAGGAATGCTCTTTGCTTTTGAACGTATTTAGAGATCAACAGAAAATTAAGGATCTAGAGATCATCCAAGAAAAATTTTCTGAAATAAGAAAAGAGAATTTTGAATTATCATTCCCATTCGACCCCAGTCTTTTTTCCTTTGAAGATGGAGACGAAGTAACTTTTGTCGCATCGGCTATAGACGATTATCCGGGACGGGAACCTACTCTATCGACTCCTTTGAAGTATCGAATAATTGGGCCGGAAAAACACGCGGAAATGATTCGTTCTCGAATGAATAGTGTAATAGCTGAAGTTTCTGAAATTGCTAGAGATCAAGAGGGAATTCAATTTGAAACTCTATCGACAGAGGAAAAAACGAGGAAGAGTGCAGTACAACAACTCACTCAAAAAGAAACTGCTGAAATCAATAACTTAAAAAATGATCAAAAGAATTTAGCGAAAAGACTAAATACAACTGCCCGGAATGGTTCGGATACAATAAATGAAGCCACCAAGAACCCATTCTTTTCGCCCGAAACCCTTAAAGAATTTGCATCGTCCTTAAATGAAATAAAAGAGACATCTTCTGGTTCCATGAGGGAGTCTGAAAACAAACTAAAGGATGCCGCCTCATCGAACGCATCAGATGCAAGTCAATCGATGATGCAATCTGCCGAGTCTCAGGAAAGAGCATTGGAAGAGTTAAGAAGGGTTTTGGCAAAGTTTTCCGAACAACTCGATAGACTTGAAGCCAGAACCCTAGCCCAAAGACTTACGACGCTCGAAAAAACTGAAAAAAAACTTTCAATTAAGTTAGTCTCCATAATGCCTACATCTGTGGGCAAAATGCCATCTCAACTTGATAACAAGAATCTCAGCTCATTTTATGAAATGGAAAAATCCCAAAAACGAGTAAGCGAGGATGCAGATGAAGTTAAGAACGAAATAAGTCGATACCATGAAAGAACTCAAAAAGCGGAATATGGAAAAGTCAGTCGACTAATGGAAGCAGCAAATCTTAAAAAAGAACTCACTGGCGTAGCACAAAACATTCGAAATAATACATCGTTTCAAGCCCTCGAGAATCTGAATTATTGGGAAAGTTCCTTTGAAAAATGGGCAAAACTTCTTCAGCAAGAATCCCCGGGCGGCGATTCTCCCGGGGGACAGGGAAAAGGCAAAGACAGA
Organism: uncultured Verrucomicrobiota bacterium; assembly: GCA_902569115.1. Taxonomy (GTDB): domain Bacteria; phylum Verrucomicrobiota; class Verrucomicrobiia; order Opitutales; family Seribacteraceae; genus Seribacter. The sequence continues at coordinate 12,410 of CACFTI010000016.1, read as the reverse complement.
ACAGCAGACATTTTGGCCCTTCTGAAAATGAAAAAGGTTCAGTCTGATATTCTTTTCAAAACAAAAACTTTGGACCGAAAAGGCTTTCGAGGAAATAAAAGGAGATGGTCATCCTCTTTAAATGACCAACAAGACACTCTAATGATTGATCTGACCGATACACAAATCTCGATCGCAGAGGAGGCATTAAATCCTTTGTTTGATGATGCCCATATGGCCATGGCTAAATCATCAGAACAACTTTCAAAACAAATTTTTAATGAACAAACGCAATCTCCCCAACAAGAGTCGAAAGAAATACTCAGTGACATCATTAATCTTATGACTGAAGGACAAGGTCAGGGGAACGGGCGCAATGATGATAAAGGTTTAAAAGCAATGGAACTTTTGATGATGCAAATGGGAAATGAACAATCTGGGCAAGCCAAAGGAAAAAGTCCCGTTCCTGGCAAGACTGGAGGTGGTTCTTCACAAGGCGGCAAGACTGACAAAACAATCGACTCATTAAGTGGCACTTCTTCCACTCCAAATATGATTGATAATTCCAGTCAAAGTAGTGGAAGTGGCAGTCCCTCAATCGCTCCTGAATTTCAGGAAATGATGGAGAAATATTATAAGGCAATCGAAGATTGAAAAATAAGATATCATTCCTGTTCATATTGCTGAGTCCTATCTTTAGTTCCGAGGGTCAGGAAATTTTTGAACAACAAAACGATGACTTTGTCAGGTCCTTAGACCAAACATACCTAAAAGGTCTTTTATTTTTACAAAATTCACAAGGTGTTGATGGTAGATGGACAGACTCTTCCTACGGTTCTGAACCGGGGGTGTTAGGGCTGGCTATCCTTGCATTTCTTTCGAGAGGTGATGATCCCGAATTTGGTCCATTCTCAAAATCATTATCACAGGCAGTTGATCAGATCTTACGCCAACAAAATAAGGATACAGGCTATATCGGAAGTTCCATGTATAACCACGGCTTTGCCACCCTTGCACTTGCCGAATATTATGGCGTTACTAACCATTCAGACATCGGTCCCGCATTAAAAAAAGCAACCAACCTGATCGTTTCAGCTCAAAAAACAAACCCCAAGGGTGCTTGGCGTTACAGTCCTGAAAGCAAAGATGCAGATACAACGATAACCGGAGCACAGTTAGTCGCCCTTTTTGCTTCGAAAAATGCAGGTATGCAAGTACCTGATGAAGCGATAGCCAAAGCGAAAAAATTCCTTATCGAATGCCAAGATGAAAAGGGAGGATTTGGATATACGGGTAATTCAGGTGCGAACCTGCCAAGAACTGCAATTGGCAGTCTTATCTTGGCCTTAGACAAAGATACTGACTCAAAAGAATTTAAAGCATCCGTCGAATATTTAAGAGAAAATGCCCGTTTCGGAGATCAAGGACACAAGTTCTACAGTCTCTACTACACTTCTCAGGCAATGTTTCGTGCTTCTCCAGAAGATTGGGACAAATGGAACCTTGCAAATGTAAGACAACTTCAAGCAACTCAGGCTGAAAACGGATCATGGAACAGCAACTACGGATCGACTTTTGCAACCTCAGCAGCCCTACTATCCATGGCATTAAATTACAGGTATTTACCTATTTACGAAAGATGACACTAAGAATTCATCCTCAAATCTTGAAGACTCTTTTCCTCATCTCAGGAACCTTTCTTTTCACTACATTTTGTATGGGCCAAACCAACCAAATTTCTTCAAACCTCAACGGTCTGGAAACCGTTTCTTTTTTTGATGGATCTTCCCTTTTGGGAGGACTGAATGAAATTAAAGACGGGGATGAATTAATATGGAATCACAAGTCATCCCAAAACCCACTTAAATTCGATTATAAAGCCGTGGAGTCCATTCTGTTTAACAGAATAGAGGGTAAACAAAGAGACTCTGGAGGATCGATGATGATTCTTTTTAAAAATAACGATTTTATTCGCGGTTCGATCCAGTCACTAAATGCAGATAGACTACTCTTTTCGTCCGGTTTTGGACAAAGTCTGGAGGCAAGCCTTTCGGACATTCGATCTTTGGAATTTCTTCCGGAATCATACCAAGTTCTTTATGATTCATCTTACGATTTTGAAAAATGGAAAAAAAGTAACACTAAAGCATGGACGGAGGAACAAGGCAGTTTAGTTTCAGTATTCTCAGGAAGCACAGGAACAATTCTCCCTGAACTTGATGCAATAGAAGTTTCATTCCAAGCAGAATGGCAAAGATCATTTTATCTAGCCCTTCGCTTTTTTTCTGATTCAGATGGAGGAAGTTATGGTAGCGAAGGCTTTCATCTGTCCTTTTCCAACAATCGAATCAATCTTCAATCAAACCGTAAACTCAAGGGAAGGACAATTCGAGAAACTTTGGGCTCTGTCATGGTTGACCAGTTAGTCGGGGTAAAAACTGCTAACTTTAAGATCTATGCACATAGACAACGAAAAGAATTCATAGTTTTTGTTAATGGAAATGAGGTAGCAAAATGGAAGGACTCGAGTACAGATTATTTACCTGGAAACAGTGGTCTACTTTTTATTAATCAAGGAGGAAATTCATACTTGAGACTTGAAGAACTCACCATTGCCGGGTGGTCTGGTGAATATTTTTTGACTAGTCCACCTTCGGAAAAAGAACTAAATGGAACTCAATTCATCTCATTTAAAAATGGTGACTCTACACCACTACAATCCTCTTTATCGAACGATAATGGATTAAGCATTAAAACCAAAAGAGGAATTTTTGAGGTTCCATATGAAAATATTAAATCAATCTATTTCCCCAATGATGATCTAAATCAAAGCAATCTTACCTTGAACGAAGAAGTCAGCCTAAAAAGATCCCTAGGTAAACTTTCATTTAAACTAAACTCCATCCAAAATAATCTCCTACTTGGTAAACATCCCTATCTAGGAAACCTCCGAATACCATTACATTCAGTTAAAAGACTTCGCTGTAATCTCCTCCTTAAATCTTACAAGGAATATTTATTACAACTCAAACTAGCTGAAGAGTCGCTTAAATCGCAAAACAGTGAAAAGGCTCTTTCTATTCTAGAAAATACAAATCCACACTATCAATGCTGGTATTGGAAAAGATTGAAATTTCTTGCTCATGATTTCCAAACAAAGGAGATCCTATGGTTTTCGCCACATCCAGAGGTTGGAATCCTACAAGCCACGCTTTGTGAGGAAGTAGGCGGAACCATTTTTACTACATCAAGGGAAGGCTCATTTGCCTTGTGGGATGAATATGCAAAATTAGCGGAAGGAAATTACACTCACAAGCATTCAACCTCCCAAGAGTTAGGAAGATTTAAAAATGAAAAGTGGAAAAAAATCTTTATTTCAACCAGCTATTGGCTTGGCAGAACTGAAGTGACACAAGAACAATTTGAAAAAGTAACTGGAACAAACCCAAGTAAGAAAAAAGGACCAAACCTACCGGTTCAAGTAAACTGGTTTGAATCTATGGAATTTTGCAAATTGATGAACAAAAAATACCCGCCCCCTGATGGGTTCATTTGGCGCTTGCCAACAGAGGCCGAGTGGGAATATGCAGCTCGTGCAGGTTCATCCGGTCCATTTTGCGAAACCTCTCATGGAAAATTCCCAAACAAGCAAACTTCTTACGAAGAGCATCTAAAACAGTATGGATGGTTTTCGGAAAACTCATTGGGCGAAGTTAAAGCAGTATCCCAAAAATTACCCAATGATTGGGGGTTGTTCGATATGCATGGAAATGTTTGGGAATGGTGTATGGACGGTACAAGCGTAAACAAAAATGAACTTTTTTCTTTTCCACGAGCCGGAAGCAAAAACCCAGTAAAATTGGATGGCGACTGGAAGATACTGAGAGGAGGCAGTTTCATTACCGACTATTCACGTTGCCGCTCAAGTTATCGAGGAGCCAATGCACCAACTGTTTCGGAAGGCGATAGAGGGTTACGAATCTGTCTTGGTCAGGTTCTATCAAAGAACGAATCGAATGCTTCAAAAATTGAAAGGCATAAAGAAAATTTAGATAAGCAGGTTCAAGAATTTTCACCAATTTCATTACAAAGGATAGATCCGGGAGAATTTATGATGGGATCGCGCAACTCGAACAGTTTCCCTCAGGCAATCTGCGATCTGAAAGATAAAAATATTTTGAGTACCGACTTGTCGGGTAAAGTTAGAAGTCAAAATATTTCCTCAAATATCCCTGAATGGGAATTAGATCTAAATGGAACCGGACTCGTTATCACCCCATTAAGTACCAAAAATTGTGTGCTAGTCGGAACTAATAATGGAAAAGTTCATTTGATAAATAAAAGTACTAAAAGAATTATTTCTACCTACTCAGATCATCTAGGTCCAATTTCCGATATTGCGATCGATAACAATCAACAAATCTTTGCTACTTGTGGCACGGGTGGACGCATTACCCTACGCAAAATAGGAAGTGAGCAACCTGAATGGGTCTTAAACCCTCAAGATTATAAAAGTGATATCGAATATGTTGAATTCTCTCACGACTCCAAAACACTTTTAGCATCAGGACTACATGCCAATGTATTAACCATAGATACAAAATCCGGGAAATTTAACACTGTGTGGCCAAAAGATAAGGGACTTGCATTGAAAGCAAAGTGGCTACCTAAAAAAAATTACTTTTCCATTCTTCACCCGAATGGAATACTCAGTTTTCTCGAATATAAGTCTGGAATTATCTACAAAATTATTCGTTCCAACCTTCCCAGTGCTTGTGACTTTGAATTTTCAAAAGACGGAAAGCGTGTTCTTTTTATCACTGAGAAAGGCAGTTGCTCTCTTCGTGAATTACCTGTTGCTGAATCCATTTTAATTATTCGCCCCGATGGAAAAGTTGAACAGACACCCGATTTTTATTTTAATGTATCCAAGCCAAAAAAAGAAAAGTCTTTAGAGCTGGAAACCTTCCTTCTGAAATATCAGGATAAAGTAAGCTTTAATGAGTCAGGCTTCCTTTCCAATTCTCCTTGTAATCAACAAATAGCAACTACCCATGATGGAGCTCTTCGTATTTGGAATAAAAAGTACGGATTTTTATTAGCGACCATAGCTGAAAAACTATCAAGTGATTTTCAGACTTGCAGGTTTTCTAAGGATGGAAAGTCCTTAATCGGAAAACTTGAATCTGGTCATATAGTTGTCTATCCTACGGAACCTGACGATTTAAATAACTTAAATTTCGCTCGGTTATGTAAGGAATCATTTAATCATTAAAATATCATCCGTGGTGTTCATTCATGAAAATTGTATTTTTAAAAAGTAATTTAAACAGCCAAATAAGAGGCTTCCTCCTTTTATTTGGTATTTCCACCTTATTACCAGGATGTTTTTCCTCTTCCAAGGTGTATATTCCTGAGTCAATCCCGCCTGATGCTTATGCTCGTCAATCTTCCACATCTAATAAAAAAGCAGCAATTGAACCTTTATCTCAAAAGGAAAATTTAAAGCCAATTGAGAGTCTACAAATACCAAAAGATTCATTCCAGTCATACAGAAAGTCTCAATCCAGTCAGCTGCCTTCATTGACTAAATCCAAAAGTGAAAACTCAGATTATACTTTTAAAGTGAAATCAATCGAAGAATTATGGATATGGGTACAAGACCCCAAAGGTAATGATATAGTTTGGAAAAAAATGGTGGAGGGCGATGAATTATTGATTACCGAAAAAGCTCCTCTTACACTGACTTGTTCCAAACCGAATGCAGTAATTATATACGATAAAAAAGGCAAAAAGGTAGACTACCCAAAATCAATTAACTCAGGAACAAATATTAATATCATTCGTCTCAACTAAAAAGTTGGACCAATTTAAATTGAATAGCAAACGCAGTTAAAAGGAGCCGTTTACATCATTACTCAACTGGAATGTAGGTGGATCTTCCAGTCTTATGCTAACTTCACTGCACAAACCTCCGAGGAATTTAAAAGATACCAAGCTCCATTCGTAGACTTTTTCGGTTGAATCATCAAAGATAGATCTTCGGTAGTCCCAAAGGTAACCGTTACCACCATCAAGGCTTTTACCTTCGGGCGGTCCCATTATTTCTTCGACTTCTATTTTGTTTTTACCGAGCAACAACGATTGGAGGTTTCTTTTACTGTAGACCGGAAGATTTTTGCTTTCGAAAGTATTCTCTTGGTTTTGATAAAAATCGCTGGAACCCGATTCATTGTACCCACGTTTGTACCGATCAGATTTACAAGAAGATAATGAAAACAATCCTATACAGATCGCAGCTAAAAGTAATAAATTAACTTTCATATAATTATTAAAACTTTTATCAAAATCCTTTGCAAATGTAAGATTACAAAAATGGCGGAGAGAACGGGATTCGAACCCGTGGAGGAGCGATTAGCTCCTCACCGGTTTAGCAAACCAGCGCATTCGACCACTCTGCCATCTCTCCGACAGATCCTTTTTAGGAATAGATCAGTGAAAGGTAAAACAAAATAATTTATATCTTTATTTAATCGTTCGAGAGAATCTTTAACTTATTTAAGTGCTTGGTCGCCATATCATCGCCAAGAGAAGACGCACGCTCGAACCATTTTATTGATTCTTTGAGGTCTTTAGGGACACCATTTCCTGATAAGTAGATTAGCCCAAGATAACGGGAAGATTCGGCGTTTCCGGCTTTCGCTGATTTTAAGAAAAGTTGATAAGCTTTAGAATAATTTCTTTCAACACTCCGTCCCCAGTAATAATTCTTTGCCATTTCAATGACTTTAGAATCACTCGGTGATGAAATGGATTCATTTTTCACATTTCTTTTGTCTAAGGGTATCGGCGGATTCTGCTTTGGGTTCCCCATCTCTTTTCGTGCTTCGTAAGGAGATGGTAACAAGGCTGAATTAAAATTTTCTTGGTTTATTCTTGCACTGGGACTCGGAAGTGTCGGTTCAGGAAGCAATGCTTCGTTTGCAGCCAATTCTTGGCTCTCTTGCGCATTCGTCACCGGAACATTAGGTATTGGGTCAACAGGGGTTCTTTGTGATGCTTCTAATTCATCCAACTTTTTTTTAGCTTTTGCATAATTGGTTTTAAGAGCAAGATTTGCATACCTTTGAGCTAAATCTAGTTTGGGTGTGCCTGTTAGCCCTTTGGAATAAAAATCTGCCAAAATTAATTGTGCTTCTCCGTAACCCTTATCTGCGGCGGCCTGAAAATGAACGAGTGCCATTTTATTATCTTTCTTAAAGCCGTCGCCTTCAAAGTAAGCTCTACCCAGGTAATGGTGAGCAGAAGGCAGATTTTTTTGAACTGCTAAGTTAAGAATCTGCATACCCTCTTTCTTTACATCAAGGATTTTACTATCACTCTCCAGCAAATTATATATTTTAAACAAAGCAACCTGAACTGAAGAGGGGGCATAACCCAAAGAAGAAGAAATCTCATAATGCCTGTAAGCTAACTTTAAGTCAGGAAGAACATCCGGACGAAGTTTGTCTGAAGTAAAGATTTCACCCAACACATAGCTGGCCACAGGATCTTTTCTGGCTGCAAGTTTTATTAAAGTTCCATCTGAATCCTGAAAAGCCTTTAAATACAATTCCCTCACTTTTAATAAATCCGGTCCAATGGGCTCACTCCTATATAAAAAACCAAGAGCGAAGTGCCCAAGCCAATGGTTGGATTCAGAAGAAAGCATAGCAAGCTTGTAGGCCTTGTCATAATCAATCTTCACGCTCTTATCACCATGAGCATACACAAGGGATAGAAAACCCTGAGCAAATGGATCATTTTGAGAAGAGGCTTCCATAACAGAGTCCAAATCAGAATCGATCCATTTTTTTCCGGGGGTAATATTTCCGAATAATTCACCACAATAAATGAATGTTAAAAGAGGGAAAAAAAGTATTTTTATATAATTCATATATGACAATTTCTTGAAATTACTTTCTTGCAAATGGACTGGGCAAGAAAAAGCGTTTATTTTTCTTATAATTTTTTGTTATTATAAAATTATGAGTGAAGAATTTGATGGGTCAATGACTCTTAGAAGTCCAGGTAAGGAATCTATTAGGCAGTTTGTTATTTATGCAGAAAACAAAGTCGGTTGGCTTAACGATTTTATCACCATGCTTCAAGAAGTGGATATACACCTTCTTGCAATTAGTGTTTTGGACACAACTGACTCCGCCGTTATCCGAGTTGTCCCCAATTATCCAAAAGACTTAGCGAGATTGTTGAAATCGCAGTCCATCTCATTTACAGAAAGAACGATTCTAGCCATCGAAGTGGATAATGAAGATTCAATTAAAAAAGTTACACAAGCCCTTTTAGCAGCCGAAATCAATATCCATTATGTTTATTCTTTTCTTCACACGCCCAATCAAAAACCGGTTTTAGCGATCGCCATGGAAGAGCAGGAAACCGCAGAGGATGCTCTTCGTGGATATCAATTAAAAATTCTGTCTCAGGAAGATTTTACTCGTTAAAATATATAATTTTAAAAATTAGCAATATTTTCAATACAAGTGGTATCGGCTTATTTTATCTTTAAATTGTTCTAATTCAGCATTCCAAAGGCTAATAAATTCTTCAATGTTGCAGTTTTCTCCTGTTTCCTTGAGGTGGTCCCACCAAGCTTGTGAACCAACATGTTTATTAAAAAGGGTGATTTCCGATTCTTTGGCTTTGGTGAAAGGAGATGGGGTTTCCCATTTTGCAGATAGACGCATCATGTGAAAAGCCAGTTCCGTTGGATTCCAATTACTCCAATCATTCAAAACTATATAAACTCCATCGATGTTTTTCCCAGAATTACTTTTGAGAGTCTTTATTTGAAATGACAACCCTCCAAGATTCAGGGCATCCAATGCTTGCTTTAATTCAAGTGAAGATCTTCCCTCAAAAGTTAAAAAACGAAATGGCTGTGGAGTACCTATGCCGTGTTTAAATTTCCCCATTTGTGCACCCAGACCAGTCATAGGATAGCCAGCGACCGAATCCAATGTTGGGATATTTGGAGAAGTTGGCACCCATTCTAACCCTGTTTTAGGCCAAGTCATAAGTCTTGACCAATTTTTCATTGGAACTATCAGAAGCTCCCCTCTTTTCCTCGCAGTTTCAGAAATGTTAAGGATGCCACTTTCTTTTTTGGACCACAAAGCTATCTCTCCGATGGTCAAGCCGTGAACAAAAGGCATTGGAAAAGCACCGACATAGCTCATACATTCTTTATCAATCATGGGACCCGCCATTTTCAGTCCACCTAAGGGATTTGGCCGATCTAGTACCACAACTTTTTTTCCTTCTTCAAAACATGCCTCCATTGCATACTTCATGCAACTTATATAGGTGTAGCATCTGACTCCGACATCTTGAAGGTCAATAACGAGACAATCTATTTTAGAGAGCATCTCAGCAGTTGGTTTTCTAAATTTTCCGTACAGCGAAAATACAGGAAGTCCCGTCTTTTGGTCTATTTTATCCTCCACAGGTACGGCTGCTTTTTCATTTCCGTAAATTCCGTGCTCAGGCCCAAACAGTGCGACTAAATTAACAGTTGAACTGGATCGAAGAATCTCAACGCTACTTTCTCCTTTACCATTCACCCCAGCAGGATGAGTGAGAAGACCAACTTTCAATCCTCGAAGAATTTCAAAGTCATTTTCTTGTAGATGTTCAATACCTAGCTTAAATTTCGCACTTAAACCATTGTGCAGGCTTAAAGAAAGCAACAAAAAGACGAGAAAACGAAACCTTAGGAAAAGGTGCGAATTAGTAATAATTATTTTCTGCATTATCGTTTTTGTAAATCTTCGCCATTGCCTTGTAAAGGAATACCGCGACTACACCCAAAGAAATGCCAATAATCGACCCGCCCACAAACATCGGAGGGAAAGTATCAATTAATTCAATTAAATCGGAAAAGTTAAACTCACTCCACTTATATTCCGAATTCAACATTCTATTACGATCGTATTCTATTCCTACAAGTTTAAAAAAAACCATCCCAATTTGATAGTCGGCAAAATAAATAGGACCCATCGTAAAAGGATTTGAAATCCACTGAAGCGCAATCATGACTGGCAAATTTGTCCTTAGCCAAAGAGCCAAAAATAACACCACCAGCATCTGTAATCCAACTATAGGTAACATCGCAATCCATACGCCCCAAAAAAGGGCCGGAATAATATTTTTCCCACGAAACGACCATAAATAAGATCTCTTATATGCGGTTTCTGAAAACCATTTTAAAATTGGATATTTGTGAATGTTTGAGCGCCTGGGCAAAGGACGCATCCACTTTTTAAGCCTCCTAATCCTTTTGAATTTTGCTTCCTTGCTCATCAATCTAATTTCCACTCTGACAAAGGCTTAGAAAAGGATACTGATTCAAAGAATCAGTAAAGCGCTCTTCTGCTAAAGAAAGGTTTTTTTCTAAACTCCACTCATTCATTCCAAATTGCAAGAGGTCACATTCATGAAACTTTTTGCAAACCTCATGCACTTTATTAAAGTCAATTGATCCTGCCAATAGGATCGATGGCGTGGATTTCAAGTTGGCCAGGTTCAAAAGCTCAAAAGGACCCTTACCGTTCAAGGATGTTTCATCGAATCTCCCCTCTCCAGTAAGAATCAGGTCGGCTTCTTCAACCAACTTGGGTAGACCGAACCAGTTACTGACTAAAGAAAACCCAGGGATAAGGGAAACTTTGTATGGTAAAGAAAGTCCGTACCCAATGCCGCCTGCAGCTCCACTCCCTTGAAATTCGGCAGCTTGGTAAACTTTAGGAAATTTTGATACGAGTAACTGCTGAAGTTGCGTGATTTTTTCTTCAAATAATTCTATCTCTTCGGCTGGAAGGCCTTTTTGCGGCCCATAGCTTGCAGTCGCACCGTTTTTACCAAGTAGAGGATTATCAACATCACAGGCTATAAATAGCGGGGGAAGGTCTACTAATTGATCAAAATCTATCTTCTCAATATCTTGCCAATAACAGGGGAAAGGATTTACGATATGAGACTTACCCTTGCCGTAAAAATTCACACCCAAAGCCGCCAAGGCACCCATACCAAGATCGTTTGTTGAACTACCACCAATACCTAGAAGTATCGCATCAACTCCAAGAAATTTTGCTACCCTTAACATCTCCCCTACCCCAAATGTGGAAGTCTTCCATGGGTTTCGTTCCGCTTGTGGCAAGTCGGCTAGTCCCGCAGCCTGAGCCATCTCAACGATCCCCAGTTTTCCAGTGAAAGGGAGACCCAAGGATGTAGAAACCGCTGATGGTAAATTTTCTATTTCACAAATTCCAATAGTACCTTTTTTCACCTGTCCAATTGAGTTTTTTATTTCGACCGATTGGAATTTTCCTTTTGCTGCAGAACTTAAGATATCAACAAAGCCCTCTCCACCATCAGTCAGGGGTGCTTTTGTTACCACACAATCTGAAAATCGATCTGCTAAAACCTTTTCAGCCAAATCGCAAAGTTCTTTGGCTGACAGCGAATCCTTGCATTTATCAAAGGCTGCAAGGATTCTTTTCATGAATTAACTAACTCAGCGAATCTCAAGCTCAGTTTTCTCATCAACAAATTTGAAATTTTCTAGATGATAAGTGTCCGAGCTTTCAAAATTAATGCTAATTTCATAATTAGTTTCAATCTTTTCTAAAAGTTTAGCGTCTGGCCCGCGCAATCTTCTTAATACAGATGGATGTAGGAAAACCTTAATTTTCATATCCGAAGTCCCTGTCTCCAATCTTGCCCTTCTTACAATGCTTGAAAGTTTTCTCTGGATTTCGATACTAATGGACCGGGGAGACTTCACGATTCCTCTCCCAACGCAATAAGGGCAAGGTTCATAAATTCCACTCGAATTACTCTCATCATGGCGCTGCCTAGTAATTTGCATTATCCCCAACTGGGAAATCGGTAAAATATTATGCTTAGCTTTATCATCAGCCATAGCAGCTTTCATTTTCTGAAAAACTTTTCTTTGGTCACTTTTGTTTTTCATATCAATGAAATCAACAATAACCAGCCCTCCTAAGTTTCGTAATCGCATTTGCCGAGCAACCTCTGCGGCTGACTCGATATTAGCCTGTAAAATGAAATTTTTCCCGTCTTTGCGGTTCCCCTTATGACTACCGGTATTGACATCGATAGAAACCAATGCCTCCGTTTCTTCCATGACTATTTCTCCTCCAGAAGGGAGGAGAACTCTTCTCATGAAAGTCTGTTCTATTTGCCTCTCGACATTAAATCGTTCAAAAATAGGAATTTCCTCATCAAAAAAGGAAACTTTTTTTCGGGTATTGGATTTGGGATCAACTTGTTGTATTATCTTCAACAAACGATCATAGTCATCTTTTTTGTCTACCTGTACTCGGTCGACATCGTCTGTCAAAAAATCTCGA
>CACFTI010000015.1 GCA_902569115.1 uncultured Verrucomicrobiota bacterium | reverse complement strand
TCCTTTTCGCTCGGGTACCGGCTGGTCAGCTGACGAAATCCGTCATTGACCAGTCCCATCGGATTATTCTCACCATGTTTGGCAATCAATTGATCAGCCAGTGCCCGAGCAGTTTCAACAAATTGTGTGCCGTTGAGCAGTATCAGTGACTGGGATGGAGAATCTGTCCTTTCCCGCCGTACGGTGCAGACATCCCGCTTCGATGCATCTAGGGCCATCATCACGGGAGTGGGCCCGGTGCGTTTCCAAAAAGTGTAGAGGCTTCTACGGTACACATTGGGGGCTCCATCCGGATTAATTGGTTTGAAGGAAACTTTTAAATCATAGGGTTTGGAGCTGGGGCCACCGATTTTCTTATGGAGGAGTTGGCTGTGGGCCAGGAGACCGTCCCTTATCATTTCTGCAGGTAACCGGTAGGCGGATGATCGGCTTAGCAAAAAATTTTCAGGATCTTTTTCCTGTGCCATTGGAATAATCTTACTTTCCTGCCGGTAGGTGTGGGAAAGCACCATCTTTTTCAGTAAATGATGAAGATTCCATCCTGAATTGACGAAGTCTCGTGCCAGCCAGTCGAGCAGTTCGGGATGACTGGGTGGTTTTCCCTGCATTCCGAAATCTTCGGAGGTGGAGACCAGTCCGCGTCCAAAAATCATCTGCCAGTATCGGTTTACAGTGACCCGTGCGAGCAGGGGATGATCGGAGGCTGTCAACCACTTGGCCAGCCCCCGGCGATCCTCAGATGCACCATCTGGAAACGGGGTCAAGACCTCAGGGGTTGCCCGCTGGACCACATCCCCACGGTTTTCATAATGGCCGCGATCCAAAATATGGGTCTCCCGAACTCCCGGCATTTCTTTCATTACCATGATTTCAGAGAGGCGCTGACGTTGATCCCCAAAGCTTTTTCTTTCTCTGTACAATTCCTGCCTCGCAGCCATGCTTGGCTTGTGAACAGAATGTAAAAAGATTTCCCGCATTGCCGAATCATCAATCTCTTCACGAAGTCCTGCCAGTTTCTCAATTTCAGAACCTGAAATTACCCGGTCAAAAAGATAGAACTCATCGAGCATTCCGTTTTTGAATCCGCGGTCCCGCATCCTTTGGGCAAACCCAATAAATGGATCCCCACCACCGGTGATTTCCCTCGTCAGGTGGTCCTTAATAACTTCCGTATTTGCCGGTTTTCCATTTTCGAAAAGTTTAAGGCCGCTTGCCCGGCTGGACCCATCGTAGGTCAGTCCAATATGAGTCCATTGATTAAGGGGCAGTTTCTTTTTTGCCTGAATACGGATGGCGTTTCCCGGCCAGAAATGAATCAGGGCAGGGGATGGTCGTCCATTTTCGATTAATACTTCGATCCCGCGACTGGCAGCATCCGTCCATGCCTTGGAACGGCGAACAACCACGGCCCGGTCAAGTTCCTCGGTTGGATTTATCCAGAACGCCATGGTGAAACTCTGATGCCGGTTGAAATCTCCAAATCCGGATGGGAAATTGAGAGCATCATCTCCGCTGAAATGGATGCCCTTTCCAAATTTTCCCTCCACCTCTTTATTGTTTCCGTTGGTGTTAGCATCTTTGGTACGGTCCGCCATATTCGGGTAACGGTTACCTTGACGATCATCGAACGAAAGATAGGCCATCGGCCTGGCATACTGGATTTCGGTTTCCCGTTTTACTTTCCATTTGGAGATTAAATGATTTTCCATTTGTTTGATCTGCTCATTATTGAGAGCCGTTGAAAATATCAGTAGCTCACCGATCTCACCGTTCCAGTTGTAGTTACCCCCGTGGTTACGGTCTTTGCCTAATCGGCTGGCAATCACATCCCCGGTGGTCCGCAGGGAGACCACGGCCAGTTTGTTGGGATAGTTCGATTCGGAATGGGCTTCCATTCCATTGATCCGCAGGCTTCCTTTTCGAATGTGCTCATGGGTATGTTGTGGATGCCAGAACTTATTTCCATTTGAATAGAAGTGATGGGCGGAAGGATGGCACAAGGGAGAACCGGAATTTCCGGATGTCTTACTCATGACCCAAAAGACGGTTCGGATATTTTTAATTTCCTTAAATTGATGATAATCATTCGAATTGGAATGATACCTGACCACCTGTAATCCGCTGTTTTTATGACTCTCCGGTTTGGGCGAGGCGTGTCGGGTGGCATGGTTTTGATTACCACTCAGGTCTCCCCAGGTTCCGGATGTACTGTTATATTCATTGGCATCCAGCCAGAGGGCAGGCTTGAGGGTGAGTGGATTAAATTCATTTTGCTCAGCTGCAGTCTCAATGCTCTTGATTGGTTTGGAAAAATAATGAGCCCGTCCAACCGTCTCATGTTTTACTTCCTCCATCCACTTGGCAAATTTATCCTGGTTTCCTGCCGATTGACGGGCGGTCTGCAATTTCTGTTCCGCAGATTTGATCTTTTCATCACTGGGAAGATCTCCCAATTCCAGCGTCGGCGTGGGCACGGATCCGGTGAAGTAGGAATAGAGCCCTGCCTCGTCGATGTTGTTAAAAAAGGCGGAGAGAGAGAAATAATCCTTCTGGGTCACTGGATCATATTTGTGATCATGACAACGCGTGCATTCCATGGTGAGTCCGAGAAAGGCTGTGCCAAAGGTATGCACCCGATCTGCGACATACTCGATCCGAAACTCTTCGGGTACGCTACCACCCTCGACTTTTTGGGGGTGTAAGCGATTAAAACAGGTGGCAAGGATCTGTTCGCGGGTGGCATTGGGAATAAGATCACCGGCAATCTGTTCGGTTACAAACTGATCGTATCCCTGATTTTTACGAAAGGACTGAATCACCCAGTCCCGCCATTGCCAGACATTTCGGTTTCGGTCTACCTGATAGCCATAAGTGTCGGAATATCGTGCCACATCCAGCCACTCCGAGGTCATCCGTTCGGCATATTCATCGGTGTCGAGGAGTCGATTGACCACTTTTTCATATGCATCCTTGGTCGAGTCAGCCAAAAAAGTGTCCACGTCTTCTAGGGTGGGAGGGAGCCCGGTAATATCGTAAGTCACTCGGCGCAACCAGGTTGTTTTATCGGTTTCTTTGCTCGGTTGTAATGAACTGGCTTCCAGCTTTTTAGCCACGAAATGATCAATTTCATTTTTGGCCGTTGGATGTTTGCTTGCGGGCACGGCGACGGACTTCGGTAATGGTTGGAAAGACCAGTGCTTGTCATATTTTCCACCTTCCTTGATCCATTGATCGATCAGTTTTTTCTCTGCTTCTGTCAGCGGATGCTTACTTTCAGGCGGGGGCATCACATCGATTGGGTCATCACTGTATATCCGCCAATGGATTTCTGACTCCTCCAGGTTCCCCGGGGTCAGTCCCACAAATCCATTATGCTCCTTAATCGCTTCCTCGAAGGAATCGATTCGGAAATCGGATTTTTGATTCTTCGCATCCGGTCCGTGACACTTGTAGCACTTATCCGAAAGAATTGGCCTGATTTGTCGGTTGAAATCAACCTTCCCCTGCAAATTCAAGGCAGAAAACCCAAGGATTAGCTTAGTAATCGTGAATAGATGAGAAGTTTTCAAAAACAAGAGGGGAAAGTTCTCGATTATAAAATCAATAGAGTTTGTAAATAGAAGTAAGACAAAATTATAAGTATTCTTACTTTTTATATTCAGGATTGTTCCTTGGCAACTTGGCACCGTCCGCTTCGAGGCGGGCAAGCAGTTCTGTTTCCAATTTCTTGACCAGTCCGGGTTTACTTTCGGCCAAGTTATTGGATTCGCCTAGATCTTTCTTTAAATCATAGAGTTCATAAATTCCTTCCCAGAATTTGATCAGTTTATAATCTCCTTTTCGGATGATGGAGTAAGGGCCAGGTGCATGCCGGTAATGAGGGAAATGCCAGATTAGGGTTTCCCGCTCCGGGCTCTTCTTTCCACTGCTTTTCAGATGGTTTAACAGGGAAAGACCATCGATAGGTCGATCCTTGGGCAGACCTGTTCCGGTGGCTTCCATAATCGTGGGGAACAAATCGATCGAGGAAACCGGGAAGTCCGTCTTTTTCCCTGCGGGAATCTTAGCCGGCCATCGAACAAGAAAAGGCACGCGGATTCCACCCTCATAACAGTATCCTTTGCCACTCCTCAGGGGAGCATTCTCTGTGGGGTTTCCGTTCCGGTCGAGTCCACCATTATCACTGGTGAAAATAATCAGGGTGTTGTCGTCCAATCCATGCTTCTTCAACTCGGCGAGCATATCCCGCATGCAGTCATCAATTGATTCCACCATCGCCGCATATTTCCGGTTGGTTTCCGACATGCCTTCCTTAAATTTGTATCTATCTGCCACTTCCTGAATTGCCTGGATTGGGGTGTGCACCGCGTAGTGGGACACCTGGATGAAGAAAGGCTGGTCTTTCCATTTCCGAATTAATTTGACCGCCTCATCCGCTTCCCGGTGGGTTAAATATTCTCCCTTTTTCCTCCCGGGCAATTTATGAATACCTGCCCGAATGGTGGGGTGTTTATGTTTTGAATTGTTGTAGGGGTCAAAAAAGGATGGAGGCTGCCCATAGTCACATCCGCCAAAGTTTTCATGGTATCCCTGGTTTTCCGGGTACCAGGCCTCATCCCCCAAATGCCACTTACCAATGTAGGCAGTCTTGTAGTCATTTTTTTGCAGGGCCTCCGCAATGGTGATTTCCGAACTTTCCATCCAGTACGGATTGGGCGGGCAGAGGAGTTTCCGGTTTTTTCCACCCACATATTCGGTTGGGTTCTTCTCGGGTGTTCCCAGCCCTCCCCGTTGAAAGAGTGAGCGTATCCAGTCGGTTACGCCCAATCGATGGGGATAGCGGCCCGTCTGCACTGCGGCACGGGTGGGCGAGCAAACCGCACAGGCGGCATAGCCATTGGTGTAGGTGATTCCTTCCTTGGCCAACCTGTCCACATTCGGGGTGCGGTAAAAGTCCGATCCCTGACAGCTCAAGTCCATCCAGCCCATATCATCCACCAAAACGAGGATGATGTTTGGCTTGTCCTGCTCGTTGGCCGAAAGCGAAACAAGGAAGAATGAAAGGATGCTTAATGAAAAGAGTAATGTTCTCATAGCCAGTGACTTTAGATCAGTTAGGCAAGGGTGCAAGCCCAGGGTCGTTTTGTGGAAATATAATATTTTGGAGGGTATTGGATGAACACATGAAAAACCTCACGGAAATGAACAAATTCTGTATGAATTGAGGTACGAGAACTTTATTTTACCTTCGGCTTATAGAGGTATGATTGACTATTGCATAGCCTCAATAAAATTAGAAAGTGTTGTTGTGTTCGTGTATCTTCTTTAAAAATATCTTTATGAGTTGTTATCTATATCTGGCAGGGGCAATTATATGTGAGGTCGTTGGAACCTTGCTCCTGCCATACTCCAAGAATTTCACCAAGGTTTATCCGAGCGTACTGCTGGTGATTTGTTATATGGTTGCGTTCGTTTTTCTATCCTTTGCCGTGAGGAATATTCCCCTAACGATTGTCTATGCGACCTGGTGCGGTGGGGGTATCTTTCTGGTATCCGTGGTAAGCTATTTTCTCTTTGGACAATCCCTTCCCTGGCAGGGAATAGTCGGACTGGTCCTGATTGTGGCTGGGGTAACCTTAGTCAATGGCTTCAAAGCGAGTTCATCCTAATAGTAGTTTTCAGTTTATAATATCAGCCAATCGGGAAAAGGTACTCTGCTGGAATCCAACTGCCTGCTTAATAAATACATCCCGCTCGAGTGGATTTTTGATTTTTCGCGATTTGAAATAATCTGACCTGTTTAACAAATTTCCCATCCAGGGACCAAATCCGCCAGATGGAATGGGGAAATCACTCCCATGGATCACCCGAGAATGAATTTTGGAATAGAGCAAATGTTTTATGGTGTGCCAACGGTTGGGGCTGGCCAGGGCGCTATTGTCAGTGAAGAGGCTGGGGAACTGGTCCATCATTTTGAGTAGATCCGCAGTATAATCGGGATCCCATATGCCGGATTTACCTGCCCCATGAGCCGCGATTACTTTGACTCCACATTCCAACGGCAGTCGAAGAATTCGTGGATCAGCAAATTTCGCATTGAGTACGGGCACGGAGAATTCTCCTCCGGTGTGGGCAAGGAAGGGCATGCCCAATTTTGAAAGCTTTTCCCAGAATGGCTGGTACTGAATATCCGAGCAGTCGACATTGTGACAGTTTGGCAGAAGTTTTAATACTTTGGCCCCTTTTTCTTCGCATCGTTCAAGTTCTTCGATCGCATCTGTCCGGGCTGGATGAATCGAACAGGCGGGAATGATCTGAGAATATTTTTTTGCCAGTCCGAGCACATGATCATTGGGTACATAGAATTTAGCTTTTCCCTTCAGGCAGTGACCGCTCGGGTCGTAGGGGTAGTCCATCGCTAGTAGAAGAACCGAATCGAGTGAAGAGCTATCGATCAATCCTATCATTCTTTCCTCATAGGCTTGATCTACCCCCAGTTGGCGGCTCGATTTTAAAATGCCCGCCTGTGCCTTGACGACGGGTTCGACTATGCGATCGAGCAGGGTGCTGCACCTTAGCCAGCAGCCGCTGCCATTGGATCCATCTCCCACAAAGTGTACATGTCCATCAATTTTCACTGGGTGGTCATTTAGAGCTTCTGCAGCAGTTCCTTGAGGCCTTCTTCTTTTTTGGCTTTTTTATAACTTTGCAGGGTGAGCCTTGATTTAAGGGGTAGACGACTGGTCAGGTAACAAAATCCCCCATGGATAAGTAGTCCGGTGATCGAGCCAAAGGAGATTCCAAAGAGAACCAGCACTCCCAACAGTCCGATTAGCCAGACAAGGATAGTGAGGGAATTGACGGACCATACCAATTTTCGACAGGTGGATAATAGAAGCATCGGCTTGTCACAATCAATACAGTGAGGAATCTCGAAGTTTTCGGAATAGAATCCTCCATCAAGATCTGCCCGTTGGATGGTATCCCATTTCCTGCGGTAATCGGTAAACGCATGGCAGGTAGCACACCATGGTTCTTCCATTGTTGGAGGAGGGTCGAGCGATTCAATATCTTCGACTTCTTCCTCCATCATTTTACTCAAACTCTTCGTCCATGCCATCGAGTTCATTCATACCTGCAGGTACGATGGTGTTGATGGCATTTACAATTTTTAGGACCTGGGGCAGGGAATTTTTATTTTTGTCTTCGAATACCAATTTCATGGTTCCCGTTCCGGATGTTTTTCCCGAATTGGAGGCGACTTCCAAGTGAGAGATATCTTTAAGCATTTCCATTGGGCCACCCGGAGGGATGGGTAAATCCATTTTAAGGATTGGAGCGACATTTATTTTTAAAACAAAGTCGTTCTTTGCGAAAAGTTCCTTACCTGCACCGCTTACTGGGTTTTTAACTGTTCCTGATTGGGTGGCTTGGAGATGATCTTTGCTTACGATGAGCAGGAAGTCATCTTTTTCAGTAATGGAATAGCCTTGCATCATCGCCAACCCCATTCCCATAGCAAGAGGAGGTGCCGCTTTAAGCTTAAGCCATTTTTCTGTGTTGATAGATGCAGCGACAATAAATTCAGGCTTGGGCATGGCTGCCATCATCATGGCTCCAGGGTTCATTCCACCCGGAGGTCCTCCACCGGGGAATCCAGCTTCACCGCCAGGACCAGGGAACGGAGGGACAGCACCTTCCATATCAGGATCTCCGAAAGGATTAGCATCGCCTCCGGGGCCATCCATCGACGGGCCACCAGGGAAACCCCCTGCTGCACCGGGGGTTGGTATTTTGACATCGGTTAAAGATACGAGGAATTCTCCTTTGAAAGCACCGATTGCATCTCGAATGGAAAGTCCACCCAGTTCAGGCATGGGCTCGTTCAGTTTTATGTCATCTCCAAATTCAGGAAGAATTTCCTTCTCCGCGATTTCAACAAATTTAGAAAGATCAAAAGCAAAGCCCAGAGCCAGTATCGCATCGGCAGGAGCAAAGTTAAGGATACCATCAGAGAAGCCTCCTTTTCCGTAAACCATTTCGTTGTTTGGAGCATCGACTTTCATTTGGGCAACCAACTCACCATCTTCGAAGTTGAGAGTAATGGTTCCTTTTCCGCCTTTTAGCGTATCAAGGTTAGCATTATCGATCTGACTCCCGAGGGTCTCGAGGATTGAGTCTCCCCCAAACCAAATACTGAGGTCATGGCTTTCATTTGTAAAAGCGACGAAAGACTCGTTACTCTTCGATAATGAACTGGAACCATCCGCGGTCATGAATTTTTCAAAGGTTGGTCCGCGGTCTGAGGGTTT
The DNA here is from genome assembly GCA_902569115.1 of uncultured Verrucomicrobiota bacterium. GTDB lineage: Bacteria > Verrucomicrobiota > Verrucomicrobiia > Opitutales > Seribacteraceae > Seribacter. The sequence continues at coordinate 40,197 of CACFTI010000015.1, read as the reverse complement.
ATCGGCACCACCAGCGAAAAAGAAATCCGACCCGATGGCAATTTGGGGCTCAGAACCTTCGGCTCCACCGAGTGGTTGGTATAGAAGATAGCCATCTTTTTGCTCCGGTGCATCCAGCCCGGCGAGCAATTCCAAAGTAGTCATAAATTTTGCTTTATCTGATAACTTGCCGGCAATTCCACCTGATGGAGCCAGATTTGGGTCGTCCTGAGGAATCAGATGGATCTGTAAGGGTTGCGAAATATCGACTCCCAGGGATGATGGATCTTCAAGTGCTTTGCCGACCATGGGGGGTAATCCAGGGGGCAGGAGAGCTTTGATGTCATCTCGCCCTTTATCAAGTAGGTCGTTAAGTCTAATGAAGATGACTCCTCCTGCATCAGATGGAATGCGGTCGACCAGGGCAATGTTTGGTTGGGTGGTTGCTGTAGGCGAGGTTGTCGACTCCTCGGTGTTTTCATCTTCGTCGGAGATTGCGTCTTCCTTGGTTGCATCGTTGCTACCGGCAACTTCCTTATCTTCAGTTTCATCACCACCGGAAAAAATCGCAAAGCATACGCCAGCAATGATGGCAACAACTGTCACACCTATACCGCCAAAAATAATCCACTTTTTGGAGCCTCCTGATTTAGTAGTCTTAGCTGCAGTTTGCTGGGCGGGTCGAGCTGCTGAAGCAGTTACGGTCTTTTTCTTGGCTGCTGAAGCCTTTGCCGGTGCCTTGGGTTGTGCTGCTGGCTGAGCAGGACTGGTGGCGGCAGGAGCGATTCCGGGAACTTGAGCGACCGGCACCCAGTTTTGTCCATCATGACAGGCTAGATCCTGCAGGGTAAATGATCCTTGCTGGATATATTCTTGAAGTTGCTCGAGAGTGTAGGGACCATATTGGGTCCCATCTTTATGGACATAGATATTCATGATGAAGATAGCAGTTTTGTTTCATTCGATAAAAAACAAAGCCAGTCATGGTAGCAAGTGTGGAAAATTGTTTTGATTGTTGTTAATAGGATCGATCGAACTGTGTATTTTGATATTTTTGGTTGATGCCAGGAATATTGGAGTGGATCGGAAACAGGAATTTGAAGCAAAGGATCGGAGAGGGAATAAGAGTTAATCTGATCCCTGGCTTGGTTCTTTGGATTATGGGTGTGTGCCTGGTTGCTATATACTATTTTGGGGAGTTCAGCCGCCCATGGTTTAACCAAATCATAATCTTGAAGGAAACTTATGGCTTTGGTTACTCTGCGGTCTCGACCTGTTTTTTTGGAGGTTTGATTCCCTATGTTTTTATGCAATTGACCGGCAGGGATCGATTGAAAGGGCTTGGCAGTGGTGTGATCTTCCTTGGGTATTGGGCTATCCGGGGAATTGATGTGGATGCCTTTTACCGCTTGCAGGCAATGGTTTTTGGGACGGAGGTGGATTTACTGACAATCGTAGCAAAGGTGTTGGTGGATCAATTTGTATACTGTGTGGTTTGGGCATCCCCGATCACCGCCCTCTTTTACACATGGAGGGAAGCCGGGTTTTCCCTTAAGCAATGGAAGGGAAACAAAACCTGGTCTGAACTTTTTGATATGATTCTGATCTTTACGGTGACCACCTGGGTGGTATGGATTCCGGGAACAGCGATCATTTACTCCTTACCTTCTCCTTTGCAAATCCCGCTCTTTAATCTGACTCTTTGCTTTTTTGTGATTTTGGTAAGTGTATTTTCGCAAAAAAATAAGGGAAAATAAGCTGTAAGAATATTTTACTCGAAGTGAACGGGAATTCCGTTATCCGCACTTTTAATGCCATTGAAACAGAGATCCAGAGTTTTGAGATTATTTCTCGCATTGTGATAGGGGTCACGGTCTTCTTCGATGGCACAAAGAAGTTCTCCCATGGTTCCCTGAAAACCTGACTCGAACCAGCAACCTTGTAGGGGGACAGTAGCGGAGCCTTTTTCGAGAAATAGATCCATGCGTGCTTGCTCGTTTAGCCCAGGACCCCGGGATCGGAGAGTTCCTTCGGTACCGACGACGGTGGTGACATCTTCTTCGCCCCGCGTGCAATGAGCATTGAATGACATGCTTACCTGAGTCTCCTGGTATTTTATCAAAACAGAGGCGAGGGCGGGCGGTTTGAAAACTTGACCCGCGTGACGGGTCACGGATGCAAAAATGCTTCTAGGTTTCTGGTCTCCCATAATACAGGCAGTGATATCGAACCAATGGATCGCAAAATCAAAAAGGATCAAATGTTTCATTTCCTCAAAAGAGGGGATGCCTTGGATCCATGTCTGGTCCCATTGCAGGGAAAAGTCGATTGAAGTGACTTCACCGATTAATCCTTGCTTCACCGCATTTCGAATGTAGCAGAAGTGGGGAGCCCAGCGGCCGTTTTGGTTGACGGCCAGTTTGACCCTTTTTTGATCCGCCAGTTCAGCCAATTTTTTACCTTCCTTTAAGTCGATAACAAACGGTTTCTGACTGAGGGTATGTTTTTCCGCAAGGAGGCAGTCGTACAAAATGGGCAGGCGATCCTTGGGATGGGGGGTGACATCAACCACATGGATATCATCGAGTGCCAAAATCTCCCGATAGTTCTGATATACCTTTGCCTCCGGAAAAAATTGATCCCGCAGAGCTTCTGCTTTTTCGATTGTGCGGTTGGCCAGGGCGGTAACCCGGTAGCCAGCTTTTTGGTAATTTCGTAAATGATATTCGCTGATTCCCCCCGTTCCAATGAGTGCGATTGCGGGATGGTAGCTTGTTGGTTTTGGCGGAGAATAATCCACCGCCGGAGGATCAATGCTGTTTGCTGTTTTTTCAGGACTCAGTCCATACTCCGACTTTTCCTCACTCACCCGAGTTTGCTAATTGCGCAAGTTTAGTTCCTGCATCATCCGGTCCGTTTCCCGGTAGGCTTCTTCAACCCATTCAACAATCTTTGTGGGGTCGGGAGAATATTCCAGTTCCAGAGCGATGGTACCATCGATCCCAAGCTCCTTGATTGCCTGAAGATAAGGCATGAATTTTACCACGCCCCGTCCCGGGGGTAGGTCCCCGTGGACCTTGCCGTCACAATCACTGATATGAACATGAGCCGCACGACCCTGCAGGCAGCTTAGTTCGGTGGGGGAGACATCCGCTAACACGAGATGACTGATGTCGATGTTTGCCTTAACTGCGGGGTGGTTGCAGTCGTCAAGGAATCGAGACATCTCCTTTAAATTATTCAGGAGGCTGAGCCGGAAGGGTTCCAGTTCCAGGGCGATCTTGATGCCCTTCTTTTCTGCGTATTCACCCAGCAATCTCGTGTTTTCTAAAGCCCATGTCCATTGTGCTTCGGGCGGAATTACTTCCCGTTGCCAGATGTATTCACCGAGAACCAAAAGCAGGTTGTCCGCCTGGAATCGTTCACATAAGTCGATAAATTTCTTGCATCTTTCCAAATGAAAGGCACGTACTGGATCGTTAAAATCAATCAGACCGGCAGATACCACGGGAAGGGATGCAATCGGGAGGTTATGGGAAGCACAGGTGTTTTTTATCAGCTTAATTTCATCTTCGGAGACAGTCAGGGCTTCGGTGAAAATATCGACGGTATCAAACCCGATCCGGGCAATATGCTCGAGTCCGGTTTTGGTGTCTACTCCTGCTTGCTGAAAGGCACTGTCAATGATTCCAAGCTTCATTGTTTAGGAAGATTGCTCCGTGAGGCTTTTGGCACTGGTGTCTTCGCGGTTGAGATCAGCGAATTGAGTCTCGGCCCGGGAAGCGTCATTACGCCCAACTTGAAGTATCTTGGTGTCCTCGACTTTTTCGAGTTTTGTATACCTTGGATGATGCGAATCTTTGTAGGGATTATTGGACTTGGCGTTGTAACAACAGATCATCGCCCAGCGCGAATGATCGGATTCATTGGCCGCGGAAGAATGTAACAAGTTGGAATGAAAAAAGAGGGCGTCACCCGGGTCCATGGTTACATGAATATGATCGAGGTGTTTCTTGGCTTCCTCCACCCGTTCCATATCTGCACCTGCCTGGTCTCCGGACAGGATGTGGTTTATTCTGCCCATGTGATGCGAGCCCTTAATCACCTGCATGCATCCGTTTTCCTCGGTCGCTTTATCCACTGCGATCATCACGCTGCAGAGATTTGGGAAGAGAACACCATTTTGATACCAGTATCCATAGTCCTGATGCCAGGCCCAGGCACCTCCGACCTTTGCGTCCTTGAGAACCATTTTGGAGTGATAATGATAGGCCTCATCATCGAGGAGTTGCTCAACCCGGTCGACGATCCGGTGACAACGTGCGTACATTCCGTAAATTCCATCCCCTGGATGATTCCAAAGGGCCAACCGAACGGCATTCCCTTGACCATCATCCCTTGCGGCAGAGGATTGATCCATCGCATTGTCGCTACGGGCGGTTTGCCCAAGTAAATTAATTTCCTCTTCACTGAAAAGACTTCGGGCCACCAGAAAACCATCTTTTTGATAGGTGGAGAGTTCGGTATCGGTAAAACTATTCATAATCGGTAGAGGTTTGAGGCTGAGATATAGGATCAAAACAAAATCGAAATAGGATCATCTGGCAAGAATCCAGTTTTCAGAATTGCAAAAGCATTCTCAATGGTCTCCGATAGACTAAGACTAAATTCCTATTAAGTTCCTATGAAACAAGCCATATTTCTTTCCATTTTCCTTCTTCAATTCTCCACTTTGTTGAGTGAACAAGAGAGTAGCGAAAAAACTTATTCTGAGAAACTAAAAGAGGTCTACTCTGAAAAGCTGAAAAAGAGTAAGGAGCTTTATGACAAAGGGGTGAAAGTCGCCTCTGAAAAATACGCAGAAACTTTTGAGGATGGTAAGGACATCTCAGGGAAATCCAAGGAGTGGTTACTCAAGGATCTTCAGAATATTGGAGACTGGGAATACAAAATTGAGTCTTTTGATTTGAAAAACCTGAAGGATCTGGAAATCCGCCTTAATCAATTGGGGGCTGAACGGTGGCAATGTTTTTGGGTGGAAGAATCTGCAAAGGGGAAAGCTTTTTATTTTAAAAGAACAAAACTTAGTTACCTGAGCAAAATTCCCACCGGGGCCCTGCTTCGGATTATGGCCGATTTTGGTAACGAATAACTGCTTAGATTCCTTTGATGCAAAGAAGTCTTTCTCCGGTACGCAAATAAAGGTCACCGTTGGCAAGGGCCGGGGTGGATCTGCAGACTTCCCCAAGATTGGTCGTGCCGAACTGCCGAAATTCATCATCATCCGCAATTGCGACAACTTGACCATAGGCAGAGATGCAGAAAATGGTATTTCCCGCGAGAATTGGAGAACCAAAGAAAGTATCCTTCACCCCCTCGACCCTGGCTTTCCATACTTGCTCACCCGTCTGAGGACGAAGGCAGGTAATGACTCCGTTGTCTGCCCATAGGTAAAGTCGGTTTTTCGAGAGCAAAGGGGAGGGGATGTGGGGCATCGTTTCCTCCATCCGCCAGACTTCCCGAGCTTGTCCATCCTGAGAGGCAGATGCTGGACGAATGGCAACCAGATGTTTGTCCAACGTGGTGAAACCACAAACGCCAAGTACAAGATCACCAGCCACGATCGGCGAGGAAATGGCTCTCTCCGAATGAGGACGGCCGAAAACGGATAGTTCCCATAACTGTTTGCCTGTCTTGGGTTCAAGGCTGGTGAACCCGAGCCACCAATTTGTGAAGATGAGTTCAGGTTTTCCCTGCGGTGAGGTAAAAATGCATGGGGTTGAATAAGTGAGCCTCTTGCTTGCCCTTGGAACTTTCCATCTGATTTCTCCGGTTTCGCAATCCAATCCGTAGTGGGCACCCCCACCTTTTTCCTGATCATTTGGCACGATCAATAAATCTTCGAATACTATTGGAGAAACCGCAAATCCGTGCCCACCTTTTACGCCTCCAAGATCTCTTTCCCATAACAGTTTACCTTCATGGGTATGAGCGGTGACCAGTAATTCAGTGGCATGTCCCCATACCGAATAAACCCGTTTTTCATCGAGGGCGGGGGTACTGGAGGCAAAACTATTGAAACGGTGGGTTTTGTGGGTTTTGGATTGATAGAAACGCTGCCATTTTAGTTTCCCGGTTTTTGCGTCAACCGCGATTACCTTTCGGGTCTTTCCCTGATCAGTCGATGAATTGAGAAATACCCGCTCCCCCCATACGGAAGGAGAACCATGGCCAGGTTCATCGAGTTTAAGTGACCAACGGTAGGAAGATTTATTCCACTGGTGGGGTATCTTGCAATCTGAGTAACCGTCTCCATTGTTCCCGCGGAAGCGAGGCCAGTTTTCGGAACAAAAAAGCGAGGGGGTGGCTAATAATAATGTGGTTAAGCAACCAAGAATCCTCATCTTAAATTTCCCTAATGGTGATATTGCGAAACCAGACTACCTGACCGTGGTTTTGAAAACCAATCCGTCCCGTTCGTGGTAAATCTCCGAGAGCGGTTTTAAACTTATTGGTTGAGCCATCGGGATTCTTACCAGGTTCTTTCCAGTCGTTTAAGTCGACCGAGAAGGCTGATTTTCCGTTTAATTGAAATGAAACTAAAGGGCCTTTGCAGATGAGTTTGCACTTGTTCCATTGCCCAACAGGATTCGAGAAATCTCCTTTGGGGGCCATCCCGTCATAAAAGGAACCGTTTAGTCTACGGAGAGGGAGGACTTTTTTTGAATTTACTTGGAAACCTTTATTGTCCATGAGCTGGATTTCAAGTCCACCCTGAACGGGATCATTCGGATCGCTTCGGTAAAAAATTCCCGAATTCGCTCCCTCTGATAATTTGTATTCAAGTTGGAGTTCGAAATCAGAGAAGCTTTCTTTCGTCCAAATATATCCCATGCCGCGGATTTTCTCTTTTCCATTTTTGTCCTTACTTTTTTCCATTCGGCAGACCATTGAGCCATCGAACTCAATCTCCCACGACCTCGGACTTAGTTCGAAGGCATGGAAATTTTTTCCGGAAAAGAGAGATTGCTTGTCAGCGAAAAGCGAATGGATTAACGACGATCCAAGTAGGCAAAAGGAAAGGGCTTTCATTGCGGTGCAGTTGGTTTGCGGGTACGGGGGGGAAGACGTTTTACTACGGACTGGGGAGGATCCTCTGCAGGTACTTCCAGTTCTTTGCGATGAAGAGCCAGTTGCCGGGTAAGCCGGTTTTGGACTACCGCATATTCTGCTGTTCCATATACGCTTTTCATTTCTTTCGGGTCAGACTTAAGGTCATATAGTTCCCATTGGTCGACATCCTCCTCATAAAACCGGATCAATTTGTAGCGGCCGTCTGCCACCCCATAATGGCGTCGTACCCAGTGGTAACCGGGATATTCGTAATAATGATAGTAAAAGCTCTTTCGCCAGTCTTTGGGCCTCTTTCCTTTAAGTAAGGGAAGCATGGAGCGACCATGCAAATCGTTCGGTGATTCAATTCCGACGATTTCGCAGAAGGTTCCGGCGAAATCAATCGGAGAAACAATGTCCCCATTCCGACTACCGGGCTTGATTACACCCGGCCAGCGGATGAGCAGCGGGGTACGCAGGGATTCCTCGTACATCCAGCGTTTATCAAACCATCCGTGCTCTCCCAGATAAAAGCCTTGGTCCGAGCAGTAGATCACAATGGTATTTTTCTCCAGTCCGGTTTCTTTTAAATAGTTAAGCATTCGCCCAACCCCATCGTCGACTGAGGCGATGCAACGGAGATAATCCTTCACATATCGCTGGTATTTCCATCGTACCAAGTCTTTTCCGCTTAGGTTCGCTTTTTTCAGAGCCTCGTTTTTGGGATTATAGGCAGCGTCCCAGAGTTTTTTTTGTTCCGGGTTTAGGTTGTGCGGGGCGTCGAGTTTCAGATCTCCCCGGTTCATCGTCTCGGCAATGGTCATATCCTGCTGATAGGCGGCGAGGGTGCGCCCCTTGTAATCATCAAACAGGGTATCAGGTTCGGGTAAAGTGATGTCGTCGTACTTGGTGAGGTACTTGGGTCCAGGTTGCCAATTCCGGTGGGGTGCCTTGTGTTGGTACATCAACATGAACGGTTTGTCCTTATTCCGTTTGTTTTTCATCCAATTGAGGGCGAGATCTGTGATCACATCGGTGGTGTACCCGGTATGCTTGATCACCTGGTCGTGTTTACCATCCCCATCCGCGTCGAGACGCATGGGCGGGTTGTAGTAAGGACCCTGCCCAATCAGCACTTCGGAATAATCGTAGCCCTGAGGTGACATGTGAGTCCCTAAGTGCCACTTGCCTACGACTGCGGTGGTATAGCCTGCTTTTTGGAGAAGTTTGGGGAAGGTCTGCTGGGTGCCGTCAAATTTGTTTCCGTTTACCAGAAATCCATTGGTATGGGAGTACTTGCCAGTCTGAATGGCGGCCCGCATCGGACCACAGATCGAGTTGGTCACATAGCACTGCTCGAAAAGCATTCCCTCCTTTGCGAGCGAATCGATGTGAGGAGTCGGGCAATGTTCTTTAAGCCAAGAGTTATATGCACCTACCGCCTGGTAGGCATGATCATCTGTGAAGATGAATAAAATATTGGGGCGTTTGGCAGCACAAAATCCGAGTAAGGCAAAAAAGAGTAAAAACGGAAAAAATTTCATAATTTTGAACCTACCGCCTCAGGCATGACGGTCAAGCCTTGGAACAGTCTCAGGTACCACAAAAGGTTTGCAGTACTTTTTCTTTGGGGCTTGGAGGCGTTTGGTAGGGATTGAGATTCTCCCCTGATTCATAGGGGTTGGTGGCAGCTTCGAGAAGATGATGAAAGGGGGTCAGGTCGTCTCTTTCAGCTGCCTGCAAGGCCTCTTCCACTTTATGATTTCTGGGGATAACCGCAGGGTTTACCGAGCGCATAAGAGCGAAGGAATCTCCTCCTTCTTGCTGGAGGCGTTTAACCCAACGGTTGTGCCAGTTGCTGAAATCTTCCGAGATGTAAAATTCTTCAGCAGGTAGTTCTTTTTGGCCTAAGTCGAGGAAGGTATTGGTGTAGTCGGCCGAATATTCATGCATGAGATCCAGAAGCTCGGTTATCAGTTCCTCATCCTGGTCTTCGATTTTTGTAAGCCCAAGCTTATTTCCCATCATCGCAAGCCACTTCGATTTATATAACTCCTCAAATGCTTTTAATGAATCTTCTGCCAGTTCGATGGCGGTTTCCCTATTTTCATGGATAAGGGGAAGCAAACTCTCGGCGAGGCGGGCAAGATTCCAATGAGCCATGACCGGTTGATTTGCATAGGCATAGCGTCTTTGGTGGTCAATGGAACTAAAGACCGTGGATGGATCAAAGCTGTCCATGAATGCGCAGGGTCCGTAATCGATTGTCTCGCCGCACAGAGCCATGTTGTCTGTGTTCATCACCCCATGGATGAAGCCCACTCTCATCCAATGAGTGATCAGGTCAGCCTGTAATTTCATTACCTGATCGAGTAGGGCAAGGGCTTTATTTCCGTGATCCTTACTTTCGGGGAAATGACGATCGATGGTGTAGTCCATTAAGGATTGGCTGATGGTTTTTTCTTGGTGAAGGGCGGCAAATTGAAAGGTGCCTACCCGAATGTGAGAACTTGCAATCCGATTCAGGATGGCTCCAGGTAATTCGTCTTCTCGATATACGGTTTCACCGGTTGATACCACCGCCAGGCTCCTGGTTGTGGGGATACCAAGGGAATGCATGGCTTCGCTGATAATATATTCGCGGAGCATGGGACCGAGAGCCGCCCGTCCGTCGCCACCCCGTGAGTAAGGAGTTCTCCCCGAACCTTTGTATTGAATATCAAATCGTTTTCCGGATCTTGAAAGATGTTCGCCCAAAATGATGGCCCGTCCGTCACCGAGCATTGTGAAATTTCCAAACTGATGCCCGGCATAAGCTTGGGCGAATGGGGTACACCCTTCAGGGATCAGGTTTCCTGCAAGAAGATCGGCCTTTTGCTGTGGGTTGAGCTGAGTAAGGTCGAGACCCATCTCTTCGGCTAATTTCTGATTGAAAATGACAACTTTGGGCTTCGAGACTGGAACCGGCGAAAGTTTGGTATAAAAGATTTCTGGCAAATTAGCATAGGTGCTCTCAAGCCTGAGGGAGGAGTCGGTCATTACTTGGTTTTGACTGGTAATTTTAATTTACCTTTAAATACTCCACAACATCACGGAGTTGCTGGGCGTCCAACCCAAGGCGGGATGCCGGGGCCATCAGGGAAGTGTTCATTGTTTTGCGACTCATCACATCTTCCGCAGCGATGACCAAGTCCTCACCCCCAAATACCCGGATCACTAATGGATCACCCTCCGCTTGGATAAAACCCTGAATCCGCTTGTTTCCTTTGACGACGAGTTCAGTACCTTCATATCCGTGAGCTAAATCTGCAGAGGGATCGGTGATTGCTTTGAGAATAGTCTCACGGTCCTGACCACGGCCCCAACCTGCAAGTGTGGGACCGAATTCAACACCCACGGAACCCACTTTGTGGCATACATAACAGCGGCCAATTGCCTGTTTGCCGTTTTCGGGGTTTCCTTTCAATGAAAGAATTTGAGCCGCTTGAGGAAGATCGGTTTCGGGGCCGAACGAGATGGGGGCCAGGCGATCAATATAGGCAGTTGTGGATGAACTTTTTCCGCTAAGCAAGTCTTTAGCTTTATATTTATTCCAGATACCCTGATCGCGTTTATCGATAAAAGCTTTGGCTAGGTTTGAGGTTTCGCTGTTACTGTTTTTTGCTATTTCCACCATGGCTTTGGCGGCCTGGGGTGCTTCGATTAAACTTAGGGCAAAAAGCATCGAGCGATGGACTTTAGAATCTAGGGTTTCGTCTAGTGCCCACCTCTTGATTTCAGGGATCGCAGAGACTGGATGCAGCCGCCAAACCAATCCTCCATATTTCGGCTCATATTTTTTGGACCCCATGGCTTTCTTGAGTAGCGAGTAGACTTTCTCCTCCTTATCGGTGCACCCGATACCGAAGGCTTCGATGTAATACCGGTCGATTCCATCATATCCTTGTGCGATTTTAAGCAGAATATTTTTGGATCTGTCGAAGGGAAGATATCTCATTGCGAGAGCCACCTCTCTTCGAACAGCAGGGGATGAGTCATTTGCAAGTTTATTTGCATGTTCTAGAATTCTATGGTTTTCGTGACGGAGAGCCCGCAAAGCACATATTCGGATGTTGGCATCCTCGTGATCAAGCTGATCTTCGACGATCTTCAGTCCATTTTCCCCAAGTTTTGCGAGTAGCCATATCGCTCGGGCTTGAATAAACGAGTTGGAGTGTGCAAGCAGTTTACGAACTGGTGAGATAGATTTGTTTCCAGCTTTTACCAGACGTGCCCGCCCAAGTTCACGAACATTGGGGGAAGGGCTTTTTAACGCCTCGATCTGTCCTTCAATGTTGGTGAGATCAAACTGGGGGATGGAAAGTTTGGCACCTTTGGGGGCAATGCGGTAAATCGCACCCGTCTGTCCGGCATCCCGTGTGCCATGACCGCCGACCCGTGCATCGAACCAATCGGCAACATAGATCGCACCGTCCGGGCCGATGCAAACATCGCTCGGTCTAAATAGATTGATTAAGCCATTAATTCGGCCGGCACTCGCAAAATCAGCCCCGGCAAAATTTTTCTCAGGGTTACTGGTGAGGAAGATATCCCGTTCGGGTAGGGTGATTCCAGCCCCTTTAATTTTGGGGTGGTATCCAAACAGTACATTTCGGGCAGGTTCGCAACTAATGACATACCCTCCAAAGCGATCCTCCATGATTCCATTTTCGTAAAAGGCGATTCCCGTTGGTGAGCCACCGCCATAAACATCTCCCGCCGGTACGACGCCCGGGTCTTCCTGACGCCACTCGGCAATCTGGGTGGTTTGTCCGGGCATCTTATCACTTCCCCATCTTCGCAATCCATTTTTGGAAGTGAAGCCCATGTTTCCATATTCCATTAACCAGGCTGTGCGACTGGCGGGTGGATCATCGTTGTCATTCTGAAAAACATCACCCAGTGAGCTAACCGCTTGCTCGTAGGAATTGCGGAAATTATGCCCGATCGGGCGAAGTCCGGATCCGTCCTGATTGACCCGAAAAGCAACTCCACCCAGGTAAACCTGTCCATCGGAACTTGGCTGTCCTGAGATATGCTTCATGGAATAGAAACTCCCTGCATTCAACTGCCACCCATCTTTATCTGTAACCATTGCACCCTTGTTTCCAAAATTTAAGTAGTATTGTCCATTGGGTCCAACGGTGACTGCGTGGAGGCTATGATCGTGGTTGTTCCCGTCAAACCCGGTCAGTAATACTTCGCGCTTGTCTACTCCTTCATCATATACGGCATTCCGATTGATGTCTGTGTACACGATTAGGTCGGGCGGTTGTGATACGAGGATCTTATTATCTACGACCGCAACACCCAGCGGAGAAATAAAAGTTTTTTCCTGGACGAATACATGGGAGCTTTCTGCAATACCATCACCGTCCTTGTCCTCAAGAACTACGATTCTGTCTCCATCCGGTTGAGTTTTCTTCCCTCGGTAGTTTCTTCCCTCCGCCACCCAAACGCGCCCTTTGCGGTCGATGTCCATATTCGTCGGATTGAAGAAGAGCGGGGATTTTGCCCAAAGCTTGACCTCCAAACCTTCTGGCAGTGTAAATTGATCTGGCGGGAAATGATCAACAACTGGAATTCCCTGCTGAATTTGAGATAATTTTGGAAGATCAATGGGACGGTCGGATACAAAAAACTGTACGCTACTTTGGGTTCCATTTTGCTGGTCACTTCCTCCATTATCAATTCCGGCCAGGCATCGAAATTCAACAAACTTATGATCTTTGGGTAATTTGTAATGAATTTCACTGTTTGCGTGGGTGCCGATACCGTATTCGATATCCTTTCCATTAATTCTTAAGGGACGTCCTCCACAATTTTTATTAATCTGTACTTTGCCCCAACCCGATTTGGCGTGTTCCCATTTTAGGTCAGTGAGCCTTGTTTCATTACCGTTATTCTCGACCAAACGGGGGAGGGCCCAGTCCGCCCAGTCGCACGAATATGAATTACCTCCATCTGAAACAGTTAGATATAAATTCTGAATACCTTTGATTTTTGCCTTAACTTCCACTGCATGCCCTTCCGTTGTCGTGGTGATTAGCTTACTGCTGAACAGAGCATCTTTTGGATCAGTTGGCTTTTTAGGGAGCTCGGCAAAAAGGTTTGTGGTAACCCCAAGGAGTAAGAAGAGAAAGGGTTTTTGAAATGATTGTAGAAAATTTGGCATATATACTCCCTAAACCCTGGTGTCTTCTAAACAACCGTAAAAAGGTGTTCGGTTCTGTTTTATTAATGTAAGAAGAGGCGATGGCGGAAGAATTTTTTATATTTGATTTGTCACACCAGTAATCGATGACTTTCGTAAGGGTACATGAATACCATTACTGAAATAGAGAGTTTTGTTGTCACCTTTCTGGAAAACACCATCGGGTTACAAGGTGAATATTCTACCTATTTGTATCTTATTATTGCCCTTGCGGTAATACTATCCCTGGGGTGGGTGGCTAATTACTTGGTTAAAAAATTTCTCTTAACCGCCCTTCGTTCGCTAGCTTCCAAGACCAATACCAAAGTTGCGAAGTATCTCCTTGAAGAAAGTTTCTTTTTGAGGCTCTCGCACCTGGCACCTGCCTTTGTGATTAGTTCTTCGAGTCAACTGGTATTTTCTCAGTATCCAGTTCTAAGCGGGATAATCGATGTGCTAATTAATCTTTATTTGGTCGGGATCGTATTGTGGGTCTTTGATTCCCTGATCGATACCTTTTATAAACTTTATGAAGAAAGCAGGTTTTCGACTAAACTGCCTCTCAAGGGAATATGCCAGGCAATCAAAATTGTGGTCAATGGAACCGGGATTATTTTTATTCTTTCCATCCTGCTGGATAAATCACCTCTTTATTTCTTTTCCGGTCTGGGTGCTCTTACTGCAGTTTTACTTCTAGTCTTTAAGGATGTAATTTTGGGCCTGGTGGCAGGTGTTCAGCTAACTGCCAACAATATGGTTCGTAAGGGAGATTGGGTGGAAATGCCGAAGTACGGAGCGGATGGGGATGTAATCGATGTCGCTCTCACCACAGTCAAAATTCAGAATTGGGATAAGACCATTACCACGATTCCTGCACACGCGTTGGTCAGTGACGCTTTTAAAAATTGGCGTGGAATGTCCGAATCAGGCGGTCGGCGAATCAAAAGGAGTATCCATTTGGATTTGTCCAGTGTTCGCTTCCTGAAGGAAAGTGAAGTTGCTGAGCTAGAGAAGATCGATTTACTTAAGGATTATTTTTCTGAAAAACGGGCTGAAATTGGTGAGGCAGGAATGAAAGTGGATGAGCATGGACTGGCAGCACCCCTTTTGAATGGAAGAAATCTTACCAACTCAGGAACTTTCCGGGCTTATTGTTTGAAGTACCTTCGTGATCACTCATCTATTCATCAGGAGGGAATGACTTTTTTGGTTCGTCAATTGGCACCCACTGAAAAAGGACTACCCATCGAAATCTATGTTTTCGTAAATGATGTACGATGGGTTCATTATGAAGCAATACAATCGGATATTTTTGACCATCTTCTTGCCTCGCTACCCATTTTTGGTTTGCGGGCTTTTCAGTTTCCATCTGATGGTAGCTTGCTTGGACTGAAGTCCTAATCTTTTTGTTTTGGATGATCATAAGACTGCTATTCTTCTTCTCGGTTCTATCTTTTCTTTACGGGTGTAAGGAAGAAGATTCCATTCAGTTGTCCAATTTCACCAGTGATGGATGTAGCTTGTTTATCGATGGTACTTTCGAAAACCCTGAACTGTGGAAGGATTGTTGCTTTAAACATGATATTGCTTACTGGCAGGGTGGCACGAGAGAAGAGAGAGAAGCCGCAGATTTAGCTTTTAAAAAATGTGTCGAAAAGAAAACAGGTAAATCAGAACTTGCGGAACTAATGTACCAGGCAGTCCGCACGGGTGGTGAACCTTATTTTCCAACATGGTATCGATGGGGGTATGGTTGGCCTTTGGGAAGAGGGTATCGTGCCCTATCTCCAGTTGAGAAAAAGATGGTTAATCAAAAATTAGACTCTTTCCTTAATGAAAGGTAAGATTTGCAAACAGAGCAGGATTACTTGCTTTTGCCGAATACATGATCAGGATGGACTGAATCTTCAAACTAAAATCAAAAAATGATATACGAAACAAAACATTTTAACGCTGGTGACTACATTATTAAAGAGGGTGAAATGGGAAAAGGTTTTTACATACTGGAGTTAGGTGAATTGGAAGTTGTAAGAAGCGAGAAGGTGCTCAATGAAATTAATCTCAAAGGTGCAATGTTTGGAGAGTTGAGCGAATTACTATTGGCTAAACGAGATGCCTCCATCCGCGCCAAAACTAATGTGTCTGTTAAATATTTTGACATGGGCTTAAACACATTTGTCGAGGAAAACCCTAAGTTTGCCGTAAAAATGATTCGGAATTTAGGCCGTCGATTATCCAGAATGAACGCGGTCGCAATCCAAGGTAATACTCGAAATGACATTCTTAAGAGCATATCAGCGTCCTCATTAGCAGAGGATGAAGATCAAAAGGTGCGGATTTTAGTTATCGATGATAAGCCTATGATTATTAAGCAGATTAAGGGGTTTGCCGCAGAACCTGGTTGGTTGGTTGAAGGTGCAGGTGATATTGCTTCAGCAGTTTCCATGTCCGAGTCTCAGGATTATAATGCTTTTATTGTAAGCTCTTCGTTGCCCGACGATGGAGCCATTGAATTAAGGCGAAAACTTAAATCTAATTCAAAATTTTCAAATGTTCCTGTTGTTGCAATGATCATTAAAGGAGACGAGCCTGCTTTGAAAAAGGCCACGGATTCCGGATTTTCCCAAATTATAGTAAAGCCGCTGGAAAAAAATAAAGTTTGTACTATTCTTTACGATATCCTGAACCTTGATGCGTCCGATCAATATTTTGACCTTGAAGAAAATATTTTATTTTTTCGTGTGCCGAAAATAATTACTTCTGAATTGCTTGAAGATATCAAAGGCAGCTATTCTTCGCGGTTGCACTCCACTATTAATGATGGGATTGAAAATGTAATCATCGATTTATCAGTCTTGGATGAGGCAGGAGAGGATTCGGTCGAGTTGGTGGGCGAGTTTGCTGAACTTATCGAAGAAATGGGTAGTCCTTTCAATTTGGCATTTGTGGCGACAGGAGAAGATTCAGAAATGTGGAAGAATCTCGATGGTTGTGAAGAAGCTCAGATTTTTGAGTCACTTGAAGATGCTAAGAGTCAGATGTCTTGAGGTTCTTATCTAATCTTTATTTTGCATTCTTTTCCAATTTTGCTTTTACGCGCAATCCGTCATTTTCAAAATTTATACCAAAGTCGACCTTGCTCCAGTTACCAAGAATACTAATCGTGTTTGGCCTTTTCGACTTGGCAGGATGTCCAAAGACCGTGGATTCGTAAGTCTTAAACTTTTCATTCCACACATATTTCCCGCCTCCCGGACAAATCAGATCGGTTTGCCAAACTTTTTGATGGTAAGTCAAAGGATCTTTTTTATTTAGAACAATACGCCATTCATTAAGAGCATGAAGGTTATTCCATGATTTTCTTTGTAATCCGTTAATGGTATTTTGTCCCATCGTAAGGTCGAACATTGAAGGAATGGGTTTGGATGCCAATAGTGCTAAACTCATTCCATCCCAGTTTGCTTTTGGAAGTGTGGCGTTTTTGTCTCGACGAAGAATGTTTCGCTCAATTGCTTGCTGAATTATTTTTTCACTAAGACTGACCGTTAGAAGTTTGGGGGAAGGAACATAAAATAAGGCAATGGGAACTGATCCCTCCTTGACAAGGCTATCCTCGAGGCCTTTGCCGGGAGCAATCTTAACATAGCCCTGTCCTTTATGTGAATGATTACTCCACACCGTCATGCCTGGAGCAGTCTGTTCGATCCATGCCCGCAATCCTGCTAAGAATGCTGTAAGTTTAAACGGGTTACGTACTTCCACATTCATGCCTAGTGGAATCCGTCCCAGGTTTTTTTCAGAAAAATTTTCCAATTCCTTCATGCCACCATCACGAAAAGCTTTTTGCATATCCTCGAAAAAAGGAGATTCGTCCATGTAAAAGGAAAAAGATTCTCCCACCCAACTGAATGCCCCAACGCCCAATGAGGGAGCCATAATCGCTGCAAAATTACTGGCCTGCTTGAAACGAGGTGAGTTCATGTCGAGAGCACTTGCCCAGTGGAGGACAGTTTCAGGGTGAGGATCACCTGATTCTGGCTTTAGTTTCACTTCTCCAACTGTTTGAATCATATTGCGGTAATCCGTGCCTCCGATAAGCGGGAGGATTGAAAGGTCACCCTGAACTTTTTCGCCGTCAATACTCAGTTGTGCGGAAATGGGGTCGAAGTATTTTGACCAATGACTTTGGTAACGATCACGAAAGAACTCATACGCCATTTTTTCAGCGGGTGTAATTTTTGTGATACTCAATTCATTGACTGATTTTAGAAACGAAAGGTTTCCAAATTTGGAACTCTGTACTTGCCCATTTATCACCGAAACTTTTCCCAATTCAGGAAATTCTTTTGCGTTCAATGGCGATCCGCTTTCATGGCGTGCTTGCAGCTCGGCAATCGCTGCTGCTGCTCTTGTCCGCCGGGATGCTCCGATTCTCCATTCCGGCCCACACCATCGGCGTATGGTTGCATCGGTAATCATGAGAAAGGCATCTTCTTTGTTATCTGGAGTAATTTGATATCGCTGACGAAAGAAGTGGTACTCTTCAAGAGAGGCTAACTTGGTGTCTTTTTTATCAAATACCCTGGCCAGGCGGCTAAGCTGTTCAATCGAATTGGTTACGACGACAAATCCATTGAATGAACTTACAAAACTCCTGATTGTTCGGTCAGGGGAGGCAATTCCTTCATACTTGTACTTTGCTGATTTTGGAATTTTCCCCGATACTGGCTTGGCTTGAGGGAATTTTTCCTTCGCCTGCATCCTGTGCAATGTAAGAGCCGCCAGTAGTGCTTCTTTTTGCTTGGCTTCAAAAATGAGAGTAAGGGAAGTTCCGGTGCGTAAAAATGGATCGCTGCCGGTAATCGCGACAGATGAAATCAGTTTTGGTCCGAGGATGCGGGAAAATTGGTCAACTGGTAGGCAGAGCTGCTGGGAGTATTTTTCTTTTGAGCGGGCACTTTCTGCTCGGTCTTCACTTAAGCGGAGTAATGGAGTCCCTCGAGCGGTTGCTTCGTCCATAACTTCGAGCATGCTCGAATAAGATGAGAAAATGATGGCGTGTTGATCGTGTGGCAAAATTGAGGCAATTGAATCAAGTTTTGGTTTTTCATCTTCCATCCACTCCTTCCACGGTATCTCATCGATTGTGATTCCGGTAACCGATGAGACCGGGATGGTACGATTTTGTTCATCATTTGAAAGGCGTAGTTCACGATTAAGCTGGAGGTTTTCACTGATTGCCCGTCCACCGGAAAATAAATCCATGCTGTTTTCCAACTCAGTATTGCGTGTGGGTCGGATCATTGGACGGTTGTTATGATTATGTGTTTCAGGTTTCGGCTCTTTGCGAATTTTGGCCAGTCGGATGTTGTCTTTTGCAACTTGGTGCCTAAACCAGGCCGTACCTGGAACATCTATTTCCTGCAGCCATTTATATCGAATTGTTCTGTGCTTAAGGAACTCCTCTTCACTCCTTTGCTCCGGTGAGAGGTTTTTGCTGCCTTTTTTTTCAAAAGTGAAAGGGAAGGGTCTCCAACCATCTGGTTTTTGGTGGAGAAAGAGCTGGCCCTCAATTTTTGGTTTAGGGTTGCGAAAGCAAAGAACTATATCGCTGTGTGAAAAACTAGTGCGACCTCCGCCCTGTTTTTCGAATGAAATGAAAGCTTCAGTAGCGTCTTCGGTTCTGAAATAGGGTAGGTTGCTGGGGATGTAAGTCCTGAGGTTTCTCGAATATTTTAAGGCGTAAGGCGTTGTGTTATCAATATGTACAGGTGGTTCTTCTCCTTTTCTGAATGATAGATCCGATACTCTTAAGGTTAAAAAACTGTCGGCATGTAAAAAATAGGGGAGCAGAAAGATAATAAGGATTTTTAATTTCATATTGCTTTCAGGATTTTGAAATGAAGTAAGTTAACGAATGGATCTAGTTTCAATGGTTTTATTTCCGCGAAGAGTTTTTCCACCACCCATGTAAGTCGATGGCGTGTTAATAATTTTGGTACTGTTTTGTCGGAAGACTCTAGCTTGAGTGAGGCTGACTCGATCTCATAAGCTAGACGAGTTGCTTCGTCCGTAAGGAAAAATATTTTTGGGTTTGTGGAGCAACCACTCATGAAGATAAATGAATCCAAGCAAAGACGTCGGGCGAATGAATGTTTTATTTTTTTGAGGATTTGATCAGGGATTCGATTTCCCCGATAATGAATGACTGACTTTTTTTGATTTCGTCCACCTCGTGTATTTGCAATGCTTTTGAGAGAAATTCCTTGGCTTCCTGATGCTTTTTAGCGTGTGCTTCAATTAATGCACGATGTATTATAAATTCACGATTCAGTGATTTAAAAGTTCGGACATTTCGTTCAGTTCTGTATCTCAAGCCTCTTCCTTGTCCTTCCGATAGCTTGGTGGATTTTTTTAATAATTTTTCGTTTTCCTTTCGGGCATTGTAAATGTTTCCAGCACGAAGTTGGGCAATTGAATAGTCCGCTTGAATATTCCATTTTGAAGGCTTAACGGTAATTCCAATGAAACGCATCCGATCCTCAAATTTAATTCTGCCAGTTGGTTTGAGTAGCTTGGCCAAAAAAGAGGCTTTTTTAGGGAGTATCCTTCCTTTGATCAACTCAGGATGGCATGCGTTAGAAATCAGAGAGAGTTGATTATGATAGGATTCAGTTAACTTTTTTTTGCAATTTTCCGGATGTTGGGCAATTAATTCTTCTTTCACTTTTGGGAATAAAGGATGATTCTCAGGAAGGAGTACATAAGTCGTGGTAAGTCTGGCCAGATATTCGACCAAAGAGTCTTTCGCCTGCCGACGAACCGTTGACCGTTTTTCCCCGTTTTCCTTCAGGAGTTTCTGGAAACTCGGTTTCCATTTATTTATTTCATAATGATCATGTTTTTTTTGTTTCAGGTCCCTTGCAATATTCAACTCATCTAATAATTCTTGCGAGTTGGGAT
The DNA here is from genome assembly GCA_902569115.1 of uncultured Verrucomicrobiota bacterium. Classification (GTDB taxonomy): domain Bacteria; phylum Verrucomicrobiota; class Verrucomicrobiia; order Opitutales; family Seribacteraceae; genus Seribacter. The sequence continues at coordinate 19,910 of CACFTI010000015.1, read as the reverse complement.
GGGCAATAATTTGATCTGTTGCCAAGGAATGGTTTGAAAAAGCGAATCCCACTGTAAAGCTAAATGCAACAATTTTGATTTTCTTCCGGTTCATGGTCCGATTCATTTAATCTCTTAAGCTTGTTTTGATTCTTTGATGAGTTTTTTAATCATTTTTTGAACTTCAGGTATAAGTTTGATCACTGTAGAAAGGAGGTTTTTGTCAGCCAAGTTTCTTGATTTGTCCCGATAGGTCTGACTTGCGGAAAATTCAGTGGCACTTAATGTCGCACTTGCCGTGCCGTAGGGATAACCGTTTCGTACATCAAGTAAAAGGGCGTTGGCGAAACCGGATGTTTCTATTTCACGGGATGGGACAAAATATCCTCCTATAATCGTCCAGTTTGCAACAGAAGAGGCAAGTTTAGTTGTTTTTGTCTCGGAGAAAACTTCGTAAATAAGTATATAGTCCAAGTGTTGTCTTGCCGCACCTAGTCGGACTTTACGGAATATATCAGAAGGGGTGTCCTTTGATTTGCCATTCGTTTTTCGAGGAGTGTAGACCATTTCGGAAATCATTGGGTTTACGGGAATGAAATCGCCAAACTCATCACCCATCGCACTTTTTGCTTCTTCCCATGCCTCGACTTCCTGAGCTGCTAAGTTTGTTATTCTACCATTGAAAAGTTTTACTAAACCGATCCTAGATGGAAACTCCAGGGAAGGTTCAATGCTAGCTATTGCCTTAAGCTCTTCGTTCAGATCGCTTGCGTTCGTTTCATTCGCATCGTAGTCAGCGTAGTGCGACAAGTATTTTTTACCGGATGTCATTTGAACGGAGTGAGTCTGGCAACCTATTGATGCAAGGGATAAAAAAATTATAAGTCCTGCTTGTATAGTTCTAGTTTTCATTTTTTGGATATGTTAATTTGTCAAAAATTAGATCGTAATTAACAATTATCATGCCAGCTTTATTTCATTTATTTAAATATATGATTGTTAGGGCTTTATGAGAAAGCATTGATTTTGTTTCAACTTTCGTATTTCATTAAATGTTACCTTGTGTTACAAAATTTGTAATATGGAAAAGTCGAAGCTGGATTTCTTATTAGAAAACATTCATTCTCTTGCTTTCGTTAATCCGTTCGCAGAAAAAAGGGATGAAATTGAAGGGGCCATTATCATTCAGATGGGGTGGACTGAAAATCTTCAAGAAACAAACTCAAAGTTCACGAAGGAGTTTAATCAGGTTCTTTATTGGGTTGAGCAGGGAGAACACTCACTCCTTTCGGGTATGGTAAATGGTTATGAGTCGTCTGTAAGGGCCGAACAGATGGCATCTTTGGCATATTTTTCTCTCTATCATGAGCACGTGGATGATTTGGATGCTTTAATTGAATCCAAGGAATCAGATTCGATTTCAAATCGAAAACTATTTAGAAAAATAGAATCTGGTATTAAACGAAGAAGATCTTTGGTCAAGGGAGCTAGAAGTGCTCTTTGGGAAAAGCCTGAGCATCTTTTTGCCTGCTTTTATCAATTGAGGAGAGCCTTTCTCTGCCTTTACAATCAGATCGTAGGATGGAGTGAACCCATGAGGGCCCTGAGGGCTAGAGTGTGGGAGAGTGTTTTCACCAAGGACATGCTCAGTTATCAGCAGTGGATGCATCAATCCGTGGGGAGGTTTCCGACTTTAATTCTTGGTCCAACCGGATCAGGGAAAGAAATTGTGGCCAGAGCAATCGGTTTATCCAGGTTTATTCCTTATGACCCCAAAAGTGGGCAATTTGCATCCAATCCCATTAAGAGTTTTTGTCCGGTCAATTTGTCAGCTTTAACGGAGACCTTAATTGAATCAGAGTTGTTTGGTCATCGGAAAGGGTCCTTTACCGGTGCAATGCGTGACCACCCAGGGATTTTTAAAACAGCTGGTCAGTATGGAACAGTCTTTCTCGATGAAATTGGAGAAGTGCCGGAATCCATACAGGTGAAGTTGCTTAGAATATTACAGTCTGGCGAATTTCAGGCAATCGGCAAAGATTCGCCTTCTTTTTATGAGGGGAAAATTATAGCTGCGACTCATCGTGACTTAAGTATGGAGGTTAGGCAGGGAAGGATCCGTGAAGATTTTTTTTACCGCCTATGCGGAGATCAGGTAAATACCATTGCTCTCAGGGATATTCTTTCTGTGAATCCAAAAGAAATTGAAAATTCAGTGTATTATATTTGCTCTAAGCTTTTTGGTGGGCAAGGGGCAAAGGAACTCAGCTCAAAAGTTGTTTATAGATTGCGATCGGTTATCCCTGAAAATTATCCTTGGCCGGGTAATTTTAGAGAGTTGGAACAGGCGGTAAGAAATATCATTGTGCATGATGAATTTGTTCCTTTGGGGCAGGGTAGTGAAATAGAATTCGATATTAAAAAAGTCTTCGCGAATACTAAGCTTAGTTTAAACGGTTGGAGCCGGGTATATGCAAAAAAGGCTTACGAGAATGCCGGCAGTTACAGAGAGGCTGCACGACTCTTGGGGGTGGATCAGAGAACTATTAAGAAATGGGTACTGGAATCAGGAGATTCTTAATCTCTACTTTTAAGGAGATGATCTAGAAAAGATAGCCCGCCATCCACATCTTGAAAGGTTCCGTCCAGTTGTTCTTCAAAGCACTGTTCTAAGATGGGGCTAAATTCTGGACCGGGTTTTAGTCCTCGGTCGATCAAGTGGCGCCCTAACACAATGGGATCTGGTGCCGAGTCCTTTACTTTTAATTCTTCGGCTCGATCAAGTAACCAAGGGCCCTCCGGGAAATCATCATTTCTCGGCGGTCTACCGGCTATGTCCGCAGCAGCAACCCGAACCAGTCGATCGATTCGCCCCACTTTTCTCGCCAAGCGGCGAACTGCACCATCACTCGCCTGGTCTTTGAAGAAAGTACGCGGAGTAAGATGTCTTTTAACCAATGGCACCACTTGCTCATGCAAGTCGACTTGATTGGTCAGGCGTGACAGGAATGAACGGGTAGGTTCTTCACCCAGTGGTTCATGCATCGGCGAGCGAATCCGGCCATCATCGTCGATTTTGGTGGTTGAGGGCTTTCCTAAATCATGGCAAAGAACGGCAAAACCGACGACAAGATCTTCCCAATTGTCTCCAGTTCTCCCTTTGGCAAAAGCATTCATGCAGTGCAAAGTGTGAATCCATACATCACCCTCAGGGTGCCATTCTGGGTCTTGATTGCATCCTATCAAGGCAGCAAGTTCAGGGAAATATCTAACCCAGTTCGTATCTTTAAGGAAATTGAGTCCATCGGAGAGGTTGTTTCCTTTTAATATTAATTTTTTCCACTCTTCGAAAATTCTTTCCGGTGCCAAATCTTCCATATTCATGGATTTACAAATCTCTACAGTTTCCGGCAACGGCGTGAGTTCAAACCGGGCAATGAATTGCATTCCGCGGAGTACTCGAAGGGGGTCTTCGCAGAATGCAGGGCCAATGTGACGAAGGATTCTGGAATGTATGTCAGAGTATCCGTCGCATGGATCCAAAAGTTGGCCTGTTAGTGGGCACAACCCCAGTGAATTAATCGTAAAGTCCCGGCGTTGTACTGCCCGCTCAAATGGAAGGTCGGGATCGATCTGGACATCAAAGCCCTTGTGTCCAGTTCCGGACTTGGTTTCAGTACGAGGTAGAGCAATCTCGATGGGGTAGCCTTTGATGCGTAGAACTCCAAATGCCTTTCCCACTTCGTCATATTTAAAATCTTTGGACAGCCATTCTTTGATCTCTTCAAGGCTGGGGCCTCTTGCTTCGAAATCGAGTTCATGAGGAGACTGATTGAGAATCAAATCACGTACTGAACCACCAACTAAAAGTAAGTTGCCACCTTTCTCTTTGAAAATAGTGGCAAGTTTTACTGCGGTTTCCAGAAGACCGGAATCCAGTTTGTCAAGCAGATCAGATCGATCTGTCATTAGTATTTAGGAAAAAATTTGGTCCTCAACGAATGCACAAATGGCATGGTATATTGGCAGGTGTAATTCCTGAATCCTTGCCACATTCTCTGCCGGGGCATTGATGGATATATTCGCAATCCCCGACAATCTTCCTCCATTAGCACCAGTAAGACCCATGGTCTTTAAGCCTAGTGCATTGGCAGTTTTGATCGCATTAATTACATTTTTTGAGTTACCGGAAGTGCTGATACCCAAAAGAATGTCATCGGGTTTCCCGAAAGCAATCACCTGCTGGGCAAACCCAAACTCAGGATTGTCGTCATTATTAAACGCGGTGTGGAATCCAATCATCGAAGGAAGCGATAGAGCAGGTAGTCCCCCATGCAGTTCACTGGAAAGCTCCGGTCCTAGCTTGTCCGCTAATTCTGGACTCAACGGCCTGTCCTTGGCGAACTGTTTGACCATTTCACCAGCGATGTGCTCACAGTCCGCACAGCTACCTCCGTTTCCGCAAAGCAACAGCTTGCCACCTGCTTTGAAACAGTCAGTGATTAATTGGGCTGCGTTTCTTACCTCATTTTCCACATCCTCAAGGTTCGGGTGATTTAAAATGAGCTCGTTAATTGGGTCCATAGGTCATCTTGTAGATCAATTCTTTTGAGAAACCAATCCAATTTCCAGTTGTATGTCATAGGTTTAGGCAAACTCTTTACTCATGTTGATTTTTCTGACAAGGTGAAGACACCTTTTCCTTGAAAGCAGAAATAAAAGAAATTGATTTGTGGAACCATGAACTTGGTTCAATGGATGCTTCTGCCCGTATTGAATGGGCAGTTAATAAATTTGGTAACGGGGCGGTGGCTTCGACCAGTTTTGGTTTACAGAGTGCGGTTATGATCCATCTGGTAACGCAAGCTTCCATTGATATTCCAATTATCTTTGTCGATACTGGCTATTTGTTTCCTGCCACTTACGACTATGCCGCAATCCTTCAGGAGAAACTTAATTTCAAGGTGAAAACATTCTCCGCAAATATGTCACCGGCCTTCCAGGAAGCTGCCTTTGGCAAACTGTGGGAGGAGGGGAAAGAGGGGATGTCTAAGTATAATTACATCAATAAAAAAGAGCCCATGGATCGTGCGCTGCAAGAGTATGGCTCAACCATTTGGCTGGCTGGTTTACGTAAATCTCAGGCGGAATCCCGATCTCATCTGCCTTTTATCGAGAAACAAAACGGTATTTATAAATTATATCCAATCCTCGACTGGACAGATAAAGAGACTTACCAATACTTGCCCCAAAACGATCTTCCTTATCATCCACTCGAAGGAATGGGGTATGAATCTTTGGGAGATTGGCATAGTACCAAGAAAATTTCGGAAGTTCAAAATAAAGAAGAGGCACGGCATGGTGGCCACGGTCGGGAGTGCGGATTGCATACTGAATCCCCCGAGGACTTGGATTTCACGATTTAATTTTATGATATTGCCCGACGATAAAACACGCTTACAGGAGTTGATCAAGAGAACCCAGCATCTTTGGAAATTTTTGGAGTGCGATGAAAAAAAGCAAAAGATCTCTGACTTGGAGGTAGAAATGTCGGCTCCTGCTTTTTGGGACGATCAGGCAAACGCAAGAAAGGTGGGTTCCGAAAGTAATCGTCTCAAGCAAACGGTATCGCGTATTGAAGATTTTCGTTCAGAAGTTGAGGACTTGGAAGCTCTTTGCGAGTTATGTGAAGAAGATGAAGACGACCAGGACATGAGTAAGGAGTTTGTTACCACCCTGGAAAACACTCTTTCGCGGATAGATGATCTCGAAGTGGCCAGCTTTTTGAATGAACCTTTTGATGCCCGACCTGCTCTGCTCAGCATTCATGCAGGAGCTGGTGGCACGGAGTCGTGTGATTGGGCGGATATGCTCATGCGGATGTATGTACGATGGGCGGAAAGACGTGGTTATGATGTGGAGATGCAGGATTTACAGCCAGGGGAAGAGGCAGGCATCAGCCGCTGCTCCATTCGTATTGATGGGCTTAATGCCTATGGCTATGCCAAAGCTGAGAGGGGTGTCCACCGTCTCGTGAGAATTAGTCCCTTTGATTCAAATAAACGAAGACACACTTCTTTTTGCTCAGTTGATGTGATCGCTGAGATTGAGGATGATGACATTGATATGGATATTCCTGATGATGATTTGAGGATAGATACTTATCGATCAAGCGGTAAGGGCGGGCAGCATGTAAATAAAACGGATTCTGCGGTTCGCCTGACTCATATTCCTACCAATATTGTCGTTCAGTGCCAGAATCAGCGCTCCCAACTGAAAAATAAACAAACAGCCATGAAAGTTTTAAAATCCAGGCTTTATGAAAAACAGCAGGATGAAAAGCGAGCAGAGATGGAAAAATTCTATGGTGAAAAAGGAGAAATGGGATGGGGGAATCAGATTAGAAGTTATGTTTTTCAGCCCTACCAAATGGTCAAGGATTTACGCACTGGGGTAGAAACCTCTGGAGTCCAGGCAGTTATGGATGGTGAATTGGACCCATTTGTAAATGGCTGGCTACGGGCAGGCTGTCCTCGTCAAAGGAATAAAGAGATTCAAGTCGACGATTAGTATCTCATGAATCAACCCCTGACTGCCGAGGAAGCAAAGCAGTATTCTGAGCATTCTCTTTTTGCCGATAAGTCTTGGCGTTGGTCACCCAATCCATGGCCCTTATCGCCCGATATATGCAGATGGATTGAGGACTTGGGTGAAGCCGCATTGGCATTTTATCACGGGATTGATCTGCTGTACAAAAAGTCGTGGAAGGGGGAATCACTCATTCGAAATGACAGTCTCTATGCTCCATGGGTGGCGGATTATTATGACGCAGGGAAACCGGACTGGTTGATTGAGCATGGAAGATCGGATGTTGTGCGTACGCAAATCCCAGCCGTGCTTCGCCCGGACCTTATCCCGCATGCAGATGGGATAGCCCTTACAGAATTGGATTCTGTCCCGGGTGGAGTTGGTCTCACGGCCCATTTGGAAATCATTTATGATTTGATCGAAAATCCTAAGATGGTAGTCAACTTTGGGCATTCTCTTGCAGATGCTGCTGCACAGTTTGGTGGTCAGTCAGCCAATATGGTGATATCAGTAAGTGAAGAAGCCGAGACTTACCTGCCGGAGATGGAGTGGATTTGCCAGCAGTTAGTTGCGTTGGGATTCTCTATCCAGACCTGCAACCCAAATGATTTGGAAATTATGGGTGGTTCCGTTTTGTACCGGGGTGAAAAAGTCAATTTGATCTATCGGTTTTGGGAACTGTTTGACTATGAAAATGTAAAGATCATGCCATCTTTGGCTAGACTGGTGGAAGAGGGTAGCGTTACGGTTACTCCACCAATGAAACCAGTGCAGGAAGAAAAATTATCTTTAGCGCTTTTTCACCATCATCGTCTCGAACCATTCTGGAAGGAGAATTTAAGTAAAAAGCATTTTGATCTGCTCAAAGCGACCATTCCGAAATCCTGGATACTTGATCCTCGTGAAGTGCCTCCCGGTGCTTCCCTGGAAGGACCATTGGTGCAGGGTCGGAGGTTAACAAGTTGGTCAGATTTATCGAAGGCTTCCAAGAAGGAACGTAGTCTTGTCCTGAAAGCCAGTGGTTTTCATGAAACAGCCTGGGGTGCAAGGAGTGTGGTGATCGGAGATGATGTTTCATCGGACGATTGGGATGCTTCGATTAATAGTGCTATGCAGGCATATCCTGATCCAATTTATGTAGTTCAGGAATTTATGAAACCACGCAGTTTTACCCATCAAGTCTATTCAGAAACAGGAGAATCAAACGAGGAAAAGGGGCGGGTTAGACTGTCACCTTATTTTTTCACCTTCTCGAAACAGTCTCACTGGTCAGGTACATTGGCGAGTTTCTGTCCTGCGGATAAGAAAGTTATTCATGGAATGAAGGATGGTAGCCTGATGCCTTGTATCAAGACTTAGGCAAAGACGATTAATTCCTTTTAGGAGTAGTCCAGTTGGGGTGGGGGACATGGGCCGACTCCATGTAACTGAGCATTCGTTGAGCGACCGCAGGTTGTTCTTTGATTAAATTCACATCTTCATGGATATCGTTTTTCAAATCGTAAAGCTCGAGCCTTTGATTATCCATGCCTGATCGAATAAGTTTCCAGTCTTCCATAATGACTGCCTGACGAAATGTTCTTTCATAAAATTCCCAATAGAGATATTTATGCCTTTTTTGTTCCTCGGCTTTTCCCTTCAATATGGGGAGAAATGAGAGGCTGTCGGTTTGCAGGGGCATATCATTCTGGGTCATATCACAGGCGGTTGCCATTAAATCTCCAAAGTAAAACGGCTGATCGGAAATAGAATTCGGTTCAATCGTATTTGGCCACCAAGCCAGGGTAGGTACCCGGATTCCTCCTTCGGTTAAGGTTCTTTTCATTCCGCGAAGAGGACCTGCGGGTTTGAATAGTTCAGGATTATGTCCGGCTTCGTTGTGCGGGCCATTATCAGAGGTGAACATGACCAAGGTGTTTTCTTCAATTTTCAATTCTTTGAGAAGATCAAGGAGTTTGCCGACATCACGATCCATTCTGGTTATCATAGCAGCCTGCCCTTTATCCTGCTTGGTCCAATTCTCTTTTTCGTAGATACCATAATCTGGCACCTCTGCACCATCCCCGAACATTCGGGTACCTTCGTTATTGGCGTGCGGAATAGTCAGGGGAAGATATAGAAAGAACGGATTCTCTTTATTTGCTTTAATCCAGGTAAGGGCTTCCGCGGTAAAAAGATCATGACTGTATTCAACCCGCTTGGTTGCTGCACCTCCCATAAACCCGGCTCTTGGCTTGTCTGAAACGGGCTTTACCACATTCTTCAATACATGCTTTTTTTGGTTTCGCCATAGGAATTCCGGGTAAAAATTGTGGGCATGTACCTGATTGAGATATCCATAAAAATAATCAAAGCCCTGTTTTAATGGATGGCCTTCTTGACCGACTTCGCCGAGTCCCCACTTTCCTATGAGTGCTGTTTTGTAGCCAGTTTCCTTTAGTTTTTCGGCAACCGTCAGGTCAATGTCCCTAAGGCTTTGGCGTGACATGTCCCCGCCTGCATTTCCTCGAACATGAGTGTGTCCCATATGCTGGCCTGTCATGAGAACACTTCTCGAAGGAGCACAAACTGTGGAGCCGGAGTAAAAGCGGGTAAATTTCATTCCCTCTTTTGCCATCTGATCAAGACGGGGAGTCTTGATTAATTTCTGACCATAGCATCCTAGGTCTCCATAGCCGAGATCATCGGCCATTATAAAAATCAGGTTTGGTTTCGCCTGCGAAGACGATGCCTCAAATAGGAGTACGATCGTGAGGCAGAAGAGTGAACAGAAATTCCTTTTTTTAATCACTTTGCTTTGAGTTCCTCCACGGTGGTATTGACGAGGCGCCCAACATAACCCTGAAATCGTTTATCTACTCCTTCTGGAATCTGTGGCATGGTTTCAAGCAATGGGAGGAGAGATTTTGCTTTGTGGTCAAGATGATCAATTGCGTTCATTGCCAACATGGAAGGGAAACATCCGTTTTTGATGGGATCGGCGATCTGACTTAGAGTTTCCACCGCTTTGGATATCTGATCCTTATTACCATGCTTGCCAAGTGCCTCGGCTGCCACAACCCGAACATAGGGCGAATCATCACTCAATGCTTTTTCAAGATGTTTCGCAGTCATGGAAACCCCTTTTTGCCCTCTCATTAATAATCCCATTGCACCCCAGTATCTGACCGCTGAATCCTTGTCTCTGAGGTAAGTAGTGAGGGTTTTAGTTGCCCAGGGAGAAAGGCCCGCGGCCATATCGGCGGCCAGGAAGATTCTTTTGAAGGGATACTTGTCAGTTCTGGCCATCTCATAAGGAGTGGTACCCTGTGAGCGAGAATGGATTTCACCCTCGGGAAGAAAACCGACATCGATAATTTGATTAATGTGATCGAGGTGTGCTTTTCTCATCTTTTTAAGAATGTCAGCATGTTGCTTTGATTTTACCAAATTTTTCACCTCATCCCGGTCATTTGTTAAATCATATAATTCTTCCGCAGGTTTGGTTTTCCAAAAGTGACTTTGTGCTTCATTTAATTTTCCTTCATCGAACATTCTTTTCCAAACCTGTGTGGTGGGTGTTTGAAACATGTATGAAACATGCTGACCATAGGGTTTGTGTGGCATGTAATTACGGATGTAGATGAATTTTTTTCCTACTACTGAACGAACCATGTCGTACCTTTCATCCATACGTCCGCGGAAGCCGTATCCAAATTCCTGTGCGGGGGCTTCGTGTTTCCCCATAAATGCATGTCCCTGCATGTGAGCGGGAGGCTTTTTGCCTGCAATACTCAGAAGAGTAGGGGCTAGGTCGATAAATCCAACCCTACGGTCTGATTTGCCTCCAACTTTGTAGTCCGAGGATGCCAGATGTTTCCATTTTTCAGGAACATGAACGATGAGTGGAACATTAATTCCTGAAAAATAGGGCCAGCGTTTACTTCTTGGCATACCGGAGCCATGGTCTCCATAGTAGAAGATGATAGTGTCTTCGGCGAGGCCCTGATCCTCAAGTAACTTGAGTTTTTCGCCCACCATCCTGTCCATCTCGGTCAGTTTATCATAGTACTGTGCCCAGTCCTGACGAACCTCTGGGGTATCTGGATGGTACGCTGGAATACGGACTTTTTTAGGGTCATGTATCTGCTGGTGTGGACGTTTACGGATCTGACTCTCATGGGAAACTGTGAAATTATGGATCGCAAAGAATGGCTGATCTTTATTAGCACGGTTCGTCCACGTGGCTTTTCGTCCACCTTCATTCCATACCTGTCCATCTTTAGCCAAATTATAATCTTCCTTGGAATTATTGCTGCAGTAGTATCCAAGTTCACGAAGATAGACCGGATACATCTTAAATCCCTTGGGTAACTGAGTCATGCTGCGCATATGCTCGGCACCGGTCGAAGTAGGGTACATTCCAGAAATGATGGTAGTTCTGGCAGGAGCGCATACAGGCGCGTTGGAAATAGCTCTGGTGTAGATCATTCCTTTGGCTGCGAGAGCGTCGAGGTTGGGGGTGTCAGCATAGTCATCCCCGTAGCACCCGAGGTGAGGTCCATTATCTTCACTGGTTAACCACAGAATATTTGGTAGATCCGAGGCTTGCAGAGAAGCGAGAACCGAGAAAAGAAAGGTGTAGAGAAGTGTTTTCATAGACAGGTAATTAAAATTATTGTCCTTTTGTGATCATGGGAAAGTCATCGGTTCTGAATGGGGTAACGGGTAAGGTAACCGAACCATCTTTGCGAAAAAGATTACAAACCGGATTATTCATCCATGCATAACGCACGGCGACCGGCTTTTTTATTTTATCTGACCAAACTTCGACTCTGTCTTTGCCAATCAATTTCGCGTCAGCCCATACGAACTTTTGATCTTCTCCGCAGATTGCAAAACCAACAGGTTCGCGGGTATCAAAGCAGTAAAGCCCTGCTCCCACATGATCAAAATTCACGGTTACTTTACTTCCCTGTATTTGCATGTCTTTGTAGCGGGGACTTTGATGTGGGACATCGTATCCGTAATCCTTTGCCAATGCATTACGCAGCAAACGATTGGCCACGGTCTGTTTGTTGCGTGGATGAATGTCCCGACCTTCGCCCACATCGATGATTACTGCTTCGCCGACATTATTTAACTTATCAAGAGCAAAGGTTTGGGCTTCGCGCAGTTCCGGCCAGTTTTCACTAATGGGTTGATCCTGTTCATTTTGGAAGTCAGCCAACTGTACCCAGTAGAAAGAGAAATTACCCTGTTTCCACGCATCACGCCATGATTGAATCATAAGTGGGAAGACATCGCGATAGGCATGTGCCCGGTTGGAATTACTTTCCCCCTGATACCAAATGGCACCCTTAATACCGTAACCAATGATGGGATTAAGAACTCCATTGTATAAGTTGGCAGGCCGGTGCTGGCCGATCATTTGATTTCTTGGAGCCCTGGGTCGGCCTCCAGGTGTAGGTTTACCAGCTTTGCGTGCAGCGGTGGCCTTTGTTTGCCAATCTTTGAGTTTTTCCTGGTAAGCCTCATGTAGCTTTTCAAAATCAAAGGTTTCCTCGGTTTTTCTCCATTGATCCATGTAAGGTTTTGCCACGGCCATTTTATTAAGCCTATCCCGGGGTATCCATGCTTCACAGGCGGATCCTCCCCAGGCATTATCAATCAGTCCAACTGGGATATCGAGAATTTGATGTAGCTTCCTTCCGAAAAAATAACCGACTGCGGAGAAATTGATCGCGGTTTCTGGAGTGGTTGCTTCCCACTTGCCATTGAAATCATTTTGCGGTTCCTGGGTTCCTACCTGTGGTACACTAATTAGACGCAGGTTGGGGAACTTGGCACTCATGGATTCAAGATCTTTATCATCAGACTGACCGACGCTCCATCCCATGTTTGATTGCCCGGAGCATAACCATACCTCTCCAATTAGAATATTCTCGTATTTGAGAGTTGAGCTGCCTCGGATGGTCATCGTCTTTGGGGAAGTAGATGCCTTCATTGGGTTTAGGGTCATCTTCCAATAACCTTTTTCATCTGCCTTGGTTTCATGCGATTGATTCGCAATCGTAAGCTTGATACTTTCACCAGGATTATCCCATCCCCAGATTGGATTTTTATGATTTTGCTGCAGAACCATATTGTTTCCAATGACAGCTGGTGTTTTGATCTCGGCTAATAATGTGAAAGCGAGGACGGCGTTACAGAGTAGGATGCTGGATAGTTTTATTTTGATCATGGAAAAAGAGAATTAGGGGGTAAAGTCTATTACAAAAGCATCGGCAAGGATGGGTTTGAGTATTGAAACAAATGCCTGATGTTCAGGGTGGGGTAAATAGATTTCCCTAGCCTTTGCGTTCGTGAAGGTAATAATAAAGCAATGAGTGAAATCTTTATTTAGGTTTTCAGGACTATTATTCGTACCCCATTCCAGGGATTCAATTCCGGATATTTTTTCTTTAAGGGAGGCAAATTCCTTTTCCACTCTTTTTATCTCGGACTCTTTGGCGTCTTTCTTGAATTTAAAGCATACCACATGACGAATGATATCCGATTGAGGGTTGGCAACTGATTGGGGCATTAGGGTGAGTAAGGAAAGCAGGGGTAAAAATAGAAGTAAAGGTGAGGAAAAAGGGATGACGGGCATGCCTAATTACCATTCAAATTGAAAAATAAAGACAATCGGAAAAGGTAATTTTGACTCATTTTTACAGATGAGCTTCATAATCACTCCGTATCTTGACTTCGACGAATTCTATGACATAAATGTTTTCATGAGTTCTGAATTTGACTGGTTTATGGTAACAATGCCGATTTTCGCGATCGTTGTTTATTTGATCGTCATGGTCGGTGCAATGGAGAAACAACCCAAGTTCTTGGAGGAAGCAGGCGTCAAAAAGTTTGTAGGCTTCGCATTCGTCGGATTATTTGGCGGAGGCATCCTGATTTCCTTTTACTACATGATCAAATGGTTCATCTTTTTGGTTGGTAACTATTGATTTGATACTCCATGCCAATCTACGAATTCAATTGCGTAGACTGCAGTAATGACTCTGAACTTCTGGTTCGTTCCACTGATTGGCGTGGCCATGCCAAATGCCCAGCTTGTGGATCCAAGAAATTAGAAAAAAAACTTTCCGTCTTTGCGACTTCTTCAGGAGAAGTTTCGGGTACCGCCACGGATATGCCTCCCTGCTCAGGTCTACCCAGTAATTGCGGGAGATGCTCCTTAGATAACTGATATGTACAACACAGATGGGTTTAGACCTGATGCAATGGATGCATTGGTGGGACCTATTTTTCATGTATCCATCATATTGGGAATTTTCTATGCCTGGACGATAGGTTTTAACCGTGAAAGTAAGTTTAGAGCGGGTAAAGCCCGTAATATGAAGGAAGAATTCCTTGTATATGGGCTACCTGGGTGGGCTCTTTATTCGGTTGGTGCAGTTAAACTTGTACTTTCAGCCTTTTTGTTTGCTGGTTTCTTTATGCCAAGTTTGGTAAAACCAGCATCCGGTCTTTTATGCGTGATTATGGCAGTCGCTGTATTCATGCATTTGAGAATTCGCGAAGACAGATTAATCAAGGCTCTCCCTGCCTATTTTATATTTTGTAGCTGCTTCTTTTTGCTAATTGATTAGCGGGATTTCTTTTTTAAATCTCATTTTTTTGAAGTATCCCTTCTCCGTATTTTTTTATAGCTGAGAAAAATAATTCCTTTCCGATTTTTGAAATTTTAGGTAAGTGATTGGTGTAGACTCCAGTATACTCGGTCACAGGTTTCCCGCCTCTTAGTTTTTTGAAGTTACCGGCACCGGAACTCATATTAAGTGTCAATTCTCTATCTTCTGAAATCATTAGGATAAGACTAAATAGCATTCTGTATATGCCTAATTCTTTCTCTCTGGATATATCATAACCAATCAATGGGATAGTCATAATTTTTCCAATTTGAAAAATTGCAAAATGCCCAAGAAGCTTATCTTCTTTTGGGTCTTTTAAACCATGAAATTCCAAAACTTTTTTTTCGAAAAGTTTTCTAATGTATTCCGGGGTTATTTGTGGATTGAACGGTGAATGTTTATTAATGAACAGATCCGTGTACTGCCGGTGGATTTGTAGTAAATCTTTATCCAGTAGATCTTGGTGATGAACTTGTACAAGATCTGATTTAAGGAGATTTTTTCTCTCCCTAATAACTATTTTTTTAGTTTTCCATTTATTATCTTCCCGAAGGTATAAATAGACCTGTCTTGCGGGAATAAGTTGCCAACCATTTTCTTTCAATGAAAGGAATAAGCGAGGATGGGTTTCTTGGTTTACGGATCTGAAAGTAAGAAGAAAGTCCTGGTAGTGTTCGCTGTAAAATTGGGTGATCTCTTTAAGTTCTTCCTCTTCCAAATCAGGGGGTAAATTGGTCGATTGTAGCCAATTCCCAATCGATATATGTCTATCGATTTTGAGCATTTGTAGGAATATGCCAATTGGAACCGAAGCAGTTCTTAGTAAATGACGTTCAATCCTATTTCGGATAAGTGAAGTTTCTTGCTTTGGATATCGGTAAAAGGCTGTTTTTAAAGAACAAATGTAAGAATTTTTCTTGTCATGTGTACTGATGGTAGCTGGTAAAATCTTTCCACAGCTCTTTGAATGTTGGAAATCGATTTTTGCATTCCTGATCCAATGACTTGACTCACGGGACATAAGCAGATGTGAAAGTAAATCATTCCTATCCACTGATCCCTTTTTTTTCATGGTGAAGAATTGAGCATCTCCCATAGAATCAGGAGATGGAGCATTTAATTTCCAAGAGGCACGGTTTCCTTATCCCTTGGAGCTTTTGTTTCAACCAGTAAGGATGTTTCGGAACTAGAAGTTCTTAAAGAAACTTTTTCA
This sequence comes from uncultured Verrucomicrobiota bacterium, assembly GCA_902569115.1. Taxonomy (GTDB): domain Bacteria; phylum Verrucomicrobiota; class Verrucomicrobiia; order Opitutales; family Seribacteraceae; genus Seribacter. The sequence continues at coordinate 4,460 of CACFTI010000015.1, read as the reverse complement.
TAGAGATGAAAACCACCATAAACTGCAGAACGGTCTTTTGCAAGGTAGGATAAATTGGTCTTGTGGCATGTTTGCCATTTTTTAAGCATTTCCGCAGAGAGTTGGACATCCAAGGGTGAATATCCAGAGGTTGTTCGGAAAACAACTTTTGCTTCTGGGCTTGAAGTCCGATCTACCTGTCTCCATAGACTCTCCAATTGCGTGCTATTCATCCAATCCAACGCATCCAGGAAAACAAAAGAGTTAAGTGATTCTTTTGGGACTTGTTCAAGGTAATCGGTAAGGGAACAATGCATGATAGAAATTTTTTCCACATTTTTACGCAAAATTTCAAAATTCTCTTTCTTAAGATAAGCAGGTATCGCTTTTCTTTTTTCCCAATCATATTCTCTTTTAAAAGCCTGCCAGGCGAAATAATTTTCAGAGATAGGGAAATTACACGCCATGTTCCGGATTCTTTGAAGCATGATTTCATGTATCTGCCCATTCGAGATCCCCTGTAGGTGCTGGAATTGTGAGGCAGGAATGCCAAGTGGGTACATGACTACAGTTCGGTTACTTAAAAACTGGACTAGTTTCTTTCTGAAAAACGGGGCAATTTTCTTATCAAAAATAGTAGCTTGTTCTTCAAGCGACTGAGCTGAAAGAATTTGGGTGGTTTCGATCCCAAATCTTTGAGTAACCCATAGGTTTGCACCGATGAATCTGCCAAGAAGGCCTTGTTTATAAAATCCACTGGTAAAATAAAGGTACCTTTTTCTTCCCATCGGAGTGTGCCTGCTTTCCCAATAATTCCTTGATAGGCGATCCAAATTAGGTTGCAGATATTTTTCGTATAGAAAACGGTTTTCAGGAAGATTAGCGTTTCCAAAAAATTGGAAGAAACTCTCATAATCAGGCAAGTTTTTGATGGCACATATCTTAAGCTTTAAGAGAGCCAGGTGAGTTGCATTCAAATCGACCGCAGTGATCGCTTCAGGTTCACGGCACAAATAATTTAGCACATTGCATCCTCCCGAAGAGATCGTCAGTAGTTTGGAGTTTGAATTAAGTTCAAGGGCATCCATGTCCGGCTCAGGATCCTCCCATATTTGCGGATACACCAAGTGATTAAAAAGCCAGATAAAGAGCCTATCTTTAAGAGCTTTTCCTGAAATCCACCTCGTGTTCCGAACTGCTTTTTGAATCAGCGATTTCGAAGACATTTCACGAGCTTAGTAACAATTCAACTCGAGTTAGTGAAAAATATGTGAAAAATTAGTAATTTTTTGAGATAGGGTCGGATAAATTATTCAGGAATATTTAGCATTTTTCTTACTAAATCAGTCTGTCGTACCAAGGTCTTATCGTTACGGATTGCCATTGCGTACGCAGCGGGGTCCCCCACAAACAGAACCTTTTTTTTCGCCCGGGTAAGTCCGGTGTAGACCAAATTCCGTTGTAGCATCATGAAATGCTGCTTGAGAAGGGGGAAGATTACGACTGGATATTCACTACCCTGACTTTTATGCACCGATATGGCATAGGCTGGTTGCAAGTCAGTGATTTCCATTCTTTGGTAACTTACCATCTTCCCATCGAAATCGATATCCACTTTTCCGTTGAGCGTATCCACCGCCTCGATAATACCCATATCGCCGTTAAACACATCCTTGTCGTAATTGTTTCGGGTCTGAATGACTTTATCCCCCTCCCTGAATAGCATGGCGCCCATTACCTGCGTGGCACCGTTGGGATTAAGTGCGTCCCGCAACTGATCATTAAGGTTGCCGATCCCGCCAATACCACGATGCAGGGGGGCCAATATCTGAAGATCATTTTTGGGGTCGATGGAAAATTTTCTCGGTAAAATATCTTTACTTAACCTGGTTACCGCGGTCACGCATTCCTCGGGGGTGACGGCCCTGACAAAATGGACATCGTGTTGCGGGTTGATCTCACTGAGTGAATCAACGGGTGGGGGAGGTCTTCCTTTTCCGGCAAGGATTCCGTGTGCCAAGCCCACAATGCCACTGTTTTCAGCCTGTCTGAAAGTCACGGCAAGGCGGGTAACCTGAAAAAGTTCACACTGGATAATATCTTTAAGCACATTACCCGAACCCACTGAAGGTAATTGATCCGCATCCCCCACTAAAAGAAGATGTGCTCTCGGCGGGATGCTCCGTATCAAGGCGGCTGCAAGTCTCAGATCAAGCATACTGGCCTCATCCATGATCACAAAATCACAGGTCAATGGATTCTGTTCATTCATGGTAAAGCCACCCTGACTGGGATCAAATTTCAGTAACCGATGAACAGTCTGAGCGAAATGAGAGCAGCTTTCCGCCATTCTACGGGCAGCCCGACCCGTAGGCGCCGCCAGTAGTATCTTGGTCTTCTTCGCCCGAAGGATGGAAACCAATGCTCGAAGAATGGTCGTTTTTCCAGTACCGGGCCCACCTGTCAGGATCGATATTTTTGATTGCAGGGCCTGTCTCACCGCTTCTGCCTGCTGATCGGCAAACGAGAAACCCGCTTTCTCCTGTGCCCAGACAATCGCTTTTTCCACTTGAATAGGAGGAAGGGAGGATGCTGCTTGAGATTGATTTTTCAGACAACGCACCAGGGTTTCTTCGGCTCTCGCGGAAATAGGGTTCTGTACCCAGTCAGGCTTGGAGGTAACCATTTCGCCTTCCTTCATTAAGGCATCAATACGATTTTCCACATCCTTGGTGTCGGCTTCCAAAAGATCGGCGGCTTTGAGGGCGAGTTCCCTTCTCTCCACATGGGTATGACCCTCATCCTCCGATTCCTGCAGGGTATGCAGCACCCCCGCATCGATCCGGGCTGTTCCATTACTGGCGAGCCCTAGGTTTAATGCGATCTTATCGGCAGTTTTGAATCCAATCCCTTTTACCTCCCGAATGATTCGGTAGGGTTCAGTCTCAAGTATGGTTTTTGCTGAATTCCCGTATTTACGAACGAGTCGCAGGCAGAGGGCATCGGTTACGCCATAAGTCTGCAGGAACATCATTACTTCACGGACAGCTTTCTGTTCTTCCCACGCTTCCTTAATGCTTTTTGCACGAAGTTTTCCAATCCCTTCGATTTCTTTGAGTCGTCCCGATTCTTCAGAGATTACCCGCAGGGTATCAGCCCCAAAATGATCCACAATTTTATTGGCGTAAGTTTTCCCAATCCCATGGATCAGTCCGCTGGCCAGGTACTTACGAATACCATAAGCGGAAGCAGGTAATTTAGTTTTTAGGGATGTGAATGAAAATTGCCGCCCATGCTTGGGGTGGGTACTCCAACTGCCGGTCAGGACAAGCGTTTCTCCACATTGTACCTTGGGAGCTTTCCCAATAACGGCAATTTCTGCTGCCTTCGTTTGTCCTTTTAATTTACCAATCAGGAAACCATTCTCTTCATTATAGAAGGTAATACGTTCCAAAACTCCCTCAAGGGATTCAGATTGTTTATTGTTGGTGTTTCTCGTTTGTTGGCCGCCCATCCTAAGCCAAGCTTATATCTGCAAATGGTTTCTTGGCAACCTAAAGCAAGGCCATCATAGTCTAAAGTGTACGAACGCAAGGTTCCTTCAAAATACTATTTCAAATTCTTAAAAGTCTAATCCAAAACCTAAACCGAATTGATGAAAGGAAGCATGACCAAAATGGGGAGTGGTGGCTGCTCCATCGAATTTGTAATAGATGAGTGAATGGAAATAGTCACTCCATTTAAATCCGATGCCAATAAGAAATGCGTAACAAAAGGAAGTCTCTGAGTACTCATCCTGGTCACCTGAATCAAAAAGTAATTCGTGATTCCTAACAGCCAATCCACCGGAGAATCTTGCCCGTAAAAAAAGTAAATCATTCACTTCGGGTTCCATCCCAATAGAGACCTTAAGAGAATGCATTGTATTGTCTCCTGAAATATCAGTTGTAAACCCCGGTATTGACCATCGTTCATTTTCAAAGGATTTAAAGGAATAACCAAGGCCCAGAGAGAGATAACCATAGTCCCTTAAATACTCGAAACTAAACTCTTGCCCATCCTTGAACTTTATTGTGTCTCCCTTAAATTCACTAAGATTTGGAATGGAGAATCCATAGTAAAAGTTAAAAGAATTCTTATTCCCTTCAGGTGATTTTATTTCCTCGGGAGGTGTAGGAGTGGGAGATAATACTTCTTGTTTAATTTCAGGTATTTGACCTCTGGGGAATTTTCTTTCGGAATAAGGCACATGTTTTTCATTTCTTTCAAAAATCGGTTTTACTGAAGAAACTCGAATCGGCAATTCTGCCTTTTCATTTTTCTCTAGACTCCTGTACGACTCTGCAGAATGATTTTTGCTATTATCTAAAAACTTTTCCTTACGCTTCCTTACAAGCGTATCGTATGCTTTTTGTGCAGAGCTTTTATCTTCTTTATTGTTAAGAGAAGAGGGTACGCTGGACTCGACAACAATAGGTGAA